>JADJLG010000001.1:2021386-2758329 GCA_016710235.1 Saprospiraceae bacterium
CAGCTGTGAATATTGGATCAGACATGAGGTCAATTGGACAAATGTCGTGGCCCAGATCGAGAGTGCATTTTTTGAACAAGAGTTTGTGAATTTACATGCTGCTCAAATTAAAAATTTCTTTCTTCAACATAAACATTCTATGCAATGAAATCAATCATTCAGAATCAATATGTTACTCTTGTATTTACTGTATTATTCTCTTTGGCTCTTTTGCTCGTACACAAGCCGCTCGATGCGTTTTTATTTTATTTTTTACTCATACTCATAGCATGCACGATCCTATATAATGAGAACAAGCGTGTTCACTCCACAAAAGAAATAAAAGATACCAATGACAATGTATGGAATAATGCATTGCAAAACAGAAGCGTGGTGGCGTACATTCTCGCTATTGGATTGATCGCATTTTATGTTGTTATTTATTGGTGGCCTGCACGAATAGGCTACCATGATTCAGGGAATACAGGAATGGTTTCTTGGATGGACCCGGTGAGTTTTTTATTAAGGGGCAAAGCTGCAGATCAATGGTTCCTTTATGGATTTCTGTACACTTGGTTTGTAGCTGTTTTTGGATTCAGGTTTGTAATCAGATACAGACACAATAGTTACCAGGTTTGGCGAACTTTCTCATTGATTTTTTTTCAGATAATTTTTGCCTTCCTCTTGCCTGTTTTTTTTGAAAGAATGAACAAGCCTTACCATGATTTTAAAAACATCTGGCCATTGAATTATAGTTTTTTTGATGCATCACAACTGAATTTAATGAGTGCCCAGGGAACATATGGTAAGTCGGTCCTGATATCGGGAATTCTTTTGATAATTTTAGGAATCCCGATATTAACCTACTTTTTTGGAAAACGTTGGTACTGTTCCTGGGTTTGTGGATGTGGTGCTTTGGCGGAGACTGCAGGTGACCCATTCAGACATTTGTCAGACAAATCGCACTTTTCATGGAAACTGGAGAGGGCTATAATTTATAGTGTATTGCTGATTATAATAGTAATGACAATTTTGATGTTGTGGACCTACTATTTTCAGGTGGATTCGAGCATTGCAAACGGAGTTTTGATGTTTCGCAGAGTTTATGGTTTCGTCATCGGTGCAGTCGTATCAGGTGTGATTGGTGTTGGATTTTATCCGATTTTTGGTTCACGCGTTTGGTGTCGGTTTGCTTGTCCAATGGCTGCCGTTTTAGGTATATTACAAAAATACTTTTCCCGTTTTCGAATTTCTGTCAATGGAGGCCAGTGCATTTCCTGTGGCAACTGTTCCACATATTGTGAAATGGGTATAGATGTGCGAGCCTACGCAGAAGAATCTCAAGACATTGTTAGAGCTTCATGCGTTGGATGCGGCATGTGTGCGGAAGTATGTCCCAGAGGTGTTCTCAAATTGGAAAATTCAAGCCCAAGTAGTAGAAAAACTCAAGCATTTGTCTCAAGTGAAGATGTAACAGTATTGTTCAATTCCGGTGACCAGACCGGAAAATATTATTAATTGGATAAGCTGGAGTTTCAAATTTGGAATGAAGATCTGCAGGATTCTTGATTAACAGCTCCCGATTTTCGACGATATTTGCAATTCGACAACAAAAGACTACCCAAAAAACATATTATTATGAATCTGAAAATATTACTAGGTATCATTATTTCAGCAGCATTAATGCTACCTGCCTGCAAGTTTGACTCAACAGAAAATGGTTTTCATTTGCATGTAAGGATTCAGGAAGAGCCGGATTGTCTTCAGCCTATAGTATCTCAATCTGCACAGTCAACTCCGGTTGAATGCCAGATCATGGCTCAAATGTTTGAATACAATGCCGGTGAAATGGTGTTGACTCCAATATTATTGGATAGTCTGACAACTGCTCAACAAGTAGATGACTCGACACTCATGTATAGATACAGTTTCAAAAAAAATGCGAAGTGGGATGACGGCAGTCCTATAACTGCTGCTGATTTGGAGTTTACTGTGAAAGCCGCTCTGAATCCATTTTCAAAAAACAAATCCTGGCGAAACCCATTGAGCAATATCATGAATGTAGAAGCGTCTAGTCCAGATGCTTCAGAATTTAAAATTTTTGTAAAAAGAAATTACCTGCTACACCAGGAAATTAGTGGTAATTTTAATCTATACCCTGAGCATATATACGATAATGAAAAATCACTTCGTAGTTTCACAATCGCAAAGTTAAAAACCAACGATACAACTGTATTTACAGAGGTTGAAAAATCACATTTGAAAAATTTTTTAGCAAGCTTTGAATCGGCTACATTTTGCAAGAATCAAATTTCAGGAGCAGGACCATACGTGCTTGAAAAATGGCTCCCGCAAAGTCAAATTGTACTTCGCAAAAAATCTACCTGGTGGGGAGAGGCATATCCCAAAGATGAGATGTTACATGCTTATCCTGATAAAATTATCTATCATGTGATTCCGGATGAAGTAGCAGCGATGAATGCACTTGAAGAAGGTAGTGTGGATTTGGTCACCGGTGTAAATCCTCAGCTCTTCATCAAATGGAAAAATGATCCTTCGAAACAATCCAAATTTGAGTTCAACACTCCGATGCTTCAACAATATTCTTACATAGAAGTCAACACCAAAAATCCTATTCTGGAAGATACTTTGGTAAGACAAGCATTGGCGCATCTCATTCCTGTAGATCAATTTATCAGAGATCAAATGCAAGGATTGGCACAACGAGTGATTGGCCCGGTACATCCAAGCAGATCTTATTATAACAAAAATCTTGAACCATTTACTTTTGATCCAAAATTGGCATCGGAACTACTTGCCAAAGCCGGTTGGAAAGATAATGATCAGGATGGTGTATTGGACAAGAAAAAAGGATCACAGAATTACTCTCTCAATCTTCAACTTGCAATCAATCCTAAAGATGTCAGTAAAAATATTGCATTGATTTTTCAGGATGAAGCGAAAAAGGTCGGAGTACGAATTGATGTTCAAATGAAAGAATGGAACATTGTACTTAAAGAAATAAATGAAAGCAATTTTGAACTTGTATTGTTGAATATCCGACAGAATCCGGGATGGTGGGATCCATACCCTTCATGGCATTCATCAAATGCCAAACCTGGTGGAACAAATAGAAGTCGATTTGCAAATCCACAGCTCGATACCTTGATCAGCCAAATTCAAATGGCTCCCACCGATGTTGCAAGAATGGACGCCTATCGGGGATTGCAAGAATTGTTGTATAGATATCAACCGCAGATTTTTTTGTTCAGCCCTCTGGAGAGAATTATTTCCTCCAAAAGAATAGAGATGGTCACTACAGACCGAAAACCTGGTTTTGTTGAGAACCAAATCCGTTTGCGGAAATAATGACTCAATTCTTTATCTGGACCGGCAAGCTCGTTGCGAATTTGTTTATCATTTTGATGATCTTGCTGGGTAGTTTATGGCTGATAGATTTGATACCGTTAAGTCATCAAGATATCCAGCAGTTACATCAGGAAAATCTTGAGCAAATAGAATTAAGCGGATTTGCACCTATAAATGAGAAACCAATTTTTTATTTTGCTGTTAGAATTTCGAAAAAACAGGAGTCTTCTTTTTTTTGGCCATCACTAGTTTGGAATGGAAAGAATAATTTATTTCATCATACACTGAGCTCATATTTGAAAGGTGACTTTGGAATATCACAAGTAGATTCAGCGGCCGTTGAAAAGAAAGTTTTTACAGCTATGATTTGGACATTGAGTTTACAAATTCCAGCTTTATTGATCATTATTATGTTGGCTTATTTCATTGCTTTAAAATGGGTACAAACAAAAAATTCCAAAAATAAAAAATTCATTTCAGCACTATTAATCATCTTGCACAGCATGCCGGGATTTTGGATGGCCGGATTACTGATTTACTTTTTTTCAATTTATTTGAATTGGTTTCCCGCTTCATTTATTCAGGTTGCCGATTTGAATCCGGTAAAAATCTGGTTGCAATATCCGGTATATTTTATTTTGCCATTGTTGAGTCTGGTTTTGCCTGGAATTGCCATGGTGACTATATTGCTTCGAAGCGGATTTGAATGGTCCACATCGCGACCATTTTGGTGGAGAGCATTAAGTACCGGGATTTCGTTAAAATCAGGACTGAGTGCAGAAGCAAAACCTCATGCTCTTCTTGGATTAACAGGGTGGATGTCAGGCATCTTACCTGCTATGATTTCAGGAAGTGTGTTGATAGAGAATATTTTTCTGATTCCCGGATTGGGAAGGTTGGTATTGACGAGTATTGGGCAGAGAGATTGGTCAGTTGTTTTATTTGTGATAATGACGACATCTATTTTGAGCATTGCCAGCATTCTATTGAGCAATCGCTTCCATGAATATTGGGATCCACGTGAAAAGCCTCTTGTTTGATGACAGTTCCAAATTCATTTTCCCGACGGCACAGACTCTTACAGATTTTAGGTATTGTCTTGCTGTTGATGAGCTTATTGGCTCGCTGGATCATGGGTGGCCATCCAGTGTATTGCGTTTATCAGGGAGAGCATCATTTTCTTTTGTTTGATGATAAACCAAGATCTCCTTCGAAATTAAATGAAGATTTACTTAATCATCAATTTAACTGGGATCAATTAGACTTTGATTTTGCCCTCTATCCACTTTCAAAGATTGATCCAATGTCTATTGGTTCAAGCACTGCATGGCAAGGGCCGCTTAGTTTTACACAACTTGGGGACAAAAAAGTATTTCACCTCTGGGGTACAGTCGAGCTGGGTCGCGATCTCTTTGCTGCATGTTTGTATGGCCTTCAAAATAGTCTGTGGATAGGTCTTGGTAGCATGGTCATAGGATTTTTCATTGCTTTTCCCATCACGGTATTGAGTACCTACCAGAGTTATTTTATGAGGAAGCTGAATATAGTGAAGATCCTTTTGATTTTATTAGGAGGATTAATTCTGATATTTGGGCTGTACTCATATTTTGTGGTGTTGGAATCACAGCGAGTATTTTCTCTGTTTTACACTGCGCTGGGCATTATTTCAATAGTTGTTGGATTGCGATATTCTTTTCGGGGTGTTGAAGTCAATTGGGATCCTGATCGACTCATCGTGATGTGGATTTCCATTTTTAAATCCGTTCCGGTTCTCATGATGTTGTTGGTTTTTACACAAATAGTTAAAAAGCCTTCCATGTGGAAATTGATGTTAATGATTGGATTCATCATAGCACCATTACTAGCCAAATACATTCGTTCGGCAACCAGGATAGCTTTGCGGCAAGATCATGTTCAAGCTGCGGTTTCGCTGGGGCTACCCAATTTCAATATATTAAGAAGATACATTGTGCCGAGAGCCATAGGAGATATAGTTTCAGTTTGCTGTTTTTTGGTAAGTGGTGTTATAGTTTTTGAATCCGGATTACAATTTTTAGGAATGGGCTTGGATCCGGCTCAAATCAGCCTTGGCAGCTTACTTTCCGGCGCCAGACAGATGCCATCTGCATGGTGGGCGGTATTTTTTCCGGGTTTACTGATTAGCTTGCTGACCGCGTACTTTTTTTATCTAGGGAGAGTGGTAAATCGGGATCCACAAGCTGATATTCAGGTTTATTAACCGAATTACAGCAAGTTTTAGCAAATCAGTGTTGACCGATTATTTTTTATTCATTTTGTGTTTTTTGTCCCAAAGTCCTGATTTGGGTTTGGATTTAGGGTTGCCCTTTTTGTCCACTTTTGTATGCATGTCCTCGGTCGGACAACCGCTTTTTCTGCGACATGCGGGAGTGATCAGAGCTAAGAGGGCGATGAAAAGGAGGCTTTTGATGAGATAAGACACGAAACACTTCATTTTATTGGCAATGTACTGATTATCAATGTGAAAACTATTGTTTTTAAAGGCTTTTCTGGATGACCTATGTTCGAAATGTAAGCTGGATAAGGGCTTGAAGTATAAATATTTTTAAAATATGTTTGACAGATATTAATAATTGTAATATTTTTGACCCGAATTTATGTCAATTTTTTATCTTAATTAAATTTATATGAACAAAGGAGATTTGATAGCTAATGTAGCCAAGGAAGCCGAAATTACAAAAGGCCAAGCTGGTGTAGCAGTGGATACAGTATTTGCATCCATCGAAAAAAGTTTGAAAAAAGGGGATAAGGTGATCCTTGTTGGATTTGGTACTTTCTCTGTAAACAAGCGCAAAGCAAGAGAAGGCCGTAATCCTGCAACTGGTAAAACCATCAAAATCCCGGCTAAAAAAGTCGTAAGATTTAAAGCAGGAAAAGGACTTTCTGATACTGTGAAGTAATCTTTCATTTCAAAAGAAACAAAAGCCTTGCTCTACCGGCAGGGCTTTTTTATTTTTTGTACTCAACAAATCAAGCTCTTATACGTTTTAAGAGCCATGATTTTTAACCATATATCCTCCCACTAATCAGCTCATGATGAATCATAAATCAGATGTAGAAGCGATTGAGGCAATGTCAAGGTCTTACAATGACCTGAAAAATGAAATTGCAAAGAAAATAGTAGGACAACACGATGTCATAAAGGCTACCATCATTTCTTTGTTTAGCAACGGGCATAGCTTGCTGGTAGGTGTTCCCGGACTGGCCAAAACTTTGCTCATAAATACGATAGCACAAGCTTTGGATTTAGATTTCAAAAGGATCCAGTTCACTCCGGACCTAATGCCGTCCGACATCATTGGATCGGAGATATTGGATGAATCACGAAAATTCAAGTTTAATAAAGGTCCGGTTTTTGCAAATATCGTTTTGGCGGATGAAATCAACCGTACACCACCCAAGACTCAGTCTGCTTTGCTGGAGGCTATGCAGGAACGCAAAGTAACAGTAAGTGGTGTCAATCACCTTTTGCCTTTGCCTTTTTTCGTACTTGCTACACAGAATCCAATCGAGCAGGAAGGTACCTATCCTTTACCGGAAGCTCAGTTGGACAGATTCATGTTTAACATCCTATTGGATTATCCAACTTATGATGAAGAACTCAAAGTTGTAAAACAAACCACTTCCGACGACAAATCAGACATACATAGTGTGTTGACCGGAACACAGATTGCCGACTACCAGCACCTCGTTAGAAGAATTCCTGTGGCTGATAATGTATTGGAATATGCTGTCTCATTAGTAGCTCGTACCAGACCTAATTCTGATAAAGCGACCAAGGAAGTGAAAAATTATATCAGTTGGGGGGCTGGACCTCGAGCTTCTCAAAATCTGGTACTTGGAGCTAAATGTCATGCCGCTTTACTTGGTAAGTTTTCACCCGATATCGAAGATGTTCAAGCTGTTGCGGAGTTGGTTCTTAGACACAGGCTTGTTCTGAACTACAAGGCTGAAGCTGACGGTTTAACTGTAGATAAACTCATAAAAACTTTATTGTAGGAGAAATTAGCCTTCTTTTAATATGATTTTGTCTTCAAATTGGATTATCCAACTGTATCTACTCCATGGTTTCTTTGGCGTAATTTTGAAGGAAAAAAAATTATTCTGATAAAGGTGCAATACCAATAAGTCAGAAACTAATACTCTGATTGGAACTTGAGAGTTTTTGAGCTGACTGGTTGAAGATTTCTGCTATTTTTCCTATTTTTATTTCTGGAGTAATTTGATTACAAGTTCATGAATTTATACTCATTTATAATCTGATTAAATTGAACAGGTTGAGGGCAAAATATTACAGGGGTTTTAAGCCTCATGGGCAGGATTGTCATGTGAACTTACAACCTGATAAATTGGAGATTGAAATTCTAGATGATCCAAAGGAAAAAGTTCAATGGAGACTCTCACAAATAAATCCCGATCTCAATCCACAAAAAGACATATGGATCATCAGCTTTGGTACCAAAGATCCTCGCGAGTATCTTGAATTCACAGGAGAGAATAATGTAATGCAGCTAAGGTCTTTTTATCAAAGCGAAAAATTTGCCTGTGAAAGAATTCCTTTTTATAAAAAGTGGAAGTGGACAGGCTTGCTGACTATTGGGAGTGCTTTCGTTGCTTCTATAGCAGCTGTTTATTTATTTGCTTTGCCCCATATCGTTAAAGTTATGGCCTCAAAAGTGCCTCAGGATTGGGAGAAAAGTCTGGGTTCAGCGGCGATCGAACAACTTTTACTTGTAGAAAAACCGGATACTGTAAAATCATATGAATTAAATCAATTTTTTGGAGAATTACAATTTGTAAATGCTGAGAATATCAAGCTGTATTTTGTAAATAGCCCAACAGTTAATGCATTTGCAATTCCGGGTGGTCATATTGTGGTTTATTCCGGTATCGTAGATAAGATGTATCATTATCGGCAACTCGCGGGATTGCTGGCACACGAATATACTCATGTGTATTTCAAACATTCATTAAAGATGATTTTTCAAAGCTTGGGTTCATACGTGTTTGTATCATTTTTAGTAGGAGACCTTATTGGAATTTCCACAATTATTCTGGACAACTTGAATTCTATACGGAATTTATCATTCTCACGAAAATTTGAAACTGAGGCAGATGATAATGCTTGCAAACTTATGATTGAAAGAGGAATCGACCCAAAAGGAATGCTGGAATTATTTGAGATTTTATCAGATCAGTCTGGAGCTGAAAAACAAAACATACCCACTTTTTTGAGTACCCATCCATTGACCAAAGATCGCATCCACGGTATGAGGGAGAAAATCAATAGTCATTCAGAGTCAGTAAATGAAAATATTAAACTAAAGGCTATTTTTGAAAGATTGAAACAAAAAGACTAGTTCTCTATTTTTGGCTTCATAACCGCTTTCAATTCAATGATATTTTGGTAGATCAACTAGCTTGATGAAATCATTATTTACCTGGCTCAACCTATTATAATTTTTTATATATTTGGGCCTATTTTATGAACGAATGAAATGCTAGAATATAATCGATATCTTGTCACATCTGCGCTGCCATATGCAAACGGACCCTTACATATAGGACATCTCTCAGGAGCATATCTTTCTGCTGATGTTTTTGTGCGCTTCATGAGGATGATGGACAAGGATATTGTTTTTATATGTGGTTCCGATGAAAACGGGGCTGCGATCACGATGCGGGCTTTAAAGGAATCTAAAACACCTCAAGAAATAATCGATACGTACCATGAGATGTTTGTGAAAACATTTGAGGGTATCGGAATATCATTTGATCATTATGGGAGAACCTCAAGTGATCTGCATCATAAAACTTCACAGGATTTTTTCAGAGAATTGCTGTCAAAAAACCAATTTGTTGAACAAGAGACTGAACAATATTATGATCTTGAAGCTCAACAGTTTCTAGCAGATCGTTATATTATGGGCACTTGTCCTAAATGCGGCCACCCGGATGCATATGGTGATCAGTGCGAAAAATGTGGAAGCTCTTTAAATCCTATTGAACTCATTTCTCCACGATCAGTGATCACTGGAAGTGTTCCGGAGTTGAGAGTCACCAGACATTGGTTCCTTGGTCTAGATCAACATGAGCAATGGTTGAAAGAGTGGATCGGGAGTGGAACACTTGAGGGTAAGGAACACCATGATCCCGAGGCTTGGAAAAATCATGTTGTGGGGCAATGCAAATCCTGGCTGGATGCCGGACTGTCACCGCGGTCAATGACAAGAGACTTGGATTGGGGTGTGGATGTACCACAAGAAATTCCAGGTAGCAAGGGAAAGAAATTGTATGTATGGTTGGATGCTCCGATTGGGTATATTTCAGCCACAAAGCAATGGGCAGCAGATCATCAGAAAGATTGGAAAGATTATTGGCAAAAAGAGGACTCGGCTTTAATTCATTTTATAGGCAAAGACAATATCGTATTTCATTGCATCATTTTTCCGGCAATATTAAGAGCACATGGACAATTTAATTCGCCTGTAAATGTACCTGCAAATCAATTTATGAATCTGGAAGGTCAAAAAATATCTACTTCCAGAAATTGGGCGGTTTGGGTGCATGAGTATTTAGCAGATTTTCCAAACATGCAAGACTCTCTCAGGTATTATTTATGCAAAAATATGCCTGAACAAAAAGACAGCGAATTCACATGGAAATTATTCCAGGAAGCACACAATACTGAATTAGTAAATAATTTATCTAATTTCATTCATCGAGTTTTTGTGCTTGCGGATAAATATTTCAAAGGAGTGGTTCCGGATTTTGATCCGGATTATCCATTTGAAGGAGTGGCAGGAGATGAACTTGGCGGATATCATGAGACTGAATTACTGTATTTGTTTGATCAGATACAGGCGATGAATCAATGCTTGAGAGAATACGATTTCCGAGGTGCCTTAAAATATGTGATGGACATTTCATCTTCTGGAAATTTGCTACTGCAAAAAAACGAACCCTGGAAAAATTTCAAGAACGACCCTGAATGGGTAGAAGTGGTGATGAATTTGGCGCTACAATATGTGGCATGTCTCAGTGTTATTGTTCGACCATTTTTACCTTTTACATCTGACAAATTAAGAACCATGCTCGGATTGGATCGATTGGAGGAAAAAGGAGAATTGGTAAAGATGTTGGATGAACTTGCAGAAGGAGGTGTGATAATTTCTCCTCATCATAAATTAGCCAAATTCGATTATCTGTTTACAAAAATAGATGACTCTGTCATTGATATTCAGATTCAAAAACTTGCCGGACAAGACCAGCAGAGAGTATCCGGATTACCGGATACACAGCTTCAATATGCAGAGCAAAAATCTGAAATCAGTATTGATGATTTTATAAAATTAGATCTTCGTACCGCTCGTATTATCTTAGCAGAGATAGTCCCAAAAGCAGACAAATTGTTGCAGCTCACTTTGGATTTAGGTTTTGAAAAACGAACTGTACTCAGTGGTATTGCTGAACACTACAAACCTGATGAAATCATTGGCAAAGAAGTCGTAGTGGTTGCTAATTTAGCGCCCAGAAAAATTAGAGGCATAGAGTCTCGTGGGATGATCCTGATGGCAGAAAATGCGGAAGGCAAGCTCAATTTTGTATCCCCGGATAAAAAGTGGCAACCTGGTTCAACTGTGAAGTAATAAGGTATTCATTTATTTCTGATTTGTGATCGTTTTATTTGAAAGCAGCAAGGTAATTGCAGCTCCTGACACAATTGCCATTAAACCCGTGATCAGCATCCATGCCGGATGATAGATCATGAGTAAATTGATTAATGTGAAACAAAATATAATTGATCCAGTGATCAATGTGTTTCTTATGCTATTTTGACGTGATAATTTTTTTGTTGTGAACGTTCCAACTAATGAGCCCAAAAACCAAGCAAGTATTATCAACCATTTAGAAGCAGCAGGAGAGGTTTTTAGAAATTGTTCAATGTTGACTTTATCAAGCATGTCGAGACCAGTTGGAGTTGGATATATGCTGTGAGACAATGATTCTATTGCAAAAATTATGAGACTTGCAACAAAAACACCTGCGAATATTGAAGTAATCCGATTGATCATTTTTTAGATACTAGAAGGCAAAAATAATTTTTTTATTTTAAAACCATGCATCTTGAAAGTGTTCTAACTTTACAAGTTTACTGTTTTTTAAAATAATTGCAATGACATCAAATCTAATTTCCCAGTTATGTTTAATTTTTTCCATATATACTGGAGCTGCTTCAGAAATTAGTTTTTGTTTGTGGTTACTTACAAATTCCTCTGGGGAACCAAAAAAATCATATGCTCTTGTTTTAACTTCTACAAAAACAAGTATTTGCCCATCCTTGGCTATGATGTCGATTTCTGCTCTTCCTGTTCGCCAATTGCAATCCATGATCTGAAAGTTCTTGGCTCTTAAGAACTCCCGAGCAATTTTTTCACCTTGAGTACCTTTTTGCAGATTGGACACCATTTTAGAATATGACTTAAAAATAATAAAATTTTGAAATTGCCTTAATTCTAATTGAAATTACTGGAGTATGTAATAAGGAAAATTTATTTTTATTTGGATTGAAATCCTTTGTTGCGAATTAATAGGGACAAAATTTTGGGTCAGCTCAAATTGGTGTTTTTTTGAAAAAAAAGTTCATTCCTCTTTAAAAAAAATAATTATTCTGACTTAGCAGGATTTTTCAAAACTTGAAATATATTTGTTGTCCCAAAAATAGCGCTTCAACTTTAACTGGTTCGAAGTAAGCCTCTACATATGTAGATAACCAAAGCAGACTCTTTTAAAAGACGAAATAGCTAAAATTCAAACTCATTGTTATTTTTTCGTCATATTAAAGATGTCAATAATATATAAACGCTTAGTACTCTTAGTTTTCTTGATTTTAGTGGCTGTTGATTCCAATGCGCAATTTGGATGCGACCCTAGTCCGATGCTCAATATGCATACTGTCAATTTACCCGCTGTTGGTAATATGGTGAGCATCAATACAAGCAGAGATGGAACAAACTGTTGTGGAGGTGCATCAAGATGTGTGCTATTCAAAGTGTATTTGGGTAGTGGTCTGTGCCTCACCATGAATATTCCAACTCCGGGTTCCACAATGGTATGGAAAGATAATTGCTCAATGCCACTTACCAATTTCAACAATATTAAGCCAGCATCTGGGGATTCAATCAGAATTCTAGTTTGTAAACCTGGTGCTGACAAGGAAACTTATAAATTCACAGCAGTTTCTTGTTGCGTGCTCGATGTAAGCTGCCCTTCCTCAAATGGTGGATTGTATGGATGTAGAGAGTCTTTTCCAGTACCTGTGACGGATACCATGGGTTTTCGCTTATTGGGTGGTTTAGTCCGAAATTTTTGTGATTCTGTGAAAATTACTTCCCAAGATTCTTTTAACACTGGAAAAGGTTGCATAGGAGATACTATGATACTTTATAGGACCTACAAAATTAAAGATAGCAGAGATTCCGTTTTGTGTCGAATTCTCTATAGGGCTGTTGATTCTCAGGCACCTATGATTTCTTGCCCACCCAATGTCACAATCAGCTGCGCAGCTGATACAAGTGCTATAGTACGAGGTTTTGCTACGGCCACAGATAATTGTGAACCATCTGCAGGAATCAAGATCATGCGCAGGGACAGCATCGTGGCAGGTGCCTGTGCGAATGCGAAATTTATCTACCGGATCTGGACGGCTACTGACAGCTGTGGCAATGCGAGCAATTGCACGCAATTGATCACCACAGAGGACAATACAGCACCAATGATAACTTGTCCTGCGGATCTGACGATCAGCTGTGAAGCGGATACGAGTGCTGCGGTACGAGGTTTTGCTACAGCTACGGACAATTGCGACCCTGCGGGAGGAATAGAAATTATACACAGGGACAGCATCGTCGCTGGGGCCTGTGCGAATGAGAAATTTATCTACCGGATCTGGACGGCTACGGACAGCTGTGGCAATGCGAGCAATTGCACGCAATTGATCACCACAGAGGACAATACAGCACCAATGATAAGCTGCCCAGCCAACGTTACGATTAGTTGCGCTGCGGATACAAGTGCTATTGCCCGTGGCTTTGCGACAGCTACGGACAATTGCGACCCTGCAGGAGGAATAGAGATTATACGCAGGGACAGCATCGTCTCTGGGGCTTGTGCGAATGAGAAATTTATCTACCGGATCTGGACGGCTACGGACAGCTGTGGCAATGCGAGTAGATGCACGCAATTGATCACCACAGAGGACAATACATTACCAATGATAACATGCCCTGCGGACCTTACGATCAGCTGTGAAGCGGATACGAGTGCTGCGGTACGAGGCTTTGCGACAGCTACGGACAATTGCGACCCTGCAGGAGGAATAGAGATTATACACAGGGACAGCATCGTCTCTGGGGCTTGTGCGAATGAGAAATTTATCTACCGGATCTGGACAGCTACGGACAGCTGTGGCAATGCGAGCAATTGCACGCAATTGATCACCACAGAGGACAATACGGCACCAATGATAACTTGCCCTGCCGACCTTACGATCAGCTGTGAAGCGGATACGAGTGCTGCAGTAAGAGG
Organism: Saprospiraceae bacterium; assembly: GCA_016710235.1. Lineage (NCBI taxonomy): Bacteria > Pseudomonadati > Bacteroidota > Saprospiria > Saprospirales > Saprospiraceae > Saprospiraceae bacterium. The sequence continues at coordinate 2,035,361 of JADJLG010000001.1, forward strand.
TTTTGCGACGGCTACGGACAATTGCGACCCTGCAGGAGGAATAGAGATTATACGCAGGGACAGCATCGTGGCAGGTGCCTGTGCGAATGGGAAATTTATCTACCGGATCTGGACGGCTACGGACAGTTGTGGCAATGCGAGCAAATGCATTCAGTTGATCACTACAGAGGACAATACAGCACCAATGATAAGCTGTCCAGCAAACGCTACGATCAGCTGTGAAGCGGATACGAGTGCTGTGGTACGAGGCTTTGCGACGGCTACGGACAATTGCGACCCTGCAGGAGGAATAGAAATTATACACAGGGACAGCATCGTCTCTGGGGCTTGTGCGAATGCGAAATTTATCTACCGGATCTGGACTGCAACTGACAGTTGTGGCAATTCGAGTAGATGCACGCAATTGATCACCACAGAGGACAATACAGCACCAATGATAACTTGTCCTGCGGATCTGACGATCAGCTGTGATGGGGATACGAGTGCTGCAGTAAGAGGTTTTGCTACAGCTACGGACAATTGCGACCCTGCAGGAGGAATAGAAATTATACACAGGGACAGCATCGTCGCTGGGGCCTGTGCGAATGAGAAATTTATCTACCGGATCTGGACGGCTACGGACAGCTGTGGCAATGCGAGCAATTGCACGCAATTGATCACCACAGAGGACAATACAGCACCAATGATAAGCTGCCCAGCCAACGTTACGATTAGTTGCGCTGCGGATACGAGTGCTGCAGTAAGAGGTTTTGCGACGGCTACGGACAATTGCGACCCTGCGGGAGGAATAGAGATTATACGCAGGGACAGCATCGTGGCAGGTGCCTGTGCGAATGAGAAATTTATCTACCGGATCTGGACGGCTACGGACAGCTGTGGCAATGCGAGTAGATGCACGCAATTGATCACCACAGAGGACAATACAGCACCAATGATAACTTGCCCTGCGGATCTGACGATCAGCTGTGATGCGGATACGAGTGCTGCAGTAAGAGGTTTTGCGACGGCTACGGACAATTGCGACCCTGCAGGAGGAATAGAAATTAAACACAGGGACAGCATCGTCTCTGGGGCTTGTGCGAATGCGAAATTTATCTACCGGATCTGGACAGCTACGGACAGCTGTGGCAATGCGAGTAGGTGTACACAGTTGATCACTACAGAAGACAATACGGCACCAATGATAACTTGCCCTGCGGACCTTACGATCAGCTGTGAAGCGGATACGAGTGCTGCGGTACGAGGCTTTGCTACGGCTACGGACAATTGCGACCCTGCAGAAGGAATAGAGATTATACGCAGGGACAGCATCGTGGCAGGTGCCTGTTCGAATGAGAAATTTATCTACCGGATCTGGACGGCTACGGACAGCTGTGGCAATGCGAGCAATTGCACGCAATTGATCACCACAGAGGACAATACAGCACCAATGATAAGCTGCCCAGCCAACGTTACGATTAGTTGCGCTGCGGATACAAGTGCTATTGCCCGTGGCTTTGCGACGGCTACGGACAATTGCGACCCTGCGGGAGGAATAGAGATTATACGCAGGGACAGCATCGTGGCAGGTGCCTGTGCGAATGAGAAATTTATCTACCGGATCTGGACTGCAACTGACAGTTGTGGCAATTCGAGTAGATGCACGCAATTGATCACCACAGAGGACAATACAGCACCAATGATAACTTGCCCTGCGGATCTGACGATCAGCTGTGATGCGGATACGAGTGCTGCAGTAAGAGGTTTTGCGACGGCTACGGACAATTGCGACCCTGCAGGAGGAATAGAGATTATACGCAGGGACAGCATCGTGGCAGGTGCCTGTGCGAATGAGAAATTTATCTACCGGATCTGGACGGCTACGGACAGCTGTGGCAATGCGAGTAGGTGTACACAGTTGATCACTACAGAAGACAATACGGCACCAATGATAAGCTGTCCAGCAAACGCTACGATCAGCTGTGAAGCGGATACGAGTGCTACGGTACGAGGCTTTGCGACAGCTACGGACAATTGCGACCCTGCAGGAGGAATAGAGATTATACGCAGGGACAGCATCGTGGCAGGTGCCTGTGCGAATGAGAAATTTATCTACCGGATATGGACGGCTACTGACAGCTGTGGCAATGCGAGCAGATGCACGCAATTGATCACAACAGAAGACAATACGGCACCAATGATAACTTGCCCTGCCGACCTGACGATCAGCTGTGATGGGGATACGAGTGCTGCAGTAAGAGGTTTTGCTACGGCTACGGACAATTGCGACCCTGCAGGAGGAATAGAGATTATACGCAGGGACAGCATCGTGGCAGGGGCTTGTGCGAATGAGAAATTTATCTACCGGATCTGGACGGCTACGGACAGCTGTGGCAATTCGAGTAGATGCACGCAATTGATCACCACAGAAGACAATACAGCACCAATGATAAGCTGCCCAGCAAACGCTACGATCAGCTGTGAAGCGGATACGAGTGCTGTGGTACGAGGCTTTGCGACGGCTACGGACAATTGCGACCCTGCAGGAGGAATAGAAATTAAACACAGGGACAGCATCGTCTCTGGGGCTTGTGCGAATGCGAAATTTATCTACCGGATCTGGACAGCTACGGACAGCTGTGGCAATGCAAGCAGCTGCACGCAATTGATCACCACAGAAGACAATACGGCACCAATGATAAGCTGTCCAGCAAACGCTACGATCAGCTGTGAAGCGGATACGAGTGCTGTGGTACGAGGCTTTGCGACGGCTACGGACAATTGCGACCCTGCAGGAGGAATAGAAATTATACACAGGGACAGCATCGTCTCTGGGGCTTGTGCGAATGAGAAATTTATCTACCGGATCTGGACTGCAACTGACAGTTGTGGCAATTCGAGTAGATGCACGCAATTGATCACCACAGAGGACAATACAGCACCAATGATAACTTGTCCTGCGGATCTGACGATCAGCTGTGAAGCGGATACGAGTGCTGCGGTACGAGGCTTTGCGACAGCTACGGACAATTGCGACCCTGCAGGAGGAATAGAGATTATACGCAGGGACAGCATCGTGGCAGGCGCCTGTGCGAATGAGAAATTTATCTACCGGATCTGGACGGCTACGGACAGCTGTGGCAATTCGAGTAGATGCATTCAGTTGATCACCACAGAGGACAATACAGCACCAATGATAACTTGCCCTGCGGATCTGACGATCAGCTGTGAAGCGGATACGAGTGCTGCAGTAAGAGGTTTCGCGACTGCTACGGACAATTGCGACCCTGCAGGAGGAATAGAGATTATACGCAGGGACAGCATCGTGGCAGGCGCCTGTTCGAATGAGAAATTTATCTACCGGATATGGACGGCTACGGACAGCTGTGGCAATGCGAGTAGGTGTACACAGTTGATCACTACAGAAGACAATACGGCACCAATGATAACTTGCCCTGCGGACCTTACGATCAGCTGTGAAGCGGATACGAGTGCTGCGGTACGAGGCTTTGCTACGGCTACGGACAATTGCGACCCTGCAGGAGGAATAGAGATTATACGCAGGGACAGCATCGTGGCAGGCGCCTGTTCGAATGAGAAATTTATCTACCGCATCTGGACAGCTACGGACAGCTGTGGCAATTCGAGTAGATGCACGCAATTGATCACCACAGAGGACAATACAGCACCAATGATAACTTGTCCTGCGGATCTGACGATCAGCTGTGATGGGGATACGAGTGCTGCAGTAAGAGGTTTTGCTACAGCTACGGACAATTGCGACCCTGCAGGAGGAATAGAGATTATACGCAGGGACAGCATCGTGGCAGGCGCCTGTGCGAATGAGAAATTTATCTACCGGATCTGGACGGCTACGGACAGCTGTGGCAATTCGAGTAGATGCATTCAGTTGATCACCACAGAGGACAATACAGCACCAATGATAACTTGCCCTGCGGATCTGACGATCAGCTGTGAAGCGGATACGAGTGCTGCAGTAAGAGGCTTTGCGACGGCTACGGACAATTGCGACCCTGCGGGAGGAATAGAAATTATACACAGGGACAGCATCGTCTCCGGTACCTGTGCGAATGAGAAATTTATCTACCGGATTTGGACTGCAACTGACAGTTGTGGCAATTCGAGTAGATGCACGCAATTGATCACCACAGAGGACAATACAGCACCAATGATAACTTGCCCTGCCGACCCGACGATCAGCTGTGATGCGGATACGAGTGCTGCAGTAAGAGGTTTCGCGACTGCTACGGACAATTGCGACCCTGCAGGAGGAATAGAGATTATACGCAGGGACAGCATCGTGGCAGGTGCCTGTGCGAATGAGAAATTTATCTACCGGATCTGGACGGCTACTGACAGTTGTGGCAATTCGAGTAGATGCACGCAATTGATCACCACAGAGGACAATACAGCACCAATGATAACTTGCCCTGCCGACCCGACGATCAGCTGTGATGCGGATACGAGTGCTGCAGTAAGAGGTTTCGCTACAGCTACGGACAATTGCGACCCTGCAGGAGGAATAGAAATTATACACAGGGACAGCATCGTCGCTGGGGCCTGTGCGAATGAGAAATTTATCTACCGGATCTGGACGGCTACGGACAGCTGTGGCAATGCGAGCAATTGCACGCAATTGATCACCACAGAAGACAATACGGCACCAATGATAACATGCCCTGCGGACCTGACGATCAGCTGTGAAGCGGATACGAGTGCTGCGGTACGAGGCTTTGCGACGGCTACGGACAATTGCGACCCTGCAGGAGGAATAGAGATTATACGCAGGGACAGCATCGTGGCAGGCGCCTGTTCGAATGAGAAATTTATCTACCGGATCTGGACGGCTACGGACAGTTGTGGCAATGCAAGCAAATGCATTCAGTTGATCACCACAGAGGACAATACATTACCAATAATAACTTGCCCTGCCGACCTTACGATCAGCTGTGAAGCGGATACGAGTGCTACGGTAAGAGGCTTTGCGACAGCTACGGACAATTGCGACCCTGCAGGAGGAATAGAGATTATACGCAGGGACAGCATCGTGGCAGGTGCCTGTTCGAATGAGAAATTTATCTACCGGATCTGGACAGCTACGGACAGCTGTGGCAATTCGAGTAGATGCACGCAATTGATCACCACAGAAGACAATACGGCACCAATGATAACTTGCCCTGCGGACCTGACGATCAGCTGTGATGGGGATACGAGTGCTGCGGTACGAGGTTTTGCTACGGCTATTGACAATTGCGACCCGGTGGGAGGAATAGAGATTATACGCAGGGACAGCATCGTCTCTGGGGCTTGTGCGAATGAGAAATTTATCTACCGGATCTGGACTGCAACTGACAGTTGTGGCAATTCGAGTAGATGCACGCAATTGATCACCACAGAGGACAATACAGCACCAATGATAACATGCCCTGCTGATCTGACGATCAGCTGTGATGCGGATACGAGTGCTGCAGTAAGAGGTTTTGCGACGGCTACGGACAATTGCGACCCTGCAGGAGGAATAGAAATTAAACACAGGGACAGCATCGTCTCTGGGGCTTGTGCGAATGCGAAATTTATCTACCGGATCTGGACAGCTACGGACAGCTGTGGCAATTCGAGTAGATGCACGCAATTGATCACCACAGAAGACAATACGGCACCAATGATAAGCTGTCCAGCAAACGCTACGATCAGCTGTGAAGCGGATACGAGTGCTGTGGTACGAGGCTTTGCGACGGCTACGGACGATTGCGACCCTGCAGGAGGAATAGAAATTATACACAGGGACAGCATCGTCTCTGGGGCTTGTGCGAATGCGAAATTTATCTACCGGATCTGGACTGCAACTGACAGTTGTGGCAATTCGAGTAGATGCACGCAATTGATCACCACAGAGGACAATACAGCACCAATGATAACTTGCCCTGCGGACCTTACGATCAGCTGTGAAGCGGATACGAGTGCTGCGGTACGAGGCTTTGCTACGGCTACGGACAATTGCGACCCTGCAGGAGGAATAGAGATTATACGCAGGGACAGCATCGTGGCAGGCGCCTGTTCGAATGAGAAATTTATCTACCGCATCTGGACAGCTACGGACAGCTGGCAATTCGAGTAGATGCACGCAATTGATCACCACAGAGGACAATACAGCACCAATGATAACTTGTCCTGCGGATCTGACGATCAGCTGTGATGGGGATACGAGTGCTGCAGTAAGAGGTTTTGCTACAGCTACGGACAATTGCGACCCTGCAGGAGGAATAGAGATTATACGCAGGGACAGCATCGTGGCAGGCGCTTGTGCGAATGAGAAATTTATCTACCGGATTTGGACTGCAACTGACAGTTGTGGCAATTCGAGTAGATGCACGCAATTGATCACCACAGAGGACAATACAGCACCAATGATAACTTGCCCTGCCGACCCGACGATCAGCTGTGATGCGGATACGAGTGCTGCAGTAAGAGGTTTTGCGACGGCTACGGACAATTGCGACCCTGCAGGAGGAATAGAGATTATACGCAGGGACAGCATCGTGGCAGGCGCCTGTTCGAATGAGAAATTTATCTACCGGATATGGACGGCTACGGACAGCTGTGGCAATGCGAGTAGGTGTACACAGTTGATCACTACAGAAGACAATACGGCACCAATGATAACTTGCCCTGCGGACCTTACGATCAGCTGTGAAGCGGATACGAGTGCTGCGGTACGAGGCTTTGCTACGGCTACGGACAATTGCGACCCTGCAGGAGGAATAGAGATTATACGCAGGGACAGCATCGTGGCAGGCGCCTGTTCGAATGAGAAATTTATCTACCGCATCTGGACAGCTACGGACAGCTGTGGCAATTCGAGTAGATGCACGCAATTGATCACCACAGAGGACAATACAGCACCAATGATAACTTGTCCTGCGGATCTGACGATCAGCTGTGATGGGGATACGAGTGCTGCAGTAAGAGGTTTTGCTACAGCTACGGACAATTGCGACCCTGCAGGAGGAATAGAGATTATACGCAGGGACAGCATCGTGGCAGGCGCTTGTGCGAATGCGAAATTTATCTACCGGATCTGGACTGCAACTGACAGTTGTGGCAATTCGAGTAGATGCACGCAATTGATCACCACAGAGGACAATACAGCACCAATGATAACTTGTCCTGCGGATCTGACGATCAGCTGTGATGGGGATACGAGTGCTGCAGTAAGAGGTTTTGCTACAGCTACGGACAATTGCGACCCTGCAGGAGGAATAGAAATTAAACACAGGGACAGCATCGTCTCTGGTGCCTGTGCGAATGAGAAATTTATCTACCGGATATGGACGGCTACGGACAGCTGTGGCAATGCGAGTAGGTGTACACAGTTGATCACTACAGAAGACAATACGGCACCAATGATAACTTGCCCTGCGGACCTTACGATCAGCTGTGAAGCGGATACGAGTGCTGCGGTACGAGGCTTTGCTACGGCTACGGACAATTGCGACCCTGCAGGAGGAATAGAGATTATACGCAGGGACAGCATCGTCTCTGGGGCTTGTGCGAATGAGAAATTTATCTACCGGATCTGGACAGCTACGGACAGCTGTGGCAATTCGAGTAGATGCACGCAATTGATCACCACAGAGGACAATACAGCACCAATGATAACTTGTCCTGCGGATCTGACGATCAGCTGTGATGGGGATACGAGTGCTGCAGTAAGAGGTTTTGCTACAGCTACGGACAATTGCGACCCTGCAGGAGGAATAGAGATTATACGCAGGGACAGCATCGTGGCAGGCGCTTGTGCGAATGAGAAATTTATCTACCGGATTTGGACTGCAACTGACAGTTGTGGCAATTCGAGTAGATGCACGCAATTGATCACTACAGAAGACAATACGGCACCAATGATAACTTGCCCTGCCGACCTTACGATCAGCTGTGAAGCGGATACGAGTGCTACGGTAAGAGGCTTTGCGACAGCTACGGACAATTGCGACCCTGCAGGAGGAATAGAGATTATACGCAGGGACAGCATCGTGGCAGGTGCCTGTGCGAATGAGAAATTTATCTACCGGATCTGGACGGCTACGGACAGCTGTGGCAATGCGAGTAGGTGTACACAGTTGATCACTACAGAAGACAATACGGCACCAATGATAAGCTGTCCAGCAAACGCTACGATCAGCTGTGAAGCGGATACGAGTGCTACGGTAAGAGGCTTTGCGACTGCTACGGACAATTGCGACCCTGCAGGAGGAATAGAGATTATACGCAGGGACAGCATCGTGGCAGGTGCCTGTGCGAATGAGAAATTTATCTACCGGATCTGGACGGCTACGGACAGTTGTGGCAATTCGAGTAGATGCACGCAATTGATCACCACAGAGGACAATACAGCACCAATGATAACTTGTCCTGCGGATCTGACGATCAGCTGTGATGCGGATACGAGTGCTGCAGTAAGAGGTTTTGCTACAGCTACAGACAATTGCGACCCTGCAGGAGGAATAGAGATTATACGCAGGGACAGCATCGTGGCAGGCGCTTGTGCGAATGAGAAATTTATCTACCGGATCTGGACAGCTACGGACAGCTGTGGCAATTCGAGTAGATGCACGCAATTGATCACCACAGAGGACAATACAGCACCAATGATAACATGCCCTGCTGACCTGACGATCAGCTGTGAAGCGGATGCGAGTGCTGCTGTACGAGGCTTTGCGACGGCTACGGACAATTGCGACCCTGCAGGAGGAATAGAGATTATACACAGGGACAGCATCGTCGCAGGGGCTTGTGCGAATGAGAAATTTATCTACCGGATCTGGACAGCTACGGACAGCTGTGGCAATTCGAGTAGATGCACGCAATTGATCACCACAGAGGACAATACAGCACCAATGATAACATGCCCTGCTGACCTGACGATCAGCTGTGAAGCGGATACGAGTGCTGCAGTAAGAGGCTTTGCGACGGCTACGGACAATTGCGACCCTGCGGGAGGAATAGAAATTATACACAGGGACAGCATCGTCTCCGGTACCTGTGCGAATGAGAAATTTATCTACCGGATCTGGACGGCTACGGACAGTTGTGGTAATGCGAGCAATTGCACGCAGTTGATCACCACTATTGATACGATTGCACCAATTGTCGAATGTAGAGATACAAACTTCGTTTATTCAGGCGATCATTATGTAATTGTTTATCCAGATTTATTTATTAAAAATCTAAGTGATAATTGTTCAGACCATTTTATTAAGAGCATTGACCATGACACGATATTCTGTAATAGAGGTTTATATCTTGATACAATTCAGGTATTTGTCGAAGATGAATGTGGTAATATTGGCACATGTTCTTCTATCGTTGAATTAATTGACATTACTCCACCTTCTATCACATGTCCACCTGATTTAACTATATCTCTGAACTCATGCGAATGTTTTGCCGATCTAACTGAAGATGGAATGGTAACGATAGCGGATCTGATAAACTTTACCGACAATTGTGATACAGCATTAACGTATATTCAACTGATGCCTACACAGTTTGGGATAGATTCAATTCCAGTTGGAGTCCATGAATTTACATTTGCTGGAATTGATGATTTTGGAAATGCAGATACGTGTAGTTTCCTGGTAACTGTATTAGGTTCACAAGGAGAGGAAATAATCTGTAATTCAAATATACATTTTTCACTTGATGAAAACTGCCAAGGTATTGTATATCCATCATTGACTGTCTTGAATAAAAACTGTAGCGATGATGCTTATACTGTTTTGTTGTTTGATGAACATAATATACCTATACCGAATCAAATTCTGACGAGGGAGTATATCGGTACTAAGATAACAGCAAAAACGTACTATAGATGTTCTCCTAATTATTGTTGGACAACTGTTTTGGTGGAAGATAAATTAGCACCTAAATTGGTGTGTCGTATAGATTCTTTGTATTGTTTTGAAGATAGCTTGATAATGCCGGATGTGATTGAAGCTTGTGGTGTTGCAAAAATAAATGTGATTGATGTGATTTATGAATCTATCATGTGTGATGAGAATGTGTTAGGTAAGAAAAAAGTTAAATATCAAGCTGTGGATTCTTATGGAAATAAAAGTGAAATATGTGAATCCGAAATTTATTTTAAAAGAATTCCATTTGATTCCATTGGAGCACCAGACTTTCAGAGTTTAACATGTTCCCAAAAGTATAAGAAGGATGCACAGGGAAATCCAGATCCATCAGTAACAGGGTATCCAAAATTTGGAGAATTCTTGCTCAAACCAGGAATGAGTTTAACTTGCAATATTTTTGTCAATTATACAGATCTCGATTTAATTACTTCAGATTGTAAAAAGAAAATCTGGAGATTGTGGAATATCAGAGAGTGGAATTGTGGAAAAGAAATTACTAAAACCTTAAATCAGTTTATTGAGATCATTGATAATGAAGCACCCGTTTTTACTAGCTCTCTCTCGGCTTTATTTGATTTGGAGACTGCGAATAATTGCGAAGCTATATTCTATTTACCTAAATTGGATGTAGTAGATAATTGTTCTCAGATTTCTCAAATTTGTTATTCAATTAATGGTTTTACAGATATTTACCATGAAGGAAAACAAGTTCGAATTCCATTAGGTAATCAAATATTGGCTTATATAGTTTCGGACGCATGTGGTAACCAAAGTACTTTTACTTCACAGATTAGGGTTATCGACAAAACTGCTCCTACTGTAGTTTGTGATGCGAATACTGTGGTGAGTTTAAATACAGATGGTGAGGCTTGGCTAAATGCAAATTCTATTGCTTCGGACTCATATGACAATTGTTCAACGATTACAATCCGAGGAAGAAGAATGGAGAATTCTCCTTGTTTGGTTGATTCTATGCAATGGTTGGATAAAATTTATTTTTGTTGTGAAGATATTGGTAAAACAATTATGGTTGCCATCAGAGTAACTGATCAAAGTGGAAACCAAAATATCTGTATGGTGAATGTAGAAGTCCAAAGTAAAGCACAGTTTGCAGTGGTGTGTTTACCAGACGTAATTGTAGATTGTTCCGCCCATCAATTCAAAAATGAATTGAGTGTTTACGGAAAATTTGTGCAAAAGGATACGGACCGTAAATTTATTGAAATCGATAGCTCACTACATCCCATATTTATTGGGCAAGCAATAGATGGATTAGTTAGTCACTCATGCAGTATAATTATTGATGAGCATGTTGATAGCAGTGGCTTGAATTCTTGTGGAATAGGTGTAATGAGGAGAGTGTTTTATTTTAACATGGCTAATCAAATCATAGATAGTTGTATTCAGTACATCACCTTCAGGTCATTAGATGCCTTAGAGGAATCTGAAATCGTGTGGCCACTAGATTTGGATACTACCGATGTGTGTAACCCACTTTTATTGCGGCCAGAAGTGCTAAAATCAAAGAATTACAGTTATCCGTATGTGAAAATAAATAGTTGTCGAAACATTTTGTTTTCTTATTCCGATGAAATATTTGGCGCTTCAGCTTCCTGTTATAAAATCCAACGAAATTGGTCTGCAATAGATTGGTGCAGCCAATTGCCAAATCGTTTACCGCATATTATTACATATCATCAAATTGTAAATGTGTCGAGTACGGATATTCCTCGCTTTGAGGGAACCTGCGAGGATATAGATTTGTGTAACCCTAATTTGGATTGTTCTCCAATGAAATGGAAAGCTAGTCATAGAGCAGTTACTCATTGCGGCTTTGATTCTTTGTTAAATTGGACGATTCGTTGTGATTTATTCAATGATAATGTTACAGATATCATCAAGTTTTCGTTGGATTCGGTATTTGATTTGCCAATGGGAACTCACTGGATCCATGTAACTGTTAGCAATGGTTGTGGTTTAGAGAACAGTTGTTCTTATTTTGTGAAGGTCAAATCTTGTAAATTACCGACTGTTTATTGTCGTACGGGTATAATAGTGAATTTGGAAGCCGTCGATAAAAATAAAGATGGAATTCCAGATGATGAGGAGGTAGTTGTTTGGGCTAAAGACCTTGATGCAGGAAGTTCTCAATCCTGTGGTCAACGACTTATTTTTAGTTTTAGCAAAGATACTTCAAACGTAAAAAAAGTACTGAATTGTGATAATATTGGCAGGAATGATCTGGAATTGTGGGTTACTGACGAATACGGAAACCAATCATTTTGTAAGACGATAGTAATTGTCGATGATCTAAATCAGGTGCCAATCTGTGATCAAAATTTAGCAGGATTGACAATTGAGGGTGAGTTGAAGACTGCTATAGGTGATGGAGTTGAAAATGCTGATGTTTTGATTTCAGGGGCGAAAAAATTCAATACATTTTCTGATGAATTGGGTGAGTTTTCATTTCAACATATTCAAAGGGATAAATCATATTTACTCAGACCATATAAAAATGATGATTGGCTGAACGGAGTATCGACTGCTGATATCGTTAAAATTCAAAAACATATTTTAGGTATTGAATCCTTCCAGACTGGGGCACTTTACATTGCGGGAGATGTAAACAGAAGTGGCACGATCACAGCACGAGATATCAGTGAATTGAGAAAGCTGATTTTAGGTGTTCAATCCAAAGTTGAGGGCAATACAAGTTGGCGCTTTATTGACCATGCGTACCCTTATTTATTGCAAAATTATGATCCGCTGCATGACAATTTGCCGGAGGAAGTTAGTTTAACTAAAACTGGTGCTTATTCATTTGTACCTTTTACAGGTATAAAAGTAGGAGATCTGAACGGCAACGTTAAGGCTAATGCACATTTTGGTCAGGTACAAGCCCGAACAACTGAACCGGTTAATATTTATACAGAGGATATCATTTTAATGCCGGGAACAGTCAATAAGCTTTCTTTTAATTTGGGAGAGTTAAACTCTGTTCTTGCCATACAGGGTACCCTAAGGTTTAATCCAGATTTGGTGAAGGGGGTTGTCGCTCATTCAAATTTATCGGAAGGGACTGGAACAGAATTTTTTAATTTGGAAGGAGTAAAACAAGGTTACATTTCCTTTGCTTGCCATACGGTACATCCTATCGAATCATTTCAGGAAGTTTTTGGACTCGAAATTGAAGTGAATCAATGGATTAAATTGTCTGATCTGATTAATTTGGGCTCAGATTTAACAAATGCAATAGCAGTAGATGAAAATCTTCAGGAACATATCTTGAGATGGAATGCTACAATTGGCAATGAGTTTGAAAAACAGGCATCAAGTATTTCCAGTCAACCCAATCCTTGGGCAAAGCAAACAAAAATTTATTTGCCAATAGGTGCAGGTGCATTGAAGAGTATTATGGTGTTTGACGCCGCTGGAAGAAGGGTATATCATGAATACAATCAGTTTGATTCGAAACAAAATTACATTGAATTAAACCGTACAAAAATTCCTTCATCAGGCGTTTATTATTACAAAATCTACACGCAGCATGATGAATATTCTGGTAAAATGCAGGTTGTGGAAGATAAATAGAACTCGGTTAGGAAAAAGAAGGGGATAATTGCAAGCTTAAGATCAAGTAAATGAAGGACATTATTCCTTAATGAAGTCTTGAGTAGTGTTCTGGACATAAATATTTATTTAGTGTTTTATCCCATAAACCGGAATGAGTTAGAAAATAGCCAAAGTATTTAGATTTTGTGTTTCAGTCGAACATAAGAGGCAGTTAAGGTGTTATCTGTAAGGTATCTTTTAATGAGGTGTATTGGTATAGGACTTGTTTCATTATTTTAGCATTGTTTACCGCTGGGTTTAGTGGTTATTCGCAAGATCCTGGGATGAATTCACCGGATGTGACCTTAGGCCATTTCCTTTTTTATGAGAAGAAATTATCGATAAATTCATCCAAATCTTGTTCTTCTTGTCACGACCCATTACTTGCCTTCTCTGATGGATATCGAAGTTCGGTAGGCGTCTATGGAGACCCGCTACCCCATAACTCACCTTCCTTGATCAATGTGGGTTCAAGAGTTTCTTTAGACTGGAAGAAAGCTGACCTCCATTTGTTGGAGGACCAAATGGATAGACCTTTGTTTTCCTTGACACCACCTGAACTAGGAATTGTAAATAATGACAGTTTGTTTTTGAATAAGTTTCGGACTGATAGCTTCTATAAAAAACTATTTAGAGAAGCCTTTCCTCATGAATTAAATCCCATTTCATTTACCAATATTAAAAAATCTATATCAGGCTATTTGCTGCAGTTAAATTCAAGACAATCGGCATTTGATAAATATAAGATTGATCCAAAAATGTATCCCTTAAATAAGGATGCAATGAAAGGGATGAAGATTTTTTTTGGAAAGAAGGCTTCATGTTTTATATGTCATGGTGGACAGGATTTTGACAAGCCTGAGATTGGTTCCCATTTTGCGAATACCGGTTTATATTCTTGTCGGGAATTGGACCCCGGAGAAATATCAAATGTGAAAAATGGTTTAGCAATAGATTCTTTGTCATTTCGTATTCCGAGTTTAAGAAATGTAGCACTCACAGGGCCATACTATCATGATGGAAGTGAAGATGAATTATTGGATGTAATCGGGAATTATGTTCGCGGCGGTAGAAATGTTGATTTTGGTGATTGTAAGGGTGAAGGATTTGTACATTTATTGAAAGATAGTAGAATGAAGAAGTTTCGGCTGTCAAATAATGAAAAATTGGAGTTGATCGCATTTTTAAATACACTTACAGATACTTCCTATCTTTGTAATAAACTTTTTATCAATCCGTTTGAAAATGAGTAAGTTAAGATTTTTTATACTAAATTTAATTGTATTCAGGTTTCTGAAGATTACAGTTTTTTTAGTTTTGGTATTGGAATTATCTGGGCAAGATTTGTTGGTAAAACGAAATATGCAAATATCTCACGTGTTGAGAGATTCTTTTCCTGTAATCAGATTAGTTTCAGGGAATCAATCAGAGGAGTTTATTGCTCAAGAATTATTTTTAAATTATCCCAAAACAAAGTCATATTTCTCAGAAGAGAAATCAGGCAAACCTTACCTGAACGAAATTTTTTCTGTTTCAAAAATAAGACCTTCTGATTTACCTCCGGGACAAAAATTGGAAAATCCTGATAAAGTTTATCGTGTGGAATTGTACAATTTTGGAATGAATCAATCTCTTATCGGATTGGTTGATGTTGAAAAAACCAAAGTTGTTTATTTCCACACATTTGAAAACTTTCAACCTGATATTCCACCTCATCTCGCAGCTTTAGCTGAAGATATCGCTTTGTCTGATCCTGATGTCATAAAACAATATGGTCAAGATTTAGACCCTCTGTCGGTGCGGATGTCTTCTACAAAAACAGCATTGAATAGGTCTTCCTGTCAGCGTTCACAACATCTGTGTGTGGCACCAACGTTTGTAAAAAATGAGCGCGCTATGTGGGTAATCGTTGATCTAACTTCATTGAAAGTGGTAGGTGTAAAATGGACAGAAGTTGGGAAAACCGGACCCGCCATTACGGAGCGAATGTTGCAAAATGAAAAAGTGATGACTTGTTATTGCGAAGTTGAAAACAAAGTAAGCAAGAATGGATGGTCTTTTTTATATACTTTGACTAGATCGGATGGTCTGCGAGTAAGTAATATATCATTCAAGGGTATCCCACTTTACAGAGATGTGAAAACAGTGGATTGGCACGTGTCTTATTCCAATACTGAAGGATTTGGATACAGTGATGCCATTGGTTGTCCTGAATATAGTCAAGCAGCGGTAGTTGCTGTCGAGCCACCTGTGATATATCCTATTATTGAAAATCAGGATACCGTTGGATTTGGTTTATCTCAGAAATATTTTAGTGAAGGTTGGCCCACGCCTTGCAGTTATAATTATGAACAGCACTTTGAGTTTTTTAATGATGGAAGTTTCAGACCTGTGATTGGTTCTATAGGACGAGGTTGTGGTAATGATGGCACATATCGCCCGGTAACAAGAATTAGTTTTTTTTCACCACAAATGAATTTTTATTCCGCTCAAAAGAATAAGTGGAAGAAATGGTCGATGGAAAATTGGGCTCTTGAAAATTTTCCTTCAGAATATTTTAAGAATAAATATTTAGGTAAATTTACTACAGGCAGCAAGTCATCTGAGATATGGATTGAAGGCAATAGGGGACAATTCGGAGATGGAGGTCGTGGAGATAAAGCATATTTTTATCTGACCAAAGATCATCCAAATCAAGATGAAGGTACAGTAGATCTTCCAACTATTGGTCCTTGTTGTAATTTGGACTATAAACAAGGCCCTGACAAGTTCATCGATCCTCAACCTGAGCCAATTGAAAATAGTGCATTGGTATTTTGGTATGTCCCACAAATTAAAAATGACGACAGAAAGGGTAATGAGTATTGCTGGGCTGAATCCGTGCTTGAGAATGGTGTGTTTGTACCCAAAATTTATCCATGCTTTTCGGGGCCAAAATTTATTCTGAAATGACATATTATTCAATATACTTTCAAGTTGTATTTTGCTTTGTTTTACTTTACTGTTCGAATGGACTTGATGCTCAATCTTGTGCAAGAACTCCAGGATATTTTGCAAATTTGGGTTTTGATCGGACAAGGTCTGCGCTGAGTTCTACAGAAAGAAAATTCGTTGGAGTAGTGCTTATAGAACTTTCTGATGTTCGTAATTTACAATCTGAACGCACAAAATTATATCAGCATCCAAGTTGGCGATCTGCCGGATATGTTGGCGCTATTGCTACAGACCAAGTAGGAAATTCATATATTTTGCCCAAGCCAACAGTTAATATGGAGAATAATCCGGAAGAGCATATGCATACAGTCTACAGAATTGATTCCAAAACCGGCATACTTGACTCATTTGTGAAATTGCCAATTCAATTTCATAGATCACTTCAAAATGTATTTGGACTCATGGGTTCTTATTATGATTGTGAGACTCAAACTCTTTTTGTAAGCACAGTTGCCGGATCTAATGCGCAACAACAGCTGGGTCAGGTTTATGCGATTGATGTGAATACAAGGAAAACTACTCAAATTCTCGATAGCACTGATATTCTTGGTCTGACACTGAGGAAGGAGTTAACTGGAGATTATCGATTATATTATGGAAGTGCAAGAGAATCAATAGTATATTCTATACCATTGGACAAAAATTTTATTGCGACAGCGGGACCTAAAATGGAAATTGATATCAATGGTATAGGCCCAAGAGGAGATGATCGAGTGAGGAAGATAAGATTTCAATCTGATGGGTCAATGATTGCAACCGGAACACCATTCTTTTATAATCTAACACCTGCTGCGATTAATCCGGAGAGTAATTATGTATTCATTCAAAATAAGGAAAGTGGTGTTTGGGAATTATACCGCTAAATATTTTTTGAATAATGAAAATTAGTATTTGACTTGAGTATCATCTATTCAGGTATTTTGCTCCATTAAGAAAGTAAACCATTTTTACACTGAAAAGATTGTCTTTGGCTGCGGACAAGATTTTATCTAATTGATTTCCGTAATCAGGTTGTTTTTTATTATCTATAGTTTGACTATGTTCGGCACTGTTTTTCCAAACCAGGGTCAAATAACTACCAGGACGAAATTGATACTGTAATACCGCGTCAATATTGAAAAATTGAATGCTAAAGTCATGCTCTCCATCATAATTGCTTGTGCCTAAACCGCCATCATCTTGCAGTACATAGAATCTATTGTGAATAAGGTTGGTATTATAATGTCTTGCGATAATGGAAAAACTGGCTAATTTAGTCATATTGTATTTGAAGTATATGGAATGACTCAAGGTAACTTGTTTCCTTTCCCCTATGATAATTTCATCATCAGACACATTTGTAACATAGCCTCTTTCATTGTACAGTGAGCTGTAAAACAAATTATAACTTACATTGATTTTATCATTGAAGCGATACGATGGTTCAATGCCAAAGCTGAAGTTGTAATAATTTTTTCTAAGTTCAATACTTGTACTATAGTATGCAAATAACCTCATTTTTTTTCGTGAATCTGTACTGAAATTGAATCCATTATTCCAATAGGGCAGGATTCTAAGTTTTTTTCCTGCAATACGTGGTTCGTTAAAATCATATGAGGCAAAGGGTTGGATGTAATTCCACCAATTCACGCTTCCTTGATTTTTAAGTCCGGCCCAAAATCCAATATTGCTGAACCAATTTGCGTATTTAAAAGGAGAGTATTGATTAGAATAACCACCGTTTATCCACCAGTTCGAGCTATTGAAATACTTATTGGCAGAAGTTTGATTATAAGTAATCCCTCCACCGGAGGTCATCCTATTATTCCCGGAGTAATAGCCTAAATCGGAAGGGTCCCATCTGTCACTTATAATGTCATTCCAAACATTCCAATTGATTTCTCCACTGATTTTTCCAAAGCTTGCTTCATTTGTATAGCCTAAACGAACTCGGCTTCCGGGATTAAAAATTGCGGATATTTTTGGTATGATGGCAAATTGATAGTTGTTTTTTTTATCTTTTTGGATATATTCAAGACCACTCACGTTTGCATCTCTATATAATCCACTACGGAGAGTGCTTGCATTGATTAATGAAACAGAGGATTGATTTGGTAGTAATTTTTGGATAACTGTGACATTGTAATTTGTCAATGGTGATACCAGTATTTTTTTTGTACTCCCTGAGTTCATATTTTTTATTTTCGCGTACGCTGGGGCGGAAACGGCATTAAATATTCCAATTCCCCATTTTGAAGGAGTCCGTCCGGAAAATTTTGAAGCATTGTAAAGTTGTGCTTCGAAAGGTATGGATTGGATAATTTCATATTCAGATAAATTGGGATTAATTTGTAAGTAAGAGTATGGAATTCCACCAACTCTGCGACTATAAAAAATATTACATTTATTGAATAGGTCAACAGCTTCGGTGAAAAAGGGTCGCCTTTCTTCAAACCGCTGTTCGAAAGGGCTAAGATTTAATACTTTTTAATCTGATGCAACTTGAGAGAAATCAGGTATGACAGTGGCATCCAATGTGAAATTTTCATTGATCCCATATTTGATGTCCATGCCTCCGGAAATCCCTTTTTGGACTTGTAAATGAGTATTTTCTTTATTTGCCTGATTGGGTGGAGCGCTTTTGTAATTCAATGAAATATACGGATGTAATGACAAGCGAAGTGCATTTTTTATATCTTTAATTCCTACTAAGTTGCCATATTGTCTCACTATACCATTAATATTTGGATTGATTGCTTGCCAGGAAGAGGTTTCACCATTTCGCTTCACAAATCTTGCGAATTGCAGACCCCAGTTTTGATCTGTTTTTTTTGGAAATCTGAGATTAAAAAGTGGAATTTTCATTTCTACACTCCATCCATCATTGGATTTTTGTACAGCGGATTCCCATACTCCATCCCAATTGAAATCGAGTAGGTTGGTTCCGTTATCCGTTTCAAATTTGCCCAATCTGGCATCAGCTTGTACTCCGGCTGCTGTCACAATAAATCGAAAACCGGTCAAGTCATCGTCATAAGTATCAAGACTCATCGTAAAATAATCCACGTTCGTTTCTCCCAGTTCATCTCGACTTGTAACTTGTGCACTCACTTTATTTGGATCATCATATAGTTGTGCTCCTACATAGATGTATTGATCTGTAAATGACATTCTGACCACAGTTTTAAATTCTGTCTTGGCAAATGGCATTGGTTCAAATTGTGTGAAATCACTTTGAGATTCTGCAACATTCCAGAAACTTTCAGAAAGTACTCCATCTACAATGATTGGTTCAGTTGTTTTTATTATGTGGTACGTTCTTTTTACAGGGAGAGTGTCTTGACCAAAAAGTGTACAGTAAATTGAGCAAAAGAATAGAATATGAAGATATATAATGGATTTCATGAATTTCAATTGAAGTATGTTTAGCAATCGTTTATGTGGATTGTATCAGAGCTGTAGTTTAAAATGGAAGCTTATTTTTTTTAAAATAAAAGCTGAATTCAACATTTAAGTGCGACAAGGTTCAAAAATACTTCATTTGGTGTTTTGTAACCTAATTTTTTTCTAGGTCGATTATTTATTTGGGATTCAATTCGATCCAAGTCAGTTTGCTTGAGCATGGAAAAGTCTGATTTTTTTGGCAAGTATTGCCGTATTAAACCATTGATATTTTCATTGCAACCTCTTTCATAAGCAGAATATGGATGAGCAAAGTATATCTTAGTATTCAATGCTTTAGCCAATGTTTGATGATCTGCATTTTCTTTTCCATTGTCTAATGTAATTGTGTGGCATAAGTTTTTATATTTTTCAATTTGCAACTGATTGTTTTGGCTGTGAATTTAGCTCCTTTGGACTCCAGCTTAATAATCTTTACAAACAAGGATTTTCTTTCCACCATACTGGCAATTTGGGACTTATGATTCCTTCCTACTATAGTATCTCCTTCCCAATCTCCATACCTTTTTGAGATTCAACAATCTTTGGTCTATCTTCAATACATACTCTGTTTTTGATAATTCCCCTTTGTTTATAGGTATTTTTGCGTCTTCGCCTTCTTCTGTGGGAATGTCTTAAATTACTCCATAGATCACCTCCTTTCCTTTTATCTTCATATACATATTGATATATGCACTCTTTACTAACCCTTTCATACTTATCAATATTCGCTCGACCTTCGATTTGCTCTGGGCTCCACTTGATTTTAAGTAATTGATCCACTTTGCATCTAAGATCGCTTGTAATTTTATTCTTCCTTCCCTTTCCTTGTGCTCTCTGTTCACTCCGATCCTGCGCTCTTGCGCTTCCATATAACTTGTATGAACCAGGTGAAGAGTTTCTATCGAGTTCCCGATATATTGTGCTTCTATGAAACCCTAATTCCAAAGCTATCTGAATAATGCTCATTCCTTGCCTTCTAAATTGTTCAATTAATACCCTTTGAGGGTAGGTGATTTGTTTATACATTTGTGTACAGTTAAAAATCTTGAGGGGAAAGTACCTATTTTTAGAATAGGTCTTTCTCCAAAAGAATATTTTATTAACTGTCGCACTTATTTATGGAATCTAGTAAATATATAACCATTAAAGAATGAATTATTAGAAAGTATAAGTGATTTGTACAATTTTATTTCGGATAATTCGGAAAAAATCACAAGGTGCACACTTGATTGCACCATGATATTACAATTTGGAAAAAATTAATTCATTTGGATTGATATTTGGATATGATCGCAGGATTTTGTTCCAGTTATTTGTTTATATAATGCTTGAATTTTATTAAATTCATTTCTTTCTAATGTTTTACCATTGGCGTTCATTTGGTCATCATTCCATTGAAAAATTAATCGGTCACCTTCATTCAAATTTCCTTGACGGATAAGTTCACTGTATAGGGAAATTTGCCAGAAATTCATATTATCTTTTCGATCCGCTGCTTGTTCTTGCTTATTGTAACTATCTTTTATATTAGAAATTTCTTCATTCATTTTAGAGAGTTCAGATTTTATCTTTTTTGTTTCCTTGTTTTGTTTACCATCTTGTTCTAAACTTTCAATTTGATTACTCAATTGATCTATGCACCATTGCAAGTTAGATCTAAAGTCTTCTATTGATTCTGTCTGTTCAAAATCCAGATCTTCCACTTCAACATGTAATTGATCAATCATTTTTTGAATTTCTTTTCGATCCGTTGAACCGGATTCGTGATCGATTGCTTGCGGGTCATTAATTTGATATGAAAATGAATTTTGCCAAGCAGTTTTGCTTATTCTATTTTTTCCTTTTTTGTCAAATTGATTTATACTATTGAAGCCACGGTCATCATTGATCATTTCTTGAATAAGAACTCCATTTTTA
This sequence comes from Saprospiraceae bacterium, assembly GCA_016710235.1. NCBI lineage: Bacteria > Pseudomonadati > Bacteroidota > Saprospiria > Saprospirales > Saprospiraceae > Saprospiraceae bacterium. Next base: position 2,057,221 of record JADJLG010000001.1, read on the forward strand.
TAAGTTTTGATTGTTCTAATACCTTTCTTGGAATCATTTTCAGCAATTACTGTGTATTCTCCCGTTTGAGTAATGGTTTTATTAATTCCGTTTGTTTTCTCTTCCGGATTCTGTTCAATTTTCGCAGTATTTGTATTATTTGATTCTGAGAATGAGTTGGAAATTATAAATGAACTGTTCACGTCTGAACTTTCATAGGCAGCAGGTTGATTTGCTTTATTTTTGAATTGATTATCCAGGATGGTATAAAAGTAGTCTTCAAACTTTGAAAAATTTTCTGGACTTACTTCTACACCGTTAAAATTGAGTTGATATACTTTATTTTCCTGAACAACAATTTTACTCGTCAGTTGATTGTTGGTGAATGTATAGGTCCCATCTGGTATTTGCTTCCGCAATAGGAAGGAATCTATCTTTGACAGCGACTTAGTATTGGATACAGTAATTTGAGATAACAATGGATGTTCAGTAGAAGAATTTGCTTTCAAATTAGTATAAGCTATACCTAATATTAGACCTGTCACCGCTATTAGACTAGCCCATCGGACATCAGTAGTATAATATTCTTCTCTTGGTTGAAGAATTCTTTTTACTCTTTCCAGTAAATGATATTTTTTACTTCCGGAAAAGCCAAGCGCTACATTGCGATCCCGATAATGCATTTGTTGTAAGAGAAGTAATGACTTCGCAAATTGGATGGGATCAGATCCGCAAGCGATGGCGATATCATCGCAGCAATGTTCTCGCTCCTCTCTCAATTTTGAGGATAAGTACCACACCATAGGATTAAAATAGTAAATCAATTCTATCACACTTTGCATTAAATTTGTCAGATAATCATTCCTACATACATGTGCCAATTCATGAAGTAATATGGCTTCGACGTCCTTTGGATCAAGTTTGTTAATCCATCCGGCAGGAAAAAGAATAATGGGTTTTAGGTGACCGATCACGATTACTGATAGGACCAGAGCAGATTCAGCAAGTTGTATTTGTTTATCTAAATTCATTCTCTTTTGAAGATTGATTTTCATAGTTTCCCAATAGTAGTCTACAGGGATCTGAAAATGTGATTTAATGTAATACACATAACTTAAACCTCCCAAAAATCTCACTAAGAAAAGAAGCATACCAATCAACCACAGGAGCATAATGAAATGAATGTTGTTGTTGATATATTGTGCAAAGGATTCAAAATAATTGAGAATGTAAGATGTTTCTTGTAGTTTAGAATCAGTCGGATCCGCTTGTAATATTGTTTCTTCAGATATTGGATTATAATTTTGAGGGTAGCTTGTTGGCACAAGGCTCATCGAAGCTGAATGTAATCGGCTTTCAAAGTTGGAGTAAATTTTGAAGAATGTGGAACAGTTGATGACGACAAAAAGTATATTGGCTGAGATCCATATTTTATATTTTAATGCAGGATTAAGTTTATTCAGAATGATGATGAGAATAGTTGTTGCCAATGCTATCAAGCTTGCCTGCCATAGAGAGTGGAGAAAAGTCCATGATAGACTATAGTATAATTTATAAATGTTGGGATTTAACGCTTCCATGTGAGTTTAATTGATCGTTGGGAAAATTATTTTTTGTTTTCCAGGGTTTCGATGAGGGTTTTGATTTGCGCCAATTCTTCTTTACTGGTTTCTTGGTTTCCTAGTAAGTTCATGACCAAGCTTGCTGCGTTCCCTCTAAACGCTTTTTCCATCAGTTTATGAACTACGGCACGTTGAGTTTCTTCTTCTCTTTGAACAGGAGAGTAGATGTGTATTCGATCTATGATCACGCGGTGCAACATTCGTTTTTCCATCATGATCTGCATGGTTTTGAGGGTGCTGGTATATCCAACTTCTCTCAACCTGTTGATTTCATCGTTGACAAATCGCACGTTCTGAGGTCCAAATTCATAGAGGATGTTGAGAATCTCCAATTCAGAATCTGTGGGTAGATTACTGTTTTCTTCGTTCATGAAAAAATTCATTTGTTGGCACAAACATACTACGATTTAATTCGTAGTCCAAATTTTTGCTACGTTTAATTTCGTAGAAAAATAAATTTATGTTTATTTAATGTATAAAGAACAGAATAACAATAATATATAGGAATATAGCCTCGGTTAAATTTTAAGCACAATGGATCTTTTACTGTTCCTAGTTGAAATTATAGAGTCGACACTGTTCTAGTTTGAGTAATTGGTTTTCTGTTAGGATAAGACTTGAAATTAAAGATTTATATTATATATATAAAAATATGTATTATAAAATGCATTGAAAAACACTATTATAAATATAATATAATTATTTAATTTTTAAAAAATTATAAACAATCATAATATGTAATTATTTTTGTGTCAGAAGATTAAATTGAACTAGTTTGACTAAAAGGGAATTTTAAAGATCCCTTTCTTGATGTTGACTTACAATGAACTGATTATTAAACTTATTGGATATGTCTCTTGAGTGCTTTTTCTACGGGCTAAATTGTATTTTCTGGCAAATGAAACTTTGCCAAAAATTGATGACAGGTACAACACGGAATTTTTGTTTCATATGTTTGATCCCAATTGTTTTCCTGTTTGTAAACCCTGATGGTATAAAAGCGGAATCAACTAACTCTAATATTGAAACACTATGTAATAACTCATTTGAGAATGCGATCAGTTTTCCTTTAGACTTTGACAAGCAGCATTCTGTAAGGCTTATGGATATTGGTGAAAGCGATTATCTTAGTTTTTCTTTCAATATTGGAGATTGTAATGTTCTACCTACCGATGTTTTACAACCGGGTTATGCTATTTATGTAAAACGGGTATACAATTCTGTAGAAGACACAGTATTGGTAATTAGAGATATAAGTGGTTTGGCTGCCAGATACAATGACCCGGCAAACTTAGCCTCAAACAGTGTGGACAATGGTCCTTACGCCCCAATTACCAGAGTGTGGAGAAGATCCCAGTTCGAAGGAAATGATTTACTTGGACTAACTTTTGATCCACGAAATAGAGAGATATATACCGCTACAGGAGTGATTTATAATAATGAAAATTTTATTTCAAATTTTGCCGGTACAGTAGATGCAAAAGTATATAAAATCAGCGCAGATGGCAATACGATTGATATTTTGGCTACTTTACCGGGCAACAAAGGTATAGGATGGATCGATATTGATACAATCCATAATCAAGTATATGCTTCCAATTTTGATGATGGCTTGATCTACGTAATTCCTTTGTCGGGAGGTCTTAATCAGACAGGTCCATTTATTACTTATTCTATTTTTCCACCGGACGAAATAAATGAAGCTTCAGCACCCACTGCGCCGGATTGGAATATGGCACCATTAGGTCAACGAATTTTTAATGTCAGCTTCAATCATCCTGAGTCGAGATTGTATTATTCTATTTGGGCCAATGACGTTGGAGGAGTTCCACCTACTACAGATTTAAATTATGTGCGTTCTGTAGAAATTGATATGTCAGGATCCATCGCAGCTTCGACTGATGTATTAGAGATAACAATACCAGTTTTGTACAATGGAACTTATAGTAATCCGGTTTCCGATATCGAATTTGATTTTTCAGGTAGCCGTATGTTGTTGGCAGAACAAGGCGTGAGTTCTGAAGTTGGACAAGGTGGTAATGCTCACAGTTCAAGAATTTTAGAATACCAAGGTTCTACTGGAAATTGGCTTGCTGAACCAACAGATAAATTTTTAATTGGTACTTGTTGTGGCGGACCTGCGGGTTATTCTGGGACTGATGCCAGAGGTGGGATTTCATTCGCACCTGGTGCGGTGTACGATGGCAATACAATAGGATCTCAAGATTTTATTATTGCGACAGCAGACGCCGTTTCTGATGATTACAATTTACCTGATCATAGAAGATGGGTTGATGGAGCTGGATTTATGCCTTCAACTGGTTCATATAGCTCGTTGCAAGTACTTGGATTGGATTTAGATGGAGATCGAACTTATCCTAACAAAGGCGCTTATGGAGATATTGAAGTTTTCACTTGCCCTTTGATCCCAGTACCTTATGATTTGGCATTGGTGAAAACTGTAAACTCAAGCGTGTCTAGTGGACCATTTCAAAATGGAAGTACAGTAAGTTTTAAAATACGTGTATATAATCAAGGAACTCAAGCTACGCAGAGTATTCTTGTGAGAGATCAGTTTCCGGCTTCGCTTGTTTTGGCAGATGCAAACTGGTCATTAATAAATCCCGGGGTTGCTGAAAGAACTATCAATACAATTATTGAACCCGGAAATTATGAAGACATCACTATTGATTTTACGGTGAATACTACTAGTGGAAGTATTACAAATTATGCAGAAATTATTTCATTGCAAGACATTTTAGGAAACTCAGTCGTTGATTCTGATTCAGATGGAAGTATTGGTGCTGGAAATGATATCAATGAATTAGACAATTATATTTATGGGATCAATTCCTCACAAGATATTGATGACATTGACCCGGCTACGATTTGGGTCGGCACTGTGGGTATAGGTAATTTAGTGTACATCGACGATAATCGCAATAATTTATTTGATTCAGGTGAAGGTATCGAAGGAGTAAAAGTTTACTTATTCAGACCGGGATTCGGTGCTGATGGAGTGATTGCAACGTCTGACGACGGCATGGTCGTGGATTCAACTGTAACTGACATCAATGGTGAGTACTCATTTCTCAATTTATCTCCGGGACGATATTATGTCCAGATACCCTATTTTGAGTTTAATAATGGAGGCCACTTGCCCCTATATTCATCAGTACCGGGAAATGGTGCGGACAATAGCATTGATGACAATGCAGATGAAAACGGAATTGATGAAAACGGAATGACAATGGGAAGCCCATTACTCATGGGTGTGAATAGTGAATTAATCACTCTTTTGCCCGGTCAAGAAAGTACATCTGAATTAGGCTTCAATGGCGGTTCCGATACTCCGGATGCTGATATAGATTACTCTGTAGATTTTGGATTTTATAGTGGAGTTGGAATTGGCAATTTAGTTTGGCTGGATTTGAACGACAACAATTTATTCGATATTGGAGAGGGAATTGGAGGAATAGCTGTCAACTTATATAGGCCAAACTATGGTCCTGATGGCATTACCGGAACCGCGGATGACAACGATATTGTCAATTCTACTTTAACAAATGGTGGTGGGCATTATTACTTTCAAAATCTGCCAAATGGCGATTATGTAGTCGAAATTCCCAGTTCAAATTTTCAAAATACATTACTCAGCTATGCTGTGAGTATTCCCGGTAATGGAGCAGACAATGGAGTCGATGATGACATTGACGAAAATGGTATAGATGAAGGTATAAGTTGGATCAATGGCGTTCGGTCTGATACAATTCATTTGCAAATAGGTACTGAACCGACTACCTCGGAGAGTGGTTCAGAGGGAAGCTTTGATCAAGACCAAGACAATAATAATGATTTAACAATTGATTTTGGCTTCAAACCCACTGTCGGATTAGGTAATGTTGTCTGGATAGATACAAACAACGATGGAGTTTATACCACCGGAGAGGGAATAAATGGAGTATTGGTAGAGTTATATCAACCCGGATTCGGGCCGGATAAAATTGCTGGTACAGCTGATGACAATGATGTCGTCAGTAGTTTTACAACGGTTGATATTGGCTTTGGCCCAGGTACATACTTTTTCCCAACCCAACCCGGTGTATTCCAGGTACGCATCCCGGCTTCCCAATTCCAATTTGGTGGCTCATTATATGGTTACTTGAGTATTCTTGCCGGCGGAGGCGATAATCAAATTGATGACAATGTAGATGAAAATGGTATTGACAACAACAACCCGGCAGCAAACGGCATCTCATCTGCATTGATCACACTAGACTATGGTACGGAACCTATAAACGAACCGGGATTTTTAAATTTTGCCGCCGGACCATTAGATTCTTATTTGGATTTTACAGTTGACTTTGGATTTTTTTATTCTCCGTGCATCATTTCGGATATTTCAATCACTGTCAACCCATGTAATCCGTCAAATAACCTATATTCTGTCGATGGCACTTTGACATTTAATAATCCGCCAGCAACAGGCACCATTACATTAACTGTGAGTGGGGGGGGATCTACTGTTTTAAATCCTCCTTTTGCAAGTCCACAAAGTTTTTCAATTACCGGTTTAAATTCAGATGGTGCAGTACATACGATTACTGCGACATTTAGTGTTGACCCAAGCTGCACGTACAATAAAGACATTACAGCACCGGTAGACTGTTCTACAGTTGTGTGTCCGGTAAAACGCTGTGCAACTGTAAAGGTAACCAAAAATTGAATCCTTCTCTTAGCAAATGGCTTTCATAACATTACTTTGGGCTGTTCCATTTGCTGTAAAAGAATAATTATGAACAAATCATGGGGATTTGAAAAATAATCATGTTGTATTCATGAGATTAAACTGAATTCCGTAATATTATATATATAATTGATATTCAATTTAATACAAATTAATTAAAAAAATATAAGAATACATATTACAAGTATTGATAATGTGTGTAATTTTGTATTCAGGAATTAATATTTGTATTAAGGTGCAAGCATCAAAGTTTATTGCTAATGACAGGTGGACCTCCTCAAATTGTGTTGTTGAGTTAGATGTTGTTGCCACAAAAGGGGCTATTACTTCTCAAATTGTTTGTAATAACAGATATTCCCCAGCTACATCGGTATAAACTTTGCCCGCACCGTGTCCTGTCAATACTTGTACTTCGGGCGATCTGGGCGGTTTAGTATTTAATGACTTTAATGTTTACAGGATTCAACAAGCTGGTGAAACATTTTGCACCGATGGTATAACTATTACCTTATTGGATTTCATTGGCAACAATTTTAGCACCACCTCGAATATTAATGGGATTTTGACAATAGCTAATCCATCGACTTTCCCAATTAGGGTTGAATTTTCAAACTTGCCTGCTTAAATTTTGACTAACGTCAGACTGTCTAAAAACTCCAATTATTCTAGCAATAATAGCCAAAAACGACGGTTTTAGGTGCATTCTAAGCGACTTTTATTTTTGCATGGACAAAAATGCGTTGAAAAATTGGTGGGCGCAAATTTGAGTTTATTGATCGATACAAATCAATTATAGCGAAATATGACAAAACGAGTCCTTCCAGGTACTTTTTGAACTCATTTTTGCCAATGATATTAATCAATCTGCATAGATTAAAGGCAGTGAACATCATGCCTACATCTGCACTTGCTCTTTTGATGGATTTTTTGGTCATAATGTAATAAAATCCCCATCGTCTTTTAATCACACCGTAAGGGTGTTCCACTATGGCTTGGCGCTTTTTATATAGCTCTGGATCATTTTCAATATTACCTTTATTCTGTTCGATGTAGGGTGCATATTCAGATCGTTCGATGATTCTTCCATTTGTTGCACTTGTGCATAAATCACGTGCTGGGCATGTCTGGCATTTGTTGGTTTTATAATGTTTAACTTTGTAATATGATCGACCTGTGTTTCGCTTATACCAATTGCCGTTTGTGGTTAATTTTCTCCACGTGGACAAGTGTATTTATCTTTATTTTCATTGTAAATAAATTGATCATAATTATAATTCGGATCGGGTGCAAATGATGATACACCTGGTATGGCTACCATGGGATTTATACCCATCGTGCAGGCAGTTTTTAGTTCTGATCCGGTGTGATATCCTTTGTCGTAAAGTGCTGTAAAATCTGTATGGCCTAAGATGATTTTTTGTCCTGCGAAGCATACCACCCATTGCCTTGCTGTCGTTTTCGTTGGTAACTTTATAATCTACTAGCAGACAATGTTTTGCATCCACTGTGGTTTGAACATTATAGCCTACTTCTGTAATGTTATTGCGTGTGATGAGTTGACGACTATCAGGATCGCTAGTCGATACTTGGACTTCACCGGTTTGCTCTAATTGTTCTGTGAGATGATTATAAAATTCCTTTCGATTATTGTGCTTTTCTATTTGATTTTGTATGATGGCTTTATTGTCAACATCAGCATTTTCTAATGCTTCATTGTATTCATTTAATTTGTTATCAATATATGCTAAATGCCTTTCTATTTTCTTAGGGTTGTAATTATTTTTTTTGGAGTTTTGTGCCCGTAATTTTGTGCTGTCGCCTGCGATCAATTTACCGCCGATAAGATCAAACATTTTTGCAATACTGACTGTGTATTGAAATACTTTGCGAATAGCTTTCTCATTATCTCTCCTGAAGTTTGAAATAGTGTTATGATCTGGTGCCAACTCTTTCAATAGCCACATCACTTCGATGTTTCTGTGACACTCTTTTTCGAGTACTCTTGATGATCGCATCGAATTTAAATATCCATAGATATATAATTTCAAAAAATCCTTTGGATTATAAGATGGTCGTCCTTCGGTGTTTGCGTTTTACGATAAATTTGAAGTCTTCCAAGTTGATCGATTCAACGAATAAATCAATAATCCCTTACTTCATTATCCTCATCGACTAGATCATCCAAACACTTCGGAAAAAGTAATCCTTGATTTCGATTATTTCCTTGTATGTATTGCATACATAAATATACGAAATAATCAAAATGTGGCTATTTTTTTTAATAAAATATCGATTTAGTTTTTAGACAGTTTGACGGTTGGCACTGGCGACGGACGCAGCATTAGCAAGTCTGTCCGTCCAGTGCATTGTTAGTGGATGTTTTTCATTCGGTTTACTGCTTCTGTGTATTCGATATATACAATTCCATCGTAAGATAAAGCTAAATTAATCTTTGTGTATCTGCCCATACATCCTTTTTGACCAAAACAGCCCATGATGTCGGAAACTGTCTGCTTTTTAAAAAACCAATCCGGTTTTGAACCGCTCAAATCAAGTAAACAATCTTTACCTACAAAATTTGAGAGGAGATTTCCCATTGTACCCTTTTTTGCAGGTGTAATTGTCAATTCTCTGAAAATAACTTCTTCATCTACAATATCAAATCCTAAAATTTTTCCTTCGTTGAATTCGTAACCAATGGCATAATATTTAGTGCCAAGATTAAGTTTTAACCAATAACCCATATCTTTTTCTCTTGGATTTGCGGTTATATGCCCATTGTGGGCTGAAAGCACCATTTTTATATTATTACCTTCAATTTCAAGTATGTGTTGGACATTATCTGCCATAAATCTTGCACGATTTAATCCATTCTGATTTTCACCATTTCTTTCAGTATCACAAAAGTATTTCAAATTGTTCAATACAGTTAAAGATGTCTTTTTGAAAGTCGTATCCTGGTCTGAATCGGAAATTCTCGTAGCAAATGAAGTTATAAAATTCGACAATAGCGGATATATTCGTTGAGCTAATTGCTTGTCTCGTATGCGTTGCAGCTGCAATAAATCTTCTAACAATGAAAGTTCTTCGTAGTTGAAATTATATCCAATGATATGACTGACGGATTTCAAATAATCTACACTCCCCTTTCGACATTTGACAGTCAAAACCGTAAAACTTTATTTGCACTTGATGACTTGTTCATATTATATGCTCTCATCCACTCAATAAGCTTTACAAATTCTTCAATTTGCCAAACACCATAATTAAGGTTTATTAGGCTTTCTTTTGCACTTCCTTGTCCATATAGGATATATTGATTAATTTTTAATGCTTCTGAAAAGCCTGCTTCCAATGCGAAAATTTTATAACCTTCATTTTCAACAAGCCATTTAAAACTGTTGATTTTATGTTCAAAAAAACTCCTTTGACCATGAGATGCTTCACCAAATCCAATGATTTGCACTTCTGGTTTCAAGATAATTGAGCTCATCCCATAGGTGCTATCAATCTTTTTGTAATTCTGTTTTACCCAATTCTCTATTGGGTGTATCTGACCATATACACTTTGAATTAAAAAAAATAATATTATTCCAAAGGTTGCCTTCATTTTAATATCCACTAACGGCAGACTGTGAAAATACCATATTTTTTGTTTTCAACTGCATAAATCACCCGGTAAAATTTCATATAACCGAATTTTAGACATGATACAGGCAATATTTTTATAGACCGCCGAGTAGGTTACAAAAAAATAAGAGCTCCCACAGGCTTAAAACAAGCCAATTTTGAGAAAAATTAGGGTCTTTCTTGTAAGGAGAAACCCAATTTCTCAATTTTTCGATAAGCATCGGAACCCCTAGTATAGAGAAACATCGTTTGATGTTGTATACAAGCATTATTAAACTGTGTTCACCATTGACTTTTACTAATCCTTTAAGGTTGGTGTAATAATATCCCCATTTTCTTTTTATGGTACCAAAGATATGCTCATTAATTTCTTGTCTCTTACGGTACAATACTGCATTGTCTTTATAGCGTTTATTGTTCTCTTCTACCGCAGAAGCAAATTCACTTCTCTCTATTTCTCTGCCTCCACTTGCTCTACCTGTACAGAGATGTTTTACCGGACATGTTTTACAGTCGGGTGTTCGGTATTTTTTAAATCTATAACTGTTATGATTATCTCTTGATTTTTTATGCCAGGAACCTGTTGTATTTAAAATATTTCCTTGTGGGCATGTATAACAATCGCTTTCTTCATCATAAATGAAATTGGTTACTACGTAATCTGGTGTAGTTCCATGTGTGTTGCTATTCACTATTTCAGAAGGTGCAACGATTGTAACAATATTTGCATCTTTGCATTGCTGAATTTCTCGCCCATTGTGATAGCCTTTATCTAGAATAGCAATAAAATTATCTGCAGCTAAATTTGCTTTTGCTTCGAGTGCGATATCGGTTAAGGCATTCCTGTCATTGCGATTTATGGTATGAGTGGCAATGACCAATTTATGTTTTTCATCAACCGCAGTTTGGACATTGTAACATACCTCCACGACTTGTCCATGAACCAACAATGCTCTGGAATCCGGATCAGTAGTACTTATCTGTGGTTCGTTTGTAGTAAGGAGTTGTTCCTGAAGAATTTCATACTTAATTTTGTTCTTCTTAAGTCTATTTATTTTTTCTTGAATGTCAGAAACTTTGATTAAGTCGTCCTGGGAATCATTTTGTTCAAGTAGATTGATGTATTCTGTACTTTTCTCTTCAATATAGGCTAAATGTCTCTCAATTTTCTTTTGATTGTAATTATTCTTTTGCTGTTGTGGGCTCTTGACTTTGTGCCATCAATAGCAACAACTTGTCCACTGACTAAATCGATATCCTTCAAAAAGGAAACAAATAATTTGAACACGTTTTTTTAATGCTTTAGGATTGTCTTTCTGAAATCAGCAATGGTATGATAATTTGGTTTCAAGCCTAATGTTAACCACTGAAGTTCGATATTGCGACAGCATTCGGTTTCTAATCGGCGACTACTTCTCAAACCATTTAAATAGCCATACAAATAAATTCTAAGAAGTGTAGCAGATTCAAAACTAGGTCGACCCTCATTCTTTAAAGTCTTTACTTCAAATCCAAGTTTTAACAAATCTAATTGCTCTACAAATGCGTCAATAAATCGAACGGGATTATCCTGTCCTATTGAGTCTTCCAATGAACTCATCTGCATTTGTAATCTTGGTATGCCGGTAACATGATTCATAATGTATAAAAATACACATTACAATTAATATTGCCACGATTTATTTATATTAATTTTTTGGGAGTTTTTTCACAACCTGACGGTACGCCAGCCATTAGCGCTGATGATTGGTTCACCTTGACGGTGACAGGCACAGTCACTGATGGAAGTGGAACTTATGTCGTAAAAATAGGAGCCTATACCAGTCCTGGCACTCCTAGTGGCATGCCCATAAGCATTACAGGAAATGGCCAAGGAGGGAATCCATTGTTACAAGCCAACGGAAGCAGCACTTATACCATCAGAATAGAAGACTCAAGCGACAGCACATGTTTCAGTTCCATATCTGTTGGGCCGGTACTGGCTTGTAGTAACTGCACGGATCCAAACTGTTTTAATGTCACGAAACAGATTATTAGATAGCTAATAATGAGTGGTTTATACATTTAAAATATTAAATATATAGACATATTATAAAAATATATAATATGTATTTACATTTGGGTCGTCTTTATCTCCATCCCTCTCAGTAAATTTTAATGGATCAAAAGAGTATTTAATTATATTTTTATGTATTACATAAAAATATAATATATGGCACAATTATTGTCTTCTCAAAATGAATGAATTCGAATGAAAATGAAAAAGTACTACTTTTTAGGAGTATTAGTATTCATCTCCTATTTCTTATCTGCACAAATTTCTGGAACTGTTTTCAGAGATTTTAATGGGAACGGTACTAAGGAGTCAGCTGAACCACTTGTCGCTGGTGTTGTTGTTAAAGCATACGATGTCTCGGGTGCTCAATGTGGTACTACTCAGACAAGCACATCTGCTGTTGCTCCCAATTACACCATTAATGGATGTTCTGGTCAAGTGAGGATAGAATTTGAAATACCTGCAAGTGCTTGTCAATTGTCAAATAGCATTGATTATTCAGGTTTAAGCGGCAGTGCATATGGATCAAGTGTTCAGTTTGTAGGCGCAAATTCTTCAAATGTCAATTTTGCAGTGCATTATCCATCAGAATACGGCGGATCTAGTACTTTTGAGCCTGCAATTTATTCCATATTGCTTAACTCTGGTGATCCAATACCTACAACACCTCCTCCTCCGAATGATCCTTCTTACACAGCCAATAAGCCTACGGTGACGATAAGTAACTACTTATTTGACGATCCACGACCTTCCAATAATACAGAATTTTATTCATTTGATTTTTCTGGTGGTTTGGATACCTTAGCTAAAGCCAGCCAAACTGGCACTCTTTGGGGAAATGCTTATAGCAAACAAGCTAATAGAATATTTGTTTCTGCTATGATAAGACGTCATTGTGGTATGGGACCATTGGGTCCAGGTGGAATTTATATGATCAACCCGGCTTCACCAGATTTAAATGCAAATCTAGCATTTGCAAATTTGGATGCTTTGGGATTTTCAACCCACGCTGCATCTGGAGCCTATAATATCAAATCTAATACAACTAGAGCATTACCTGCTCAGCCTAATTTCACTCCAACGACAGATGCAGATGCTTATGATCAGGTAGGAAAAACCTCATTAGGTGATATGGATATTAGTGAAAATGGTAGATATCTTTTTGTGATTAATCTCTTTGACAGGAAGATTTACAGATTGGATTTGCAGGATCCTGCCAATCCTCAAATTCCCACTGCTGCTCAGATTAGCTCTTATAATATAACAAATCCTTGTTCTTCATCAACAGATGGCGAATTCAGACCGTTTGCATTAAAAGTTTATAGGGGTAAACTATATGTTGGATTGGTTTGTAGTGGACAAGATGCATCGAATAATGAAGTGGCTACGAGTTCAACAGATATTTCACTAACTGTTTATGAATATGATTTAGGAATAAATAATATACCCTCTGCTCCTGTTTTATTTTATTCTCAGGATTTTTCTTATAGAGAAACTGATGATCTACAGAACTATGCAATACCAGCACCAATGACTGGAAATGGTGGAGCTAAATGGCGATCTTGGATGAATGAATTCACCACATACGAGAACGAACCTATGTTGACTGATATCGAATTTGATAATAGTGGTGACTTATTATTAGGCATTTCAGACAGAAATGGTTATCAGACAGGTGGGGGAAATAATGATTTAAATGGCAATGCTCCCAATACTAAAGTTTATGCAAATGGAGATATTATAAAAGTAATTAAAGCCAACTGTAATTTTTCAACCACAGCTTCAGGATCATATTTGAATAATGATTTTTATCAAGATCAAGCAAGATGGGGACAGGTGATATGCGGAGGAGCAGTCTATTGTCATTCAGAGACAGTTCTGGGAGCATTGGCAGCATATAGACAAGGCGACAAAGATGAAGTTGTAACTACTGCATTAAATCCTGCAAGAGACGTATCTAATGGATATCTAATTTTCAATAATTTAAATGGCGATCAGCTTCGAGGGAATGAACTGTTTAGAGATGACTGTAATCCAAATGCTTCAGCCTGTTTGTGGAAGTCAGCGGCTATGGGAGATATAGAGTTACTGGGTCTGGAGTCTCCGATCGAAATCGGCAACCGCGTTTGGAATGATACAGATAATGACGGCATTCAAGATCCGGGAGAAGCAGCGATAACAGGAGTCACAGTCCAATTAGTAAAAACAGGTAGTGTAATCGCTACTGCACAGACGGACGCCAATGGAAATTACTATTTCAGTAGTGGTACAGGTATCAATACTGCTTCAGTGATATATGGTATTATACAGCTTATGCCAAACATGGCCTATACCTTGAGAATACCATCATACAATACTCAGACAGCACTTTTGAATATGAACCCTACAACCGCAAATACAGGAGGAGCGGGTCAGCCAGATGTGCGGGACAGCGATGGCGCAGTATCTGGAAGTAATGTAGAAGCATCCATCTTAACAACAGATATCCCAATAAACGGAGCCAATAATCATACCTTTGATTTCGGATTTGCGATGGTTAATATTTGTTCGACCTCTGGAATATATACTACACAATGCAATGATAACGGGACCCCGGCGAATAGTACAGATGATTGGTTCACCTTGACGGTGACAGGCACAGTCACTGATGGAAGTGGAACTTATGTCGTAAAAATAGGAGCCTATACCAGTCCTGGCACTCCTAGTGGCATGCCCATAAGCATTACAGGAAATGGCCAAGGAGGGAATCCATTGTTACAAGCCAACGGAAGCAGCACTTATACCATCAGAATAGAAGACTCAAGCGACAGCACATGTTTCAGTTCCATATCTGTTGGGCCGGTACTGGCTTGTAGTAACTGCACGGATCCAAACTGTTTTAATGTCACGAAACAGATTATTAGATAGCTAATAATGAGTGGTTTATACATTTAAAATATTAAATATATAGACATATTATAAAAATATATAATATGTATTTACATTTGGGTCGTCTTTATCTCCATCCCTCTCAGTAAATTTTAATGGATCAAAAAGAGTATTTAATTATATTTTTTATGTATTACATAAAAATATAATATATGGCACAATTATTGTCTTCTCAAAATGAATGAATTCGAATGAAAATGAAAAAGTACTACTTTTTAGGAGTATTAGTATTCATCTCCTATTTCTTATCTGCACAAATTTCTGGAACTGTATTTAGAGATTTTAATGGAGATGGAATAAAACAAAGCGGTGAACCTTTAATGGGAAATATAATAGTTAAAGCATATGCTCCTGGATCTTCCATTGCATGTGGAAATGCTATTACTACTGCTATCTCTAGCCCTAATTATTCTATTTCAGGATGTAGTGGGAACGTTAGGATTGAGTTTGAGATTCCATCAACAAATACCTATCCTAATGGTCCATTAGCTGGAATTGATTTTTCTTCATTCATTGGAACGAATAATGGTTCATCTGTACAATTTGTAACTGCTAATCAAACAAATGTAGACTATGGTATATTTTATCCGGGTGGATATAGCAACCAAAGTGTTAACAATATAAAATTAACTGTTCCTACATACAACTCGGGTGATATTACAGATCCTGGTAGTAATGCTATTAATGATAAAGCAATGATAACATTCCCATATCTTGCAAATGGTAGAGAGGATCAAATTGATCAAACAGGTACGGATAATTTTACTACTGCAACTGCTGGTGAAATTGGTTCAACCTGGGGATTGGCTTATCAGAAAGACCAAAAAAGGTTATTTGCATCTACCTTGTTAAAAAGGCATGTAGGATTAACCAGTAATGGAATTGGTATTATTTGGAAGATAGATATGAATGACCCGACAAATGCTGGTACGCCTTCAATTTTCTATGATTTCGGTTCTTTGGCTGGTACGATTGGCTCCAATGCTTCAAGAGATATTCCAGCTGATAAAACTAAAAATTCGGTCGATGTTGAAGCCTTTTCTAAAGCTGGGAAAGTAGGTTTTGGCGATATTGAAATCTCAGATGATAACATGACATTATATGTTGTAAATTTAAATGATAGAAAAGTATATTCGTTAGATGCTACAGCTACCACTGCAAGCAGTGCCGCGGCTTTACCCAATTATCCAGACCCAGGTTGTGCTAATGGAGTTACTAGACCCTGGGCTTTAAAATATTGGAGAGGAAAATTGTATCTTGGAGTAATTTGTGATGCTAGCAGTGGGGGTACAAGGTCCAATTTAAGTGCTTATGTTTATGCATTTAATCCAACTACTAATACTTGGAATACAACACCAATCATTACTTTCCCCTTAGATTATAATAAAGGCTCAGTTATAAGTGTAAGTACGGCCCCATATTGGAATCCATGGACTGACAACTTTAATGATTTTGAATTTAAAGGTGGCGATTATTACAATGCTTTCTTACATCCACAACCCCTTCTATCTGATATAGAGTTTGATGAAGAAGGGTCAATGCACTTGGCTTTTGTAGATAGATCTGGATTTCAAATTGGTCATAGAAATGCACTTCCAACAGCAACACCATTAAATAAAGAACTTGCAATTAATAATGGAAATGGGATTTCTAGTGGCGATATTTTAAGAACATATTTGAATCCTGCTACAGGTTTATATGAATTAGAAGAGGATGGTAAAGCAGGAATATATACTTCTTCAGGTTCAGGGACTGGTATTTCAGGATATGGTGGAGTCAATTCTTTACAAGGACCATCAAAAAATAATCCAGGAGAATTTTATTGGGATGATCAAGTATCTAGTGGTTGGCATTCTGAAATTAGTGTTGGAGGACTTGTATATGTACCAGGACAAAAAGAAATTGTCCTTTCTGTTTTTGATCCAATCACCTTAGATGCTGGAGGTGTAGAATCTTTTAGCATAACTGATGGTAGTTCTACGAGAAGATATCAAACATATTATGGAGCAGCTGTTGATGAAGGTGGGCCTGGGAAAGCAAATGGTATGGGAGATATTGAAATATTAGGAGATGTCCCTTCCATCGAAATAGGAAATCGTGTATGGATGGATACTAATAATGATGGAGTTCAAGATGCCGATGAAATGGGATTAGATGGTGTTACAGTTAAATTATATAGTGTTACTACTTTAATTTCAACAAAATCAACCACAAATGGTGGGCAATATTATTTTGGAACAGCAGATGGTGTTTTGCCCAATACTACTTATACTATAAGAATTGAAGCAGCTAATATTCCTTCTGGAAAGTTTGTTACTTTGAAAGATCAACCAACAGGTGGCATTCAAGACTTAGGCGATAATGATGCTAGTTTAGTGGGAACAAATGCAGATATAACATATACAACTGGTAATGCTGGTGAAAATAATCATACTTTAGATTTTGGGTTTAAGTCTGCTGCAACTTGTTCTGTAAGTTTGACAGCTACACCGGGCAATTGCAATCCTATAAATAATCAATATACGTTAACAGGTAGCGTAACCTTCAGCAATGCGCCGACAAGCGGCACCATGACAGTTAGTGTAAGCGGAGGCGGAAGTCAGACCTTCACACCACCATTTACAAGCCCACAAAATTATTCGATTACCGGACTTACAGCAGATGGAACAAGTCATACGGTTACAGTAAGTTTCAGTGCAGATGCAACTTGTAGTAATACTACAACTTATACTGCACCGGTGAGTTGTAGTACTAACTGTCCGGTAAAGAGGTGTGCAACTGTGGACGTTAAGAAAAATTAATTTCCTTAAAAGAACGAATGATAAAAATGAAAAATATAAACTCAGTAATCTTTAAATGGTCGGAAAGAGTTCTGCAAACAATTGCTTTGATTGTTTTTGGACTCAATACTTCATTTGCGCAACTGCCTTTGGAATATGGACAATCTGTGATGACTGCAATCCAGAGAGACTTGTGGAATCCATTTCAGGATAATGCACCCAACCTTCCTGTGGTTCAGATTTTTGACGTGAGAAATCGACCGGCTTATTCATCAAGTGTCTGGGCTGCACCAACATATCATCATCCGGAATGGGAATATGGCACAGTAGATGCTACAGGTGTAAAGACTGACAAAATGGGCTCTTTGTTTGGCATTGCTACAGATAGGAATGGCAATATCTATGTGACTGATTATACCACATTAGGCATGGGCTCGGGTACACAGTGTGCAGCAACATTTACAGAAACATGCTTTCAAATGGGCGCTTTCCCTAAAGGGAAAGGTGGTTCTGGGGCTATATATAAAATTGATGGCTCTACAGGAGCAGTAACAGTGCTTGCTACACTTCCCAACGCTAATGTATTTCCTGTATTTGACAAAACCTATACGGGTGACCCTTGTCGTCAATATACAGATCCGTATGGTAGGGTGACTTACTATAGGGCTGGAGAAGACCCTATGAGTGGGAGAAAAGTTGGAGTTGGATTGGGGAATATATGTTATGATAGAGATCATAACCAACTTTTTGTAACCAACAGAGAGGATGGTAAAATATATAGATTATCGCTGTCTGGGGCTATTCTTTCGACATTCGACCCGTTTGCCAATGATGATGGACTAAACGGTATGGCCCCTTTGGGAGAAAGAGTATGGGGAATAGGATATTATAAAGGAAAAGTTTATTTCGGAAGACAGGTTCAAGAAATAGGAACAGCGACACCCAACGAAATATGGTCTGAGGCATTGAGTGCATCTGGTGATTTTGCAGTGCCCAACGGAGAAGTATTGGAAATTACTGTCAATTATCCTGTAAATGCATTTGGACAACCTTATACCGGAAGAAATGGCGGTGATGGCAACTCTTATGTTGCCAATCCAATAACAGATATTGAATTTTCATCAGAAGGTAAAATGTTGGTGACAACAAAGACGATGATCACAGACTTTTGCGAGAGAGCTCATTTCAGTTACACATACGAATATTCACCATCCGGTGCAGGCTGGACTGCACCAAAACTCTATTATACAGGAGATTATTACAATAAATTGAATTCAGCGGGAGGTACGGATTATGGTTATTTGACCTATGATGGGGCCAAAAGTGAAATTGATTTGACAAGCAGGGATCAATTTACCTGGACCACTAGTAATATTATCAATCAAGTGGCTACAAATAGGTTAACGTATGGAGCTGTTGGAATCCCGATAACAGCTACTGGTGATCCGATTACAGGAACAAATATAATTGACTGGGATTCAAACAATAACAATAATGGTAAAGGAAGTTTGGGCGATATAGACGTTTTCCGAGAATTATGCGTAGATACTATTTTTACAGTTTGCAATAATGCGACGGAATCGTTGACATTGACAGCAGAGAACGGTTTAAGCAATGTGCAGTGGTATGACAGTACAAGCAATAGCTTGATAGGTACCGGTGCTACTCTGACTATTGTAGGCACTGAGTCTTTTTTGTCGGATGGCTATGAATCTATATATTATACCGCAAGTGATGCAGACGGATGTCCGTGGGAATTGTGCTGTCTGGTAAGAGTAAAAACACAAGCTTGTGTGGTTTGCTCTACCTCCGGAACGTTCAGTACTCTATGCAATAATAACGGTACTCCTGCCACAAGCTCAGATGATTGGTTTACCTTGACGGTGACAGGCACAGTCACTGATGGAAGTGGAACATATGTGGTAAAAATAGGAGCCTTTACCAGTCCGGTGACAATGAGCGGTACCCCAGTAGTAATAAGTGGTAACGGATTGTTAGGGAACCCGCTGCTGCAAGCAAATGGAAGTAGTACATATATTGTGAGAATTGAAGATGCTGCTGACAGCTCCTGCTTCAGTACAATATCTGTTGGTCCGGTGCAGTCTTGTAGCATTTGCCCGGATCCGAATTGTTTCAATGTGACAAAATCTATTCAGCGTTAAAATTCAAAAATATGAAATACGAAAGTTCATCTTGGATTCTAATGCCAAACATATTAAAAAAATTATTAATATATAATTTACATACAAATTTTTCTCATCTATCTGTAAACAGAATGAAAATGAAAGCTATATCAGTATTATTAAATTCGTTGGAATTTTCCTTACATTACTTTAAGTGGAAATTATCTTTGATTTTATGGCTATTATTATTTGTTTGTTGTTCTCAATTACTTTTGGCCCAACAACCATGTCAGGACGTACCGACTATTTGGGTGTTCGATGAAGATCAAGGAGCAGACAATTATCATCTTTGGTCATTCAGTGATTACAACAACGCTAACGCAACCGGTATAGATTTTGGAAGAGCAAGATATTTCGATCCGATCACAAATGTAATCACAAATTTCCCAACTTCTGGAAATCCTGGGGACATAGAAAGTATGGCAGTCGATCCAACAACAGGAATTGTATATTTAACCTCAGCTGATCGACTTCCAGGGGGGCCATCTGGAACACAAGCATTATGGGCAGCGGACTTGGATACAGTCAATGTGACAAATGGTGTTGTATTCAAATTGGTAGGTCATATTGATGCACAGGGTGACAATGCTTCAGAAAATTTAGCTTATAATAATGGTAGATTATATTTTGCACAAACCAATGGTACAGCATTAAATACAGATACCAATACAGATGGTTTGTCCTATATTACTATCTCAGGGTTAAATCCAAATCCAATGTTAGCAACTAATGCTATACCAGTAGGCCTTTTAACCGGTGCCGGTGCAGATATTTATTATCTTGATGGACTTGAAATTTTACCTGATGGTACCACATACGGAGTGGATGGGTATGACGATCAACTATACACAATAAATTTAAGCACTGGTGCGATTCTTACCGTAAGCGACAACAACCTTAACGGTGGCTTGTCGGGATCAGTTGACATAGAGACAGTTGTCTGGGATCCTGTGAATTCAAAATTGATAGGAGCAGATAATGGAGTTCAGAGATTTGTGGATGTGACTCCGGGAACCAATGGTGGAAACCTTGTGACCTCTGTGTACATTCCAGGAACTCCCGGTCTGCCAACAGATGCAGATTTTGAAGGAAGTGCGATGTATGTCATGTGTTCTCAACCTTTGGTTTGTGATTATTCAATAGATACAATTTGCAATGATGGTACTCAAAGTATAACATTTACGGCGGATGTCGGCATCTCCAATGTTGTTTGGAGAGATAGTACCAGTAATTCTATTATAGGTACAGGGCCAGTATTGACAATAAATGGTACCGAAAGCTATTTGGCAGATGGTTTTGAAGCAATCTACTATACAGGAACTGATGCTTCAGGTTGTCCGGGAGAATTATGCTGCAAAGTTTACGTAGCTACCAAAAACTGTTGCGCGATAAGCGCCACAATTACACCTGGTACCTGTAATGACAATGGAACTCCTTATGATTACTCCGATGATTATTTCGTAGTAACCGTCAATAGTTCCAATACCGGTGCAGGGTCTTCAAATTCCTTTGAAGTTGTACTCGGCGGGGTAGTTATTGGGACGGGAACATACGGCACACCGCTAAACGTGGGGAATGCCACCACACCTCCATTCAAACCGGATGGTAGTACGACCTATTCACTAACAGTGAGAGACGCAGATTTCAATGACTGCATTACACAAACTATTGTTGTAGGACCTGTTCAGCCATGTCCAAGATATTATGACTGGGGAGATCTACCGGATACTAATACAACAGGATCCTATCCAACTAACACCGCCAATGGAGGTGAAGGAGTTGGTCCAAGTCATGAAATCATAAGTGGCATTAAAATAGGATCTACAATCGACTCTGAATCGAACGGTCAACCTAATTCCACAGCAACAGGTGACGGTGCGGATGAAGATGGTGTGACCATGCCAATGTTGGTTGCAGGTGAGGCAGCGACGATTTCAGTCAATGTGATGAACATGACTGGACAAGACGCTAAACTCACTATGTTTATAGATTATAATAAAAATGGGATTCTCAATGATCCGGGTGAAATGTACTCCGCAATCGTGCCGACAGGCACGAATGGTGCGATTAATATTCCGATTGTAGTTCCATCGACTGCTGTTCTAAATATGGACTTGGGAGTTCGATTTAGATTGAGCACAGATATGACTGCCTCTATGCTGCCTACCGGCCCGGCTCCGGATGGTGAAGTTGAGGATTATATGGTAAGCATAATGGGTTATGATTATGGAGATTTGGCCGATTCTGCTTTAGGAACCGGCTCAAGTAATTACGAAACTTTAGATGCTAATAATGGTCCAAATCATAAAATTATTTCGACTTTAAAAATAGGTACTTTAGAAGATGCAGAGGCAGATGGAAACCCTTCAGCAATCGCCAATGGTGATGATGCTTCAGGAACAGATGATGAGGATGGTGTCACAATACCAATGTTAGTGGCAGGAAGCAGCGCAACAATTCCTGTTGTAGTCATGAACATGACTGGATCTGATGCGAAACTTACAATGTTTATTGATTATAATGGTGATGGAGATTTTGATGATGCAGGAGAAATGAGTTCGACCACAGTTCCAACCGGTACTAACGGAACTGTAAATCTAACCACATTAGTACCAATAAATGCGATAACAAATACAAACTTCGGGGTAAGGTTCCGATTGAGCACAGATTTTGCAGCTAGCATGAGCCCGACGGGTTCAGCTCCGGATGGTGAAGTAGAAGATTACATTTCACAAGTGATGGCTTTTGATTATGGTGACTTAGCAGACAGTGGAGCAGGCACAGGCAGCCTCAATTATGAAACTCAAGCTGCAAACAATGGCCCTGCTCATAAGATTATTTCTGGTTTGAAAATTGGAGCTACAGTTGATCCGGAAATTGACGGCAATCAATCTGCATTAGCCACGGGTGATGATTCAAGTAACACGGGAAGTGTAGATGATGAGGATGGGGCTACTTTGCCAATGTTTATAGCTGGAGAAACTGCAACTATACCAGTTGTAGTCATGAATATGACAGGATCAGACGCAAAGTTGACCATGTTTATGGATTTTAATAATGATGGAGATTTTAACGATCTCGGAGAGATGACTTCTACGACAGTTCCTACAGGAACTAACGGTAGTGTAAATCTTACATTAGCAGTTCCTGATAATGCGGTAATTAATACAAATCTTGGTGTTCGATTTAGATTGAGCAACGACTTTACTTCTGCTATGTCCGCAACGGGAGTTTCCTCAAGCGGGGAAGTGGAAGATTATATGGCTTCAGTTATGGGATTTGACAGAGGAGATTTAGCAGATACAGGAGCAGGCACTTCCTCAAACAATTACCAAACAACAAACGCAGACAGTGGTCCATCACATAAAATAATAAGCGGCTTGAAGATGGGTCTCAGTGTTGACCCTGAAGCGGATGGTTCCCCTTCCGTAAATGCAGATGGCGACGATTTCAGTGGGGTTACACCAGATGACGAAGACGGAGTTATTTTACCAGCTTTTGTTACAGGAAATACAGTTTCTGTACCGGTAGTTGTGATGAACATGACTGGAATTACAGCAAAATTGACCATGTTTGTTGATTTTAATAATGATGGCGATTTGGTGGATGCCGGAGAAATGGCTTCCATTAACGTACCATCGGGGACAAATACCACGATGTTGGTTCCTATTGCAGTACCAATTAATGCAGTACCGAATACTCCACTGGGGGTTAGATTCAGATTGAGCACTGATGCTGCAGCGAGCATGAGCCCAATTGGCGCTGCTCCGGATGGAGAAGTTGAAGATTATCTGGTAAGGATTACTGGTCCGGATATTACTCATAACAAATCCATTGTATCTGTCACACAGACATCTGCAAACAATTATTCTGTGGTTTATCAAATTGAAGTGACCAATAGTTCATTAGGTATAGGTTCTTATGGTTTAGATGATGTTCCGAATTTTGATGATGACATTACCATATTATCGTCAAATTATAGTTCAACAGCACCGGGCAATCCTGGCGGGGTATTGGCAGGTTCAGGCCCTTGGACTTTGGCCACAAACCAGACTATAGCAGGAAATACCACACATGTTTATACTCTTACAGTCGATGTCAATATCAATTTGGCCGCAACGTCTGGTGGAGACAATAATTATACTGCATGTGGTGAAACAACTACTGGCAATCCTATATCCGGAGAAGGTTTATTCAATGAATCAGTATTGGATATTTTTGATGATGGAACAGTGGATGAGCGAGATACTGCTTGTGCGGATCTGCCATATATTATTCATGACAAAACTTTTGTAAATGCAGTTCAGACTTCACCAAATACTTGGAATGTAACTTATCATATAGATGTCCAAAATTTAGGTGGAGCAACAGGACAATACAATTTGAGAGACGAACCGGTATTTGAAAATGATATCACAATAAATAATGTTTCTTATACAAGTACAGCTCCTGGAAATCCAGGTTTAGGCTTGCCAACTACTCCACCTTGGAATTTGGCAGCTGACCAATTAATAAATGCGGGAATTACTCATCAGTACACGCTAACTGTAAACTTGACCCTTAATTTGCAGGATCAAGTAACTGGTGATAATCAATATACTGAGTGTGGTACAAGTGTGCCGGGAATCCCTAATCCTGGAGAAGGTCTATTTAATCGTAGTTTACTCGACGTGAATGATGATGGAGTGCCAGATCAAAGAGATAGTGTATGTGCGGATTTACCTTATTTAATCCAGGATAAAACAGTGAGTTCATTGACTCAAATTGGAGGTAATTCATATAGAATAGTGTATCAGGTTCAGGTAAATAATTTAGGTGGAGCGACAGGCACTTACAATTTACAAGATGTACCCGTATTTGATAATGATGTTACCATTTTAGCAGCTAATTATTCAACAGATGCAAGTGGAAATACAGGTAATCCTGGCCCGTCAATTCTAGCGGGCTCAGGTCCGTGGACTCTGGCCACTGATCAATCCATAGCAGCTGGAGGAGTGCAATTATACACACTTACAGTTGATGTAAGCATTAGTTTGCAAGCTGGTAGTGGTGGGGATGATGTGTACACCGCATGTGGAAGCCTCAATCCAGGTGTGCCTTCTGCAGGAGAAGGCTTATTCAACAGATCTTTGATGGATGTGAATGATGATGGAGTCGCTGATCAAAAAGATAGTGTATGCGCGGATATACCTGCAATTGTTCACGAAAAATCAATTGTAAGCACTGTTCAAACAGGTGCAAGAACTTTTGATGTGACTTACAAGATTACAGTTACAAATCAAGGAGGTGCTTCAGGTTCATACAGTTTATCGGACCAACCGGTATTTGATTCTGACATCGTGATAACAGGAGCAAACTTTACATCTGACGTGCCAACAATACCTGGTGGCACCTTGATTGGATCTGGACCTTGGACATTGGCTTCTAATCAGGTGATCACCGCCGGAGATATTGATATGTACTTGATTGTCGTTCATACCTCCATTGATCTGCAAAATGCAGGTCCTGGCGACAACGTTTATACCGAATGTGGTAGTAGCAACCCTTCAAATCCTCAACCCAATGAAGGATTGTTTAATGAATCAAGATTAGATCTGAATAATGATGGAACTCCGGATCAAAGAGACAGTGTGTGTGCAGATTTACCTTATGTGATTCATAATAAGACAGTTGCCAGTATTACTGATTTGGGCAATCATCAGTTTCAAGTAGTATATTATATAGATGTTCAGAATATAGGCGGCGCTACAGGCCAATATGACTTGAATGATATTCCTGGTTTTGAGAATGATTTTCAGGTGTTGAGTGCATCATATGTTTCAAATGCACCTGGACATCCGGCCAACCCAAGCTCGATTGCACTTTCACTTGGTGGTCCTTGGAATTTAGCAGATGATCAAAGTATTCTGGCTTCAGCCAGTCATAGATATACGGTTACAGTTTTAACTACAATTGATTTAGTGGACAGCCCTTCAGCGGGTGATGAAATTTACAATCATTGTGGTACAGCAAATCCTGGTACTCCACAAGCTGGAGAAGGATTGTTCAATAGAACCACTTTAGATGTGAACAACGATGGTGTTCCGGATGATAGAGATACTGTTTGTGCGGATGTCAGCATCTGGGATCTTGCTTTGAGAAAGAAAACAATCACTGCTGGTCCGTATTCTTATGGTCAACCGATTGTGTTCGAAATTACTGTGTTCAATCAAGGAAATGAAACAGCAACCAACGTAGTAGTAAATGATTATGTGCCTTCCGGGTACACATTCCTTGCAAATAATGGATGGACAGGAGTGGCTCCTGCAATAAGTAATACGATTACGAGCAGTATTGCACCTAGAGATAGTGCAAAACTTACATTGGTGTTGACTTTGGCCATGACAAATGGGGGTGTGAACAACTGGATAAATTATTCAGAGATCGCATCTTCCCAAGACTTGGTTGGCAATGACAGGACGAATGATGATATTGACAGTGATGCAGGATCTGACGGTCCGGGCGAACGGGCGGTTACACCTGGAAGCACTGCTGACAATAATATAACTAGTCAAGACAAAGGTGGAGAAGAAGATGACCATGATCCGGCAGGCCTACCTGTGTATGATTTGGCACTCATCAAAAAACCAGCGGGTACTGGACCTTACAGTTACGGTGATTTGGTACCTTTCAATATCTGGATATACAATCAAGGCAATATAACCGCAGATGAGATTCAAGTAGTGGATTACATTCCAACCGGTTTTGAGTTTAATAATGCCTCAAATACTCCGACGTGGACTTATAATTCTGTTACGAGAAAGGCAAATATGACGTGGACTTCTCCAATATTGCCGGGTGATTCATCAATGCTGACTATTTACCTCAATATTGTACCTTCAACCGGTGGTAGATTAAATTGGGTAAATTATGCTGAGATCTTTGGAAGCCAAGATGGCAATGGAAATAATATGAATGATGGAGACATTGACTCCAGACCAAATACAAATCTAAACGATGATCCGGGAGGCCAACCATTGACCTCTGACGATGACAACAAGTCAGGAGATGGCAAAGCAGGACAAGACGAAGACGATCACGATCCTGCATTGATTGAAGTTATTGATCTTGCGCTTCGCAAGACATTGACCACATCGGAGCCTTATAGCTATGGACAAGTTCATAACTTTAGGATAGTAGTGTACAATCAAGGCAATGAATACATGGAAGATGTAGTTGTCACAGACCATGTTCCAACCGGATATTCATTCAATAGTGGAAGTAATCCAGGTTGGAGCGGTGCTGCACCAAGTGTGAACTACACGATAGCAGGACCATTGGCTCCTGGAGATAGTGCTGTTGTCAACCTCTTACTTACTTTGGAAATGACAGATGGCGGTTTGACAAATTGGTTAAATTACGCAGAAATTACTTCAATGAAGGATACAACAGGCGCAGATAGAACTCTGGATGATATTGACAGTAATCCTGGTTCAGATAGCCCTGAAGAAAGAGACGTGATACCTGGAAGTCCAAATGACGACAATATCACAAGTACAGATAAAGGTGGAGAAGAAGATGACCATGATCCGGCAGGTCCAAAAATATTTGACCTTGCTCAAATCAAACAAACTGTGACTGCAGGCCCATATCGTTATGGAGATTTGGTAGAATATAAGATTACCGCTTATAATCAAGGAAATCAAACGGCATATGCTATAAGCACAGTAGACTATATTCCTTGTGGTTTGGAGTTTGAAAACACAGCAGTTAACTTTGGTTGGACATATGATGCAAGCACTAATATGGCTAGGACAACCATGGCATTTGTGATCAATCCTGGTGATAGTGCGGTTAAATCAATTTTCTTAAGAGTAAAACCTTGCTATACCGGTGAAGCAAATGCCTGGACCAACTATGCTGAAATTAAATCAATTTTAGATGGAACCGGAACAGTGGTTACAGACATAGATAGTAACCCAGATATGAATCCAAATGATGATCCGGGCGGTGATCCGGATACACCGGATGATGACAATAAAGATGGTGATGGCAAAGCTGGCGAAGACGAAGACGACCACGATCCATCTAGGATAGAAGTGATCGATTTAGCCTTAAGAAAAGTACTACAAACAGCAGGCCCATACCATTACGGTGATTTACTCACTTTCGGTATTACAGTTAAAAATCAAGGCAATGTGCCAATGGATGAAGTGAATATCCAAGATTATATTCCAACAGGATACAGTTACAATAGTGGTGATAATCCACTTTGGTTAGGTTCATATCCAACTGTTAACTATTGGTATACAGCTAGATTAAACCCTGGCGATAGTGTTACAATTCCTTTGAAGCTTCGCATCATCATGACTCCGGGAGCAGAAAAAGCTTATATCAATTATGCTGAAATAGAGCAAATTGTTGATAGCACAGGTACTAATAGAAATACAGATGACGCAGATAGCAACCCGGGATCAGATGGTCCTGATGAAAGAGCGGTAGAACCGGGAGATCCTGCGGATGATGATATCACAAGTATCGATCGCGGTGGGGAAGAAGACGACCATGATCCAGGTGGAATCGAAGTATTCGATCTCGCTCAGAAGAAATGGACAACACAGACAGGTCCATTTAAATATGGTGACGATGTGACATTTAATATTCGAGTTTATAACCAAGGAAGTATTGTAGCTAATACGATTTCTATTGTAGATTACATACCTTGCGGTTATGAATTTATTGGAGCAAACAATCCGACTTGGACATTCGATAGCGGCTCCAGTAATGCAAGTACAGTGATTGCAGGACCTGTAGTACCTGGAGATAGTGTAACCATCACTCTTACATTGAGAGTAAAGGCATGCTATTCAAATGTTTCGACAGCTTGGACGAACTATACCGAAATTTCTGGTGCTAAAGATCCGGATGGCAATCCTGGAGATGATATTGATAGTGATTCAGACACGAATCCATCAAATGATCCGGGTGGCGAACCTGATAGTCCAAATGATGACAAAACAAATGGAGACGGTTCGAAAGGTGAAGATGAAGATGATCATGATCCTGCAAGAATTGAGGTTTACGACTTGGCTCTCAGAAAGTATATGATCACTCCTGCGCCTTACAGTTACGGACAGACATTGACTTTTGGTGTTACTGTTTACAACCAGGGTAATGTACCAGCAGAGAATGTAACAGTTGTAGATCGTATTCCGGAAGGATACAGTTTTAGTGCAAATAATGGTTGGACGGGAGCTTATCCAACAATCACCAGAAATATTTCTAATAGGATAAATCCTGGAGATAGTGTGGTCCTAGTTCTTGATTTGACATTAGAAAGTGTAACTTCTTCTACATATAGGAGTTGGATAAACTTTGCAGAAGTGTCTGAAGGCAGAGACAGCAATAATGTAGTAAGAGTTGATGCTGATAGTGATCCGAATAGCAATACTCCAAACGAACAAGGTGTTACTCCAAATAGTCCTGGTGATGACAACATTACCAGTAACTCAGATACAGGAGTTGGAAGTCAGGATGACCATGATCCGGCAGGTCCACAAATTGTTGACCTTGCTTTGAGGAAAAAGTATACCGGTACACTGCCAATCACTTATGGTAATATAGTACCATTTACGATTAGTATTTTTAACCAAGGTAATGTGAGTTCAATCAACACTCAGGTGGTTGATTATGTGCCGACGGGATATGAGTTTGTAGCAGCTAATAATGCAAATTGGACATATGACGTGGTTTCACGTAAAGCGACTACCAATTATGCTCCAAAAATTATACCTGGAGACAGTGGTGCCGTTACAATTTATTTGAAAGTGGTTCCTCAACTTGGAAATCAAAATGCCTGGTACAATCTGGCGGAGATAAAGACATT
This sequence comes from Saprospiraceae bacterium, assembly GCA_016710235.1. Classification (NCBI taxonomy): domain Bacteria; kingdom Pseudomonadati; phylum Bacteroidota; class Saprospiria; order Saprospirales; family Saprospiraceae; species Saprospiraceae bacterium. The sequence goes on from JADJLG010000001.1 coordinate 2,087,011, forward strand.
CACAGATTCAACTAATACTCCTAGAGTAGACATTGATAGCCATCCGGATACGGATCCGGGCAATGATGGTGAACCTAAAGATGATGAAATTGATGATCCAAATGATCAGGATGACCATGATCCGGCAACGCCGCCAATTGTCGACCTTGCTCTTAGAAAATGGGTACCAAACGAGAAATTGTTCTACCTACCGGGAGAAACCGTAAACTTTAAAATTACGGTATTCAACCAAGGTAATGTGCCCGCAGCTTCAATAGGATTGCGAGATTATTTGCCAAATGGATTCAGCTTTAATGCAGCGAATAATCCTGGTTGGACATTGATTGGATCAAATCTGGAATATACTCACACAGGATTATTAAATCCTACTGATAGTGTTCAGATTTCATTAAACCTTGAAGTAATCATTCCGGCTTCTAATGTAAGTATTTACTCATGGGAGAATTATGCGGAAGTAAGAAGTATGACAGATACAAGTGGAGTAGATCGTACAAATGATGATGCGGATAGTGATCCTGCTTCTGATTCTCCAAGAGAAAGGGAAGTACATGACGGTGATCCATGGGACAATGTGATCGATGGCAATGGTACTACAGACAGCGGAAATGAAGATGAAGATGATCACGATCCAGATAGAGTTACAGTGACCGCATATCTGGGAGATTATGTATGGGATGATTTGGATGGTGATGGAGTTCAGGATCCAAATGAACCAGGTATCCAAGGAGTCGTTGTTTATTTACATGACTGCAGGGATGGTTCCATAGTGAAAAAAGATACGACAGATGCAAATGGTATTTATGGTTTTGAAGGATTATTCGCAGGAGATTATTTTGTAAGATTTGATTACAGTAAAACTCCTTACTTCAGCAACTATGGATGGACATTCAAAAACAAAGGTGGTGATGACGCGAAGGACAGTGACGTTAATGCCAGCGGAGTTACAGAATGTACACATTTGGATTGGGGAGAGAGAGATAGTACAATTGATGCAGGATTAGTTCAATTAGCCAAGTATGGTGATTATGTGTGGCATGATCGCAATGCCAATGGTATGCAGGATGCTGGAGAAGAAGGTATTGGTCAAATATTAGTTTATTTGTATGATGCAGAAACAAATCTTCCTGTCAGAAATACTATGACTGATAATAATGGGTATTATTTATTTGAAAAGTTGATGCCAATGAGATATTATGCGAAATATGTTGTACCTGGAGGATGGAATGTCACAGATCCAAATTTGGGTCCGGACTTTAAAGACAGTGATGTCGATGGTAGCAATGGATCCGGAACAAACGCCACTACCTATTTAAGTCCTGGTGAAGATGATAGGACATGGGATTTAGGTTTGTGGAAATGTGCATGTATTACTGGAGATGTTTGGTATGATTTGAACAAAGATGGTATCTACCAGCGTGATGATGAGAATGGAATAGCCGGATTGAGTGTAATCATTTACGATGCAATGACAAATCAGATTGCTGGTAAGACGATTACAGGAATCAATCCAAACCAATTCTCTGATGATGGTTACTACCCATGCTTGTGTTTGAAGCCGGGAATGTACTATGTTCAATTTGAACGCCCGGGCAATCTAGCCGCAGGACCTGCATTGGCTGGAACCGATCCGAATATTGACAGTGACATCACTCATGACTACGGAGTCAATACAACACGAAAGTTGACAGTACTCAGTGGTGACCATATACCGAATGTTGGTGCGGGCTTCCAGAACAAAGCAACAGTTGGAAACTTTGTATGGTTAGACGCAAATCTCAACGGTATTCAAGACTCAGGTGAAAAACCTGTAGCCGGTGTAACAGTGAGCGCCTACAAAGTAAGTGGTGCAATTGTGAGCCAGTCCACAACTGACAATTCCGGCCAATACACATTGGATGGAATCGCTCAGGGAGACTATTATGTGAAATTCGCACCACCAAGTCAGTACGGATTTACCAGAGCCCATCAGGGAGTGGATGCAATGGACAGTGATGTGGACGGTACAAATGGTAAAGGAACAACTGAGGTGATGAGAGTACTTACGGACCAGAATTTGACGAATGTGGATGCAGGCTTGATATTGCAAGTGTTGCCATTGGAGTGGTTAAGCTTTGAAGGTAGATACAATGGTGCATTCACGGAGTTGGATTGGAGTACAGGAGTTGAATTGAACAACAGTCACTTTGAGATAGAAAGAAGATACGAGTCAGAGAAAGAATTCATGGTAATCGGAAGAGAAGACGCATCTTCACAATCAGAGTTGAGTTTACATAACTATACGTATGATGATTACAATGTAAGTCAAGCAGGAATCTACTATTATCGAATCAAGCAGGTAGATCTTGATGGCAGCAGTAATTATAGTAAGGTAATTTCTGTTAGGTTAACACAGAACAATGTATTTGAAGTGTTCATTTATCCGAATCCGGTGAATGATAGATTGAGAGTAGATCTTCAGATTGGCGAAGAGAGCAATGTTGAGGTGAAAGTATATGACCAGAATGGAAAGCAGGTATTGTACAATCCATTCGGAGGCAGAATGAAAGCGGGTCGATATACTGAAACAATCAACACTGATTTGTTGGTGCCGGGAAATTACGTGTTGATGATTGAATCCGCCCAAGGCGTGATCAACAAGAAATTTGTAGTGGCGAGATAAGAAAATATCTTAAGAATTTGAAAGGCTGGGTATTTATACCCGGCCTTTTTTTTTTAGTAAGCAAATAAGAAATTTTTAAAGTCTGCGTAGGGGTTATCCCTCATCATTTTGTCTATATAGATGAAATGTTATGTCTCAATGGAATATTTATTCTATTTTATTAAACTTCCATTTATTAAATTATTTGATATAATATTTTGAAATTAGTAATAGAAAAGAATTAAATTCTAAAAACAGTATTGTAATGAAGAATAAATTGAAACCGATTGAATATGGCCTTTTGCCTTTGCTTTTTGCTGTAATGGCCGTATTTCCTTTGCTTGGATTTTCTGGTTCAAATGGAAATAATCCGACCAAATCAGAGAAAAAACAGTTTTTGTCCAAGCTTGAAAATGCGCCAATGATGGCACCTTGTTCATTGAGTTATACCAGAGCTTTAGATAATATCGGCTATTGCGACGGTACTATTCCTGTAACTTCATTAACTATAGCCATTCTTGGAAATTCCGGACAGTATAATCACCATATGGTAGTTCCCTCTCCAGCACCTAAAATTGTGGAAAAATGTGATGGGACAGCTACAATTACTGCAAGGTTTTGCGGAACTAATGGGAATGGTAATTACGTCAACAATGCTTGTTGGGACGCCGTTATCAATTTGTCTGGTAGAACAACTACGAATCCGGGCTATATGATAGGTTGTGCTGGAAATCCTGATGCGGGCTGGTATAATTATAAATATGGAAGTTTAATTTTCAATGGAGTAGCAGGTGGCCTTTATAATGCTGCTCAGATAGAAATTAAAAGCGGTAACCCTAATACCACGATGCAATTTGGCAATGGTGCAGCTTACCATTATGAGGAAAACAATTGGCAATTTGGTGCGGGAACCTGGGGAGATGTAATAGTTAACAATCCTGGAACTAATAACATCCGAGATAATGGTGCGGGTGATTTGCAACTGTCGGTTGGACCGAAAATTGCTGATATGGTCTCATGGAACTATGGGTGTTCTTCTTGTAGATCTGTTGATCAATATGGCGTAGGCCTTCAAAATACTTGGAATGGCAACTCATATACCCTTACCATACCAAACTCATCAAATGTTGTGTCAGTTATTCTTCAAGCTTATTTCAGGGATCTTAGCGGACATTCAAATTGTTTCCCTCAAAGTGTTACTTTATCAACCGCTGCCGGATCTGTAGTCACTCCTTATTATGTGATCCCTGGAGATATTAATGGTCAAAACCCTTCATCAGAATCTGCTTCAAAGGGTTATCGGGCTCAGATTGATGGCGCAACGGGAACTGCCACTCTGACTGTTCCAACATCTTGTAAACCAATCTCATTTGATGTTATTGTATTTAGGAATGATTGCACCAGAGGTGGAACCTCAGGTAAATCAATTGATCAATTTTTCTATCCTGGAGGACCTACCCCAAGCGCATGTTACAATATTCCTATAAGCACAGCCACAGGGGCAAGAGATTTGAAAGTACGGGTGCCTATTTCAGATCTGTCTTGTGGTCCCACAGCATCGGTTACAGTTAACATTTCCGGAGTAACCTCGCAATCTCAAACAGTAACAAATTGTAGCCCTCCTTTAGGTGCTGATTTTCAATATGTTGACTTTACTTTTACCAATGTTCCAGGTTCGACCAATAATGTACAGGTTTGTACACAAGCAATTTCTGGTTCTTATACAATTAATGGGGTAATTTCAGTAGAAACAGAATGTTGCACAGCAACCGTAGATGCAGGAGCCAACAAAAGCATTTGTCAAGGTACTTCCACCACTATTTCTGCAACTGGTTCTGGTGGAACATCTCCATATTCTTATAGTTGGAGTAATGGTTTAGGAGCAGGGCAATCAAAGACAGTAAGCCCTGCTAATACCACTACTTATACAGTAACCGTAACTGACAACACAGGATGTACAAATACTGATTTTGTAGTGATTACTGTTAACCCAATACCGGGAGCTAATGCAGGTGCGGATTTTACTAAAACGTGCCAGATAAATTTGAGTGGTAAGCAAATCGGGAGCGCACCTGTCGCTGGAATGGCTTATTCTTGGTTACCTAATACTGGTCTGAGTAGTTCGACAATTGCAAATCCTACAGCCAATCCGAGTACAACTACGACATACACCGTCACTGTAACTAATTCAACCACTGGATGTACAGCCACAGATCAGGTGATAGTGACTGTAAATACAAATCCTCCTACTGCGAATGCAGGAGCTGACTTTACAAAGACTTGTACTTCAAATCCAAATGGAGCACCAATAGGTTCAACTCCTGTATCAGGAATGTCTTATATATGGGCACCTACTGATGGTCTGAGTAGTTCGACAATTGCAAATCCTACAGCCAATCCTACAGCAACAACAACTTATACACTCACAGTTACAAACACATCAAATGGATGTACAGCGACGGATCAGGTGATAGTGACTGTAAATACAAATCCTCCTACTGCAAATGCAGGATCAGATTTTACAAAAACATGTCAGATCAACACGAGTGGTAAGCAAATCGGGAGTGGTCCTGTCGCTGGAATGACTTATTCTTGGTCACCAATTGCTGGTCTGAGCAATTCTGCGATATCCAACCCAATTGCTAATCCAACCACTTCGACGACATATACTGTTACTGTTACAAACCCAAATTCCGGCTGTACAGCTACAGATCAAGTTATTGTCACAGTAAACATTAATCCACCTACTGCTAATGCAGGAGCAGATTTTACTAAGACGTGTACACAAAATATCGGCGGAGCCCAAATTGGGTCGGCACCAGTTACAGGAATGACTTATGCTTGGTTACCTACGACCGGATTAAGTAGTGCTTCGGTGTCTAATCCAACAGCAAATCCTAGTACCACTACAACTTATACACTTACTGTTACTAATACAACAAATGGTTGTAAGGCCACTGATCAAGTGGTGGTTACAGTAAATACAAATCCTCCTACTGCAAATGCAGGATCAAATTTTACAAAAACTTGTACTTCAAACCCAAGCGGAGCCCAAATTGGGTCGGCGCCAGTTACAGGAATGACCTATGCATGGCTACCGACTACAGGTTTAAGTAGTGGGACTATTGCAAATCCCACCGCAAATCCTACAACCACCACAACTTATACACTCACTGTAACGAATACAGCAAATGGTTGTACTGCAACAGATGATGTGGTGGTAATTGTAAATACGAATCCTCCTACCGCAAATGCAGGATCAAATTTTACAAAAACTTGTACTTCAAATCCAAACGGCGCACAAATTGGATCGGCGCCAGTTACAGGAATGACCTATGCATGGCTACCGACTACAGGTTTAAGTAGTGGGACTATTGCAAATCCTATCGCAAATCCTACAGCCACCACAACCTATACACTTACTGTAACGAATACAGCAAATGGTTGTACTGCAACAGATCAGGTCGTTGTGTCAGTGAACACAAATCCTCCGGCAGCAAATGCCGGGGCTGCTTTTACTAAAACATGTACTCAAAATGTAAATGGCGCTCAAATAGGTACAGCTCCTGTTGCAGCTAGAAGCTATTTATGGTCACCTACCGCAGGATTATCTAGTTCATCTATTTCGAATCCGATAGCCAATCCTTTAAACACTACAACATATACATTAACAGTAACCAATACAAATAATGGTTGTACAGCTACTGATCAAGTTGTGGTCACTGTAAATACTACAGTTCCAACTGCTAACGCTGGTACGGATAAAACTAAATGTGCGAATTCACCTGCAGTCCAAATCGGAACTGCACCAGTAGCTGGCATGTCCTATATTTGGTCGCCTACAACAGGTTTGAGTAGTGGGACTATTGCAAATCCGACTGCTAACCCAACCACAACAACAACTTATACTGTAACGGTGACAAATACTACAAACGGTTGTACTGCAACAGATCAAGTTATTGTTACAGTTAATCCATTACCGGTGAGTGGAATATCAGCTCCCGGCTCAGTTTGTGCAACTGAAGGGGCTTTCTTCCAAGTTAATCCTCCGGTAGCTGGCGCAACATATAGTTGGACTTTCGATGGAGGAACACCTGCAAGCAGCACTGCTTCAAGTGTTACAGTAAGTTGGCCAATTTCAATGATAGGCACTACAAGAAATGTAGTGCTGACTGTTACCTCTTCAAATGGTTGCAACGCTGTTTACAATCATGCCATCAATATTACACAAAATCCAACTGCAAATGCAGGTCCGGACAAAGAAGTTTGTGAAGGAGGTTCCACTGCGATTGGTGGTAGTCCATCCGGCCCATCCGGATCATCTTTCCTTTGGACTCCTAATTTGTATTTAAATAGTAATACAGTCGCAAATCCAATTTCTACTCCTCCGGTAAGTATTACTTATACCTTGACCACTACTATCAATGGATGTACAAAAACTGATCAGGTGACAGTTACTGTGAATACTCTTTTGAATCCTTTGGTATCCGCAACTGCAAATCCAGATCCAATTTGTGCTGGAAAGACTTCAACCCTAACCGCTCAAGGATCAGCGAATGGAGGTAGAGGTGGTCCTTTTCAATATATTTGGAATAATGGATTAGGTGCCGGTGCCATCAAAACCACTCCGGCCCTAAACCAAAATACAACTTATGTAGTGACAGTTGTTGACGCTGCACAATGTACAGCGACAAATTCAGTGACTGTTGATGTTACTCCTTGTGGAAGCATTGGTGATTATGTTTGGATTGATACTGATGGTGATGGTATTCAGGATGCTAATGAATCTGGACTCAATGGAGTAACAGTATTACTCAAAGATCAAAATGGTAATGTGCTTTCTACAAAAATTACCACTACGGGCCCTTCTGGGCTTCCAGGTTATTATATTTTTCCAGACCTCATGGCAAATAGCTACATAGTGATGTTCATGAAACCAACTGGTTACCAATTTACAAATGACAATTCTGCTGGAAGCACAGACACAAATGATAGTGATGCTGATCTTGCTACAGGTAATACCCCTGTCATTAATTTAAATCCAGGACAGGTAGTTACAAATGTAGATGCTGGTGTTTATCAACCTGCCTCTATTGGAAATTTTGTGTGGGAAGACACTAATGGAAATGGGATTCAAGATCCTACAGAAATAGGTGTAAATGGTGTCACTGTTTTATTAAAAGATGAAAATGGAATTGTATTGAAAACTACTATCACAGCCACAAATGGCACAAGTTTAGGATACTACCAATTCACCGGTTTAGAACCAGGCAACTATATAGTGATGTTTATGTCTCCTTCTGGATATACTTTATCTGATCCAAATGTTCCTGGAAGTAATGACAATAATGATAGCGACGCAAATCAATCCACAGGCAATACTGGCATTGTAAATGTAACTTCTGGAGAAATAGACCAATCAGTTGATGCGGGTATCTACCGACCAGCGACTATAGGAAATTTTGTGTGGGATGATACAAATGGCAATGGAATCCAGGATGCAGGAGAGCCGGGGATCAATGGCGTGACAGTATTGCTGAAAGATGCAAATGGAGCAACATTGGCCACGACGGTAACTTCCACAAACGGAGCGACTCAAGGTTATTACCAATTCATAAACCTTGAGCCGGGAACATATGCAGTCATGTTTATGACACCTACAGGCTACAATCCAACGGAGTCAAACGCACCGGGATCCGTCGATACAAATGATAGTGACCCGAATGCACAAGGGACAACACCTACAGTGACGGTGACGTCAGGAGGTACAAATCAAACACTTGATGCGGGCTTCTACCGACCAGCGACTATAGGAAATTTTGTGTGGGATGATACAAATGGCAATGGAATCCAGGATGCAGGAGAACCGGGGATCAATGGCGTGACAGTATTGCTGAAAGATGCAAATGGAGCAACATTGGCCACGACGGTAACTGCCACAAACGGAGCGACTCAAGGTTATTACCAATTCACAAACCTTGAGCCGGGAACATATGCAGTCATGTTTATGACACCTACAGGCTACAATCCAACGGAGTCAAACGCACCGGGATCCGTCGATACAAATGATAGTGACCCGAATGCACAAGGGACAACACCTACAGTGACGGTAACGTCAGGAGGTACAAATCAAACACTTGATGCGGGCTTCTACCGACCAGCGACTATAGGAAATTTTGTGTGGGATGATACAAATGGCAATGGAATCCAGGATGCAGGAGAACCGGGGATCAATGGCGTGACAGTATTGCTGAAAGATGCAAATGGAGCAACATTGGCCACGACGGTAACTGCCACAAACGGAGCGACTCAAGGTTATTACCAATTCACAAACCTTGAGCCGGGAACATATGCAGTCATGTTTATGACACCTACAGGCTACAATCCAACGGAGTCAAACGCACCGGGATCCGTCGATACAAATGATAGTGACCCGAATGCACAAGGGACAACACCTACAGTGACGGTAACGTCAGGAGGTACAAATCAAACACTTGATGCGGGCTTCTACCGACCAGCGACTATAGGAAATTTTGTGTGGGATGATACAAATGGCAATGGAATCCAGGATGCAGGAGAACCGGGGATCAATGGCGTGACAGTATTGCTGAAAGATGCAAATGGAGCAACATTGGCCACGACGGTAACTGCCACAAACGGAGCGACTCAAGGTTATTACCAATTCACAAACCTTGAGCCGGGAACATATGCAGTCATGTTTATGACACCTACAGGCTACAATCCAACGGAGTCAAACGCACCGGGATCCGTCGATACAAATGATAGTGACCCGAATGCACAAGGGACAACACCTACAGTGACGGTGACGTCAGGAGGTACAAATCAAACACTTGATGCGGGCTTCTACCGACCAGCGACTATAGGAAATTTTGTGTGGGATGATACAAATGGCAATGGAATCCAGGATGCAGGAGAACCGGGGATCAATGGCGTGACAGTATTGCTGAAAGATGCAAATGGAGCAACATTGGCCACGACGGTAACTGCCACAAACGGAGCGACTCAAGGTTATTACCAATTCACAAACCTTGAGCCGGGAACGTATGCAGTCATGTTTATGACACCTACAGGCTACAATCCAACGGAGTCAAACGCACCTGGATCCGTCGATACAAATGATAGTGACCCGAATGCACAAGGGACAACACCTACAGTGACGGTGACGTCAGGAGGTACAAATCAAACACTTGATGCGGGCTTCTACCGACCAGCGACTATAGGAAATTTCGTATGGAAAGACACAAATGGCAATGGAATCCAGGATGCAGGAGAACCGGGGATCAATGGCGTGACAGTATTGCTGAAAGATGCAAATGGAGCAACATTGGCTACAACGGTAACTGCCACAAACGGAGCGACTCAAGGTTATTATCAATTTACAAACCTTGAGCCAGGGTCTTATATAGTGATGTTTATGACACCTACAGGGTATTCTGGTTCCCCAGCAAATAGTGGAAATGATGATATAGACAGTGACCCCAACCCTTTGACAGGTAATACTTCAGTTGTAACAATAATTTCGGGACAAACAAATCTTTCAGTAGATGCTGGATTTGTATGCAATGTTATTGTTTCATTGCCTGTAGATTTTGCAATTTGTTTTGGTGAATCTGCTCAAATTAATGCAGCTGCAAGTAATGGAATTCCTCAATATGTTTACAATTGGTCTGCTGGGTTAGGTTCGGGCACTCCTAAAACCGTTTCTCCAGTGATTACAACGACATATGTTGTAACTGTTACAGATGCAGTTGGATGTACTGCTAGTGATGCTTTAATATTGACTGTTAATCAGCGACCTTTAGCTTCTGCAGGAGCAGACTTTACGAAGACCTGTACGACAAATCCAAACGGATCACAGATCGGTAGTGCACCTGTAACAGGAAATACGTATAGCTGGAGCCCTGTAACGGGCTTGAGCAGTTCTACAATCGCAAATCCTACTGCGAATCCAACGGCAACGACTACTTATACGGTTACAGTGACAACTACAGCCAATGGCTGTACGGCTACAGATCAGGTAGTGGTAACAGTGAATACGACGCCGCCTACGGCAGATGCAGGAGCAGACTTTACAAAGACCTGTACGACGAATCCAAACGGATCACAGATCGGAAGTGCACCGGTAACAGGAAATACATACAGCTGGAGCCCTGTAACGGGATTGAGCAGTTCAACAATCGCAAATCCAACGGCAAATCCAACGGCAACGACTACTTATACAGTTACAGTAACGACTACAGCCAATGGCTGTACGGCTACTGATCAGGTAGTGGTGACAGTGAATACGACGCCGCCTACGGCAGATGCAGGAGCAGACTTTACGAAGACCTGTACGACGAATCCAAACGGATCACAGATCGGAAGCGCCCCGGTAACAGGAAATACGTATAGCTGGAGCCCTGTAACGGGCTTGAGCAGTTCTACAATCGCAAATCCTACTGCGAATCCAACGGCAACGACTACTTATACGGTTACAGTGACAACTACAGCCAATGGCTGTACGGCTACAGATCAGGTAGTGGTAACAGTGAATACGACGCCGCCTACGGCAGATGCAGGAGCAGACTTTACAAAGACCTGTACGACGAATCCAAACGGATCACAGATCGGAAGTGCACCGGTAACAGGAAATACATACAGCTGGAGCCCTGTAACGGGATTGAGCAGTTCAACAATCGCAAATCCAACGGCAAATCCAACGGCAACGACTACTTATACAGTTACAGTAACGACTACAGCCAATGGCTGTACGGCTACTGATCAGGTAGTGGTGACAGTGAATACGACGCCGCCTACGGCAGATGCAGGAGCAGACTTTACGAAGACCTGTACGACGAATCCAAACGGATCACAGATCGGAAGCGCCCCGGTAACAGGAAATACGTATAGCTGGAGCCCTGTAACGGGCTTGAGCAGTTCTACAATCGCGAATCCTACAGCGAATCCGACGGCAACGACTACTTATACGGTTACAGTAACAACTACAGCCAATGGCTGTACGGCTACAGATCAGGTAGTGGTAACAGTGAATACGACGCCGCCTACGGCAGATGCAGGAGCAGACTTTACAAAGACCTGTACGACGAATCCAAACGGATCACAGATCGGAAGTGCACCGGTAACAGGAAATACGTATAGCTGGAGCCCTGTAACGGGCTTGAGCAGTTCAACAATCGCAAATCCTACAGCGAATCCAACGGCAACGACTACTTATACGGTTACAGTAACAACTACAGCCAATGGCTGTACGACTACTGACCAGGTAGTGGTAACAGTGAATACGACGCCGCCTACGGCAGATGCAGGAGCAGACTTTACAAAGACCTGTACGACGAATCCAAACGGATCACAGATCGGAAGTGCACCGGTAACAGGAAATACGTATAGCTGGAGCCCTGTAACGGGCTTGAGCAGTTCAACAATCGCAAATCCTACAGCGAATCCAACGGCAACGACTACTTATACGGTTACAGTAACAACTACAGCCAATGGCTGTACGACTACTGACCAGGTAGTGGTAACAGTGAATACGACGCCGCCTACGGCAGATGCAGGAGCAGACTTTACAAAGACCTGTACGACAAATCCAAACGGATCACAGATCGGTAGTGCACCTGTAACAGGAAATACGTATAGCTGGAGCCCTGTAACGGGCTTGAGCAGTTCTACAATCGCAAATCCTACTGCGAATCCAACGGCAACGACTACTTATACGGTTACAGTGACAACTACAGCCAATGGCTGTACGGCTACAGATCAGGTAGTGGTAACAGTGAATACAACGCCACCTACAGCGAATGCAGGAGCAGACTTCACAAAGACCTGTACGACGAATCCAAACGGATCACAGATCGGAAGTGCACCGGTAACAGGAAATACATACAGCTGGAGCCCTGTAACGGGATTGAGCAGTTCAACAATCGCAAATCCAACGGCAAATCCAACGGCAACGACTACTTATACAGTTACAGTAACGACTACAGCCAATGGCTGTACGGCTACTGATCAGGTAGTGGTGACAGTGAATACGACGCCGCCTACGGCAGATGCAGGAGCAGACTTTACAAAGACCTGTACGACGAATCCAAACGGATCACAGATCGGTAGTGCACCGGTAACAGGAAATACGTATAGCTGGAGCCCTGTAACGGGCTTGAGCAGTTCTACAATCGCAAATCCAACGGCAAATCCAACGGCAACGACTACTTATACAGTTACAGTAACGACTACAGCCAATGGCTGTACGGCTACTGATCAGGTAGTGGTGACAGTGAATACGACACCACCAACAGCAAATGCAGGAGCAGACTTTACGAAGACCTGTACGACGAATCCAAACGGATCACAGATCGGAAGCGCCCCGGTAACAGGAAATACGTATAGCTGGAGCCCTGTAACGGGCTTGAGCAGTTCTACAATCGCGAATCCTACAGCGAATCCGACGGCAACGACTACTTATACGGTTACAGTAACGACTACTGCCAATGGCTGTACGGCTACAGATCAGGTAGTGGTGACAGTGAATACGACGCCGCCTACGGCAGATGCAGGAGCAGACTTTACAAAGACCTGTACCTCTAATCCAAATGGAGCGCAGATCGGAAGCGCCCCGGTAACAGGAAATACGTATAGCTGGAGCCCTGTAACGGGCTTGAGCAGTTCAACAATCGCAAATCCTACAGCGAATCCAACGGCAACGACTACTTATACGGTTACAGTAACAACTACAGCCAATGGCTGTACGACTACTGACCAGGTAGTGGTAACAGTGAATACGACGCCGCCTACGGCAGATGCAGGAGCAGACTTTACAAAGACCTGTACGACAAATCCAAACGGATCACAGATCGGTAGTGCACCTGTAACAGGAAATACGTATAGCTGGAGCCCTGTAACGGGCTTGAGCAGTTCTACAATCGCGAATCCTACAGCGAATCCAACGGCAACGACTACTTATACGGTTACAGTAACGACTACAGCCAATGGCTGTACGGCTACAGATCAGGTAGTGGTAACAGTGAATACAACGCCGCCTACGGCAGATGCAGGAGCAGACTTTACAAAGACCTGTACGACGAATCCAAACGGAGCACAGATCGGAAGTGCTATGGTTGTAGGTAATACTTACAGTTGGAGCCCAACGACGGGTTTGAGTGGTTCAACAATAGCTAATCCCATAGCAAATCCAACGACGACTACTACCTATACAGTTACTGTAACGAACATAGCCAATGGCTGTACAGCTAGCGACCAGATAGTTGTGAATGTGAATACTGCAATACCATCAGCAGATGCAGGTACAGACTTTACGAAGACCTGTACGACAAATCCAAACGGATCACAGATCGGAAGTGCATCGGTAGCTGGCAATAGCTACAGTTGGAGCCCTGCAGCTGGCTTGAGCAGTTCAACAGTGTCCAACCCAACGGCGAATCCAACGGCAACGACTACTTATACGGTTACAGTGACGACTACAGCCAACGGCTGTACGGCTACAGACCAGGTAGTGGTGACGGTGAATACGACACCACCTACTGCGAATGCAGGAGCAGACTTTACGAAGACCTGTACGACGAATCCAAACGGATCACAGATCGGAAGTGCTCCGGTAACAGGAAATACGTATAGCTGGAGCCCTGCTGCCGGACTGAGTAATTCCTTAATCGCGAATCCAACAGCCAATCCAACGGCAACGACTACCTATACGCTTACAGTAACAACTACAGCCAATGGCTGTACGGCTACAGACCAGGTAGTAGTGACGGTGAATACAAGTGTGCCAAATGCAAGTGCAACTAACGACGGTCCATTAACTTGTAATAAAACAAGCGTAACCTTAACCGCAACTGGTGGAGGTTCTTATTTATGGTCGAATGGGGCTTCTACTTCAACTACCAATGTGAGTGCTCCAGGTAGTTATCAGGTTACTGTTACGAATACTGCTAGTGGTTGTACTGCAGTAGCTTCAACTACTGTGATTGAAGAGGATAAGATTACAATAGGTAATTTTGTGTGGTTGGATACAAATGGAAATGGATGTCAAGAGGTGAACGAATCAGGAATAAATGGTGTCACAGTTAAATTGTATGATTCAGCAAACAATCTCATTGCCACAACTGTCACTACAAATAATACTTCTGGGCAAGCTGGCTATTATGAATTTATTACTTGTAAAGGATCTTACTATGTAAATTTCTCAAAGCCAACTAGTAGCTATAAGTATACCGAAACGAAGAATTGCGGAAATGATGCAACTGACTCAGATCCAAATTCATCAACTGGAAATACATCTGTGGTAGTATTGAATCCTGGTCAGACAAATAATGATTTGGATGCAGGTTTCTTCTTACCGGCAATAATTGGTGATTATGTTTGGGTTGATAAGAACGCAAATGGTATTCAAGAACCAAATGAAACCGGAGTGAATGGAGTAACTGTGATTTTAAAAGATGCATCTGGAAATGTAATTTCCACAACCTTAACTGCAAATAATCCTTTAAATGGAAATCCTGGATATTATTCATTTATCGTTGATCCTGGAACATATGTTGTTCAATTTGTAGCACCAAATGGTAGCGTGCTAACTCAACCGAACGCTCCAGGTAGCAATACATCAAATGACTCAGATCCAAATGCATCAGGTAATTCTAATCCAATTACTGTGACTAGTGGACAAAGCGTGAATACTATTGACGCCGGTGTTTATATACCAGCAAAACTTGGTGATTATGTTTGGGAAGATGCCAACAAAAATGGTATTCAAGAACCAAATGAAACCGGAGTGAATGGAGTTACCATATTGTTGAAGAATGTTTCTGGATCAACATTACAAACTACTGTTACGAGTAATAATCCAACCAATGGTAACGCAGGGTATTATTTGTTTTCAAATTTGACTCCTGGTGATTACATCGTTATGGTAATGAAGCCTAATGGATTTAATTTTACAACTCAGAATGTCGTAACTGGTGGTACCGATAGTGATGTGAATACAGTTTCTGGTAATACAGCGACAGTAAATCTTGAATCTGGAGAAACTGACCTTACGGTAGATGCGGGAATTTATCGAACAGCAACTTTAGGAAATTATGTTTGGTATGATTTAGATAAAGATGGAATTCAGGATCCAACAGAGCAAGGACTCAATGGATTTACGGTGAATTTGTACACAAGTACTGGTACGTTCGTAGCTTCTACTGTTACCAGCACTAATCCAAATACCACTCTACCTGGATATTATCAATTTGCTAATCTTGATCCTGGAACTTATTATATCCAAGTAGTTGCGCCTGCAAATCAAGGATATGTTCCAACTGTTCCGAATAATAATGTTACAGGTACAGAATCGACAGATTCAGATTTGAGTGGTGCTAATGGTCCAAATACGACGACTTCAGTTACGCTGACTTCTGGTCAAAACTATGCTGATCTTGATGCAGGATATTATTTGGACAATAAAATTGGAGATTACGTTTGGGAAGATACTAATCGTGATGGTTTGCAAACGACAGGTGAACCGGGTATCAATGGTGTAACTGTAAACTTGTTTAACTCTGCTGGTAGTTTAGTAAAATCAACAATAACTGCTAATAATCCTAGCAACGGAACAGCTGGTTATTATCAATTTACAGACTTAACTATAGGTTCTTATTATGTAGAGTTCATTCAACCAACTGGTTATTTTGTTACCACTGCAATAGTTGGTGTTAACACGACAATTGATTCAGATTTGAACAATGCCAATGGTGCAGGAACAACTAGTAATATCTCAGTAATTGCAAATACGAATAATCAAACCATTGATGCCGGATTTATAAAAGGTGTTAAAATTGGAGATTTTGTATGGAATGATACTGGTGCTAGCAATGACAAAAACGATCCGGGATTTAAGAATGGTATTCAGGATCCAGGGGAAAATCCTGAACCAAATGTTACTGTAAGATTGAAAGATGCAGCGGGTAATACATTGCAAACTACCACTACCGATAACAATGGTATGTATATGTTTACTGTAGAACCAGGTAAGACGTATTACTTGCAATTTGTGGCGCCGTTCAATCGAGATTTTGCACCTGCAAACGTTTCTTCGAATTCCCTCGACAATGTCGATAGTGATGTAACCAATACATTTGGTACAGGAACAACAGATTTGTTTGTTGTGAACACGACTGATAACTTTACTTTTGATGCTGGTATTTGGGACTTGGCATTGCCACTGGACTTGATCAGCTTTGAAGGTAGAAACGCAGTTACACATAACCAATTAACCTGGGTTACTGCAAATGAGGTCAATGTAAATCGATTCTCTGTTGAAAGACGAAAAACATCAGAAAAGACGTTCTACGAAATCGGAACAGTTCAGGCAATACATGCAGCTTCATATGGATACGTTGACTATGATGTTGCTGAAGCAGGCACTTATTACTATCGATTGAGAATGGTCGACAATGATGGATCCTATGAATTTAGTCCGATTATTTCGATTGAAGTGTCAGTGAACAAAACATTGGGAATGGAAATCAAACCTAACCCAGTGAATCACTATACTGTTATCCATATTGAAGGATTGAATGCAGGTGATCATACTATTGAAGTATTTGATTTGACTGGTAAAATTTTGACGAAACTGGTGAATACAACTTCATCCAAAGAGAGTGAATGGGATCAAACTTTAGATATGTCAAGCTTCTCTGCTGGTACGTATTATGTGAGATTGATTTCAAACGATAAATCCTTAACCGAGAAGATAATGATCGCTCGTTAAGAGATAATTTTCTGACTGTACTTGCCCCTGTAGTTTTGACTACAGGGGCTTTTTTATTTTGTTTAACCCTTGATTTTGCTTAAAGGATCTTAGTGAGATTCAATTTTTGAATGATGTGTAGGCTTTGAAAGACCAAACGGTTTCTTAAAGCGACATTATAGAATACGATTTCAACAGATAATGAGAGAACCGAGCAAATTGATACTAGGCAGAGTGTTTGTTTTAAAGTGATTAAGCTTCCGTGCCCCAGTATTCCATTTAAATCAATATTGAAGGAAACTAAAGCAGTTGCAGGTAGTGTGATTAAAACATAATTTTACGAATCAAGTAAATTGCAAAGCTTTAATTTTGAAGCCAGTTTGGCGAATAATAGTTAATGAACTCTAAAAATTGAGATTGTTGCTTACTTGAGTGTTACAGTGAATCTCAGCTACAATATTTGGGTTTAAAATCCAATATATATTTACAAACAGGGTAAATGAGGGGTTTTAAAGCCTATTTTTTATGAGGTTAAACGATATAGATTGATGCATTCTTTATCTGATGGGATTTGCGCAATTCGATTGCGGATTCAAATCAGCAGAATTTTTTAAACACTTGTTATTTGTAAATGGGCATTCAGATAGAAAATTGGCCTTTAAATGAATATATTTTTTTATTATGAAACAGGAATGTGACAGATAATAAAGCTAAACAAAACCAGTAATGCCTGAAATTCATTATATCCATTGAAATTCCTTCAGCGCCAAATAATATAAATAATGAGCTGAATAGGAGTTTGTCATGAGGATTTAATTGCCGAATAATACAAATAATTGAAATGCTCAAAAAAATTAATAACAGCATTCCCACGGCACCATTTTCAGCCAGTGTTCCTGTTATGCTCGAATGGGCATCAAATGAGTAAAGTTGCTGAGGATAATTTCCATTCGCTTTCAAATTGTCAATTCCTTGGTTAAACAATCCTGGTCCGATTCCTGTCAATGGTTCTTGTGAAAATAGTTTTAATGCGCCTTCTTTGAAGCTGAGGTAACAACTTTTGAGCATTGTATAATTTTCAAAGTTGAATAAATATTCGGAGGCTGTATAATTCGTTGATTCATACTTTGATGGATTTTTTGTAATTAAAATATGGACTGCAATTAAATGAAAAAAAATAGATGATGCTAATAGAACTGATCCGATTGATTTTCTATTCAAGTGTATAATCCATGTAGTATAGAAAATAATTCCAGCCAGCAGTATCAAACTTTTCGAAAAGCTAAGCACAGCACTAATCAAAATGCAAACTATTATGAAATGGAATTTTTTAGAGTTCGATTTAATGTGAATACTAAAAAGGGTAAAAATAGCAGGAATGGATATCCAACTAAGATAAAAAGAGGGAGTTGTTACGAAACTTTGCAATCTGACAATTGTTCCAGTGTATGGATAATTTTCCCACCAGTTAGCTTGTATATTGTCCATTCCAAAATATTCCATAAAATATCCAACGATGCCGATAATGGCGAATAGAAAACCAATCACAGGCATCCAATTGTACTTTAAACTTGAAAATTTTGTGAAGCTAAGCCCCCCAACAAGCAAAAGCCAGATTACAAATGCCAGGCAAAGATAGAGTCTTCCGATTGCTTCCAAGACCGAGGATAATCCAGGATGAATGATAACATTGACTGAATTCCATAAAGACCAACTAAAAGAAAAAATGATGATTAGCCGAGTCCAATAATTTTGGATGAAGTATTCCCAAATCCTATAATAGAAAAAGCGATACCTTGAAATCCAGATGATATTAGCTAGAAATAGAAACTCTGAAATCTGAATTCTTTCATCGAAATATGGTAGTACAATGATATTTTGTAGTCCAAAACTTGCAATGTTGCAAGTGAGCAATATCAAAGAGAGTTTTTGAGATGGGTAGGAAATTTCCTTAGGAATTATGTTTACAATGTTGACTGTATCTTCTGCGGACATACTTCTCCCGTCATTGAAATTTCAGGTGTCATAAAGATAAATCATATTTTAATTTATAATATGTCTGGAATATCAAAATCAGGAGGAATTGGAACGCAAGGATGCAAAAATTGAGAAAATTACAGTAAATCTGTAATCGCCTAATAGGAGATCGACTATGTATTAAACAGCGAAACTCTCACCGCAAGCACAAGTTCGGTTGGCATTAGGGTTGTTGAAATAAAATCCTTTCCCTTCCAATCCACTTGAAAACTCTAGTGTGGAGTTGAATAGATATAAGAAAGATTTTAAATCGGTTACAATTTTGACCCCATTGTCTTCGAATACTTGATCATTGGATTGAGTTTCATTATCAAAGTCCAAGCTGTAACTCAACCCACTGCATCCACCACTCGTAACAGATGCCCTAACAAAATGCTCTGTACTGAGTTTTGCTTCAGACATCAATTGCAAGATTTTGTTTTTAGCTGAATCAGCAATATATATCATAGCAAATTGGGTTAAACTGTAGCTGCGCTTTTTTCTTTATAGTCTTTTATTGCACTTTTTATCGCATCTTCTGCCAAAACAGAGCAATGGATTTTGACAGGAGGCAGTGCCAATTCTTCTACTATCGACATATTGTCGATTTTCATTGCATCATCAAGACTTTTCCCCTTTAGCCACTCAGTAGCTAATGATGATGAAGCAATTGCAGATCCACAACCGAAAGTTTTGAATTTTGCGTCTTCAATTGTATTTGTGGTAGGATTTACTTTGATTTGGAGTCTCATCACATCACCACATTCTGGAGCGCCAACCAATCCTGTACCTACAAGAGGATCATTTTTGTCCATGGTACCTACATTTTTCGGATTCTTGAAGTGATCGAGTACTTTTTCTGAATATGCCATTTGTATGAATATGAATTGCTAATTAAATAACAGTTTATAATTTCTTGAAGTTCAATTTCAATGTGCTTCCCATTTTATACTAGTAAGATCTACACCTTCTTTGTACATTTCCCAAATAGGAGAAATGTCTCTCATATGGTTTACCCCTTGGCTAATAGCACTGATCGCATAATCTATATCTTCATCAGTTGTGAACCTTCCTAGACTAAATCTTAAAGAACTGTGTGCTAGATCGTCTCCAAGACCAAGTGCTACCAGGACATAAGAGGGTTCCAAAGATGCGGAGGTGCAAGCAGAGCCGGAAGATAAAGCGATATCCTGATTGAAGGTCATCATGAGTCCTTCCCCCTCAACGTGTTTGAAGGAAAGGTTCGTAACATGCGGCATTCTGTACACCACACTGCCATTGATATACACTTCATCAAGTTTTGCCATCAGGGCGGCTTCCAATCTGTCCCTTAATTTGCTTAAACGGTTTGCTTCTTCAACCATTTCTAATCGTGCTAGCTCAGCTGCTTTGCCGAATCCAACAATTCCGGGAACATTTAGAGTGCCACTCCTCATACCTCTTTCATGTCCACCGCCATCCATTTGAGCAGTTACTTTGACTCTGGGCTCTTTTCTTGAAACATAAAGTGCACCAATGCCTTTAGGTCCATACATTTTGTGGGCTGAAAAAGCCATAATATGGACTCCATTTTCTCTTGGATTGACAGGAATTTTACCCACGGCTTGAGTGGCATCACTCATAAAAAGAACTCCATGCTCAGCACAGATATCTCCGATAGCCTTTATCGGTTGGATTACACCAGTTTCATTGTTTGCCCACATGACACATACCAAAATGGTTTTTTGTGTAATTGCATTTTCCAATTCCTCCAAAGAAATTCTACCGTCGGGCATGACGTTTAAATAGGTGATCTCTGCTCCTTGTTTTTCAAGATGTAAGCAGGTATCCAAGATAGCTTTATGTTCTGTTTTGACTGTAATAATGTGGTTTCCTTTGCGCGCATACATCTCAAATACGCCTTTGATTCCCAGATTATCTGCTTCGGTAGCACCGGATGTGAAAATGATTTCCTTCTCATCGGCTCCGATAAGTAGAGCGATTTGTTTCCTCGCTTCATCAACAGCATCTTCAGCTTCCCATCCGAAAGGGTGGGACCTTGAAGCTGCATTTCCCGGTTTTTCAAAAAAATAGGGTAGCATTGCCTCCACAGCTCTTGGATCACAAGGAGTTGTGGCGTTATTGTCAAGATAGATTTTTTTCAGTTGCATATCTCAGTTTCAAACGCGAAAAGCTTTAAATGGTTTAATTGTATCTGCCTGTATATAAAGGAGTTATGGGTCTTATTCTGTCCTATTAATAATCATTTGCTTTCCATTCCTCAGTTTGATTTGAAATCAAAAAGGAAGGAGTTCAGAATCAACATCTTATCCAATTTCAGTTTTTATTAGTTTACAGTGAAATTGTATAACTTCCTTGATTTATCATTTATTGGCCAAAATTTCAATAGCCTTTTGGTTAAAATTTTGGTCAGATTGCAGCATTATCTTAAATTTACATCTGATATTCTTATCATTATATATTGTCATTATTATTAATATTGAAAAAAAATATTGAATTAGACAAAATGCTTGAGGCGCTGTTGAGAGGTGACAGAAGCGCTCTGGCGAATGCAATTACCTTGGCTGAAAGTAAACTTGCCATTGACAAAAAACTTACAAGAGAACTCTTGAGTTTGCTTCCACCTAATGAAAGAAAAACAAGAAGGATTGGTATTTCCGGGCCTCCAGGTGTAGGTAAAAGCTCTCTAATAGAAAAATTAGGACTGCGTTACGTTGAACTGGGTCATAAAGTGGCAGTACTCAGTGTAGACCCATCCAGTCAAAGAACAAAAGGCAGTATTCTCGGAGATAAAACCAGGATGGCAGAACTGGCTTTAAAATCCGCAGCATTCATTAGACCTTCTTCTGCAGGATCAATTCTTGGTGGTTTGAATGAGTCGACTTACCGCACCATCAAAATTTGTGAATCTGCCGGTTATGATACCATAATAATAGAGACGGTGGGTGCAGGTCAATCTGAACATGCTGTATCAGATTTGTGTGATTGCCTTATTGTCGTTCAACCACCGGTAGGCGGCGATGATATGCAGGCCATTAAAATGGGATTATTGGAATGGGCGGACATACTCGTGATCAATAAAGCAGATGGTGATTTACTTCAAAAAGCAAAAGAATCTGCCGGTTACCTTCAAAATGCAATTCAGTTTAGGATCTCACGTTGGAGAGATTGGAAAATTCCAATTATCCTTGCCTCAGCTGTTTTGCCAAATGGGGTGATAAATTTATTCGAGAAAATTGATCTTTTTTTCATCAGGCATTCTGATTCAGGTGGCATCAATCAGCTTAGACAGAATCAGAGCCTGAATTTCTTTGATCAGGAGTGGCCTAGAGCTTTGATTTCAACTTTGGAAGAGAATGAATATTTCCAAAAAGAGTTAAGAAAATATCAAGAAATGCTTAAGAGTGGACAAATTCAGGCAGATTATGCAGTAGAACTGATGATTCAGTATATTTTTGCAAACTTTAATGAAAACTAACTGATGCGGAAAATCTTTTGGACTTTGTTATTGATGAGCTTTAGTTTCAAAGAAGTAGGAAACGATTGTGTTTCTACTGACCCAAGTCCATTTGTTTTAAGTTCGCCTGTGCGCAATCCCATTTCAATGACCGGTAGCTTTGGAGAGCTCAGGAATAATCATTTCCACGCAGGTATCGACATTAGATCGGCAACTGGGGTAGGAGGTGATGAGATTCTTGCAGCGGCCACAGGATTCGTTCGCAAAATTTCCATCAGCAGTACAGATTACGGTAAATCAATTTACATTGAGCATCCCAATGGATATACTACACTCTATGCACATCTTGAAAAATTTCGGCCTGATTTGGATGCTGCAGTGAAAACACATCAATATAAAGTTCAAAAGTTTGAAACAGATATAGATTTTAGCCCTAAGGACTGGCCGGTAACTGTCGGTGACCTGATCGGTTATATGGGAAATACAGGAGCCAGTAAAGGGGCTCATTTGCATTTTGAGTTGAGAGAAACGAATTCATCGGAAGTCCTGGATCCTGCAGAGTATGGTGTTCCTATTCAGGATAATATAGCACCTTTGATTAGACGAGTCAAACTTTATGGTTTTGATTCCCAGGGCAATGAATCTTCAAGTCAAATTTTTTATGCATCAAAACTGAATAAATCAACTCATTTGATCAGTGTACCGGGAGATATGTTTAGCCTCGGTGTCGATGCCTTAGATAGGTCTAATAATTCATGGAATTGGACAGGAGTAAAATCTATAGAGATGAAAGTAGATGGCATAGTGGTCTATCAGTTTTCAACGGATCATTGGTCTCTGGAAGATACGAGGTGTGTCAACGCACATATTGATTATCCATCTAAGTTGAATGCACAGGGGCAATTTCAGAGATGTTTCAAACTTAAAGGCAACCGTATAGGCTTATACAAGGTTTTGCAAAATGAAGGTACATTCTTTATGGCTGATGGGTTCGATCACAATGTAAGTCTCACAGTAAAAGACTCGCGCCACAATGAGAGCTCAGTTCATTTTTTAGTGCGTAAAGTGCCTTACACCAAGAAATCAAAGAATGAAGACCTGGATCAGGTATTGCATTACGATACCGATAACTTAGTTCAGTTCCAAAGCGGCTATTTTCATATTCCTGCTGGTAGTTTATACGACAACTCCTTTTATAGATCCGACTCTATCATAAATTCTTCTGCAATGGCATTGTGCAACTGGATAGGTTGTTATCCGGGAAAAGATCCATTACATGGAGAAATCGAAATCGCACTCCGCCCAACAAGACAAATGGATCCGGGAGAACTCGACAAATGTTTTGTTGCAGTCAAACGGGGCTCAAGCTATGTGTCTTGTGGAGGGAAATGGATGGACGGATATCTAAAATCGACATATAAGTCCTTAGGGTATTATTCCATTATGATGGATACAATGGCGCCAAGAATAGCTCCTATTACTTATAAGTTTAATATGCATAACAATAAGTATATGTCATTCCGAATTCAGGATAATATTCCTGCATTAGGATCAGCTGAACATCCACGATGTGATGCGTATCTAGATGGGCAATGGATTTTGATGGAGTATGATGCGAAAAACCACTTGATCAAACATCAGTTCGAAGATTGGCTGAGCCCGGGCAAACATGAGCTGATACTGGTGGCTACAGATGATCGTCAAAATTCCAGGTCGTATACTTACAATTTTATTCGTTAAGCAGATCTTGTCTCTTAACATGAAAAAGCACAATGGACAATTATTTACCCAAATTTAAATTAAAAGCCGGCGATCTTTTTCCAGAATTTGGATTGCTCAATCAACATGGAAAAACTGTTCAACTTCAGGATATCGTTTCAAAGTGGCTTGTCATTTTTTTCTATCCAAAAGACAATACGCCTACATGTACGAAAGAGGCTTGCAACCTGAGAGATCATTTTACTCAACTCCTATCTCACGATGTACATCTTTTAGGAATGAGCTCGGACACTGTAAAAAGTCACCGGAAGTTCATAGACAAATTTCATCTTCCATATGATCTTTTAGTTGATGAAAATAATAATCTAGCTAAAACACTAGGAGTATATAGCAAAAAGAAATTTATGGGAATAGTGTTTCAAGGTATCCATAGAAGTACTTTTATCTTGAATTCTGAGAAAAAATTCATGAAATAATTTATCCGGTAGTCAGCGCTAAACACCAGGAACAAATTCTTGAGAGTATATCTAATCCGATTTTTTTATCTTGAAGTGAATTTTGGTTAAAAGGAAATCATTGATAAATCTTTAAAAAAATAGCGTATATTGAGTCAATTCCGTAAGATATGGGTTATTTTTGACGCTGTATTTGAGTAAACTACGAAATTGACAATATGGATATTTTTGAACAATCGCTGCTGCTCCACAAAGACTTGAAAGGTAAGCTGGATGTTGCGAACAAGCTGGATATCCAAACCAGAGAACAACTTTCTCAAGTCTATAGTCCAGGGGTTGCTGCACCCTGCGAAGAGATTTATAAAGATCCTGGTAAAGTTTATGATTACACCATTAAGGCAAACACAATAGCAATTGTCTCTGATGGATCTGCTGTATTGGGGTTAGGCAATATAGGCCCTTTGGCTGCGATTCCTGTTATGGAAGGTAAAGCAATGCTTTTCAAAAAATTTGCTGGAATCAACGGTTTTCCAATATGCTTGAACACTCAGGATACCGAAGAAATCATACAAATTGTGAAAAACATTGCACCCGTATTCGGTGGAATCAACCTGGAAGACATTTCTTCACCTCGATGCTTTGAAATTGAGGCAAGGCTTCAAAATATAGGAATACCGGTTTTTCATGATGATCAGCATGGCACAGCTATAGTAGTTCTAGCAGCTTTATTGAATTTTTGTAGAGCTACAGGCAGAAAGATGGGAGATCTTAAAGTTGTCATCAATGGTGCTGGAGCGGCTGGAATTGCTATTGCCAGATACATCGCCAGAAAGGATCCAATGGCTATTAATCAGCAATTGGTGAAATCGGTAATTGTGTGCGATTCAATATCGATTATACATTCACAGCGTGAAAATTTGAATGCAATGAAGCGTGAGTTATTGACTTACATCAATCCGGACGATATTGCCGGGTCTGTATTTGATGCTCTTAAAGGAGCTGACGTTTTTATAGGTGTAAGCAAAGCCAATTTATTGAAAGAAGAGCACATTCGTTCCATGTCACCAGATCCTTTGATCTTGGCACTGGCTAATCCAATCCCTGAAATATTACCTGAAGATGCATACAAGGGTGGAGCTTTTATCGTTGGTACAGGACGGAGCGATTACAACAATCAAGTCAATAACGTATTGGCATTTCCAGGGATTTTTCTGGGTGCTCTTCAGGCAAAGGCTTCCCGAATCAACCTAAGCATGAAATTTGCTGCTGCAGAAGCAATTGCCGCACATGTTAAGGAGCCAACCAAAGATAAAATAATACCGGATTCTTTAGATCCAACAGTGGCTACGAGTGTTGCAGAAGCAGTTCGTTCTATAGCTCTCACTCATAATTTCTAGAAATAAAATTTGTTGATTTGAGCTGTTATTGAGCTCATCACTGCTATTGGTTAAAGCGTCTTAAAGTAACTACTACACGGTTATTTATCATTCGACCTTCAATGATTTTGTTGTCCCCAACCGGATATTTTTCACCCATGCCCTCAACGATTACACGCTCATCTGCAATGCCGGCGTCTTTTAATTTTGATTTGATTGCTTGAACTCGAGCATCTGTAAGTTTGAGATTTTTTTGATCATCTCCCTCATTATCAGTATACGCTTCAATTTTAATGATCATTTTCGGAAACTCTGTCATAAATCTAGCTAGGTCCACGATTTCTTTGTCGGAGTTTGCCTTCCATTCAGCAGTATTTGGCTTCCATTGTAGGTCTAAGAACTTAAATTCCGTGCCTAAATCATATTGGCCTGATTGAGCAAACTCAAACAACTGGTGTACCAATGTTCCTTCAGAAGGAGTTACATCTGACAACTTGCTCAATGCCATTTTTACATCTTCAGTAATAACCGGAACTGGCACAGCTGTAGATATAACCTTTGGTGATGGATTCGCTTTCTGAGTATCATTTTTGCATGCTCCAAAAATGATAGAAGAGATGCTAAAAACTAACAAGATGAATCTTACTGAATGCATAAGGCAATAAATTTTTGCTAAGGTAAAATCTTCACAGTCACTAAGGATATGAGATCACATTATTAACATTTATTTTGGGTTCTGCTTAGGCAACTTACATTATAAATTTGAAACATTAAACTTGAGTTTCAAATATGACCTGCTTATCTTTGGCTAAAAAGGAAAAAATACGTATTATCGCAATTGTTTGTATTAAAATGATTCATGAGTCCTCAAAATGATTTCCCTGAAATAAAGACGACACCTGAAATCTCCAGGTTAAACGTATTGAGAGCCTATGGCAATCAGTACCAGCTTTTTTATGAATATGCTTTATTACATTCAGGAAAATCTGCTAAAACGTCTATCCAAATAAGCCCTGTATTATTCAGGATGGTTCGGGAAAACATTTTGAATGAAGATTCAATGGAGGCAATATTACGCTTTATGAATCTTGATATCGACAAACTCCATTTTGATGAGTTAAAAACTGAAATAGAACGCGCCAACAGAGTTTATCAAAGAATTCAGCTAAATGGTAATAACGAGTCTTCTTTCGTTGAAGAAAATGACTTGGAATATTCAAAAACCTTAAACGATGAATTCAAGAATAAAGCTGGCTACCTTATCATTTTGGCGCCAGGCGAATCTGAAAATGAATTTTATTTTCAATTTGATGGTGGAAGTGAGAAGAAAGATAAATTGAAACTCACAAAGGAGGCTATTCAACAGAATAAATTGCTGCATGCCTTCCTGAAATTAAATATATTGCCGGTTAAGGTTCATGCACTAGAACTACAACAAATTGAGGATGAGTACCAAGCCGGGTATCTCATTTTCTACCCAGATTATTTACTGGATATTACAGCAATTGCA
The DNA here is from genome assembly GCA_016710235.1 of Saprospiraceae bacterium. Classification (NCBI taxonomy): domain Bacteria; kingdom Pseudomonadati; phylum Bacteroidota; class Saprospiria; order Saprospirales; family Saprospiraceae; species Saprospiraceae bacterium. The sequence goes on from JADJLG010000001.1 coordinate 2,114,946, forward strand.
GAATGTTTTTATACTGATGGAGCCAATCCTTACAAACATTTGATTTCATTATTTTATTTTGATTCTTTCAGTAAAGCGATGTTAGCAGGTACTCTGATCAATGATTATTTGGACCAGTTGATAATTGAAAAAAACTTGAGTTTTGCTGAGGTTTTCAAAAATGTTTTTTGGACAAATCCACTGGCTTTCGTTTTGTTTTCGGACGATGAATTGCTGGAATTTAGGACAAAACTTAAAATGCAGTTTGATCACCTCAAAGCACTTGTCTCAAACCGTTTTGATGGTTTGATAGAGGATTTAGGATATTGTGACCTGGAACCTTCATTTTATTCAAGAAAATATGGCATACAGGGCAGATTAGATGTCTTTTTCAAGAACAATGAAGTTAACCGCGCTACCATAATTGAACTTAAAAGCGGTAAGCCATACAAGCCAAATTTAAATGGAATTAATAGAAATCATCATGTACAAGCAACTCTTTACAAATATTTGATCCAGTCAGTTTGGCCGGACCTCGGACAAGCCGATTGTTACATATTATATTCTGTGCTTTCAAGTGGTGCACTTCGGATTTCTCCTGAGTCTAGTTCTGATTTTTATTCGATTTTGCAGATGAGAAACCAATTGTTGTTTCTTCATTTTGCATTAGCCGGACAATCAGAAAAACATCTTTTTGATGAATTGCATTACAGACATTTTGAAAAAATTGATTCTTTTATGCTGACGAAAGCAAAGTCAGTTGTCGATATCTATCAGAATTGTGATCAGCTCGAGAAGGAATACTTCAAAACTTATATAGCTGCAGTTGCTAGGGAGCAAATTTATTCTAAACTAGGAAGTACATCATCCGATACCGGAGTTTCAGGATTGTGGTTGGTGGATGCAAAGCAAAAAGAGATAGAATATAATTTGATTGCTGATCTAAGAATAGATGAAATAGTTCTGGAAAGAAGGGAGTTTCCTATTTTGTTATTGAAAAATAAAAATGGTAGTTCGCTCTCGCACAATTTTAGGGTCGGTGATACACTTCTACTCTACAAACAAATCCAGAATAAACCTGATGTGATGCATCAACAGGTTTATAAGTGTACGTTGTTAGAAGTACAACCACAAATGGTTCACATCAGATTAAGATGCCGACAGTTTAGAGAAAATATTGATGATGTAAGTTCGATTTGGAATCTTGAACACGATCATTTAGACAGGAGTTTTATTCAGCAATACCAAAATCTACACACTTTTCTTTCTGCAGAATCCAGGATTAGAAAACTTTACTTGTCTCAGGAAAAGCCTGTGTTAAGAACTGATGCTAGTATTTATTATGCTTCTCCGGAGTTGCGTACAGAACATTTGACTATTATTCAGCGCATATTAAATGCACAAGATTATTTTTTACTTTGGGGACCTCCTGGTACGGGCAAGACAAGTATTATCGTAAAACATTTATGTAAGTATTTTATTGGCTGTTCTGAAGAAAGTGTATTGCTCTTGGCATATACAAATCGAGCAGTAGATGAAATGTGTTCTGCAGCATTGGAAATAATAGAAGAAAATTCCTTGATCAGAATTGGTTCTAGATATGCCGTCCATCAAGATTTTAGACATTATTTATTGGAGGAAGTATCTATGCAGTTTAACAGTCGGGCATTGTTATTGGATCATTTACAAAAGACTAGATTGTATGCGGCTACAGTGGCTTCAATTCTTGGGAAAAAGGAATTGTTTGATGTTAAGCAGTTTGACATTTTAATCATAGATGAAGCCTCACAAATTTTGGAACCTCATATAATTGGCTTGCTTCCTCTGTTTAAACGGGTAATTTTTATAGGAGATCATTTGCAACTTCCAGCTGTAAGCGTGCAGGATGAATCTCAATCCATCATATTAAACCAAGAACTGCTTCAAGCAGGTTTCCGCTCGACGAGTGAATCATTGTTTGAACGATTGTGGAAACAATGTGTAGTTAAGGAATGGGAGCACTGTATAGGAATGCTGCAGTCGCAGGGTAGGATGCATTTGGAAATCATGGATATTGTCAACCAATTATTCTATCAATCCAAACTGGAGGTAATGAATCGAGACAAGAATGGTAAACAATTGAGGTTGCTATCTCATCCTGATTCCTTGTCTTCCAATCCAAATAACATATTTCCAAATAAAAGACTTGTATTCATAGATGTTGGTAAATCAGAATCTAATTTCTCATTTAAAACTAACCGAGCTGAAGCTTTGATTGTTGCGGAATTAGTAGAGCAAATCTATCATCATTATAAGGAGGAAAATCTAATTTGGTCTTCGGAAAGTGTTGGAGTTATTACGCCTTTCAGGGCACAAATTACTGCAATCAGAGCAGCGCTTTATGAAAGAGGATTGGATAAGATCGACTTGACAGTTGACACTGTTGAAAGGTATCAGGGAAGTGCTCGAGATATTATTATACTTTCAACTGTGATTCAGGATAGCCGGCTGCTTTCTCAGATACAATCCGTAGATGCAAACGGTATTGACAGAAAATTGAATGTGGCCTTGTCAAGAGCTCGTGAAAGAATTATAATTTGCGGTGTGTCAGACGCATTGCAAAATTCTACCGAATATCAATACCTTCTTGCGAATTTTACCAGAATTAATATGGGAAGCCCTAAAAGCTGATCAATTCAATTTTTCATTTTCAAACATTCCTGTTGAAAATATCAAATTTCAATCAATGGCAAGAAGACTTGTGGATGTTGGAGTTTAAATAGTGCGAAATCTTTTTTAAGTTGATTCTGAAAACGAATGGAGGCTTCACTATTCGGATATAACGGTTTGTGTTTTATTTTTTTTTGAAAGCTAAGTATTTCCTCGTTGAGCGCTTGAGTTGCCTTTGTAAAGAAAACATTTGAAAATTTCTGCCAGATATAATGGATTGCCAGCGAATTTGGATGAACCATGTCCTCTTTGACAAACCGGTAGTCTCTAAGATCATCAATGAGTAATTCAAATGCAGGAAAGTACTCGACGAAGTTATAATTTTGTTCCAGAAATTCTGAGAGCATCAAGAGACATGATTTGCTTCGATTGTTATCGACCAATCCATCCTGAAGATACCTTACAGGGCTGACAGAAATTAATATCTTGCATCCGGGATTGAATTGTTTGAGTTCCTGAAAACTAGCGTTAAATTCGCTGATTAATTCCTGTAAAGTTATTCTATATTTTGTAAAATGCTGAGCGGGAACTTTATGGCAATTGGCAACCCGATGTCTGTCTTCTTTGGTTTCATAAATACTTGAAGTGCCAAGGGTAAGGATCAGATATTCTGCTTGGTTTAACTTTTCTCTACAGTCATTGAAATGGGCATTGATTTGAAGTAATGCAACATCTTTATCGGGATGAGAAAAACTCCCGTGATGATCCCAACTTGAAAACATTTCATTCGAAAAAATCAATTCATGATCTAAATATTCTTTTCCGGCAATTAATCGTCTGAGCTGATGAGCTAGCATCCACGCATTAAATACAATACCATATGGGCTGAAGCTACTGTTGAAACCATGTTCAGTCAATTTTTGGTGCAAATTTTCTGCAAAACAGCTACCCATGCAAATGATCTTTTCACCATGGAAAATTTTATTTGGAGAAGGTGCTAGCAGCAATTCTGTTCTTAAATTGAAATCACTCATACAAACTGCAAAAATACATTGCAGATGGAGTTCTTTCCCTATTTTTCTTTTGGTTTTGATAGTAAAGCAAATTTTTGGCTTGTCCTGAGATTTGTCAGTTATTGAAATATTAGCCTAGCGGGTAAGATTTGTGGGCTTTTGTATTTGTATTTTTTATATTTTTGCACATAACTCCAAATTATGGGTTTTTGGTCTTCCATTTTTAAATCTTCTTCTGATTCTTCAGTATTGTTAGATTCGAACACGGTTTTTGGCAGATTTTCAGGCGTGTTTAAATCCGATTCTTTGAATGAACATTGGGAAATGGCATTGAGCGATTTTGAGAAGAAAGATTACCATAGTTCCTTTAGTCATGTATTGGAATATTTGAAAAACGAAAAGGGTGATAATATTCGTTTTCAACAGATTAATGATCGAATTGAATTTGAAATATTTCAAGGATCAAAATCGGTGTTGGGTTATATGGATCTAGTTCATTTTTATGCGATAGCTCCATTGGCAATAGTTGAAGATTTGAACATTGGGTTAATGAGAAAATCCCTTGAGAAAAATTATATGTTGCAATACAGTCGTTATGCATTAAATGATAAACTTCAAATGAGTTTAAAATTTGATAGTGTAATTGCTGAAGCCTCGCCATATAAGCTATTTTATGGATTAAAGGAAATGGCCATACAGGCAGATTTGGACGATGATCTAATGGTAATGGATTTTCAAAATGTGAAACCTATAAATGCAGAGCACATTATAGCTATCAGTGATAAGGAAAAGGAGCTAAAGACAAATTATTTTTATCGTGAAATTGATGAAGTCCTCGATCCTAAAGTATTGGGACATCTGAATCCGGATAGATTCCAAGGTGCCTTGACTTATGTATATTTATCCTGTGTGTATAAGCTCGACTATCTGCTCAAACCAGAAGGGAAGGCGATGCACCAAATTGCTAAAATTCATGCCGTTTATAGTTTAGCGGGCAATCAGGATGTCGGATTGAGTTTAGGAAAATTGACCGAAGGATTAAAGGCTTTAAAAGAAATAGAACCGGAAAAACTGCGATCAGAATTTTATAATGTGATTTCAACTTTTAGTGTTGTTCCTCCGGCTACAGAAACGGAGATTGGGGGCATCATTGAGAATGAAATGAAATCGTTCGAATGGTACAAAGAGCAAAAGCATTATTTTATTTGTGAACAAATATGTTCTTATCTTGTGGGCTTCTTATTGTTCCAATTTGCATTTGCTTCTCCTGCAAAAGATTTATTGCATTTGTTCTATTGTATATCTGAAGAAGATTTTTTTAAATCACTTTCTATACCGGTCGACTTTACTGACGGAGACGAATTGAGATCAGCAAGGATAAAAGCAGCTATTAAACAAATTTTGGAAGATAGTAATCTGACGGATAAGCAAAATTTGATGGATCAACTTCAGTTTGAAACTAAGGCTCATTTTTATCAGTCCTACTTGCAATTATTTCGTCAGGTACTTGCATGATGGAATATATGAATTCAAGTAAAATTGTTGAGTCTATTTTATCGTTCTCAGCTTGTCCAAATTTTGAATTAAGATTCGAATATTATTAATATACAGTTCAATTTTATATCAATTGAAAGCATTTATCGATAATTACAAATCCGTAGTCGTCCAGATGGCTACTCCTTTTTCAGTAGGAACCGGATTCTATTTAAAAGAGTATAATTTGCTGGTTACAAACGAGCATGTTGTCAGACAAAACAAAATGGTTGTGGTGGATGCTGAGGGAATGTCACGTAGTCTGCTTGATGTGGTTTATTTGGATGCTAAATATGACCTTGCATTCGTCAAGGCACCTGTTGAGCATCATATGGGGGATGCCCAAATCAGGAAGCAGTTGGTCGCTACAGAAGGGGATACAGTCATGGCTGTGGGCCATCCTTTTGGTTTGAAGTTTACAGCTACTCAAGGCATCATTTCTAATGTTGCTCACCATCAAGGTGATATTCAATACATCCAGCATGATGCTGCCTTAAATCCTGGAAACAGTGGAGGCCCATTGATTGATGGTCAGGGTTATATCATAGGGGTTAATACATTTATTATCCAAAATGGACAAAATATTGGTTTTTCATTGCCTTCCAACTACCTTGCTCAAGCCCTGGATGAGTTTGTTCGGGGAGGAGGGAAGTCAGGAGTAAGGTGTACCTCTTGCGCCAACATCGTCTTTGAGCCCAATCCTGAGAAAAAGTATTGCCCACATTGTGGTGCTGACATCCTCATGATCAGTGATTTAGAAGATTATACGCCTTCCGGTTTCAGACGCGAAATTGAGGACGTACTTTCCACCTTGCATTACGATGTTAGGCTGACCAGACGAGGACCTTTTAATTGGGAGGCAGTAGTGGGTTCAGCAAAAGTAATCCTGAGTTACCACGAGGAAACAGGGATGATAGCAGGGGATGCAGTGTTGTCTTCTTTACCAAAAGATAATATTAAAGCGATTTATACCTACCTATTGCAACAGAATGACAAGTTAAGGGGTCTTAGTCTCAGTATACGGAACAACGACATCTTGTTGAGTATGGTCATGTTTGATAACTATTTCACCCCGGAATCCGGAAAAAACACCATTCAAAACTTGCTCGAAACAGCAAATCAACTGGATGATGTTTTACTGGAACAATATGGCGCAATGAAGCGTCCAGATTAGGAGTTATATATTATAATTAAATAAATATGATAAAAGAAACTGGAATGGGAATGGTTTTTGTAAAAACACCTGTATATTTAAGCCATTATATTGTAGTAGGTATGAAGAAACTGATTCAAGCGTTACTGTTCGTCTCCCCGTTGTGGTTGATGTCTCAGGATATCCATTTTTCTCAATTTTATATGTCCCCGACCAACCTCAATCCGGCTTTAACCGGGGTTATGAATTGTAAAATGAGATTTGTAGCCAACTATCGCAACCAGTGGGCACCAATACTCAAGTCCAAGGCTTTCAATACAATGAATCTTTCATTTGATCAGAAGGTGCCGGTAGGACGTTACGATTATTTTGGCTTTGGAGGAACATTTTGGGGTGACCGTGCCGGAAGTCTGGCATTTTCTACGATACAATTCAAACTTTCAGGAACCTATAGCAAACGTATGGCCGGCTCTAGGACCTCTGGACATTATTTGGTTTTTGGAGCTGAAGCCGGAGTAAACAACCGTAGTATCAATTTCCATAATGCAGTTTGGGGAAACCAACTATCATCCAATGGTCCGATCAATACTCCGGGTGAAAATGATATTTATGCGATTGATCCTAGTTTCTTGTTCGCAGATGTTTCTGTAGGGCTTCTTTGGTTTTCTGTTTTGGATAAGGAAAACAACTACTACCTTGGTGGAGCTTATTCTCATCTAAATGAACCTTTGCAAAATCATTATTCTAAATCAAGCGGTGCCTTTACTGCTAGTCCTTTATATTCAAAGCTGACTATCCACGGAGGTGGTGTATTTTCTATAGGTCGTAAGTTGGGCTTGGTGCCCGGTATCGTTACTTTCTTTCAAGGACCATCTTGGCAAGTCAATGGTGGAACAAGCTTTCGTTTTGACGTGAGCCGTTCAAAATATGACAGACAGTCATTTCAAACGGGTGTCTGGGCCAGGTTGGCGAATAAGCAAAAAGGGATACATGCAGATGCTTTAATCTTATCAACTAGATTCGATTATAACAAATTCGGTTTCGGGCTAAGCTATGATGTGACATTGTCAGGACTAAGAAATGCTAGCGCAGCTTCTAATGCTTTTGAATTGTCTTTTATTTACAACGTTTGCGGACCCGAAAAGAGAGGTATTTATTGCCCTAACTTCTAATAAATTCCAAATTCCTGTACATATTAAAGTAGGGATGTCTGACGACGTCCCTGTTTTATTTTTAGCATTATTCATTCAAAGGAATGAATTGGATTTGAGGAATTCTCTATATGAAAATGAGAGTTCAATTTTTTGGGCAATTGATCATTCTGATTCAATTCAAGACATTGTGAATTTATCCAATCTGTTCATAAAATTCACCTGTGACAGAATTTCAGCTTTAAATTTTGGGCTTCATCATGGATGTATAGATAAAAATGGGAGGGCATCAAAACCATAATTTCTTAGCGCGCTTGATGAGGGGATCTAAGACCTGAATTTCAAATTTGAGAAGAATCACTCAAAAAGCAAATAGCATCAGTATAAAATGCTTAACTTAGCAGCCCACTCAAAAGACAGAAGCTATGTTTGGAAGCAAAAACAACGATCCGGCCAAAAATCAGGTATCCTTGACACAATCTGCACTCAATAGTCTGGTGTCTGGTACATCTGTTGAAGGAACAATTTCAGCGGATAACGACATACGGATAGACGGTTACCTTAAAGGTATACTCAATTGCAAGGGAAAAGTCATTATAGGTCCAAAAGGAAATATTGATGGCGAAATCAAAGCTCAAAATGCAGTCATTGAAGGCCAATTTCGTGGTAGTCTGTTTATAGAGGATTTGCTTCATATAAAAGAAACTGCACAAGTTGAAGGAGAAATCAATACCGATAAACTATCTGTTGCCCCAGGAGCTCGATTTAATGTGCTTAGTAAAATGAGCACTTCGTCCTCAGGACCCGCCCCGCTGCCCAAGAAAGAGCAGTAATCGACAAACAGCATATGTTGCCTAGAAAGTCAACTGATGTCAATAAGTATCTCAAGTACTCCGGTTTAGCCATGCAGTTTTTTGGAGTCATTGGGTTTGGAATCTTTATTGGACATAAGCTTGATGGCTATCTGGAAATGAAGAAGCCAATTTTTACTGTATTGTTTGCATTGGTTTTCTTTATCCTGGTCATGGTTTGGTTATTTCAAGATCTCAAAAGGACGGAGAATGAAGAATAGTCATTTTGTGACTAGTATATTGATTGTTACACTTTTGTCTTTTGGTTTAGTGCATTGGACAATCAACGAAGATCCAAATGCAACACGAGCATCATGGATCATGATCATTTTCTTTGTTTGTTTTACAATAGCACTATTTGTATTTGCGCTCCGAGCTGCGAAGTCAAGTGACCTATACCAGTTCAGCAGAATCTTTCTGGCTTCTATAATGATCAAGATGTTTGGATTCATTTTTCTCATTGTTATGATGATCAAAAAATTTAATGTTGACAGTAAAAACTTGATGTTACCATCAATTGTTATTTATGTCTTGTTTACCATAGTTGAAACTTATTCACTCATGAAACTCAGCAAGTCCAGATAGTCAATTGTTTGTTGAATACTATTTTGTGCAAAATTCATTTCATTGACTACACAGCAATACCGCGAGTTTTCTATACACATTCCTACGGATCCCGGTGTTTATCGATTTTTGGATAAGCACAATCATATCCTTTATGTTGGAAAGGCGAAGAACTTGAAGAATAGACTGAACTCTTATTTTTCACAATCGCACCAGACAAATGCCAAAACCAAAGCACTAGTTCGACATGCGCATCATATTGAATTTACTGTAGTAGAAACCGAACATGATGCTCTATTGATGGAAAATAATTTCATCAAAATTCATCAGCCCAGATACAATGTAATGCTGAAAGACGGCAAAACATATTCTTATATCTGTATCAAGAAAGAAGCCTTTCCAAGAGTTTTTTTTACACGTAAACCTGTGCGCGATGGTTCACTGTATTTTGGTCCCTATACCTCTAAGTTCAAGACACAAGTAATTGTTGAATTGATTCGTCAGATTTTTCCACTGAGAACATGTAATCTATTACTTACCCAGCAGGCAATTGCGCGTAACAAATACAAGGTTTGTCTGGAATATCACATACACCATTGTCAAGGGCCATGTACTCGATTGGAATCAGAAGAGGAATACAACGAAAAGATCATACAGATCAAGAATATATTAAGAGGTCATTTTAGAGCGGTTAAAGAGTTTATTACCGAGAGAATGAAATATTTTGCGAGTCAGGAATTATTCGAGCAGGCACATGAGTGGAAACTGAAACTGGATGTCTTGGAAGATTATCATAGTAAATCAAGTGTCGTCAGCAGTCAAATCAAAGATGTGGATGTTTTTTCTGTTGCAGTTGGCGAGAAAATGGCATATATCAATTACCTGAAAGTAATCGATGGAGCAGTAATTCACACATTGACCATAGAAGCAGAAAAAAATGCTGAAGAGGAAGTTGAGCGCATTTTATCTGTTGCGATACACAAGATCAGAGACCAGTTTGAAAGCCAGGCGCCGGAATTAATAGTGCCATTCCCGCTAGAACTGGAGAATCAAAATCTAGTCGTAACTGTACCTCAAAGGGGTGATAAGAAAAGTTTGCTTGATTTGTCAGAGAAGAACGTTACATTATATCAATTGCAGAAGAGAAAGGAAGCTTTGCAGATGAGTAACAAACAAAGTCATAGTGAACGTATTCTCAAAACTTTACAAGCTGATCTGAATCTGTCGGCTGCACCCATCCATATTGAGTGTTTTGACAATAGTAATATTCAGGGGACAAATCCCGTAGCTGCTTGTGTTGTTTTCAAACATGCCAAAGCCTCTAAGAAAGATTACAGGCATTTCAAAATTAAAACTGTACGAGGTCCTGATGATTTTGCTTCTATGCAGGAAGTAGTTCATCGTCGTTACAAAAGACTTTTGGATGAAGAATCTTCATTGCCTCAGCTAGTAATCATCGACGGAGGAAAGGGGCAGTTGTCTTCAGCCCTGAAAGCCATTACTGCATTAGCGCTTACAGAAAAAATTCTGTTGATAGGAATCGCTAAAAAATTAGAAGAAATTTACTTTCCTGATGATCCGGTACCCTTGCACTTGAATAAAAAATCCGAATCACTCAAATTGATCCAACAACTCAGAAATGAGGCACATCGATTTGGTTTAAACTTTCATCGGCAGCTCAGATCAAAAGCACAAATCTCATCTGCATTATCAAATATACCTGGAATTGGTCCTAAGACTTCACAGAAGCTTTTGAGTCATTTTGGATCGATCCAAAGAATAGCAGAAGCTCCCCCAGATGAAATCATTGGATTAGCTGGAAAATCTGCAGCACAAAAAATATTGAATTTTCTTTCAGCACAGGATGAAACTCATGAAGAAGTTGTAAACCAACACACTAATGAGAATTCGGAAGAAGAATAATTCAAGCAGATTTGAACAATTTTAAAACTGATCCAGAAGTCAGTTTACCACTCCTTTTAACATTGGAACGAATCGAAAATCTCCACAAGATTCTTGTATCAATTTACCTTCAAGATTTTTTTTCAATCGGATCATGGTTTGAGAATTTCCTTCTCCAAGAGGTACCACCATACAACCGCCATTTGCGAGTTGATCTACTAGTAACTGCGGAATTTCAGGTGCAGCAGCAGTAATCAAGATTTTGTCAAATGGGGCAAATCTTGGGAGCCCCTGAAATCCATCTCCAAAGAATGTGCGAACAGCGCCATATCCGATTTGGTGTAACAGTGCTGATGTCTTGTCATGAAGATGTTTATATCTTTCTATAGAATATACTTTACAAGCTAATTCAATCAAAATTGCTGCCTGGTATCCTGAGCCCAATCCTATTTCGAGGACTTTATCTTTTGGTTTAATTTCAAGTAAAGTCGTCTGATATGCAACAGTGTAGGGTTGGGATATAGTTTGCTCGCAATCTATGGCGAATGCTTGATCTTTGTATGCCCATTCTTCGAATGCCTTGTCTAAAAATAAATGCCGCGGTACTCTACTGATTGCATTCAGAACCTTTTCGTCATTTATGCCTTTGCGTTTGATCTCTTGTATCAACTGTGCCCTGAGACCTTTGTGACGATATGAATCAAACATTGGTAATTGTAATCAATTTGTCGTAGATAAAAAAAGACTCTAGTCTATGGATAAATTTAGATTTTATTAAGGATCACAAATATAACAAAAAACTATAATATGAAATGTTTGTGTGGACAAGGATGTCAAACTTTATAGTGTGTTGACTGAATGTTAAATGAATTGATGATGTAAGCTGCAGTGCATTGCTTTTTGTAGGTTTGCACCATGGTTGACAAGCAGGAAAGTAGAATTGTACCGATCAAATTTGGTACAGATGGGTGGAGAGCGATTATCTCAGATACTTATACAATTGACAATTTGAGAAGGGTAGCTGAGGGTACAGCGCAATGGATGGTTCAAAGGTCATACCAGAAGTTGGTGATTGGTCATGACTGTAGATTCGGTGGTGAAATGTTTATGCGGGAAGCTGCACGAATCTTTGCAGATCATGGTATTCAAGTGTTTGCAGGAGATTGTATCGTGAGCACTCCTATGGTTTCCCTTGCTGTATTACATTACCATGCAGACCTTGGAGTTGTGATTACTGCTAGTCATAATCCACCATTGTATAACGGATATAAATTAAAATCGTCCCACGGCAGCCCTTCCCTCCCGATGGACATTGAAGCAATTGAGGCTTTGATACCCGACTTCGCCGCGGAACCAACACATGCCTTTTCGAGCTATCTAGACGATGGTAAAATCAAATTGGTTGATATCCAAAGTCCCTATGAACATCATGTTCGCGAGGGATTTAATCTCGATGCCATCAGATCGTCTGTTTCTCTGTCATATGATGCAATGTATGGGGCAGGACAATTTGTTATGGAGAAATTATTTCCTGAAATGAAAGGATTTCATTGTGATTGGAATCCAGGTTTTAAAGGCAGAGCACCTGAACCAATCGCCAAGAATTTGGGTGAAATCGTTGAATGGAATAAATCATTTCCGGGAAAATATATTGGGATTGCCACGGATGGAGATGCGGATCGAATTGCAATGGTGGATCCTTTTGGCAAAATGATTGATAGTCACCATATTCTATTACTGCTGTTGTATTATCTGGCAGGTATCAAAGGTCAAAAAGGCAAAATTGTCGTAAGTTGTTCAGTCACCAACAAATTGGCTAAACTGGCTGCTCACTATGGTTTAGAGTTTATCACTACTAAAATTGGATTTAAATACATTGCGGAATACATCATTGAGGGCGATGTCTTAGTCGGAGGTGAAGAATCCGGTGGTCTTGCGATTGCAGGACACATACCAGAACGTGATGGAATTTGGATTGGTCTTACCGTATTGCAACTGATGGCAGAAACGAAAAAAAGCCTTGCTGAGCTCATAGAAGAAATTTATGGAATTGTTGGCGCATTTGTTTATGACCGTATAGATCTCCATCTGAATCCGTCTGAAATTAGCAGGATTGCAAAATATCTATCACAGCCAAATATAGAGAAATGGGGCAGTTATAAAGTGATCAAAAAGGATCAATTGGACGGTGAAAAATATTATTTCGAAAACGATTCCTGGTTGATGTTCAGAAGATCAGGTACTGAACCAGTGCTTAGAATCTACGTACAGGGGCAAGATTCAGAGGAATTAAAATCAATCCAGAATGAAGTATTGCAAGAGTTACAACTCAATCAGAGCTAAAGGATATTTTGTAGGTTCGAGCAAATTTTATTCCAACTCATCGTCAGCTTTCTGTTCTTTTTTAACAGGTTGTTCTTCTTCAAATAATTCATCTTCCTCACCTGATTTCTGAGGCAGAACACTATTATCCAAGCTGCTTGAATTCATTTGCGATCTGAAAGCACCACAATCGAATTCTGATCCGGACTCACCCGGTGGTGTAAAGAATTTAGCATTTGAATCAAAGCCCGATGAAGGATTTGCCTCCAGTTTTTGAATAAATTTCTGGAAAAATGGTCTAGCCATTACAGACCCTTGCCCCAGCTCGAGGCTTAAAAATCGTATCCATGGATCTTCTCCTCCCACCCAAGTGCCTACTACCAAATCCGGAGTGATTCCCATGAACCAACCGTCCACATAATCATTTGTTGTTCCCGTTTTTCCTGCAGTTGGCACTTTTACATTGGAGCCTATGCTACCAGATTTCTGCAGCAAGTCCATCATCACATAGTTAAAATGAGGAGAAAGTGCAACATTGTTTACACTTGGATTACGATAGATTACTTTTCCATTTTTGTCTTCAATTCTGGATACAAAATAAGGTTTTGTGTAAACACCGTTGTTGGCAAACGTAGTATAGGCGCCTGTCATTTCCATCGCAGTAAGCTCTGGTGTACCTAATACAATGGAAGGCCATTTTGGGATGAGTAAGCCACCATCTTTTCTTCGTGCTGTAGAATCTATTCCCATATTATGCAACAATCCTCTGATTGGATCCACGCTCCCTAATAGGATAACGAGTTTTACTATAATAGAATTCTTAGACTCTTTCAGTGCCCTATAAAGATTGTATGAAGCACCGCTAAAGCTCTCTTTTGCATTTCCTGGAGACCATGCCTCAGGCAAATGAAAGTTAGGATCATCAGCAGGAATAGTGTATTGAACATCCTGAAACTCATTGCAAGGGTGAATTCCTTGTATTGCTATTGCTGTAGAATAAACAAATGGTTTGAATGTCGATCCAACCTGGCGTCTTGAATTGACATGATCATATTTAAAGTACTTGAAGTTGGTACCTCCGACCCAAGATTTCACTTCACCGGAATGTGGATCAACAGCTATTGATCCTATCTGGAGTTGTTTTCTGTGGTATTTTATTGAATCCAATGGACTCATCGTCACATCTTTTTCACCATGAGTCGTATAATCATAGATTTTCATGGGGACGGCAGTGTTCATTGCTTCTCTTACTTCTGTCTCAAAAGCATTAAAAAATTTCTTTAACGAAGGCCATTGTTTGCTTTTTCGAATTTTGAGTGAAATGTCGTATTGGGTCTTCGTTATCTGTTTTTTATCGAGCTCTTTTTTTAAAAATCCTGGTTCGATTTCTTCATTCAGAATGCGTTGTATTGTTCTGTCATTTACGTCAACATCTCCGATTTCATTAGCAAGCACAGGTAACAATTTACCATAATACTTATCCCAGATAGCCTGATATCGTTCTGTTTCTCGAATGAGATTTTGTAATGCTGCTTTTCGGATCTTCAGTTGATTTTCATCTGCTTCAAAAGTCCAAGGATCGTTAGTTTTCCAAACATTAAAATAGGATTTTTGAATGTTGGTCATGTGCTCTCCTGCTGCTTCTTCAGCAAGTCTCTGATATTCAGGATTGATGGTAGTGTAGATTTTCAAACCATCTTCGTAAATATTATATTTTGATCCATCCGGTTTCAAATATTTTGGATCACTGAGTAAGTCTTTCAGCCACTTTCCGAGTTCGGCTCGAAAATAAGGCGCCAATCCTTCCAGATGAGTTTCTCGTTTGAATTGAGTTACATCCAGTGTTGAATTTTTAGCTTCCTCAAATTGTGAATTGTTGAGATGAGATTTTTCATGCATCAGAGCGAGGACTGTATTTCTCCTGGTTTTGGCCAATTCCGGAAATTTTCTGGGATTGTACAGAGTGGGGTTCTTCAACATTCCAATCAAAGTGGCAGCTTCTGGAGCTGTGAGATCTTTTTGACTTTTATGAAAATACGTCTGTGCAGCTGTTTGGATGCCGTGTGCTTCGTAGATAAAATCAAATTTATTGAGATATAATGAAACAATTTCTTCTTTGGTATATGCTCTTTCCAATTTGAAAGCGGTGATCCATTCCTTAAGTTTTATCCTCAAGATCATTACCATTTTGGAAAATGTATTTTTGTTTTTGAGGTTTGGTCTTTCAAATAAAAGCTTGGCGAGCTGCTGTGTAATTGTACTTCCACCCCCTGAATCTTCGTCTCTCAAGATTATGGTTTTGACAACTACCCTAAATAATGCTTGCAGGTCAACACCTGAATGAGAATAGTACCTGGAGTCTTCTGTGGAAAGCAAGGCTTGAACCAGTAATGGGTTCAAACTATCGTAGGGAACAAATTCCCTGTTTTCATTGTAATATTTTCCCAGCACGCTTTTGTCGCTTGCATACACCAAACTCGCCTGGTTATAGGATGGGTTTTCAAGTTGGTCAAAACTTGGGATATTGTCGAATGAGATTAAAATAAATAGAAGAAGAAATAAAATTACCGAACCCAGACAAATTCTCCATATCCAATTGACAGCGGAGTGATACCAGGCTTTGTCTGTACTTTGTTTGCCTGAATAGATATCTGCAAAGCTGAACTCTTTTCTGAATTTTTGCCATGCAGTTTTTAGTTTTTCCTGGAATGCCATTCGATTGGATTGAGTAGCAAATTTCACAAGTTTTGGATATATTCCAAACTCTCTTGAAGAACTTCATGATTGATAGCTATGTCCCAACGAGGTTTTCCCGGAGATTCAAGAAGACTGAGACGCAACTCCCTTTGACTGTTCTTTTTGTCATAACGCATCGTCTCCATTATAAATTTTGTTTGTTCCGCGTCAGGATGAAAAGGAGGAGCATATTTTTTTAGCATTGTCATGACCTGGTCATAGACATAAGGTTTCCAATTGTACATCTTATGAGAGATGTAAGTTTCAGCGATCATGCCCAGTGCAACACATTCTCCATGAAGCAAGTCACAACTATAGCGAAGGCTGTATGACTCTATTGCATGGCCGATAGTGTGGCCAAAATTGAGGGACTTACGCACATTTTTTTCTTTAAAATCCGCTTCGACGATTTCTTGTTTGGTTCGGATTGATCTTCTGATCCAGCTATCCATATTTCCTACATCCACCGGCCAATCAAGATTCAGCAAGTCTTCATAGTAACTTGGCGATTGTATCAGACTGTGTTTGATCATCTCAACGAATCCGTTTTTGATGTGTCTCTGTGATAGAGAATGGAGAAAATCAGGTTCAACCACAATCACCTTTGGTTCCTGATAAAGGCCAATCTGATTTTTAAAATCGAGAAAATTGATCCCATTTTTTCCGCCAATTGCTGCGTCAACCATTCCGATCAATGTAGTTGGAATATAAATGAAGTCCACACCTCGCCATACCAGAGAAGCACAAAATCCACCTATATCGCACACTACACCTCCTCCCAATGCAATGACCAATGAGGATCTGTCTATACCTCCCTGTAACCAGCTGGTCCAAATATCCTGAGCGGTTTCTAGGTTTTTAGAGCTTTCTCCTGCCTCAAAACTGAAAATATACAATTGGGTAAGTTGAAGTTTTTCTTCCAGAATTGGAAAACAAAGCTGCTTGGTGTTGTGGTCTGCCAGCACAAAAATTTGGGAGTATTGGTGTTGACTGAGGTAGGTGTTGAGTTTTTCCCAGGGGTTTGTACTGTATATGGGACTTGTCATGGATGGATTAGATTGATAGTAAGAGTTGAGATAATTTCAGTATTTTGGAGAATTTGAGGGGATTATGCTTCATTCGCCAGTTGTCCACAAGCTGCATCAATGTCTTTGCCCCTGCTTTTTCGCACAGTGGTCATAATGCCTGCTTTCAAAAGATGTTTGGCAAAAGAGTTAATGGTATTTTCATCAGATTTTTGAAAGTCTATTCCCCGCACATTATTGTATTCTATGATATTGACCAATGCGGGAAAATGACTGCAAAAACGAATCAGATTTCTAGCATCCTTTTCACTGTCATTATAATGGTCGAAACAAATGTATTCTATACTGATGCGGTTCGAAGTTGTATTGTAATAATGCTTCAATGCCTGAGAAAGTGAATGCAGGTTATTCTGTTTATTAATAGGCATGATTTCGGTTCGCTTAGTATCATCTGCAGCATGGAGCGAAAGCGCAAGATTTACTTTTAATCCATCTTCTGCCATTTTTTTGATCATTTTTGCAATACCGGAAGTAGAAACAGTAATTCTTCTATGAGAGAGATTTGCCCCTTTGGGTGATGTAAATTTTCCAATGGATGCAACAACGTTTTTGTAATTTAATAAGGGTTCCCCCATTCCCATAAATACAATATTGGTAATGGGTTTTCCATATACTTCAATGCATTCGCGATTAACGTACAAATATTGGTCAAATATTTCACCTGGAGTGAGTTGTCTTAATAAACCCATTCGACCTGTGGCACAGAATGTACAAGTAAGGCTGCAACCTGCCTGAGAAGAAATGCACAAAGTGTACCTTTCATCTTCAGGAACGGGGATTAGAACAGATTCAATTTTGAGATTGTCGTGTAAATTAAATCTATATTTTCTTGTTCCGTCAAAACTGATCTGCATCTTGTCCAAGGCGAGTGTATGCATTTCAAAAACATCCTTAAGCTTTTGTCTGTCTGTCAAAGAGAGATTTGACATTTCGTCAATGGATCGGATTCCGTGTTTCCAAAGCCATTCATTCACTTGTGAAATGCGATATTTTTTCCACCCGAAACTGATTAGAATATTTTGTAGCTCTTCATCGCTGAGAGTCAGGATATCTTTCTTTTGAATTGTACTCATTGGAAGTCGCAAAGGTAAAATAGTTTGTTATGGAATCAAAACAAAAATTAACTTAGAAACGTTAATGCTTCTATTTATAAAAAGAAATTTGTGAAATTGAGATTATTCTTTTTCTGTATAATATTCTTGATAGCAGCAATAGGAAAGTCACAATCTGTCCCTGCGCCTCCGGATTATTCAATTGAAGAAAATTGGGCTGCTTTGCCATCAAGATTTGATTCGGCTGATATCTCTCCATCAGATTTAAAGGATCTGCAGCAATTTGCAGAAGCAGATGTGTTTTTTATTCATCCTACAACGAATATTTCTAAAATATTTGTTAATTGGAATGCTGATGTCAATGACGAAAAGCTTAATCACAAGACAGATCAAACAACAATAAAATATCAAGTAAGTGCTTTTAATGGTGCAGGTAAAATTTATTGTCCCAGATATCGTCAAGCGCACATCAGAGCATTTTTTACTTCCGACACCGCAGAAGGAAATGCTGCTTTGGACCTTGCTTACTCAGACGTTAGAGCAGCATTCATTTATTATTTAAATCACTATAATCAAAAGCGGCCTATTATCATTGCAGCACATAGTCAAGGTGGATTGCATGCGATAAGATTGTTGCACGAATTTTTTGATGACAGCCCATTGCAGAATAGACTTGTAGTAGCATATATCATGGGTTATCCCGTTAGACAAAATGAATACAAAAATATTCCGGTCTGTAAAACCCCCGAACAAACAGGTTGTTTTTGCAGTTGGCGAACTTTTAAAGTGGGGCATGAGTTGCCTAAGAGATTTGAAGATTATCCCGTAGATATCACAAATCCTGTAAGTTGGTCAACTTCACGCGATGTTGTGCCAAAGGAAATGCATAAAGGAATGCTGATCACTCATTTTAATGAAGGTACAAAAGGCTCTCAGTTGCAAACACAGATACATCGCAATATTTTATGGGTAAACAAACCAAAGTTTAAAGGAAGTTTTTTGTATACAGGAGCTAACTTTCATCGGGGAGATGTAAATTTGTTTTACAAGGACATTTATGAAAATGCGAAATTGCGAGTACGTATGTTTTTTAAATCTTAAACGATGTTTCTATTATTCATTAACAAGTTTAGTGGTAATCAGAATGTCTGAATCAATAGGCTCTATCAGCTGGTAAATTCTTCCAAAACTAACTGTCTGCCATTCGTTAGTCGCAGTTAAACGTATCACCTTTTTATCTAATTGGAAATTTACAGGTAAGTCGAATTTTTTTGTATTGCTTTTCCACCTGAAAGAAACTCCTGAATATTCCGGTTTTTGGATGATTTTATATTCTAATTCCGGGAGATTTGCATATTTCAAATATTGATTTACGATATCACAATAATCTGTACCCGTTTTTGCTTCGAGAAGATTCACAAAATCTTGAGTGCTTGCAAAGCCATATTCATGATTTTTGTAAAATTGTTTGAGTATGTCGAACCATAATGAGTCATTATTGATTTTTTGTCTGATCGTATGCAGCATCCAAGCTCCTTTGTAGTATTGATCACTGTCAGCAGGTTCATCATTGACACCGAATTGTCCTATGATCGGAAATTTATTTTGGATATACTGTCTGCTTGATTGAAGATAACGCAATGCAGCAGATTTGCCATAAAAATATTCGACAAATAAATTTTCCATGTAAGTTGCAAATGATTCGTGTATCCACATTTCCGCAAGATCCGTACAGCTCACACTGTTGCCCCAATATTCATGAGCGGTCTCATGCAATATAATAAAGTCAAAATCAAATTCCGCAGGAATCCTGCCTCCCAGATAACCTCGTAGATATTTATTACCATATGCTATAGCTGACTGGTGTTCCATGCCAAGGTATGGTGCTTCTACGAGTGCATAACCATCTTTCCAGAAAGGATATGGTCCCAAGTATTTTTCGAAGGCTTCTAATACTTTGTGGACTTGTTTGAAATGTTCTCTTGCGATGGTGGTATTATAGTCCAGGACATAATAATCCAAATCCAGTTTTTTACTTTCTTGAGACAAATACTGATCCTGGAAGTGTTCGTATGCTCCTATGTAAAAAGTGACATTGTAATTGTTGATTGGATATTGTACAGACCAATGATATGTAACGTGCAAGCCATCTATTCTCTCTCTCTGAACCAATTGGCCATTGGATACTGCATATAGATCTGAAGGCACTGTCAGATGTATATGCATACTATCCGGTTCGTCTGACAAATGATCCTTATTTGGCCACCATAAACTTGCACCAATTCCTTCACATGAAACGGAAGCCCAGAATCTGTTTTTTTCATCCCGTTTCCAACTAAATCCGCCATCCCATGGTGGATTTTTTGCTTCAATAGGACTACCATCATAGTAAATCCGTACTGTATATTTTTCGGATTTTTTAAATGAGTGGGGAATATAAATGGTGTTGTTGGATCTGGAAAAGTTAAGATTATCTTTTCCCATGGAAATTTTACTTACGTTCATCTGATCAAATAAATCGACTTGAATACCGGAAAGGTCCATTGGGCAAGAAAAGTGAATATCGTTATAGCCTTCTATTTTTTTCTCCAGCATATCAAAGCTGACATGTAAATCGTAAAACTGAACATCGTACATTCGATTCGGATTAAGAGAACCTCTTAAACTGTCTTTGGGTGTGAAATGACTTTGGGCTAAAAGTGAATTACACAAATGAACAGCAATAATCAGAATGAAAGAAATAATATTTTTCATCATTTTATTTTATTTTTTAAAGCCATGGTTTTGAGGTATGAAATCGTGAAATAGTCTTTCCATTTTCCTGGAATGAATCGTATCAAGATTTTGAGCAATATTGGATGTTTATAAATGAGATATCGATTTCGTGGAGTCGCTGCTTCGAGGGCATGTATGAGGGGTTTTTCGAGTGCAGTGAGTGGCAGAGCTTTTTGTTCAATTTGCTGCATTATTATTTTTGCTTGAGACAAGTAGGGTCCATATTCTGTATCTTGATATTCGCTTGCAAGAAGGTCGTTTTTTTGCCAAATTGGAGTTTGAATCGGCCCTGGTTCTACAAGGACAACTTTTATGCCAAGCAATGCAGCTTCAAGCCTCAAACTATCAGAGATCGCCTCTACCGCAAATTTTGACGCAGAATAGGCTCCCAAAAAAGGACTAGACTGGAGTCCGGACACTGAACTGATGTTGATTATTCTGGCATTATCGGACATCATTAAAGGGAAGCACCGCTGAGTAACGTCTAACAAACCTGTTACATTGATCATCATTTGTCTATTGAAAGACTCCATTGGCAAGTAGAGCATCGGTCCCGCAACAGCTATTCCGGCATTGTTGATTAATCCGTAGATTTTGTCAGATTTCAGGAAATCTTTGATTTGTTCAAAAACAAGCTCAACACTCGAAGGATCAGTAAGATCCATTTCAAACAAATGAAGGTGATCTAGTTCCTTGGTCCACCTGGGAGCTGACTTTGTCTTCCTCACAGTACCTAGAATGAAATATCCACGCTCGTGGAAAAATCTAGCAAGATGAGCCCCGATACCCGTAGAAATGCCGGTAATAAGTAAAATTCTCCTCATCTGCCGGCCCAATTGTTATTGATTGCCTCCATTTCGTATTAACTTTGCCAATATATGGAGAGTTTTTGGAACATTAGGGTGGTGCATTTCTTTTTTATATTGACGGTTGCCTGCAACAGAGAAAAGTATATCAGCCACGATGCGTTACAAGGAGATTGGCATTTAGTTGAAGCTTATCGAGGCGACAAAAAAACAATGACTATGTCTGGTGCTTTTTTCAATTTCGATGAATTCATTTTAACTTCCAACTTTCTGGGAGAGATTGTTCAATACGAGTATAAATTGAGCAAGAACATAATTGATATCTCTAAGCCTCAGGCTTTTCAGATTCAGTTAAAAACCCTCGATTCCGGAAAACTCGAAATGAAAACTCAAGTTCAAAATCTTGCATTCACTTTTATCGTCGAAAAAAAATAAATGGATCAGGATGCAAAGACAAAAGGGCAATAGTCAAACTACAAACCTATCTTTTATCATCTTTTTTTTGTGTAGTTTCATCTGCAAATTAAGTGCTGCGGAATTTTTTGTACAGCCTGTGGTATTTTGTCAGGACAATATAGCCTACATCGAGATCTCCTACGTTTTGAAACCTTCAAGCTCTTCTTTTGTCATTGCAAATGCGAAGAAATATTTTCAGCTTTCCGTTTTTTTGAGAAATAAAATGGGAATTTCAAAAGCTGAGAAATTTCAAATCAGTTGCGAAGATCCTAAATCCGGTACCATCCATCTCATGAGGTGGGTTGTTGACACCGGTGATTATGTGCTGGAATCTCATCTCTTGGAAAGCGGTGATAGTTTGAATGAACTCTTTTTGAAAAACGACATTCAAGTCAGACCCTGTGACAAAATTGCTTTATCTCAAATACAATTACTGTCAAAAGTGTCAAATCTTGACAAATGTACCTTGCCAAATTGCAAAAATGGTTTCTACTTTGAACCATTGTTGCAGCATACATTGTATAAAAATCAATATAAATTAATTTCATACGTCGAATCCTATCAGGCACCAAATTCCATCAAAGAAAAATTAATGTACAGGTACTCTGTCGATAAGATCGATAGCATCGGAACCAGAACAAACACATTGGAATGGTACAAAAAGAGACCTTGGCAAACCCGCGACATCCAACTTTCTGAACAAGATATTAGTTCGCTTGCATCGGGAGAATATTACTTGAAAGTTGAATTGATGAATGCCGAAAAAAAAGTGATAGATCAGACTGAACAACTTTTTTCAAGAATCAATCCTTTTTGGGATAGATTTTATGCGACGGATGGAGATCAGTCAGAAGAAAAATTGTTTTTCCAAAATATGAAACCAGATAGTGTAATATACGCAGTTAAGGCGATGAAACCAATTTTGTCCAGTGGGGAAATTGGAGCTTTGGACTATCTGACAAAACTCAATAAAATTAAAGAATTAAAGATATTTCTATATCAAAGTTGGAAAGAAAGAAGCGAAACAAGACCGGTGGAGAGTTTCCAAAGTTATATGTCTTTGGCAAGAGCAGTAGACAAAAAATATAATGGTGGTTTTGGATACGGATTTGAGACGGATAGAGGATTTATCATTTTGAGATACGGCAATCCAACTGAAATTATTTCTGAAGAATATGAGAATGGTGCATATCCTTATGAAATATGGAAGTATTCCAAACTTGGAACAACTGGTCAAACACGTGTTACATTTTTATTTTATAATCCCGATCTTGCCGGTTCAGATTATCGTCTGCTTCACTGTAATGCAATAGGTGAGAGATTTAATCCACTGTGGGAAAATGAATTGTACAAAAATGCGAGAGAAGAATTCAGAGAAAATGATCCGCTTGCACCAGCAAATATCTCTGATAATTTCAACCGTAGAGCTAAAGATTATTTTAAGTATTAAAAATTAAATTATTTCAAAAACCGCATATTCAAATTTATTTATGATTTTATTAGATGGCAATCAATTGTCAAAAACAATCCGAAAAGAAATATCAGATAAAGTAAGAGATTTTTGTCAAACTGACATCAGACCACCACATCTGGCAGCAGTATTACTGGGCGACAATCCCGCAAGTGAAGCGTATGTCCGAAACAAAATCAAGGCTTGCGAAGAAGTTGGTTTTGCTTCCACACTGATCAAAAAACCTGCGTCTACCACAGAGGAGGAGTTACTTGAAATCATTTACAAACTCAATACCGACAATCAGATTGATGGGTATATTGTCCAACTACCTCTTCCCAGGCACATCAATGAGGATCATGTAAACCTGGCTATCAATCCTGAAAAAGATGTCGATGGATTTCATCCAAACAATTTTGGAAGAATGGCACTTGGTCTGCCTGCATTTCATCCTGCGACGCCAGCCGGTATCATGATGATGCTGGACAGATATGGTATTGAAACCGAAGGTAAACATTGTGTTGTGCTTGGAAGAAGCAATATAGTGGGTACACCAATCTCACTCCTGATGTCAAAGAAAACAAAACCTGGGAATGCCACTGTATCCATTGTGCATAGCCGTTCCGAAAACTTGATTGGATTTACCAGATCCGCAGATATACTCATTGCTGCTTTGGGAATTCCATTTTTTGTAAAAGAGGATATGGTAAAATCAGGTGTTGTAGTCATCGATGTTGGTATAAACCGAATCCAGGATCCTTCTGCTCCAAAAGGATCGAGATTGGTCGGAGATGTGGATTTTGATGGTGTGAGTAGAAAAGCTTCGGCGATCACTCCGGTTCCCGGCGGAGTTGGGCCAATGACGATCACTGCTCTGATCAGCAATACCTGGGATGCTTACAAGAGGAAGCAGTTCTAAAGCTTTAAATCAAAGCAGGACCATATGATTGAGGTTTACAATGATCAGTTTTTTATGAAGCAGGCATATGCTGAAGCATTGAAAGCTAGAGATGCCGGTGAAGTTCCCATTGGTGCAGTGTTGGTTTTTAAAAAGCAAATCATCGCTCGTGCACATAACCAAACTCAATTGCTGCAAGATGTCACTGCCCACGCAGAAATGCTTGGAATAACCGCGGCTTCAAATGGAATTAATGCAAAGTATCTCAAAGACTGTACTTTGTTCGTTACGTTAGAGCCCTGTGTCATGTGCGCTGCTGCATTAAGATGGGCACAGATATCAAAATTAGTATATGCTGCTGAAGATCCAAAGCAAGGATATATGAGATATGGTAATGAGCTGTTGCACCCCAAGACGAAAATTCATTACGGTCTCCTTTCAGATGAATGCAGTGAATTGATGCGAGAGTTTTTTAAGACCCGGAGAAAGAAGGCATAAAATTAATATTTTGTTAAAGGATCAGCCTCCAAAAGTTAAAGTGATTTAAAATTAAATTTGGATTAAACGATTTAACCAAAAAACACTCTAATATTGATTGAGGAAAGTAGGATTTGAGATTGAATGCATCAATCAGACTTTTGTCAGTTCGTATTTGAAATCATGTGTTCAGTATTTTTAAAATTAAAATTTTTTTCCAATGAAATTTAAAACCACTATTTTATCAGCGACAATGTTTGTACTGATGATGGCATCTTGTAGCCCAAACTTAAGTACTTTCAATCAAAAGCTTTATGAAGAGAATCAATGGTCTGAGGAGGAACTGAAAAAAATTCAATTCTATCTTTCGGATGACATTATACTGACGAGAGTGTTTGAAAAGGGTGAAACACAAATTACAAATGGCAAGATAAAAACAATCAATGGTCAACAAATAGAAGAACTTAGATTTAAGAAAGGTACCCCGGGTGTTTTTTTGTTTTCTCCAAAAGAGAATAGATTTGCGATAAGTTTTGAGAATAGTGTTGAACCAAGTTATTTGATTTTCGGACCAAATCCTAAATTCGGAAATCGATATGCACTATTTGGAAAAGAGTGGAATAGAAATTCAGGTCAGGTGACTTATCAGGACAAAGTGTACAATACATCGACAAGTTCTGCCTGGACTACATTGATGGTGGACCTCACCAGAATAAAAAAGAGCCAGGTTTCAAGAAAAACTGCTGAAGGTAGAGTAGTGGAATAGAAGCAGATTTTTTGTTTAGAGGAATATATTTAAAAGTTTCAAACAAACTGAGCCTGTCTTTCATTTAAGGGAAGATGGGCTCTTTGTTTTAATTTGATAGAAAGTTTATATTTTCAGTTTGTTAGTAAAGATAACTTTGTTCCGAAAGAATACAATTTAGAAATTTTAATTTTTCTTATGGAGATGGAAATATTCTGAATTGTCAACATTATATTTGGAATGGAGTATTCTCTTCATTGTGTGAATTGCAAGAAAGAGAAATGATCAATACCCCAAGCGAGACTTTTTAAAATTGAAAACAGCCTAATCATTGAGCACTTTTAATAATAAAGGGTAGTGAAATCATTTTTCAGTATTTCAAGCATTCCTAAGATTTCATATCTTGTGTAAGATTGATGAATATGTTTTAAATTTAGGAATGGAAATGAGGCTTTAATTTTCTGGCTATATCACTGCATGCAGGAGTTCGAAAATTGGAGCAAGACATTTTATTCAGATTTTAGCACAAATTTGCAATGTATGTTAGTTCACTTGAATAAGCTTTTTCGGAATTACTTTCAGTTCATTTTGATATTCATAGTAGTATTGCCTTTTAAAGGAGTGGCTCAGCTCCACGACCAAAATTGGATCATAGGTAGGGGTGAGCCTTACAAGAATCCTATCCCCGGTGCCAGTGGAGAAGGTATCATGCAGTTTTACTTCGGACCTGAGCTGAACATACTCCTGGATAGCACTATCGACAACAGTTGCTATACTTCCTTTACCTGTGCTTGTATCTCTGATAAGGATGGCAGACTGGTGGCTTATACCGATGGGCACAATATCTTTGACAATCGGCATGAGATCATGCTGGGCGGAGATACCATCAATCCCGGTAATTTTTGGGCAGGAACCTTAGGCGGAAGTTACCCTCTGAGTGACGGAGCCATCTTTCTACCAATTCCTGGAAAAAAATCCGAGTACATATTATTGCACAAAAGGATTGAATTTGGAAAAGTAGAGGGCAGACTGCCACAGTACAAGTGTGACAGGCTGTACTTCAGCAGTTTTCACTATGACGATCATCTGGGGAGGTATGTCGTCTCCGAGAAGAACAATGTACTGATCGAAGGTGAAATTGCCGAAAATGAATTTGCCGTCGCAAAGCATGCCAATGGGAGGGATTATTGGGTGGTAGCTCGGAGGATAGGCAGACCTTCGTATTATTTTATCCTGGTGGATTCATCAGGAGCGCATCTTCATCACGAGCAGCAAGTTGGTACTGCTTTTATATTCGACGATCTGAATGGCAATATGATATTCAATCGCGAAGAGAATATGCTGGCCAGAGTGATCCCGGAAGAGGGGGTGGAGTTGATGGAGTTTGACCGATGCAAGGGATTGTTTTATAATCCAAGTATCCAGATCTTTCCGGATACCTTCCTGATCAACGGCAACGTCGCATTTTCGCCCAATAGCCGCTACCTGTATGTCAACTCCATACTGCATATCTATCAGTACGATATATCTCAGAGATTTAATCGAAGATACAAGCCCATTCTGGTAGGCAGCTGGGATTCAGTATTGATCGAAGATACCTATAGTACTCTTTTCTTTGTCGGCAGGCTCGCACTGGATGACAAGATCTATTATACCGTGTTCGGAACGAATGGATATTATATGCATACGATGCATCGTCCGGATGCTTATGGAAAGGCCTGTGATTTCCGAAACCATGATTTTCGTTTACCTAATTATATGAATGGAGGACTTCCTTTTTTTCCAAATTTTCGCAATGAGCGGCTATCAGAGAGTGACTGCGATAGCCTGAGTCAAGCCTCGTCTATGGCTGCAGGACATTACTATTATAATACCCTCTGCCGAGATCAAATACGTCTGAGTTCTTCTGATCCTGACAAACAGTATCAGTTGGAGCTAAGACTCTACAATATGGAAGGAAAGTTGTGTTATCATAGAGACTTTACACTACAGGAAGAAATTAATTTTAACTTAGCAGGTGTCCTCCCAGGCATATATATATTACAATTGTTTGAAGGAGGCCAATTAAAAAATATAGATAAAATTGTAGTGAGTTACTAATTCGTTATTTTGGTGATATGGAGTAAATTTCTGCATTTTGAAAACATTCAATTTAATGCTTAAACCAGGCAACACTATACACTTGCATTGAAATACATCAACTTTGAAAGCTTGTATCCTTTTGAGTTAAACAGTGACTGAATCTCAAATTGGGTTGTATCGGTTCGATTTGCACTGTCGTCTTTTGCCAATATGAATTGATTTCTAATGGCAATCATCATGGAAAAATTCAGGAGAATCGGTCGATTTTCAGGTCCTGCAAAGCACACTCTCCCCGACTGGTTTGATATCAAATATTAAGGATTTTCATCATAAATAAAAATGTACACATATTTATTACAATTATTTATAAATGATTGTATGTCAAATATTTAATATTACATCGTGCTCGATAACATATTATAAAAATAAACGAATTATAAAAATTTGGTATGTATTTTGAGTGACTCTCTATACCTGATAAGTTCAGGTTGCAATTACTCAGCGAACCAAAAAAAGTGTTACATGAACCGATTTTTTACTTTACTCATCCTTTTTCACTGGATATCCGTCCAGTCTTATGCTTCAACATCCGGCTCTGAGCCGGCAGTAGGAGTACTTTCCGAAATCGCCTGCAACGATCTGGTCAATATTTCGCTGGACACAAACTGTATGGCAACAGTAACAGTACCAATGTTGCTTCAAGGAAACATCGGGCCGATCTCTGATTATACGATACACTTGAAGTATAATGGGCAGCCTCAAAATGATTTGATCTTAGGCCAACAAGATGTCGGTCATGTGATTGATTTTACCGTATGGCACCTACCCTCAGGCAATAGCTGTTGGGGAAAAATCAAAGTTGAAGAAAAGTATCCACCACAAATGGAATGCAGGCAAGATACCGTGAGATGCAATATGGCTACGACAGTGGGCGCTGTTGGTTTTCCAATTCCTTCCTGGATTGAACCTTCAACAAGCGTAGTTTACGATATTGTCAACCCAAACAGGTTTTTTGTTTATGGATGGGATAAATGTGGAGTAGTCATCTTAAGTTATTACGACCAGATCGTAAAACATGACTGTTCTTATGATTGTATAGCGACAATTTATAGAAATTGGACAGCGGAGGATGTCAATGGTAACGTGAGCAAGTGTACACAGACTATTTGCATCAGACAACCTCAAACCATAGATCTGAATACATTATATGATTATGATGGGATTTCAAGACCCCATTTGAGCTGTGATGGTGTATTTCCAAAGTTGGAGGATGGTAATCCCTCTCCGGAATATACAGGTCATCCTGTACCTGAAGCTTGCGGTTCTTTTGTGGCAACCTATGATGATTTGAGGATAGACATATGCGAAGGTTCGTATAAGGTGATTCGTCGCTGGACTATTTTAAATTGGTGTACAAAAGAAATTATCCAACACAATCAACTGATCAAAGTCATCGACGACAAAGGTCCCAAATTTCAAAGTCCGGCTGATTTTACTGTAGGGATGGAACCATACAGCTGTGGTTCTAATGGCATACTTCCATCTCCACTCAATGTAGAGGATTGTGCCGGATGGAGGTACGATATTTTTGTAAAACTTAGTCAAGATGACGAATTAGCTCCATTGACAAAAGATTATGTGATATATAATTCTTTCGATAAACATTATCATTTGAAAGGAGCTCCTCCTGGAAGAGTTTGGTTGGTTTATGTTTTGACTGATAGTTGTGGTAATTCGTCAAGGGATACCACTGAGGTTGGCGTAGTAGATGATCTTCCACCTGTAGCGATATGTGATCAACGCACAGTAGTCACTTTATCAGGAGATGGTTTTGCAAAATTGTTTGCAAACTCTCTCGATAATGGATCTATAGATAATTGTACGCTGGATTCTTTTGCAGTGAGAAGGATGACAAATTCATGTAGCCTGGATACCAGTTTCAGGGAATACGTAGAGCTTTGTTGTGAAGACGTAGGAGATACTGTGATGGTTTCATTCATGGCTGTAGATGAATATGGCAATAGTAATACATGTATGGTTCAGGTGATCGTTCAGGATAAATTACCGCCGGTTATTGTACCACCGACAGACATTACAATCAATTGTGACTACCCATATGATTTGAATCATCTTGAAGAATTCGGATCTCTCAGAACCAGTGAAAGCGATCGCAAGCAGATTATAATCAAAGATCCAATTTATAGTGCTGTTGGATTCGTTGCAGGAATAGATGGACTTGTAAAGGATAATTGTACCTTGAACTACAGAGATACATTTGAGACAGATATTCAATGTCACCAGGGAGTAATTCGAAGGTATTTCTATGCAGAAGATAAGCAAGGACAAGTAGCAACTGCAGTGCAAAACATATATATCGTCAAAACTTATTTATTCAATCAAAACGGAAAGGATATAGAATTTCCTCAAGATGCAATAATCAGGACTTGCAGAAATGTACAAACAGATCCAAAGAATACAGGCGAACCAATTTTTTATAACGCTGGTTGTGCACAAGTACTGTCAACACATACCGACACAAAATTGGTATCGCAAGATAGTGCATGTTATAAAATAATTAGAAAATGGAGAGTGATCGATTGGTGTCAATATGATCAAAGAACAGGAGCAGGGCAATGGGAAGGCACACAAGTCATCCAAGTTAAAAACTCTGAAGCTCCAAACATTTTCTCCTGTCAGGATGCCATTTTCGACGACAAGGAAGCATATAGAGATCCGATTTCAAATTTATGTTACGGCCATTATGATATGACTGCGCTTGGAGATGACGATTGTACTCCGGAGGCTGAATTGGTTTGGTCTTATAAGATAGATATTCATGATGATGGCACATATGAACCAGAACAAAAAGGATCCAGAGCTATGGGTGTACTTCCTGTAGATACTCATCGGATCCGTTGGATCGTACAAGATAAATGTGGAAATTATTCTCAGTGTGACAGATTATTTGTGATACGTGATGATAAGAAACCAACACCATATTGTAAAAGCGGTATAGTGACAGTGGTGATGCAGACCAATGGTCAGGTCTTGGTAAAAGCAATAGATCTTGAACAAAATAGTTTTGACAACTGTACTGAGCATTCAAAACTTGTATTTTCTTTTTCATCTGATACAACGATCAAAACCATATTATATACCTGTGATAGTCTTGAAGGACAAACTGTAATCAACAAGACTGTACGGCTGTATGTTACAGATGAAGCAGGCAATCAAGACTTCTGTGAAACATTTGTAAGAATTCAGGATAATAATAATGCTTGCAACAACACAGGCATTGTGGTTTCAGGAGGAATTTTCAATATGCGCAATGAGCCAATGCTCGGAGCTCAGGTGTCTGTGGAACGATCATCAGATCATCAAATCTTGTATTCAGTACTTTCAGATGGGGCAGGAGAATATACATTTCAAGATGTAAAAGCGGCTTTATTTGAAATAAATGCAGAAATGGGTGACTATATCACAAATGGAGTAACTACTTATGATATAGTATTATTGCAAAAACATATTCTAGGGATTTCAGAAATAAAAGATCCGTTCAAGTTGATGGCAGCTGACGTCAATAAAACAAATAATCTTACTGCAAGAGACATCAGTGAAATCAGAAAAGTAATCTTGGGAGTAAGCAGCCAGTTTTCAGGGGTGCCTATATGGCAGTTTGTTGACAAAAGATTCAAATACTATCAACAAGTGGGTTGGACCAATGCTCCAAATAAAATATTGAGCAGCAGTCTGAATGGTATTTATACTGATGTAGACTTTGTTGGGATTAAAAGTGGCGATATAGATCAGTCGGCTAATTTTGGTAATCAAAATGGAATAGTACGACAGAATGAAACTCGTAGTTGGAAGTTAATCAAGGAAGAAAGTAACCATCGTGTTGCCGTCGTATCCACTCAGAAGCAATTGATTTCAGGATTCCAGTTAGCACTACAGTTAGGATCAACTCAAGCTTATAATTTGGAAAGTGGAAAAATTCAAGTCCAGGCAGACGATTATCTTGAGCTTCAGCAGCAGTTGAGAATTTCATGGGCGGCAAAATCAGATGTATCGGTAGAAAAGGACGATGTATTGTTTTATATTAAATCATCCGGCTCATCAATACCTTCATTTGAACTAAGCGAAATTTGGATGCCGGCACAAGTATATGATGCGGCCGGAAATCAATACTCGATTAAGTTGATCCCGAATGAAGAGTATCAGGAGAAAATTGGATCATTGGTTCTATACCAAAATACACCTAATCCATTTTCTCTGAGCACTACGATTAATTTTGAAATAAATGTGGACTGTGAGGCTAAGTTGGAAGTATTTTCCATGACAGGAAAGAAAGTATTGTCAAGATTGATGCAAGCAAAAGCGGGAATCAATCCTCTTATTATATTAAAATCAGATCTTGACGGCTCAGGTATGTTCTATTATCAGATCGAGGCAAAGGGCCAGAAAAAAGCTCAAAAAATGATATTAATAGACTGATAATCAGTCATTCATCTAAGCGCAGGATCAGTTGAAAAACAGCTGATCCTGTTCTTTTTTGAAAAATATATAGAAAAAAGTTTAATATTTATTTTTTTTATTTGAAATACTTTATACTTTTGCGTCAATCACCAGCTCAAGGTGTATCCCATTTATAGGATTCTGTAGGACAGAATAAAATTTAGCAAAACAGGCCTTTTAACGAAGGTCTATTTAAAGCGTATTTTATTAAACTACACATATTTTTTTTATAATGGGAAATCTACAGCGTTTACACGTATACCAGCAACTAAGGTGCAGGTATAATCAGCAAACAAGTTTTCTTTTTCCACTTTTCTTTCTTGTTTTTTCCGGTTCACTATTTTACAATGACATCAATGCTCAGTGCACTATTGTACCGGGTACGATTTCCGGTCAGGTAGTATGGGACAAAAATTATAATGGTATAAAAGATGCTTCAGATCAAGCTCTTTCCAATATCAAAGTGATTGCAGTTGCACCATCTGGAAACACATTGGCAGAAGCTTATACGGCTAATGATGGTTCTTATAAGTTGACTGGATTGAAGGATGGAGATAATTATCTGATAGAAATATCAAAACCCGGATGGTTGGAATATTCTTTATCAGGAGCAGATTATATTTCTGATATCAGAATCCAAACAGCCCCAGCTTGTAATATTTTATTTGGATTGTTTGACCCTTCATACAATGGTGGTGGATTGTTGAGTGATTTGGCAGTAAGCTGCTTCGTTCAAGGTGAATCCAATTCACAGGCTAGTGGTGAAACATTGGTGAGACTTTCCCAAAGCTTTAAAACCACGACTCCGATTTCAAAAATTGCTATGCATTCTCAAACCGGTGCGGTATGGGGACTCGCATATAAAAAATCAAGCAACCAATTGTTTTCTTCTGCTTTTGTAAAAGTAGGCACCGGGCTAGGTGCTCTGGGAACAGGGGGTATTTATCAAACAAATTATCAATCTATGGTCACAACACCGTATATTGATCTCAAAACCCTTGGAATTAATACTGGATCTGTACAGGGTGTAGCTCTGAACAGTTGCGCGTATGGCAACCTTGTAGGAAAAGTTGGTCTGGGAGATATGGATATTTCTTCGGATGAAAATTTGCTTTTTGTAAGTAATCTCTACCAAAAATCGATTGTTATCCTTCCTACGCTTGGTGCAAATGCATCAAACACATTTGAAATTAAGGTCCCGGATCCTGGTTGTAGTAATTCTGATTATGCTGTGTCAGCATTAAAATATAATAAAGGTTCTCTTTATGTAGGTGTAACTTGTACTGCAGAGACTAGTGCAAATGAGGCAGAACATTTTTTTCATGTTTATGAAATGAATTTGTTGACGAGAACTTTTCATTTAATTTTTTCAACAGATTTTGGAAAAAAGTATTGGCCTAAGGATGTAGGTACTGCAGCGAAAGGATTGATTTCACAATGGCTTACAGATATCGATTTTTCGGATGGAGGCGACATGATACTTGCAATAGCGGATCGTAATGGTCATAGCTTTTGCAGAGCAAATGAAATCCTGACAAACCAGTTTGGAGATATTTTAATGCTGCACAAAGACAATGGATTGTGGTCATTGGAACGCAATGGTGTGGTGGGAACATTGGTTGGTTCAGGCTCAAGTAACGGGCAGGGACCTGGAGGTGGAGAGTTCTTTGGTGAAGATTACTGGGTGATTGGCCCGAGTTTACATCCAGAAGTATCCATGGGATCCATAGCTGTGGTGCCAGGTTCCGATCAAGTCATTTCTTCAGCATTTGATCCTGTTTATGAATCTTTGGCTGGTGGATTACATCGTTATAGTACTATCAACGGAAAAAAATTAGGTGCTGTCCAATTATATAATTCCACTTCATCCGCATTTGGCAAAGCATCTGGTCTTGGAGATGTAGAAGTAGTATACGCTCCGGCTGAGATCGTGATCGGCAACAGAATTTGGCTTGATTCTGACGGAGATGGCTTGCAAGATCCAAATGAATCAGGAATTTCAGGATTGAGAATTGCACTCTATGACAGTCAATGTAATTTATTAACGACAACAGTTACAGATATCAATGGCAATTATCTATTTAACAAGAATAATGTTGCGGGAGGGATTTTGTACAATTCTCAATATTACATTGTACTTCAAGATTCAAGATTTGATGTAAATAATCAAAAACTTGTCTGGGGAAATGATTCATTGTGTTTGACAATTCAGGACGCCACTTTATTGGGAGACAATATAGACAGCGATGCTTTTCTGGGTGATGTGTCATTGTGTCCAAGTCTAAAAGGAATTCCAATGATCTCCGCTCATACAGGAAATAGCGGACAAAATAATTATACATTGGACTTTGGATTTAAAACTTGTGGACGAAAAGAAGAAGGTCCAGTTGAACCAAATCCAATATACGATATTGCTTTGATCAAACAAGTTAATCCAATCTCAGTAATTGCACCGCAAGGAATAGTAATATTTGATATCACTGTAGTTAATCAAGGTGACACAGAACTTGATCAATTTGAGATTAGTGATTATATTCCTGATGGACTTGAATTTATAGCTGAAAAAAGTGCAGGATGGAAGTTGGTAGGCAGGACGGCTGTTTACAATTCAACTTCTGCTTTAATAAAAGGTGAAAAACGAGTCATACCGATTGGGTTTAAAATACTTTATAGCACAGGTATCCAAACGATAATTAATACTGCAGAAGTTTCTGCTCTGAAAAATGCAAAAGGTGAAGATATTATCGATATTGATTCAAAACCGGACAATGATCCAAATAACGATGCAGGCGGAATAGTACATGATGTCACAGACAATCAGTTGGACGGAGATGGATTTCTGGATGAGGATGATCATGACCGTGAATCACTTGTGGTATATGATCTGGCATTGATTAAAAGGTTGGAAGTATCTTCCGGATATAAAGTCGGTGATTTTGTCCAATTTGATATTTATATTCAGAATCAGGGAAATCAGAATGTTGCTTCTTACGAGATAACAGATTACTTGGGTGAAGCTTATGAATTTGATCATAGTTTGAATCCTGAATGGAATATTGTAAATGGTAAATTGGTGTATACCTCTACTAAAGGATTAGCTCCATACGAGGATATTTTTATTCCACTGAAATTAAAACTGACGAAGTACGACAATACTGTTTCTCTAATTAATACTGCTGAAATCAGTAGTATGCGCAATGAAAAAGGAGAAGCTATCATGGACGTTGATTCTAGACCTGATCAAGATCCAGATAATGATGCCGGGGCCGGAGTATTTACTGAAAATGATGACAGACTGGACGGTGATGGATTGACTGATGAAGACGACCATGATCAGGCAGGAATATTTTATTATGATTTAGCTTTGATATTGCAAACTAATGTTAAGACACCTGTAAAATTAGATCAGCTTGTTCCTTTCCAGATCCAGCTTATAAATCAAGGAAATATTGCTGTATCATGTTTTGAAATTGTGGATTATATTCCTGTTGGCTTAGAATTTGTTGCGGCATCAAATCCGAGTTGGAAATTGGAGAATGGAATTGCAAAATGTTTGGTCAATAATGAATTATTGCCCGGTGGAAGCGTCACAAAGGAAATTGTTCTAAAAGTTGTGTCTTCGAATGCAGATGAACTGATCAATTTTGCGGAAATCAGCAGTATCCAAAATTCAAATAAAGATGAAGTGAGCGACGTAGATTCAAAACAAGACGCTGACAATTCTAACGATTTAGGAGGTATACCTTCAAGTGCTACCGATAATTTATGGACAGGAAATGGAGTCACAGATGATGAGGATGATCATGATCCTGAGGCATTACAAGTCTTTGATCTTGCGCTCATATTGACAGCAGACAATGCATTGCCTGTGAAACAAAATGAAGACGTAATTCAACACATTAAAATTTGTAATCAAGGAAGTGTCTCAGCACAGAATATTCAGATAGTTGATTATTTACCTTCAGGTTTAATACTGAGTTCTCATGACAACAATGGTTGGATGTTTCAGGGAGGAATTTTGAGAAATATTGTTCAGTCTGAATTAAAACCCGGAGAATGCACAACGATCGATATTGTATTGAGAATATCAGATGTTTCGGATCCAAGTGCTTTGCTCAATAGAGCGGAAATTGTTGGAGCAGAAGATTTGCAGAATCGGAACATGAATTCTTTTGATATTGATTCAGATCCTGATATGATATCGACAAATGATAATGGTGGTTTGTATGGTACACCAACAGATAATTTACTTACGGGAAGTAAATCATTTGACGAGGATGATGCAGATCCTGAGCTGGTTCATTTTGTGGATCTTGCTCTGAGAAAAACAGTTGCAGCAGGGACTTACGTGAAGTATTTGGGTGAGCTTAAGTTTATTATCGAAGTATTTAATCAAAGCAATACTGACGTAAAAAACGTATTAGTCTCAGATTATTTGCCATCAGGTTATGAATTGGCAGCAACATCCATTTCAGAGG
This sequence comes from Saprospiraceae bacterium, assembly GCA_016710235.1. Taxonomy (NCBI): domain Bacteria; kingdom Pseudomonadati; phylum Bacteroidota; class Saprospiria; order Saprospirales; family Saprospiraceae; species Saprospiraceae bacterium. The sequence continues at coordinate 2,151,618 of JADJLG010000001.1, forward strand.
GTTGGACATCTCAAGCTAGAATAGCTCAGATAAGATTATCTGAACTAAAGGCTTATTCATCGACTTTGTTAGAGATCAAGATTCAGGCAACATCGACTGCTCCGGAAAATAATGTGTTCAATTATAGTGAAATAAGTGCTTTCCAGAATGCATCTGGACAGGACATTGGTTCAAGAGATTTTGACTCGACTCCTGACGCCATTTTGGGAAATGATCTTGGCGCAGTATGGAATACTGAAACAGATAATATGATTTCTGACCACGGTATGATAGACGAAGATGATGAAGATATAGCAGGAATTGGAATTTATGATTTGGCATTGCGCAAGACAGTACCGGACATAGAAAGATTTTATAATTCAAAAGATACAGTTGATTTCGCTATTGAAGTTTTCAATCAGGGATCTTTACCGGTGAGTGGCTTTGATGTGATCGATTATGTAGATACAAATTATATTTTTGATGCTTCTTTAAATCCGGGTTGGACACTCCAATCATCAGGAGCAGCAATATATACAGATAGAAATACACTTAAAGTTGGTTCAAAGAAAGTATTGCATATTCATTTGATTATCCGACCTAAAAGACAGGGACTAAGATTTTGTAATGTGACAGAATTGTCAGCAATTTATAGATCTGAAGGAGTTGTTATCGAGGATTTTGATTCTGTAGCGGACTCTGACCCTACAAATGACAAAACTGATGATGTAGGCTACTCAGACAAAAATAATATCACTGATAATGGCAATATTGATGAAGATGATCAGGATCAGACTTGTACGAATCCGGATAATTTTGATCTTGCTTTGGCCAAAGACGTTGGGGTTAGAATAGTAGAACATGGTCAGGATATTAGTTTCAAAATAACTGTAGTCAATCAAGGGACGGTTCCAGCCACATCGATTACAGTTGTAGATTATCTTCCGGAGGGATTGCGATTTAGAGATCCTGATTGGGTAGCAGGACCCATGTCCTCAGGTAAATTTTACTATACTTTTAGCGTTGCTAATGGTAAAATTCCTGCAGGTGGATTAAAATACCGAGATACATTGGCAGTATATTTTGATGTAGAAGTCACTGCAAGTGCAAGGAAAGGTGCAATAGTAAATCGCGCTGAAATTTTTGCTGCTGAGAACGATCTCAATCTTCCGGACGAAGATTCAAAACCCGATGATATAGAGAATAATGATTCAGGAGGAAATGTATTTACAAATCAAGACAAAGTTGGAAATGCAATTGTTGACGAAGGTGATATTACAGGAGACGAGGACGATGCAGACCCTGCAGGCGTATTTCTGGTGGAAGTTCAACAAGATCTTTGCAGATGTTTAAATAATGCTACCACACCATCAAACGGCCAATTTATCAGTTGTTTTAATATTGAGTCTCAGGCAGGAGACGTATGGTTCATTCGGGAGATCAGTGGTTTATATTCTGAAGCCAGTGCTGCACCTCCGGCTGCTCCTACAGAATTTACTACAGGACCACTTGGATTTGTAGTGCCTTCCGTAGTTTCAAATGGTACAAGTGAGGTATTTGAGTTTTGTGCTATTTCCATTGATGGCCATCCATTCTCCTTTATATTAGAAAATCAATACGGAGATAAGGTAAATTATAATTCTAGAGCTTGTGGATATGATGTGCCTCATCAAACTACAGGTTATAGCCCTGTTTGTTCGAATTCTGATGTTCATTATGGAGTTGCATACAACCCATCAAGTACCTATGAGTGGACATTGAGTTCTGGTGGTACAATTACCTCTGATCCAAATTTGAATGAGATTAATGTACATTGGACAGGTGGCATAGGCACAAGCCATTTACTAACTATACGTGAAGTCAATCCAAATTCATGTTTAAAACCATTAGAAATACCTGTTACAGTCCAAACTTCAACTGCTGAACAAATGAATTGTATCGGCGATTTACAGGTATCTCTTGATAAAAATTGTCAGGCTATCATAACTCCAAATATTTTGCTTGCTGGTGGTCCATACACATATACAAATTATGCAGTAATCGTGATGGATAAGCATGGATATATCATTCCAAATGCTACTGTGGACGGAAGTTATATTGGTCAGGTATTGACAGCCAAAGTGATGAATATTTGCAACGGAAATTCTTGCTGGAGCAAGTTGACCATAGAAGATAAGACTCGGCCACAGATAGTCTGTGCAAATGATACAATTCTTTGTACAAGGATGACAAGTTATCTAAAACCATATGTATATGATAATTGTGATCCAAATCCTACAAAAGAATTGTTAGATGAGACTATAGAAAATACTTCATGCGATCCGAATTATTCCAAAATCGTAACTAGAGTGTATTCAGCTATTGATAAAAGTGGTAACAGATCATCACGATGTACTACAAAAATTTATCTAAAAAGAATACCTTTAGATTCCATTGTGTATCCTGATAGTTTCTCATTAATTACTAAGAATCCTTTGACTTGTAATAATTTTGAAGCTGACAGCTTAGGTCATCCTTTGCCAGAAGAAACTGGAGTTCCAACATTGAACGGACAATCACTTTATCCAAACAATGACCAAAAATATTGTGATTACAGTATTCGTTATTATGATCTTGAAATTCCAGATCCTAAAAGTTGCAATAAAAAAATTCTCAGGAATTGGGAAATATTCACATGGACCTGCTCATCATTTGACAAAAGAGTTTTCAATCAATTGATAGAAATTGTAGATCGTCAGGCACCTACAATTCTAGCGTTGGATACGATTCGCACAACAACTACTCCAGGTTACAATTGTGAAGTTGAGTTATGGATACCACCTATCAAAACTTTCGATAGTTGTGGAAGCGAAGTACGAGTAGATTTAGTTTATCCAGGTGGAATTATTACTGATTTCAAGGGTGCTTATTTGAAAATCCCTGCAGATACAAACGTATTGAAAGTACGTGCATACGATAAATGCCACAATGTAGATAGTGCAAGTTTTGTAGTAATAGTTCAAGATTTGACTCCACCTGTTGCTGTGTGTGACAAGGAGATGGTTGTATCACTAGATAGATTTGGAGAAGCTTGGGTCCCTGCACATGTATTTGATGATGGCAGTTATGATGAGTGTCATATTAAATCCATGAAAGTGCGCAGGATGGATAATGGTGTACCATGTACTTTCAATTCAACAGTTTTTGCAGATTCAGTGGGATTCTGTTGCCAAGATGTAGGAAAGTTGATCACTGTAATTATGTTGGTAACTGATCATCATGGAAATGCTAATAGCTGTATGGTACAAGTTGAAGTACAAGATAAAGTGATTCCAACGGTATATCCACCGCATGATGTGACGATTAGCTGTGAGAGACATATTAATTTGAATGATCTTTCTGAGTTTGGGTCCGCTACTGTTTCGGACAATTGTGTTGCAGATTTGACAGAAGTAGATAGCATTCATATTGATCAGTGTAGAGAAGGTTACATTGACAGGATATTTGTAGCAGGAAATGCATTAGGATATACTGTTGCAGTGCAGAGAATTACCATCATCAATGAGCATCCATTCACTGAGAAAGATATCATCTGGCCTTATGACTTTGATACAACAACTTGCCAGACAAATGCATTGGATCCAACGAATTTGCCGGATACTCTCGGGTATCCCATCTTGATTGAAGATTTTTGTGATTTGACGGGAGTGAGTTATGAAGATCATTTATTCAGATTCGTAAATGGCAGTGATGCTTGTTATAAAATACTCCGTAAATGGAAAGTAATCAACTGGTGTAGATTTGGAAGTAATGAAAACTTGTATTACGAGCACACACAGATTATTAAAGTGAACAATACTATCAAACCTACTATTCAGGATGGTTGTGAAGATTTAAAAGTGTTCACTCCTGATACTTCTTGTTTTGGTGCATACGTCGATATTTTTGCAAGCGCAGATGATGACTGTACACCGGCAGATCAGTTATTCTGGCAATATAGTGCGGACTTGAATTCTGATGGAATTGTGGATTCACTTGTAAGGGGTGTTGGTGGTGTTATAAGATTGAGACATTTTTATCCGCTGGGTTCACACGAATACACTGTACTATTTGAAGATTTGTGTGGCAACCAGAGTGCCTGTACAAGAGCCATTGAAGTGATTAATAAGAAGAAGCCAGTTGCTTATTGCAAATATGGTTTGGCTGCAAGTTTAGTACCGATGGATCTTAATAATGATGGTAAAGTAGATCAAGAAATGGTAACCATTTGGGCTAAAGATTTCGATCAAGGAAGTTATCACCCATGTAATTACCCGATCACTTATTCTTTTGGTCTTGACACTACTGTGAAGTCCATCACATACAATTGTGACAGCATTGGAAGAAGAGAAGTGACATTATGTATCACAGCCTCAAATGGCGAACAAGATTGTTGCCAATCCTTTATCGATATTCAGTCAAATACTCAGTTTAATAAATGTTCTTGTGTAAGATTCCCTGCTGATATCATAGTAAATAGTTGCGTGACCAATTATGATCCAAGTACAATAACTTCTATTCCTATATTAGGTACCTGTCCATGTACTCACTTAGGAACTTCTCACAGCGATAGTATTGTGACAAATGTTCCAAATTATTGCTATGTGATATATAGAAAATGGACAGTCAGATTTAACTGTCCTAACGAAGGATTATGGGTGAATGAAAGTGTTCAGAAAATATATGTTACTACAAATCTGAAAGATTCCGATATCACCTGGCCGTCAGATAGTGTACTGGTAGACAATTGTACCGGAGCATTTGACACAGCGATTATTCATAATACACCGAAGTTCTGTGACTATAACGGTCAGGTAATGCTGAGATTTACTGACAGGGAAATTGGTAGAAACACAGAATGTGTTTTTATTGAAAGGCTTTGGACAGTTTTCAGTAAGTGTGTTGCTTCACAATCATTCTCATTCAGACAAGTATTGAAGATAGTAAATTTCTCAGGTGTGAAATATTTCGTTCCTGCTGACATTACTGTTACTGATTGTAAAAAAGTCTTGGTCCCGGATTCTTTGAATGGATATCCATACACAAATTGTAATTGTGATATATTCAATCATTCATACCGAGATTCTACTGTGAATGGTGGTGCAAATGCTTGTTATACAATTTACAGAAAATGGACATCTACATTTAATTGTCCTCCTGATGTTGTTGGTACATTTATGGGTACACAAAAGATTACAGTTGTGATCGATATTCAACCGGGAGATATTGATTGGTCGGCAGATTCAGTATATGTTGACAATTGCGGCGGGAAAGTAGATACGGGCATTATTGATAATGTTCCGAAATTGTTTAAAGATTTCTGCGGTTACGTCTCAATTTCTTATTCTGACCAAGTATTGAGTAACAATGATACGTGTAAAATTATCAGAAGAACCTGGTTAGTCAGTAATACATGTCGTACTGGTGCCAACAAGCAAGAGTATCGCTATGACCAAATTTTAAAAGTGATCCATCCAAATGGACCAAAACTGATTTTGCCACCTAACATCACTGTTACGGATTGCAAAAAACCATTATTGCCAGATTCACTTAATGGATATCCGACAGTAGATTGTGCATGCGACAGTTTAATGATAACTTATCGGGATGATACCATTCGTACAAATCCTGAAATTTGTTATCAGGTTAATAGAAATTGGTCGGTAAGAGTTAGATGTAGGCCAATTGTGGATACAGTATTGAGAGGAACACAAATCATTATCAGAGATGTGAATTTGAATCCTGCTGATATCATTTGGCCTCAAGATAGTTTTACTTCCTACAGCTGTATTCCTAATCTTGATCCTTCAATCACAGGTATGCCTTCTTTGAGTAAAGACTATTGTGGATTAATTCACTTTAGTTATGTTGATTCTTTGAAAGGTGGAGGCGAATGCAGAACCATTCAACGTACGTGGACTGCAAGAAACGATTGTAGTGCAAGTCAGGTGTTCAGATTTAATCAATATCTGATCACAAAGAATCAAGGCCAGCCGTCGATCACATGTACACCGGATACGGTTGTCAATGCAAATCAGACTGAATGTGGTGCCATAGTAAATTTGCCGGATCCAACATTGAATAATTCATGCAATGCAGGTGTCCAGTTTACTAAGATACCAACAGGTAATTTTTATCCGGTGGGTATGACTACCGTATTGTTTATTGCAACGGATAGTTGTGGAAATAAGGACAGCTGTACTACCAAGGTGACAGTTATAGAAAATGTACCGCCTCAAATTACATGTCCTCATGATACATTGGTGCCTTGTAGTGTGAATACAAATGATCTCAGCCAGTTTGGGCAACCGCAGTTCAGCGATAATTGCCCGAATCCGACATTGAAGGATAGTGTTATTCGCAACCAGAATATTTGTGGAATCGGTACAATTACGAGAATTTTCACGGTAACAGATGCATCAGGCAATACTGCCTCTTGTAGTCAAATTATCACTGTTGAAAATCCAAATCCATTGGATAGTTTAGATATCAATTGGCCGACATCTCCGGTTACTGTAGAGGAATGTGATGATATTGATCCTTCCATTCTTGGCATGCCAACCATTGACACAGCAGGTGCAACTTGCTTTAGAGCAAGGATTACTTATGCTGACAGCAATTTGTGTAAAATCACTCAAACGTGTGAGATTCAACGGACGTGGACAGTTTTTGATAGTTGTACCAACGAAGCGATAGAATATATACAAACAATCATCAGAAATGATACCTTGCCTCCAAGTATCATGGGAGTGAGAGATACTACTTTGTATGCGAGCGACACATCATGCAACAATTATGTATTCATGAAGGCATTTTCTGGAGATTGCGACTCAAACTTAGTCGTGATCACAAACAATTCTCCTTACGGTGCCAATATGTTTGAAGATGCCTCAGGATTTTATCCATTTGGTACAACCACAGTGACCTTTACTGCAACTGATGCATGTTGCAATCAAGCCACAAAAACAATCTTGATTACCGTACTGGATACAATAAAACCTGAATTCACTTGCAGGAAGGTAGTCCGAAAAATTACTGACACAGAATGTGCTACTTTTAATGCAAGAGATTTTGTGAGAAACGCAACAGACAATTGTTCAGATTCCGCAACGATTATGGTGTCGTTTGATATCAATGATTTCATGGATCAACATTTATGATTTGTTGTGATTCGATCATGTTTGGAGAGTATACCGGCGAGAGAACAGTGTACTTCAAAGATGAGGCAGGCAACATCGATTCATGTGTTACATTATTCCAGGCTGTGGATGAAGATTCAATCTGTAACAATACATTCAACTTCGCACATGTCAGAGGTTTGATAGAATCTCGCAGAAAATTGTCCATGAGCGAAATACCGGTGCAGTTGATCAGCAATAATACTTTGTCTGCAGAAACGAATGGAAATGGACGCTATTCATTTATGAATATGCCTTTGGGCGGTTCTTATCAGGTGAAACCTCTGTATGATTTCAATCATCTCGATGGAGTCACCACATTTGATATCGTGCAAATCCAAAAGCACATATTAGGAATAAAAGAATTTGATGATCCTCTGAAATATGTAGCAGCTGATGTAAACAATAACAAAAGAGTGACTGGGTCAGATATTTCGGAAATCAGGAAACTGATACTAGGAATTCAATCTTCGTTTACGAATAATACTTCTTGGAGGTTTATTACAAAATCTTATTCGTTCCAGGATCCGTACAATCCATTGGCAGAAAATTTCGAAGAAGCATTTGAAATTCAGAAGCTGAATCGTAATTATTATGCGGATTTTGTGGGCATCAAAATTGGAGATATTGATGATTCAAATCACCAGTTTGGTCTGGCTTCTACTACAACCAGAAGCAAGAATATAGAATCTATTTCTATGATGGATGCAGAGTTGCAGAAGGCAGAGTCATATGTTATTGAAGTTCCATTTGCTTCAATCAGAAACTGGGATGGAGTCCAAATAGCATTGCAGTTTGACAGGGCGGTTTGTAATATAGAAGAGTTGGTATTTGACAATTCAAATTTGATTAAACCTGAAAACGTTAATTTGCTGGATAATGGAGTTGTCGTATTGTCTTGGGCAGATGTTTCCCATCGCTGGACCAAAGAAGATAATGCCTCGTTGAAAGTAAAGATCAAGTTGCAGTCTAATGCAAAATTATCTAATATATTAAGTATATTGAATAATGGATTTTTGTCAGAATGTTATACGGTTTCCGGTGAGAGTAAATCACTACAGTTGGAGTTCAATTCAGATGCATTTAGCGACGACTTGAGATTGTATCAAAACATTCCGAATCCATTCCAACATGCTACAGTAGTACCATTCTTTATCAACTATAATGCGCATATAACGTGTACTGTTACGGATATGAATGGAAAGACAGTCTACGTTGAATCTGGAAATTATGATAAGGGTTATCATGAGATCAATATTCAGAAAAAGCAATTGCCTTCAAGTGGTATTTACTATTACCATCTCCAAACTGATAAAAATAGAGTATTCAGGAGAATGATCTTAATCGATTAAGATTTCTCAGGATTAGAAAAAGTAAAGTGTGTAGTAATCGGTTTCGTTTTGCGCCTTGGTTTGTTAAACCAAGGCGCTTTTTTTTAACAACTGGTGTGGCACCACCTTTGCTGTGAAACCAAGAAATTTTCCTGACCTTAGGGAAGTCTGACTAAGAGTTAAACGCCGAAAATACTAAATAAGTAATAGTAAATCAATATTATATGTATATGTAAGTATTATATATATAATTATCTCTGCTATTAAAGCTCTTATTTATTTTGACAGTGAAACGGAAGAATCTGTTAATTTTACGGCAAAATACATACTTCGCTTACAAAGATGGTAAATCGATATTTTGATCTCATAGACCAAACCTACTACTTTCCGCAAGAAGGTTTTGATTTGGAAAAAGATGAATTGGTATTTAATGGCATACCATTAATGTCATTGATAGAAAAATACGGGACACCATTTAAGATGACATATCTTCCCAGAATTGGTGAACAAATTAAGCGGGCCAGAAATCTTTTCAATAAGTCAATAAAAGCTTCTTCTTACAAAGGAAAATATCATTATTGCTATTGTACAAAATGTTGTCATTTTTCATATGTATTGGAAGAAGTATTGCAACACGATGTGCAGATCGAAACATCTTCTGCTTTTGACATAGATCTGGTACTTAATTTGTACAAAAATGGAAAGCTGAGCAAGGATCATATTATTGTAAATAATGGTTTCAAAACTGAAAATTATCTGGACAATATTGCCCAATTGATCAATTCAGGTTTCAAAAATGTGATCCCTGTATTAGATAATAAGTTTGAAATAGATGCTTTAGAAACAAGGATACAGAAAAAATGTAAAGTTGGTGTAAGAGTTGCAACGGAAGAAGAACCAAGCTTCGAATTTTATACATCTCGACTGGGAATAAGATCTTCGGAGATAGTGCAGTTTTGTAAAGAGAAGTTGAAGAAGAACAAAAAGTTTGAGCTGTATATGCTTCATTTTTTTGTGGATACTGGGATCAAAGATACCGTTTATTATTGGGGAGAACTAAAGCGTGGGATCAAAACTTATATTGAACTCAAAAAACAGTTTCCTTCGCTCAAAGCAATTAATATAGGAGGTGGATTGCCGATCAGAAATTCCTTAGGTTTTGAATTCGATTATAAGTATATGATTCAATCCATCGTTTCTATGTTGAAAGAGGCATGCGAGGAAGACGGTGTAGATGAACCCGATATCTTTACAGAATTTGGAAAATATACTGTGGGTGAAAGTGGTGCTACGATCTTTTCTGTATTGGAACAAAAACAACAGAATGATTCGGAGATATGGTACATGGTTGACAATTCATTGATGAATACACTGCCTGACAGTTGGGGAATTGCCGAACGATTTATCTTACTGCCAATCAATAAATGGTATAATGAATACCGTCGAATCAATATAGGAGGAATCAGTTGTGATAATTCGGATTATTACAATCGGGAGGCCCAAAATCAACAGCTCTTTTTACCTCAGTATGACAGGCAAGATAAAGAACCTTTGTATCTTGGATTTTTTCACACCGGAGCATATCAAGATGCGTTATCAGGATATGGTGGAATCAAGCATTGTCTGATTCCATCACCAAAGCACATTATTGTGGACCGCGACGAGAACGGAAATATCGTGGATTGGGTGTATAGTGAGCAGCAAACTGCAAGAGACATGCTGCATATTCTGGGATATAAATGATTCGAATTCTGATTGAATTATATACTTTAAAAAATTGTTAGACAGTTTTACTTTGGTTCTAATTGAGTAAAACTTGCGGTAATGTAATTTAATTTAAGAATCCAATTTGAAATGATTTAAATATTATAGTATGAAGTGTACTTCGGAAAATTATGCAGGCATCGAAGATCAGTATGCTCGATTTGATAAGGCTGGAGTGGTTTTGACATCCATTCCTTATGATGGTACAAGCACATGGGGCAAAGGTGCAGATAAAGGATTTGGAGCGTTTCGTTTTGCTTCAGAAAATATGGAACTCTACGATATTGAGACCAATAGCGAGCCATATAAAGTTGGAGTATACATGAATAAGCCTCTCAAGGTCAAAAAATTAAGTCCTGAGGAGATGGTAGAAAAAACGTATAAGCATACCTCAGAATTGTTGAAAAGTAAAAAGTTTTTAACATTTTTTGGAGGTGAGCATTCAATTTCAATTGGAGTGTTGAGGGCATATGCTGAAAAGCACAAAAGCATGACTGTATTGCAGTTGGATGCTCATACTGATCTAAGACAAGAGTATAATGGTACTAAATATAATCATGCGTGTGCTGTAGCAGAAGCTCAAAAAAGCTGTAATCTACTTCAAGTTGGGATAAGAAGTATGGATATTTCTGAGAAGAAGTATTTACAAAAAGGAAAAGTATTTTTTGCTCATGAAATCATGTCTAACGATACCTGGATGAATGAGTGTATCAGGAAAATGACCAAAGATGTTTTCATTACTTTGGATTTAGATGTTTTTGATTCATCATTGATGCCTAGTACAGGTACTCCTGAACCGGGCGGAATGCAGTGGTATCAAGTCCTGAAATTTTTAAAACTGGTTTTCACCAAGCGGAATGTCATTGGATTCGATATTGTAGAATTGGCTCCAAATAAACATAACCCTGCTCCAGACTTTTTAGTAGCAAAACTCTACTATAAAATGCTTGCTTACAAATTTTATGCAAAAAAATAAATCTTCATCAAATTAATTTTTATCAATGAATAAGGGTCCTATATCACAGTTTATTACACATCATTATCGACATTTTAATGCAGCAGCATTGGTGGATGCAGCGAAGGGTTACGAACAACATATCATAGAAGGTGGAAAAATGATGGTGACTTTAGCAGGTGCAATGAGTACCGCAGAACTTGGTGTTTCACTTGCAGAGATGATTCGAGCAGGAAAAGTGGATATTATATCTTGTACCGGCGCTAACCTCGAAGAAGATTTGATGAATCTTGTAGCACACAGTCATTACAAAAGGATACCTAATTATCGCGACCTAACTCCCCAGGAAGAATGGAATCTGCTGGAAAAAGGTCTCAATCGCGTGACGGATACATGTATTCCTGAAGAAGAAGCTTTTCGCCGATTGCAAACACACATTTATGATATTTGGAAAAAAGCCGAACAAACAGGAGAGAGATACCTCCCACATGAATACATGTTTCAAATGATCAATAGCGGTGTATTAAAGCAATATTATGAAATTGATCCTAAAAATTCTTGGATGATTGCTGCAGCAGAAAGGAACCTGCCGATCGTAGTAGGTGGCTGGGAAGATTCTACCATGGCCAATATTTTTGCATCTTACGTGATCAAAGGTGAGTTGAAAGCTTCTACGATGAAAAGCGGAATTGAATATATGGTTTTTTTGGCGGATTGGTATAAGAAGAATTCTGGTGGAAAAGGAGTGGGTTTTTTTCAGATAGGAGGAGGTATCGCAGGAGATTTTCCTATTTGTGTTGTACCTATGATGTACCAGGATTTGGAATGGCATGATGTTCCTTTTTGGAGTTATTTTTGTCAAATTAGTGACAGTACAACTTCATATGGTTCTTATTCTGGAGCAGTGCCTAATGAAAAGATTACCTGGGGTAAATTGGATATTCATACACCAAAATACATCGTTGAATCAGATGCTACTATAGTAGCACCATTGATTTTTGCATATGTATTAGGTTGGTAAATTATAGACTATTCTTTTACGATTAGTTTGGAATATTCTTTTCCATTTATTTTAATTTTCAAAACGTATTTGCCTGGAATTAGTGGAGATACATTCATTGTCATCTCATTTAGTTTCAAAGGATATATCGTGATGGATTGTCCTTGGAAATTGTAAACCTGGACAGATTCTATTTTGCAATTGAGATGATGACATTCAATGCGAATGATATCTTTAGCTGGTTGAGGACTGATTACAATCATTTGTTCATTGAATGGGTCCTGGATGGATAATGGATCAAAGAATAAAGGCTTGGAATTTGCACTATTACATCCATTTGTGTCAACCATGAATACACTATAATTTCCCTTTGTTTTACCTACAATGCATGGAGTAGTTGTAGTGTCCAATGGTTTTGTGTCTAGAAACCAATAGTATAAATTACCGACTGCATTTGTACAAATTGTGTCACGTTCAGCACTGAGTATCGGTGTTATAGGTTGAGGATATGTACTTACAAAGATGGAATCCGAAACCAAAGAATAGCAACCTAATGTGTCCAGCCATTGCACTGAATAATATGCAGCATCTTTGACATTATATGTGGAGTCAGATGTTGCAAAATTTAAAGTATTATTTTTATACCAGAAATACAATATCGTTGTATTTGAATTGCAGGACTCTAAATTCAAAGAATCTCCTGAACAAAGCATTTTTGAAATACTATCTTTCAAACATGCTTTTTGCTTAGGTAGAACACCAACAGTTAATGTGTCTCTCCATATGCAATAATTATATTTTAATTCAAATCCGTAATCGCCAGGTGACAACATGTAAATAGTGGGAGTTTTTTGACCATTTTGCCAGAGAATTGTGCTGTTAGTCGGTACATATAATTCGATTTTTCCATCAAGTGATTCTTCACAGGTAGCGTCTTTAGTTTGATAACGAGTTACATAATTGCAAGAATCTAATAATTGATAAATCTTGCCGGCTACAATGGATGCCATAAACAACTCACCATGCTTATCTTCACCAAAGGTCGAAAGCTCCTTGTCTTTGAAATCGTATAGGAGTTCATTTGAAAAACTGCCATTTTCTAACGAATCCAGGCCCCAGATTCTGCCAGAATCATAGTCACCATAAATATACTTTCCTGTTAAATAGGGACATAGTTTTCCTCGATAAACAAATCCTCCGGTAATGGATAATCCAGTAGTGGATGAATGCACATATTCAAAGATTGGTGGTGTATAAACTGTACTACTGTTGCATCCTGTCTGAATAAATGCATGATTTCCTTCATAACATCGCCAGCCATAATTTTTACCTCCTGTACTATTTGCTTTCTCGAGATTAATTTCTTCCCACATTCCCTGACCAACATCTCCGATCCATAAATCATGATTCAATCTATCAAAACTAAATCTCCATGGATTTCTCAATCCATAAGCCCAGATTTCAGGAAGATAATTGGTATCATTAATGAACGGGTTGTCTTGTGGCACTTTGTAGCTACTGGTATCACTCACATCTATTCTCAATATTTTTCCGAGCCTGGTTTTTGTGCTTTGACCATTATTCATTGGGTCATTTGCGCTTCCACCATCACCCATGCCAATGTATAGAAATCCGTCAGGCCCAAATCTCAGACAACCTCCATTGTGATTTGTAAAAGGCTGGGGAATAGACATGATAATTTTTTCGGAAGAAGGAATTGCTTTATTTTTATCCGAGGAACTTACAGAAAATCTTGAAATGGTAGTCTTCCCTTCATTTGATGATTTGTCGGTATAATTGACATAAAAATACCCATTTTGAAGAAAGTTCGGATCAAAAGCCAATCCTAATAATCCTTGCTCACCATTCTTTGAATTGACCCTGTCTACAATATTTAGAAATAGTGAATCTTCTAATTTGTTATTTTCAATAATTTTTATTCTTCCTGCTTTTTCTACAATAAATAGTCTCTCATCACCGCAGTTTGCTATTTCAACAGGTAAAGAAAGACCGCTTACTAGCTCCTTCAAAATTATTTTATTTTGCGCATGGGATATTTGTGCAAAAAGCACTGCTATCAAAAGAAAAATATTTTGGAAAATATTATTGAACATAACGAATTATTTTTTGGTGAGCTGATTTTTTAGAATTTATATTTTCTAGTTTAATGATAAACATTCCATATTCTGGAAGGCTCCCCAATGGAATTTGATTGTTGGCCGAATTAAGTTCTATGATTTGTCGCTCTAATTTCTTCCCTGTAAAATCCCAAATGCTGATTTCATAAGTTCCTGGTTCTGCAGATGTTAGCATCGTCACTGTTTGAAACTGACTGGAAGGATTTGGAATGATTTTAAAAGATGGCCTGTCCAACCATTCATGATTGTCTGTTTGCAATGATACTACAAATTCTAAAACTATCACACAAGCTTTTCCATCCGTAATGGTCAAAGTATATTTTCCTGCTATCAACTGCGAGATGAATGGTGTGGTTTGTCCGGTATTCCATTTGTATTTGAGTGGAGAAACTCCACCTGTCGCCAGAACACTGATGCTGCCATTTCCACTTCCCAGGTCAGGAGAAATGATTGTATCGATGATGTTTATTTTGCGAAAAGCGCTTAGTTCGAGTAAGACAATACTATCACAATTATTGTAATTATTTTTATTTAGAAAAACTTCGTATGACCCAGGCACTTTATAAGTTTTACCTAGATAAAAATATTCACTATCAAAACATGCCGTATCATGGACAATGGCATAGCCGGGTTGTTTGGTTTCTACATAAATACAATCTGTACCTTTACAACCATTGGTAGCGGTAACCGTCACACAATAAAGTCCGCCGCTATCAATGAGTAATGAAGAACTTGTGTCAAAAGTATTCCATATATATTGAGGAAAAGTTTGTGAAATAGTGATGCGTGCTTCTTTTCTGGTACATAGGCTGTCTGGTCCTCTGAGTACTGGAAAAGGAGCAGTGCTGGAATCTATATGAGCACATGCATATGCAACGCATCTGTTTTCATCAACCACTGTGACACAATAATCACCGGGCTGAGCAATAGTAGCATATCTGGTTTTCTCGCCATTGGACCATGAATATTCACTGAAATTTTCGCCGGCATCCAAGGAAGTAGTTTGGCCGGAACAAACGAATTTATATCCTGTAATTTGAGTTTCAATGGAATCTCTGAAAACAATTTGAAGATCGTCCTGAGAGCTACAGAATAAGTTGAAGACTTCTCTTTGTAAAGTATAAGTGCCATACACTTTTGCGAATACTTTTGTAAGGTTCATCAATGCCGAATCAATTATAAGATTATTTCCTCCAGTGAGTATTTTCCAAATTCCTGACGTATAATTTCCAAAAGCGTTGATTTCACCTTCATAACCGCAGAAAATCAAATTTGGTCCAGTTGAAACAATTGGCTTCTGCCTAAATACCACATGAGAGTAATTTGAAATTGATACACATGGGTGTAATAAATTGATCTGTCCTAGATGATTCGGTCGACTAACAACATGTGCGATATAATAAATAGAATCAAATCTATACGCAATAGGATCGTATGCGAAAATTCCCGAAGTAGAATATTTTACCACACTGCCAGGAATATCTGATGTGTCAGAAAAAAGAATATAAGCACTGACATCCCCTGAATCTCTCATCACCTGGGTAGCAGCTCCTGTAGAAAAATTCGATCCTTCACAAATTTGTAAGGTGTCATTGGGAATTATTCCGGCAAATGATCCGCATCCGCAAGATTCAAAGCCCTCTATCGTCAATTGGCAATTTCTTCTGTCAGCTATGACAAAGCGATATCCATTGTTGCAGAGAATAAATTGAGAGTAAAACTCGCCTGTCAATGAGTCAATGTTTCCATTACCTGATATAATTCTGTAAGGTGGATTTCCTCCTTGTATCTCACAAGCAACCATAAATACAGAATCCTTTCCCTCTTTGCTGATATTGAGCTGCTTTGCTTCCATTTTGGAGAATACCTGGAAGAGTATCGACGAAAATAAAGTCGTGTCACAATTGTTTAAAGCTCTTACTTTCAATTGATATATACCTGATGCAAAATTTTTGATTACTATCTGTGAATCTAGCGTTAGAGCGTGGAATGTATCATTGACAAACCACTGATATTTTTCAGCGCCTGGAATGGTTTTAATGGAGAATAAATGAGAAGCACTATCCGGGCAAAATGCCTGATCACCTTGAATTGCAGAAGGTTGTGTTAGTCTGAATACACTATTACCCTCGATTACTTTGATTAAATATTCACAAACACTTCCGGCGCAGCCGTCCAAAGTTATAAAATACCTTTCACCTATTTGAAATCCGTTTCCACCCAAAATAAAAGGATCATTGCTACAATCACTCATGCAGTAGAGTACTTCTCTGTTAGAGTCACATCCTGTAGAAATAGAAGCCTGGAGTCCACTAAATGTATTACCCTCAGTAACAACTGAACTGCAATTGATAGGAAAAATTTCAAATAACATGCTGTCTGCTGTAGCTACAAATGAAATCCACCTGGGATTGTCTAAAAGTAAACTTGAGTCACAAAGGTATCCATGTATGATCGTAGTATCTTTGAGTCCCAAATTACCGCAATAATTGTGTAGTTCGGTTGTGCCGCAAAGACTGGCAGCGGTATGACAGGTGGTACCTGCTATAGGTTTATTACATTTTTCAGGATCAGTAATGATCACCCTGGATTTTGAGATTGGTATTTCAAAACCGGGAATAATTGCATTACTGATTACTCCTGAATAAATACCTTCGTCAGCTTCAGTTACTTGAATTAGTTGGTATTCATTATGATTAGAAATAAAAACGAGAGAAGTGTCTTTGAACCATTTGTAATTATTATCAGGAATACTTGGATCAGTGTAGAGTTTAATATTGTAATTGCTGCCTTGTGGGATATATATCATTTTTTCAATGTAGATGGAATCCTGAGGATCGTACAAGTATAAATACTGCGATGGAAAATTTCTCAAAGGAATCAGGTCCTCAAATGTAAATTTATTATATCTGATATCCAACCCGAATGGAAAAGTGCTTCCCCATGTATTGATTGTACTAAGATCAGGTATTTCTGTAAATTGATTGTGATCTGCTTTTAAACTGATTAATTTACTATTTCTGAGATCAGGGATGCTGCCGCTAAAACCATTGTCGTTTGCCCAAAAATGTCTCAGATTCACTAAAGAAGACATGCTGGAAGGAAGTTCTCCTTTGAAGCGGTTGTTTTGGATATATATTTCTGATAATAAGATCAGTTGGCCGATAGAAGAGGGGAGAGTCCCTTCGAATAAATTATTTGATAAATCTATATATGAAAGTTTTGATAGTCTTGAAATATTACTGTGGATAGTACCATAAAACGAATTTCTGGATAATGCCATTGAGTTTAAATTGGTTAAATTGTAAAAAACTAATGGAATTTCCCCAGTCAATAAATTATGTCTTAGTGATATAGTTCTTAACTTGGATAGATTGCCAATGGTAGATGGTAAGATTCCTGCAAATAAATTGTCGTCCAAGATAAGGTCCTCTAGATTGCTTAAGCTGCCTATAGATGTGGGAATAGTTCCTGAAAGTTTATTATCATTGAAATTGAGATATCGAACATTTGTAAGATTCGATATCTCGTTTGGTAACGGTCCATTTAGGTTATTGCTATTGAGCACAAGAGAGCTTACGCAACCTGTCCCGTCCAGGCTTACTCCGTGCCAATTATTGATGGATGTCTGTAAATTCCATTTGATGACCCAATTGGTTCCCTGAGTCTCAGTATAGAGTTTTACAAGGGTTAGTGAGTCTTGAAATCTGTTTGATTGTGGAGAAATAGCTAGAATACCTGTATTGCAAATTAAAAAAAATAAAAAAAATAACCCAATTCCTTTTTTCATATGTTTCGTATTGACGATTGAATTCATACCAGTTACAAAATATTAAACAAAAAGCATTTACTACATGAAACACTTTTATATTTTAATCAGATTAATTGAGGTCGATGAGAGAAGCGTGGCTATGAATAAATTTGCATAGTGTCAGCTGGTAAAACCTCTTTGTAAAATGTATTGAGCTGAGAGCCGTGCAGCCGGATTTGGTTAGTCATGGGCAATAAAAATAGGCTTTCCGGCTGAAATTTTCAAAAATATTTTATATGAACCGTAATAATATGTGTAAGTTATTCAGTCATTTTACTTTATACATTTAAACCCATTAAAAACAGCCAATGCTTGTTTGGTTGAATAATTGAATGGTATAGTTCATTTGACTTTTCTTCATTTATTTCAAAAATAGATCTGAGCCAAGTTGGAATAGATTTGCCTTACTCTACTCTAACATTCTATTGGTCTGAAACCGGTAAAAAGTACCGGATTTTATATTTTAGTCTATATTATTCGACGATCAATTTTTTTATATATTCCTGAGCGCCTGATTTTATTTTTAACAGATAAAGACCTGGTCTCAGATTTTCTAATGAAATCGTTTCATTGAAGTCAGAATTTTGGTTGGATACTTTTTTATGAAAAACCAAATTTCCAGTAGCATTCAATAATTCAATACTGGCTTGATTTAATTTGTTACTACTTATTTTCAAATCTACGTAAGCATGTGCTGGATTGGGAGAAACGCTCAGCAAAAGCGGAATTTCTATGTCAGAGGCATCAGTTGTTTTTCGTATGACAAAGTCAAATTGGAACCCTTTTCCAAAGTCAGCTTTGAAGGATTGGATGGTTGCTAATGCAGTATTAATTCTTTTCTTGAATGCTACACTACCGTTGCCCAAATTGGGATAAAACCAAAATGACAATCCATCATCCGAGGCATCAATGACTTCAAGAGTATAGCATCCATCCGGAAGCATTAAATTTTCTTGGGTAGTTGTAACAGCAGGTAGATTGTTTTTCTCAATAATTACTTGACCATTCATATCCTTGATTCTAAAACTATTGTCTCTGGCAACATTATTTGTTCTCAATTCAAAAACAGGATCAAAGTCAAAAATCCTAACAAATTTAAATTTACTTAGCGCCAGATTATTGCGAGGATTATCGTCTTCTTTCTGATTTACTTTATCAATTTTAACCGTAAATAAGGAATCCGTTGACTTTGACCAGATTTCCATATTTTGGATTGGAAGTTCAATATTTTTTATTTCTAATGGTTTGATATTTCCAGAATAGCTGTATGTATAAGTTGTACCGGAGTTTGTATAATAACTGAAATCTATAGTTGAAATATCAGTTGCTCCAAAATTCTTGATTTGTACCATGGGTTTACTGCAACTTGGATTAAATCGTTCGAATTCCACTCTTTCAGAATTAGGTCTTACAATAGATTCAATACCTGCATCAAGTGAATATGCTGATGGCCCGTAACTGACGAGTTGAGAAGAAATCAGATATTTGGCTGCATCTAAATTGGCTCCGTTCAGTCCATAGTCTATTTTGATAGCAGTTCCCGGATCACCCAAGTGACCGATTTGGAATTCATGAACGTCAGATGCTGCTCCTGGGCACCATCCTGCTCGATCAAATATCCATGTACCACCTTGCGGATAAATGGGGTTATCGGCACATTCTTTCCAAACTGTAAAATCAAATTTTTGGCTTGATTTGGAACCTATCACATTAAAAAAGTGTGATCTGCTCGTGAATTCACCATTTTGTTCATGCCCTGTTATAGTAGATCTGATTTTAAAAGAATTTGCCCTATTGTCAAGGACCAAATTCCTTTGTTCCATTACCTTGCTAGATATGATATCCGGAAACCATGCGAGTTGAAAAGCATATATGTTTTGAATTTCTTTTACTTCTCTTGCCGGTTTGCCTTTGATAAACTGAAATTTTATATCAAGTTCTTCCTGATTTTCTCCCCCGTTTTCAATACTTAGGCGTTTAGAATTTCTGAGAATTGGCGCATAATCACTGACATCAAATACAAAGGTTTTACCTTCTTTGCCTAGGTCGAGATTATTGCCATATGGTGTTACAAGAGAAAGTAATTCAAATTTTGCAGGTGAAAATCTTTGATATCGAATATCTTTTTGCGTGAAAATCCCATCATAGTTTGTTGTCTTAAAATCGACGATCATTCCTGATTCATCTTTTACTAAAAGATCACCCCCAGGATAAACGATATATCTGTTTACAATTTTTGGTGCACCTTTTTCAATCTCAAATTCAGTGACAGGTATTTTCATCATTGGAATCTCTTCCACTGCATTGATATCTTCCACTTTATATCCTATAAGAGTGCCTTGTACAAATGTCGTAACCGGAAGCTCTGAAATACTACTATAACCTGAAATTCGGTTTCGACCTGTTTCTTTATACCAGTTGATAAAATCTGAATTTTGAATGGTTGCAGGATTTGGAGCCACATCTGTTATAGTCTGATTTGAATTTTGGTTCATGGGATAATAATAGAGTAGGGAATTATAATATGGATGATTTGTATTGCCGGGATCAAGAATCCAATCTTGGATTGTGCTGGAATCAATTTCCTTATTCCAAATACTCAGGTGGCTGACTCTGCCATAATATGAAAGCTGATTATCTATATTAGATAATAAATTCATTCTGTCTACCGAGATGGGTTTTGTTTTCCCGGTTCCGGTATGCCACAGCGAACCATTTTTATAAATATTCATGATTCCGGTGCGCGCATTTTTTGTAAAAGTCCAATTTGTCCATTGACCACTGAATTCTGATGATGAAGATGCTTTTTCAATTCTGTCATAGGATCCACCTGAATACCCACAATCCCAATAAATTGAACTGTTACTCCATGGTAAGTGAATATTGATCTGACGATTATTTTGCTTGTCCACAGCTTCGAGAAAACTCGTATTGACAGGTAGGGTATTCCGATCTCCATTCGCCCAGAACGATATGCTTATCTCGTCAGCTACTGAGCTCATTTTTTGAGGAGGAAGATTCAGTCCAAACATTCCTGTTTGCGCTACACTCCATGTATCTTCTATGGATCCAATAGCTAGATTTTGAGCGTTAAATGCCTCTATTTCTGGAGTAGAGTTGTTTTTATTGAGGTTAAAACTTAACTCCAGTTGAATATTTGAAACTCCATCCCAATTAAATTCTTTATGGAAAATTAGAGTATTACTACCAGCAATGAAATCTGTATTTTTGAAGTACACCTCAGTAGCAGAATTAAAATCTGCATTTGTCGGGTCAAGCTCATCATCATTTGTATTTTTCAAATTTATTTTTAAAAATGATAATGTTCCGGGTTTGCTTGCATTCCATTTAAGTGCCAGCATTTTACCAGGTTTCAATCCTCCATTGATAAGATCTACAGCTTTAAATAAATAGAAATATCGACCATCTTTATCCTTAAAACTGATATCAGAATTTTTTATACCAATTGTCGCGTTGATAGCATTGGACAACGATGAGTAACTTGCATTTTTTTGGACATATTGAGCGCAATTATATGTAGCCGAGTTGGAGTAATAAAAATCAGATTCTGTATAATTGGGAATAATATATTTTTTTTGGTTAGCAAGCACTGAGTCAAATCTTGTTGTATCTGTGATGAAGGTGTTGCAGCTGTAATCCCACTCCCTACACCCAATACTACCTACTCCTACTGCAGCGTCATGGCATCGCATATTGTAGATCAAATTAATTCTCTCAATTTCTGAAGTTGGAATATCCGGAAAAGAGAACCAGGCATTCCTAGACACAGAATCCCAGGTAAATGTTTGAACTGTAATTGTATCTTGGGCATTCAATTTGAATCCTAAAGAAATAGAGAATACAGTATAAATAATAGCAAATAAATAACGAACCATGGCAATAGAATATGATAATGAATGAATACCCATACCGAATTGGGTGTGGGTATTGTAAAGATAGATTAAAACTTTATAACTGCAAAAAGTATTTCATTGATTATATTAAAAAATATTACCGAAAACCGAGCTTTAGTTGAAAGGATTGATGGAACTATTCTTCACTACTCGATTTGATTTGTAACGATTCTTAAGAGGAGGAGTAGTCATTATCTATTGGCAATCAACAGCCTTATCGTGGATATTTCATTGCTACTGTTTATCAAAGTGACATAATACAAGCCGGGAGTCAGCCTTTCTGTATCTCTGATTAAAGCCGATAATCCCACAATCTCCCGATATTGTCCGGTTGAAAGTGTAAGTTTTGCATAAACGGGTATTTTATCTTCATCAAGACGTAGCAGAAAATTTTTAAACTCAACCGAGTTGAGGCACTGATTTTGTTTCAGAAATATAGGTATTGGAGAGTCATTGGATCCTGTATTTTTTGCCAATATTGTAAACTTTTTGATACATCCAATACTGTCATAGACCTCTATGGAATATGATCCTTCTTGAGCTACAGTTATCGAGTTAGTAGTTTCACCTGTTTCCCATTTAAATTGCAATGAACCTATTCCTCCTGAAAAATAGGGATGTATCAGAAATCTATTGTCTGGCTGTGGGAGAATACCGGTAGAATCCAGTTTAATTTCTGGTGGTATCCGCAAATGCAATCGGATCACACTGTCGCATCCAGATTTAGTCGTCAGTTTGAAATCATATAAGCCACTATCCGTTAGAAAGAAATTTGCAATAAAAAATGAGTCTCCTGAACACAGGAAATCACTACGATCAATCTTATATGACTCTTTTTCGTTGATAGTGATACATTCAGTATCTGCACAACCGGCAAGGGTTCTGACCGTGAGACAGTATTCACCCGGCTTCTGCACAAAAATTCTTGCGCTTGTATCCTGAGTATTCCAAAAGTAACTATTTGCAATTTGTGAAGATTCAAGTTGAATACTATCACCGCTACAGAAGCTGTTGGCACCTTTAATACCTGCAACTGGCTTCGGATATTCAGCTACAAACCAACAATTACTGCCTATGCAACCTAATTGATCAGTCACTTCGACGCAGTAATTTCCGCCTTGTGTAATGATAGTATAACTCGATGTATCACCGGTACTCCATTTATAATTTTTGTAAGTTTTTCCTGTTTCAATGAGATATGATTGATCAGGACAAATTTTATTTACACCAAATATTTCTGGTTTATAATATTTTCCATCAGTTTTGAGAAATACAGAGTCGACAAAATTGCAGGTTGAATTATAAATTACCTCATATCTGATCCAGCGACTTTTACCAAATTTAAATACTGGGTTCAAAGTATTTTGATTGCCTTCATCCCAATTAATTTTCAATTGTGGTAAAAATGTATCCAATTCTGATGAGAAAATTGGTTCCACAAAGATGAAATCATGACTACAAGAATAAATTGTATCTCCAATTGCATCAGCGATTTCATCATGAAGGAAAAGGGGTTCTGTTTTTTCAATCTGATTGCAATGGTGAATATCCTGAATCACACGATAGTTGATGGTATCAGAGTTTGTTTTATTGGAGCATAGCAAATTGTATAATGATATCGTATCAGGGGATTTAAATATTTCAATTCGCTGTTGGTAAAGAGTAGTACAATATTGATTAGAGTCAGAAAAAGATTTAGAATACAGTCTAGTACCTGAAGTATTGATCGTGTCACCAAACCATACAAAAGGCAAGTTTTCAAAACAAATGGCAGTATCATTCAGCACAGTTCTTTGTTGAGAACGCACAAAATATTTTTTGCAGATCTGCTTGTAGAAACACGCTTCAGTTTGACTTTCTTCTCCTGACCATACATCAAGGCATACATTTATTACGCCTGTGTCTTTTAAGCTGAAATTGACCTTGGACGTTTTGGATATGAGCTTATTCTGGATATTCCATTTTTGATTCAAATGGCAAGATTCGTAATTCGTTATATAAGAGAAAATCACCTCCTCTCCTTGGCACAATGTATCACTCTGGTGAGAACTTACAATTTCAAAACTATCCGGATATATTGGTTTGTGAATATCCTTGGCTATTAAGTCAAATCGACAATAATCTGCATTACAACCATCTACTGCCAAATAATACGTTTTGCATGGATACAAGCCGGTGATTTGGATATTGTGAGAGCCTTCTGAAAGACAGATGGTTCTGCAGTAGAAAGCCTCTTTTGCCTGATCCCCTTCGTAAATTGCAAATTGTATACCTTGTCCGCTACTGCAATGCGAAACATTCAAAGTGAAGTCTATATTATTTTGGTGTGGGATAAACCTCCACCACCATGCGTTCTCAACCTTTCCACCTTGAGGGCAAAGAAAATGAAGGCCGGCATTGTCCTCATTTGGGTTTGTCGTACACTTGAGCTGATTTAACATATCTAAATCGCAAAAAATGAATGCTTCTACAGGATTTGAATTTCCCGGAATGTTGCATTGAGAATATCCAATTTCTATTTGACTCAAAAATACCAATATCGCGAGGATAACTTTTACCGAAACCTCCCTATAATATTTAATTGCTTGGTATCTTAAATCATTCAATTTCATATTCAGTCTATTAAATACACTCTCTCATCGATATAAAATATGCTTTTAGTCTTTTGCAATTCGTGTTCCAATTTTGAAATATGCAACAATTCATTTTAACAAGCTAATTTTTCGTGTTCATTCATGGCCAAATATTAACTTCTGGTTGCAATGTGATTCCGTATTTCTCCATGATATCAGTCTGAATGTCTCTGGCAAGATTCAAAATATCCGATCCACTGGCTTTGCCATAGTTCACTAGTACAAGAGCTTGATTATAATGACACCCTACATCTCCTCTGCGGTATCCTTTCCATCCTGATTTTTCAATTAGCCAAGCTGCGGGCACTTTTACATTTCCATCTGCTTGTGGATAGTAAGGCATGTCGTGGTGCCGGATGAGGTTGAATTCTTCTAAACTAAGTACAGGATTTTTGAAGAAACTCCCCGCATTGCCCAGATTTTTTGGATCAGGTAGTTTTGATTGCCTGATTTTGATGACTGTTTTTGAAATATCTATTGGTGTGGGATTTGTGATTCCTTGCTTCAATAATTCCTCTTTAATGCTTCCGTACTCACTGCGGATCAATGTTGGATTTTTACTTAATTTTAAGTTGATGGAAGTAATGAATACTTTAGACTTCAATTCATTTTTAAAAATACTATCCCTATATCCGAATTTACATTCTGTTTTTGTAAAGGTTTGTGTTTTACCTTCTTCAAAATCGACTACCTCGACTGAATCTACAACATCTTTGAGTTCTACGCCATAGGCACCAATATTTTGAATGGGTGCAGCACCACAGCTTCCTGGTATCAGACTTAGATTCTCTATTCCATAAAATCCTTTGGACAGCGACCACTCAACAAATTGATGCCAGTTTTCACCTGAAAATACTTTGATGAATGCACTTTCATCTTTTTCTTCTAGCAGCTGTATACCTTTTAATGTATTGTGTAGAATATCTTGTTCGACATCTTGGGTAAAAAGTATATTACTACCACCTCCTAATACTAATGGAGTATTTTTCAATGTCGGTACAATTTCTTTGAGCTGGGCGATTGATTTGATTTCAATGAGATTTTGGCAATGTGCTTCAATGCCAAAAGTGTTTAGATTTTTTAGAGAAAATCGCAATGTAAAAAATTTAATTAAATGGATCTGGGTTCGATAATAGTTGCCTGTTTTTGATTTTTAGGACCTGACAAATCCAGGAAAAAATAAAAACCTGTATTGACGCTGGTCGCCTGCAATTTACCAAACCCCACTCTTACAAAGTAACTCGTTTGAAAGCCTCTTACACCGCCCCCAATTGCAATCTCACCGATATAAGTTGGAAAAATCTTTCTTTCAAGATCTTTATAATCTTCGGTAAGGTAAAATAATTCAGTTTTTTGGTATTGAATTCCACCACCTAAGCTCCAACCTACCAATTTCGTTTTTGAAAATCCACTTACTGCGCCAAAATTCATTTTTAACAATAGTGGAAAAGCAACTGCTCCCAATCCTTTAAAGTGGTTGACATCCAAAGCAAAAAATTGTAGATCTGCACCTGCTTCCGCAGAAATTGAAAAATTATCTTTACCCACTAAAAGTCTTGTTCCGATAGGAACTGAAGAAAGAGCGCTGCCTGAGCTCAATCCGGCTTCACATTCTCTTGCTGACGACCTGGGATTTTTGTACCAGCAATACAGGTCGAAACCAGTGTAAAACTGTGTTTTAAACTTGAGCTGTGCATGAATTGAGCCAGTCCCCAGGCACAGTAAAGCAATCAAAATTTTCAGATACCTAAGCATTTCTTATTGTTTGGTCTGCAATTTACATTGCTTTTTGTGTCTCTACAAAAATAAAAGACTACTCCTGATGTTCCAACTGAAGCTGTACCAGATTTTTATACACTCCTGAATGTTCATTCAACAGTTCTTCATGAGTGCCGGACTCTACAATTTTTCCTTCTTTGAGAACATAAATGCAGTTCGCAGCTCGGATAGTAGAAAGTCTGTGAGCTATGATGATAGATGTCCTGCCATGCATGAGTTTATCAAGTGCATCTTGCACGATCCTTTCAGACTCCGCATCCAAAGCAGAAGTTGCTTCATCCAGAATCAAAATAGCCGGATCTTTGAGGATAGCACGTGCGATGGCGATTCTTTGTTTTTGACCTCCGGACAGCTTAATACCTCTTTCACCAACAATGGTGTTTAGGCCTTCAGGAAAAGCTTCAATGAACTCCATACTATTGCTCTTTACAGCAGCTGAGACCAGCTCTGCTTCAGTAGCATCAGGTTTGCCATATAGTATATTCTCCCTTATAGTTCCACCAAAAAGAATAATCTCTTGGGGTACGATAGCAAAATTTTTTCGGAATGCCTTCAGATCGTAATCGTATATATCTTTATGATCTATTTCAATTTGTCCCTGAGAAACGGGATAAAATCGCAGGAGTAATTGTATCAAAGTCGATTTCCCCGCACCACTTTGACCCACCAATGCAATCCGTTGTCCTTTTTTGACATGAAAACTGATGTTACTCAACACAGTAATCTCAGGCCTGGAAGGATATCGGAAACTCACATTTTGTAATGAAATGTCTCCTTGCATTCTTTTAGCAACATTATCATTGCTTTGAACGGGGTCAATTTCTTCATCCAAATCCAGGATGTCCTGGATTCTCTCTGTTGCACCTATAGACCCTGCAAGCGTTGAATACAAGTTTCCCAACCCAGCAATTGCGCCTCCAATTATGCCGGTATAAATGATAAATGAAAATAGATCACCTGCTTTCATTTCTCCTGCTTGGACTAACATGGCACCACGCCATAGGATGAAGAATAAACCTCCAAATAGTACGGTAATAATGAAGATGAAAAACACACCCCTCATTCGGGCATAGTGCAGCGAGATTTGTACCATTTTTTGGATAGAATCCTGAAATCTGGAATACTCAAAATGCTCATTTCCAAAAGCTTTTACTGTATGAAATGACTGAAGACTTTCCTCAACGATGATGTTTGTGTCTGCTAGACTGTCCTGCCGATTTTTGGATAATTTTCTGATAAATCTTCCGAAGAAGACTGAGGCAACGACCACTATCGGGAATGTCAACAGCATGATTAAGGATAATTTAGGTGCCATCCATCCAATGATGACCAGACCTGATATCAGAACTACGATCTGTCGAATCAATTCGGCAAGCGTAATTGAAAATGCCGACTGCAGCTGTTCAATGTCAGCAGTAAGCCTACTTGTCAATTCACCTATTCTGTGATTCTCATAAAAAGAAATATTTTGGCCAATGATTTTAGCAAACAATGCTTTACGCACATCGGCAATCCCTTTTTCACTTACCTGAGCAAAAAAAACAGTCCGCAAATAAGATAATGCACCCTGAACAATCAATATCGCCAGAAATATCCAGCCGAAATTTTCCACTGGAATGTTCCAATGACCTTTTCCAATAGCAGCATTGGCCATTTCACCTGCAGCTCCTGGAAAAATCATAAACATCGAACTGGAAATCACCAAACAGATCATCCCCAGAATGAAAGAAGTCCCATATGGTTTTATATATCGAAAAATCCGATAGGATTTGAGCAAACTCGCTCTACTGATTTTAGGTCTTTGTGACATAAAAAAA
The DNA here is from genome assembly GCA_016710235.1 of Saprospiraceae bacterium. NCBI lineage: Bacteria > Pseudomonadati > Bacteroidota > Saprospiria > Saprospirales > Saprospiraceae > Saprospiraceae bacterium. Next base: position 2,179,935 of record JADJLG010000001.1, read on the forward strand.
ACATAAACGATTTGAAGAAGCTCATTGTTCTGCGGAGTTGAGATATTCCTGGAAAAGGATCTATAAGCTTAAGAAATTGGAAACTAACTGTGCATTATTGAATCAATCTTCTCGCATCTCATCAACCTCATTTTCCCACTTTCCTACAATCACAGTGGCAAGACAATTCCCCAGTGTGTTGACCGCTGTTCTGGCCATATCCATTAAAGCATCTATGCCTAGTATAGCAGCAATCGGCCAATCCGGCAATCCAAAGCTGGATGCCATCCCGGCAAGAATTACCAAAGAGGCTCGTGCAACCCCTGCGACACCTTTGGAAGTCAACATGAGTGTGAGCATCATCGTAATTTGCTGGCCGATGCTGAGCTGGATACCTGCTGCCTGAGCCACAAAAATCGAAGCCATTGAAAGATACAAAGTAGTTCCATCCAGGTTAAAGCTTAAACCTGTAGGAAGTACAAAAGATACTACCTCCCTGGAGACCCCATATTTTTCCATATTTTCCAAGGCAATAGGCAGTGCTGCTTCAGAACTCGCCGTTCCAAAAGCTATGCTCAACGGTTCGCTCACATATCGCAGAAACCTTCTTATCCGGACTCCAGAAAACCAAGCCAAAGGCAAAAAAACACCGAATACAAGTACCAATAAACCAAGATACAATGTGCCAAGCAATTGAAGGAGATTAGCTAATACTCCAAGACCCATGTTTGAAACTGTATATGCCAATGCTCCGCCTACTGCAAAGGGGGAGAAGTACATGACCAGATTTGTGAAGCTGAACATGGTATGCGATAGCGAATCTGCAAAGTCAAGTATGGGTTTCCTTTTAGCCCCTTTTATAAGTAATAGTGAAACAGCGAAAAGAATACAGAAGACTACAATTTGCAAGATTTGTCCCTCACTGATTGACTTGATGAAGTTTTCTGGAAAAGTGTGAAGCACAATGTCTTTCCATCCCATGGCTTTTGCAATTTCGGGCAATTTTTCATCCGAATGAAAAGCAGGAATGCCGATTCCGGCTTTAGAGTAATTGATTGCTACAAGTCCAATGATCAGTGCAGTGGTAGTCACAATTTCAAAATATACAAGGGACTTCCAACCCAATCTTCCCACTTGCCTGAGATTGGAGTGACCAGCGATTCCAACTACCAGAGTGCCAAATAGCAGTGGCGCAATGATCGTCTTGATCATTTTGATGAATATTTTACTCAAAATATTCAACTCTTTTCCTAATAATGGGAAGTCGTAACCTATACAAATACCCAATATCATGCTTACAAAAATCCAAGTAGTCAACTGTTTTCTGAACAAAGCATAGGTACACATAAGCAAGACAGTGGACCATCGCACCAAAAAAAGTGCGTCATGTGGAATGTGAATCCATTCGATTGCCTGAAAAAGATGGAGTATTATTGCAATTGAGAGCAGGCCAAAAAGCAGTTTTAAATTGTTCAAAATCAAGTACTTCATATGGCCAATTGCTTGTTTTATTCTTCTGTGTCCGATTTCTTGTTCATACTCAATAAGCCCGTAATCAGACCAGCAAATAATGGTATCATGCTCAGTAATAAGATGATGAGAACAATAATGGAAAAATGTTCCTTTACGAAAGGTATATTGCCAAAAAGATATCCAACCATTACGATCGGAATCACCCAGACCAAAGCCCCAATTATATTATAGAAAGTAAATTTTCCGACTTCCATATTTCCAACCCCGGCAATGAAGGGCACAAATGTTCTTATGAAGGGAAGAAATCTACCAATGATCAAAGCTTTTCCTCCATGCTTTTCATAAAATTGATGAGTTTTGTCAATATGCTGCTTTCTGATCCATTTGAAATTTTGAGAGTAAACTCTGGGCCCAATATATTTTCCAATCATATAATTTACCTGGTTACCCAAAATCGCTCCTGCAATACAGACCAAAATCAGGATCCACACATTCATGTTCCCACTAGCCGCCAAGGCACCCGCTGCAAACAATAGTGAATCTCCAGGCAAAAATGGAGCGATGACCAGACCCGTTTCTGCGAAAAGTATCAGGAAAAGTATAATGTAAATGAAAATGCCATAATTCGCGACTAATTCCACAAGGTGATCATCAATGTGAAGTATAAAATCAATCAATTGTTGAATCCAATCCATCTGTGATTTGATATAAATGAGTTAGCGAAGGTAGTCGATAAGGACAAATATACTGTCCTATATCTTAATTTATACGGAGAATTCTAAGTAGCTACCCAGAGAAGCGCACCCATGTATCATTTGGCATTTTTTTTAATATGTTTCTATTTGATAACAAATTAAAAATAAATATAATTTATAAAATATTAATAATTAGGCAAATAAGATATTAAAATTGATAATTATACACTATGTTTGTTCACCCAATTATCGAATCCATGGAACGCGAATTTAATCCGCTTGCTCTATTGAGACAACACAATCTGTCTGAGCGTACAAAAGACAAAATTTTATCTATCTCTATAGCTGTATTCGGCGCAATAGGTTCTTATTTCCTATTGGACAAGTATATCGAATTGAGAACCAAAGATTTGAATCGTTCACCGGCAGTAGTTTTTCAGGAAGGAGCCCATACACCGTCGGCAAGGCCGTTTGCGGAAGGGATGGATGCTTCAATGGGTTCGCAATTGTTGATCGAAGGGGAAGCAGTGGTCAATCATCCCCTCAAAGTAAGTTTTATCAATTACAGACCTGATGAAATGTTTCTTCTTGATTTTGGGAATGGAGTCAGGAAACAAATGACCTCAACCCATATGATCATACAATACAATCAGGCTGGAATTTATATCGTACAGTGTTTCAAAAAAGACAATACCAAGAGTTGGCGTAGGATAGCAACTCAAACCCTCACGATTCAGAACAACGGCCAAGAATTAAGTGAATTATAGATCAGCAATACCAGACCAATAAATTAATTGCTGAATACGTACCTGATTAGATTTGCTCCCATCTTTAATGCTTGAATTCTTACTTCTTCTGGATCTTTGTGCACTTCTTTATCTTCCCATCCATCGCCGAGGTCACATTCATATGAATAAAAACAAACCAGTCTACCTTTCCACAAAAGTCCAAATCCTTGAGGCGCTTTATCATTGTGCTTATGAATCTTGGGTAACCCGCGGTTAAAGCTAAATTTTTGTTGGTAAACTGGATGAGAAAATGGGAGTTCGACAAAATCGAGCTCTGGAAATACTTTTTTCATAGCTGGCCTCACAAAAGGATCCATCCCATAATTGTCATCTATGTGTAAAAAGCCTCCGGCCTCCAGGTAAGTTCTTAAGTTTTTGGCTTCAAGATCTGAAAATACTACATTTCCATGTCCCGTCATGTGAATAAAAGGATAGTTGAAGATTTCAGCACTTCCTACCTCTACTGTAGCATAATCAGGATCAAATTTCGTTTTTAGCTCTTGGTTGCAATATTTGCTCAGATTGGTTAAGCTCGTAGGATTGGCATACCAATCTCCTCCGCCATTGTACTTCAGCAGAGCTAGTTTCAAAGAAGGAGGAACCGCAGCTGAAACAGTACCCACCACAGCGAATAAAAGAAACCAATTTTTAATCTTCATTTTCCAACTCACTTTTCATGGCAAATATATGACAAGCTGCAATAGCGGCTGTTTCAGATCTTAATCTTCTTTGTCCTAAACTCACTGCTTGAAAACCGTTGTGGAGCATGAGTTCGATTTCCTTTGAACTGAAGTCACCTTCCGGCCCAATGCATATCAACGCATCCTTACCGGACTGAACCACATCCCATAGTGACGTTTTAATTTCTTCCTGACAATGAGCTACAAATTTCTGAGCAATGGGTTGACTGGCAATCAATTGCTGGATTGTTTGAATTTCAGCAATGATGGGTTTTTTGGTACGTAGGTTTTGTTTACAGGCAGCTGTGATGATTTTACCAAGCCTAACCAAATTAAGGTTTGATTTCATACTTCTCTCACTTTTCAAGGGAATGACTATATCGACACCAAATTCAGTCATTTTTTCCACCATCCATTCCATGCGTTCCCGATCCTGAAGCATCCCAAAAGCGACTATGCTCAGATTAGTCAACCGTTCTTCACGAAATACTTTGGTGATTCGGCACTTTACTAATGTCGATGAGAGATCGACTATTGTGGCTTGCCATATTTTACCTTGAAATTCTGTTACAAGGATTTCGTCATATAACCTATGCCTCAATACGCGTACGCAGTGATGTGACTCCTCTTCATTTAAATGGAATACTTCACTATCGATTTGATTTCCTAAAAATAAATCCATTTATAACACATTTGGTAAATTGGATGGATAAAATCTATGTCTTTTGGCCTTCTTTTTAACAAAGAGAACCAAAATTAGGATTTTGACGTTAATGCAGCATATTTTTATCGCATGGGTTATTTTATTATGATCAGCCAGTTTCTGCTCTCTTTGAGTTTGCTGGTGGTCCTTCACGAATTGGGACACTTTCTCCCTGCTAAATGGTTTAAAACAAAAGTTGAAAAATTTTACCTTTTTTTCGATCCTTGGGTGTCGTTGGTAAAAAAGAAAATTGGGGAGACTGAATATGGCATCGGTTGGCTGCCACTTGGCGGCTACGTCAAGATAGCAGGGATGGTAGATGAAAGTTTTGATACGGCCTCGCTTTCAAAAGAAGCCCAACCTTGGGAATTCAGATCAAAGCCGGCTTGGCAACGTCTCATCATCATGCTGGGAGGTGTTACGGTAAATTTTTTACTTGGATTTTTCATTTTTGCCATGATGATTTGGCTTTTGGGCTCTTCCTATATACCTACTCAAGAGCTAAAAAACGGAATTCTGGTCGACAGCCTTACTTACAAGATGGGCTTTCGCGATGGTGACATCATCCTCAAAATGGGTGATAAAAATTTGGATCGATTTGACCGTAGCGTTTTGGTGAAAGGGATGGTTTTGGAAGATCAAAGAAAATTTACAGTCCGCAGAGGTGGACAAATGGTCGATATATTGGTGGATCCTGTCTTAGTGCAAGAGCTAACCAAACCATCCGCGAAAGGACTCACACTATGGACGATTCCAATGAGTTCAATAGTAAAAGAAGTAATAAAAGGCAGTGCAGCTTCAAAAGCCGGTATGCAAGCAGGCGACCTGATTTTGAGTCTGGATCAGAAACCCACACCTTATATTCATCAGGTGCAATCTGTTCTCGCAGGACGAAAAAATGTGCAGCTCCCTATACAATTGGTGAGAGGGACAGATACAATCACCTATGATTTAAATATCGGAGAAGATGGTAGGATTGGAGTCTATTGGACCCCGATGGATAAACAATACAAAATTGGTAGAGAAAAATTCTCGTTCTTCCAGTCGATTCCTCTTGGAGTGAAAGAAGGAATAGACCTGATTTCCAATCAATTGAAGGCCTTTGGCAAAATGTTTTCGGGCGAGATTAAAGCAAAAGATAGCTTAGGTGGTTTTGCAAGCATTGCAGGTATGTTCGAAAAAACATGGGACTGGGAATCCTTTTGGAGAATGACTGCAATTTTATCCATAATACTTGGTTTTATGAACCTATTGCCGATTCCGGGCTTGGATGGAGGACACGTAGTTTTTCTATTGGTAGAGGTCGTCACAGGTCGAAAAGTACCGGATAGCATTGTTGAGAAAGCAACTATGGTTGGATTTATATTGTTATTGGGTTTATTGTTGTTTGCAAATGGTATGGATCTGTTTAGGATCTTCGGAAAGGGATGATCAACTACTTTGAATTATTTAAAATACCCGTTCATTATTATGTCGATCTGACTGCCTTGCGCAAGCAATTCTATGTATTGAGCCGGCAAACCCATCCCGATCAAAATCAGGATGCTGACGCTCAAGCGGAAAGCAGCAAGCTCAATGAAGCTTACAAAACTCTTTCTGATCCCATTTTAAGATTAAAACACATCATAGAACTTTTTCGAGGGCAAGCCATAGAAGAAAATGTGCCTTTTGAAGATCAAGGATTTATTATGCAAATGATGGATTTGCACGAGAAAATTCAAGATGCAATGCTGCAAGACAGTTCAGATGATATTGAGACTGTTCGGTCAGAAATCGAGGACTACAAAGAGTTCCAGCTGCATCACATGCAGAAAGATCTCCTCTCCATCGACCAGCTTGATAAGCTTGAAGATCCTTTGGTTGATAAACTCATCCAATATTATTTTAAACTCAAGTATTTCATTCGTTTGGAAAAGGCAATTTCCGGAGATGATCTTGAATTATAAACAGCTCATCACTTTCTTTGATTCGAAACCTTGCTTTGTGGCATTTCTTCTTCCACATAATGTTCAATATGGACGGATTCTAAGGAATTAATACCTTTGCCCATCCAGTCGGAATAATCCAGGAATGAACCGGCAATGAATATTTGACAATTCATTGACAAATAAGCTTTAATTATAAATGAAGTCAATAAAACTAACTTATCTTTTTGTTTTTGCCTCACTAATCTTCGGAGGACAAGTATCTGCCCAGAAAAAGAAAATCACTGTGGAAGATTTTACTGAAAGAAATACGTTTTCTGTAAAATCGGTGCCTCAGTTTTTCTTCATGAATGATGGGGAACATTATACGTATTGGCTAGATAAAAAGATTCTTAAATCACATTTGTTGGCATCAAGCGAACCAAGCCTCATATTTGATGGCTCCTGGCTCAATTTCGATATTCAGGACTATAGTTTTTCTGCTGACGAAAGAAAACTACTCCTCCATTCCCAAAAAGACCAGATATACAGGTATTCTTTTTCTTCAGATGTTTATGTTCTTGACCTAAATACCAACATGGTGCAAAAACTCTGTGAGGAAGGCAAAGTGATGTATCCTCAATTTAATCTTCAGGGTAATAAGGTTGCTTATGTATTGAATAATGATATTTATATTAAAGACCTGATTTCTGGTCAGACCAAAAGAGTAACGAGAGATGGTTTAAAAAATTCTATTATCAATGGTGCTTCAGATTGGGTGTATGAAGAAGAGTTTACCATGACCAGAGCATTTGAATGGTCTCCTGATGGCAGTACTATCGCTTATTTAAAATTCGATGAAAGTCAGGTAAAGGAAAGTTCGATAGAATATTATTTAAGAGCAAATTATCCGGTAGAATACCGATTTAAATATCCAAAGGTAGGGGAGAAAAATTCTTTGGTAAGTGCCTGGTTCTACAATTTGAAAAAGAAAAAAAATGTACAAATAAAATTTCCTGCAACAGAGGATGATGGCAGCTATTTCCCAAGACTCAAATGGGCATCAGACCAACAAGTTTCTGTCATTCGGATCAACAGATGGCAAAACGAGTTGGATTTATTCCTCGCAGACTTAAATACGGCTGAGGCGAGAAGCATTTTTCATGAGTCAAATTCAAGATATATCGATATCCATGACAATCTTCTGTTCCTCAAAGGGGCTAAAGGTTTCCTTTGGACCAGTGAGATAGATGGGTATAACCATTTGTATCATTATGGACTCGATGGAAAAAAAATAAAACAAATTACACAGGGTAAGAATGAAATTACCCAGGTACTTGGAGTCAATGAATCACAATCTGAAATTTATTTTCAAATCAGCGATAATGACGGACTCGATAGGAAGATCTATCGTTCTGGTATAGATGGAAATGAAAAAACTTGTATTGCCTGCGAAAGCGGTACCAATGATGCCGATATGAGTCCGGGCGGGAAATATTTTATCGTCAACCACAGTACCAGCTATCAGTTACCTAAGTATTTCGTTGTCGACAGAAATTCCCGTGTCATCAAGAAATTGGAGGATAACCAAAGCCTGCAAAGCAAGTTAGCGGATTATGATTTGGCTGATGTGGAGCATCTGCGCATTGCAAACAGGTTTGGCGACAGTCTAAATGCCATCCTGATAAAGCCTTCCGACTTTGATCCAAGCAAAAAATATCCAGTGCTGATGAATGTATATGGTGGACCAGGTAGCCAACTCGTGCTCAACAAATGGAATAGTTTTAAATATACCTGGTGGTTCAATATGTTAGCCTCTGATGGATATTTGATTTGCATTTCTGACAACAGAGGAACAGGAGGCAGAGGTGAAGAATTCAAAAAACAAACTTACTTGCATCTGGGCAAAATGGAAACCGAAGATCAGACCGACGCAGCTCTTTACCTCAAGACTCTTCCTTTTGTCGATGGTGACCGTATAGGCATTTTTGGTTGGAGTTATGGAGGATATATGTCCTCACTTTGCCTTTTGAAATCAAATGATGTTTTCAAATCAGCTATCTCAGTAGCACCTGTTACCCATTGGAAATGGTACGATTCGGTGTATTCAGAAAGGTACATGAAAGATGAAAAACAGAATAGTAATGGATTTGCAGAATATGCACCGGTTTTGTTGGCTGACCGTTTGAAGGGCAATTATATGCTGGTACATGGGATGGGAGACGACAATGTCCATTTCCAACACACTGCTGAAATGATAAACGCATTAGTCAGAAACAATAAATCATTCGATTTGTATGTTTACCCGAACAGATCACACGGGATATCGGGAGATAGAGCTAGATTGCACCTGTTTTCAGAAATGACTAGATTTGTAAAAAATAAAATTTAAACCTTCGAACGATGAAAATCTTAGGGATTTTTGCTCTCATTGCCTCACTTATAACAGTGATGTCCTGTGCACCTCAAACCAAACTTGTCAATCAGAAAGCTGTCCAAGTAGATTGGTTGGTGGGAAAATGGAAACAATTGGATAGGGAAGTCTATGAAAAATGGATGAAAGTCACAGATGCTGAGTTTCTTGGGGTGTCTTATTCTATGGAATCCGGCACAGCAGAAATCATGGAAACCATGAAAATATTCAGGCTGGCAAAGGAATGGATGCTCGAAGTGAAGCTGCCCAAAGCGAGCGATCCGGTTTTATTCAAGATGATTCCGGATCCAGGCTGGCAATTAAAATTTGAAAATGAGAAAAACGATTATCCGCAGATCATTGCATACCGACACAATGCTGATAGTACCGTTTCAGCATTGATTCAAAATTTGGATGGAAGCAAAAAAGTGGATTTTGAATTTAGGAAAGTAAGTACAAAATGAGTTTGGAAATTGTCAACCGTAAGGCGACATATTTATATTTTTTTGAGCAAACATTTGAAGCCGGTATTTTGCTTACCGGAACAGAAATCAAGTCGATCAGGGCAGGTCAGGCTAACCTGAGTGATGCTTATTGCAGTTTCGAAAAAGGAGAGTTGTGGGCACACCATATTCATATTTCAGAATATAAAGAAGGGAATATACAAAACCACGATCCAAAAAGACCGAGGAAACTGCTACTGCACCGCACGGAATTAGCCAAATTGGAACGAAAAGTAACTGAAAAAGGTAAAACCATCATTCCATACCGCATTTTCTTTAATGAAAGGGGCTTTGCAAAAGTTGAAATCGTGCTGGCTTCCGGTAAAAAATCCTTTGACAAGAGAGAAAGTCTGAAGGAGAAAGACCAAAAAAGGGAATTAGAGCGAAATATGAATAAAAGCTACTAGATCGCTCATGCGAAAATTTTTGAACAACAACAAAAGAACAAGCTACAATTTCAAATTTGGCTTACCACCTCGTTGATTCTTCTTACAAGTATACATCATCAAAATGAAACCCATTTTTAGTAGTGGGACATCTTAGGTAGCAAACATGCAATAATACTCAAGAGAATTACAAATTAGATCAAAATATTATATGAGAATTTTGTCCAGCCTTGGATCACTTTGGTGATGTTTGTGCCACCTTCTCAAGGATTTATGAGGAACTATAAGCGAATTTATCGCATCTTAATATGACATTTATATCATCCAATATTTTGTCCTTATTGCATTGAGAGTAACATTGGCTGATATATCAAGGGTTTAGATTTGACTTAAGGGTGACAAAGTCTATGCTTCAAGAATTGGTTTAAGAATATAGGCCTCTTTTATCGTTGCTTGGTGTGTTCAAAAAAAATCTATTCCAGTAATTGCAGCAAGCTCCAAAGCCATGAATTTGAGGGTATTTTGACTCATTATAGTGTTTCAATAGAACTAATTGGAAGAAAGCTTTCTGGTGGGTGATTATTTCTTCTGATCCATAAATTCTAAGCTGTAAAATGAGCGGGAGGTGCGAACAAAACAATTATATATAATAGATAAAATTGATATGATTTGGATGTAAATGCAAAAAACAGGTTGTGTAAAAGACCTTCGGGACATTTTTTTTTGCTTCATTGGTTAAAAATTTTTAAAAAATATGAAAGTAGAATATTCAATATCAATGACTTAAATATTATTAATAGTCTTAAAATTTAAAATACCATTTTGATGGTATATGCAGAAATTGGCCAAGTGTCTACTTTCGCCCTATCTCTTAGACGAAGCAAGCCTCAGAGATACCAAAACTAAACTCACTCCACTAGAAGTATTCAGGGTTAGTTTAATTTTGTGCGTTATTATCTACAGACTATCTCTGAAACAGCCTTTGGCACTCACTGATATTCTGTATTTAGTTTTGTAATTTTTTTAATTTGTATTATAAACCAGTATTAAAACTAAAATCATGAATATTATGTTAAAAAATCTAGCATTACTTTTCTGCCTTGGATTCGCCATAAACATGAGCGCGCAATCTACTGGATCAGTAAACTCATCTGGTCTGCTGCAGATTAACGACAATCTGCCTTGGCAAACTGAGTACAAAGTTGACTTGAGCCAATCTCCGGTTCCAAACAATGAGACTGCTTATCAGCAATATCTTAGCAAGTACATTACTGCATTAAATACTAATGCTACTTGGAGATTTGATGCTGTAAACAGAGTGGTTTACTTAAGAGTTAAGCAACAAGATAGCTTGATGCCAGGTGCATTGGATGGAAAAAAATTGAATTATTTCCTTCAAAGAGCGTACTCTAACTAATTAAAGCAGACTTCATTTAATAACCATCTCAATTCAAAAATCAATCTAATGAAAAAGATATTTTATTCATTACTTTCAGTTTGTGCAATCACAGTTTCTGTTATGGCACAACCGCTATCCAATCCGGTAATTTCTTCTTGGAATGGTAGCACTCCAAACTCAAATTGCGGTACTCTTGTAGCCTTCACAACAGGTAATATGACTGGTCAGCCTATCGGTCCTCTTGGATCAGGTTCTTGTGCGAATCATGGATGTACTCCTTATAACTTCGTAGGAGGATATGAGACTTTGACGTTCAAAAACTCAAATGCTACTAATACGGTATGTTATACTATCGATTATGATGGAACAACTACTGCACAGTTGGTAGGATTTACTTTGAACGGATCTTATACTGCTAACATGACTTGTCCTGTTCCTGGTTTTACAGACAACGGTTCTTACTTCTTGAACCAACCAACTGTAAACTCTTGGGATTTTGACGTTCCGGCTTGTTCTGAATTCACAGTTGTTACTTGGGAATTTGGTAACCCTGGTCCTTACCAATTTACAATCACTCCTCAAAGCGGTTCATCTAAGGATGCAGCAGCTTGCGTAGGTACTGAGTGTATCCAATACTTGACCATCGGTGGTACACCAGTACCAACTATGACTCAATGGGGCCTATTCTTATTTGGCTTGATTTTGTTAACAATGGCAGTTGTAACAGTTTACAACTTATCCAGAAAAACTCAAAAGGCTTAATTGATATATTATCCACTTCATGTGGAATATCAATTATTGCCTGAGTTTTAAAAGGGAAAGATGAATCTTCCTTTTGATAGAAAAGTCTTTGACAAATCCTTCGTTTATGCTATTATGTTAGCATTGGTTGGATGGGTGATAATCTACATCATTTGGGGTGAGTTTACAACTGCTGATATTATTGGTATGCTGTTCGCCGTTCCCATATTGACTTATTTGATTCATATGTTGATGTTGTTTAATAAAGACTGATTTAAACTGGATAATATCATATTAGAAAAATTAAAAAGGGCTAAAGAAATTTAGCCCTTTTTAATTTATACTAACCCTTTATCTATGACTATGTTGGCTTTGGATAATAACTCAAAATTTGGGTTTTACTTAACCTTAGGACAGTAGAGATTGCCCATTTTGGTATTACCTTTGTAGCTTACAATACTTTGAATTATTAAAATTTCGGAATGAATTTTTGGAAAAACTTCAGCCCTATTGCAAGATTTTTGATTGCTTTTTGCATAGTGTTAGGCGCATTTTATGCATTTTATTATTCCGGTTTTTATACTACCTACATCATGCCTCGTATCCTTAATGTACAGGCCATGCTGGCGAACAATCTCCTGAAGCTCATGGGGCATGAGACGTTTTTTGCAAATGATTCTATCGCAAGCGACAAGTTCCGGGTTTCAATAAAAAGTGGTTGTGATGGGATAGAGGCCACAGCAGTCTTTGTTACAGCAGTATTGGCAATGCCCCTTGTCTCCTGGCGAGAAAAGTGGCCCGGATTGTTGACAGGGGTTTTGGTGCTCAGTATTCTCAATATTCTACGAATCGCCGGACTCTATCTTGCTGGTCTTTATTGGCCTTCATTGTTTGAGATACTGCACTTGCACGGTGGTGTAGTTATTTTCTTAATGTTTAGCATCGTCTTATGGTTGATTTGGGTAAACCGTATTTTAAAACGCAGACAAACCAACTAAAAATGAGAAATGAAATCATTCGATTCCTCATTCTATTTGGGTTTTGTTATGCGTTCTGCATTCTATTGTTTCAGAATGCCGCTGTGTATAAATCTCTCAATGCAAAACTTAGAGTAGCTATCACAGCATTGGACAAAAGTTTTTTTTCTAAAGCAGAGATATCATCTCAAGATGTCTATGATGATCAGAATAAAAAGGACCACAATCGGATGTATATAGTATTTGGAAATCCAAAGACAATCAAGATTGAAATGGAGAATGCAAGACGACAAGGGTTGAACGAAGTTAGAATATCGACTTATTCTGCACAGTTTTATTTTTTTCAAATGATCTATGCACCACTGGCATTTTTGCTTTCACTTTTTGTTGGGACAAAGATGCCTTGGAAGAAAATGATGAAAGGCCTTGCTTATTCAATCCTTATATTTACCCTATATATGGGTATAAAAGTTTTGCTCTATACATACTTTTCTATCTCAAATGAACGGATAGGATTATATGAACTTTCTGGTTGGAAAGAACAATTTGTCAGTTTCATCGTTTCAGCCATGAGCATAGGATTTAGTATGGTTCTTTGTTTTTGCCTGTGGTTAATTTTTGGCTTGCGCCACAGCAGTTTTTACCAATTTTTGCAAAGCATATTTTCACAAATTTCAAAATGAAAAAGTTCTTCGTTTTAATTTCTTCCTTTGTTTTATTGAGTTCGTGTTCGCATAAAGTAATTTTGACCGATCTTACGGAGTCAAAATGTGGTAAATTGCACTTTGGAAAAGTGGAATTTCGCAGACTACCTTCGGAAGAAGATAAAGCCACACTCCAAAAATCAGGACTAGTGTTGCAAGAATATGTTTTTGAAAATTATTACCTCGGAGTGTGGAACGGCTCATGGGCAAAGAAAAATCTGGACAAGACTGTAGTGAAAGCATTGTATCCTTTTTCTGAAATGGATAAATTGGCAGGCGGATTGAGCATGAATGAATTGAAATTGAAAGCTGAAAAACCAGGTTCTTCTAAAGTACTCATTCAGACTTTCGGGAGTTTGAAACAAACAGAGCTTGATGCATTTGGAAAAATGCTTTTTAATAAAGATAATTTTTATAGATTGGAAGTGAAAAATCAGTCTTTATTAGATTTACTGGATCATTCATGTGTTAAGTTACTCAACGTAATGGATGAAATCCCGCAAGCTGACGAATAGCGCTTGTTTGGGAATTAATTAGGGGTAAATAAGAAACTTTCATTATTTTTAAGCATAAAATAACCGTTTTATGCCATCGAAATTTCATTTTCCCTTACTGCTTTGTTTTTTTATCTTGTCTAAGCTGGAAAGTCAACAGCTCCCTTCAGTTTTATGGCACAATTCATCCTGTAAACCAGTCATGCATGATGCCGACGCTTTTATTCATGCATTGTCACACAGGGATGTGAGTAATTCAATCAAATTAGTATTGATACATTTCCGCGCAGAACTCAATGCTGAACAAAAGCAAAAACTTTTGGCCTTGGGAGTAGAAATTCATGCATTCGTTCCCCACACATCATATATCATGAGTGTGAATCAGGGCACTTGGAACTCTTTACTTGAACTAGGTGCAACTGCTATCGCCGACATCCTCCCGGAACATAAATTATCGGAGCCTATCTATTATGGGGAAATGTGCTCAGAAGCTGTTTCCGGCAAATCCCAGTTCATGGTGAGTTGGTTTGCTGGTTCTGATCTCAATTACATTTCCAGGATTTTAGCAAAGCACCGCGCAATTTTGATAAAATATTCAGCAATTGATCAAATTAGTATAATTGAATGTCAGAGGTCTGAACTCATTCAAATCGCAGCTGATACAAGAGTCGAATTCCTTTCCTGTCTTCCAGGCCCAGCTGTCCCAGATGATCGCGAGGGAAGATTCTTGCACCGAGTCAACCAAGTTGGAGCAAATGTGAAGGAAAACCTGATGCTGGATGGAGCCGGAGTAAAAGTGTGTATCAGGGATGACGGCATGGTAGGTCCCCATATCGATTTTCAAAACCGGAAAATAGATGGTACGTTCGGTAATATTGGAAATCATGGAGACATGACGAGTGGTATCGCTTGCGGGGCCGGCAACATTGATCCAAGCTATGAAGGCATGGCGCCTGGTGCTACCCTTTACACACTGAACTATCAAGCAGATTTTCTCGATGGAACAGAAGCATTGCATACAGAACAAGGAGTAGTTCTGACCAATACATCTTACAGTGATGGATGCAACGTAGGATATACTTTAGGTACCCAAGTTGTAGATCGGCAGCTTTGGGACAATAAGGAATTGATGCATGTGTTTTCAGCAGGAAATTCAAACAATCTGGATTGTGGCTATGGCGCCGGTCCGCAATGGGGGAATATAACCGGTGGTCACAAAATCGCAAAGAATGCTACTACAGTGGCAAATATCAAATTTGATGGTACAGTAGAGGTTTCCTCATCACGTGGTCCAACCAAGGACGGTAGGATGAAGCCAGAAGTTTCTGCACGTGGCACGGATGAATTATCAACAGATGAGAATAACCAGTATCAAGTAGGTGGTGGTACCTCGGCAGCCGCGCCAGGTGTAATGGGAACAATGGCTTTGTTATATCAAGCATACAAGCAGAAGCACATGGAACAAAATCCTCCAGGTGGATTGATCAAAGCAATTCTTATGAATACAGCTTCAGATTTGGGTACTCCCGGGCCGGATTACATACACGGAATGGGCATGATAGATGCATACAGAGCATATCAATGTGTTCAAGCTGAATCTTATCAGCTCCAGACACTCCACCAGTCAGAAACAAAACAGCTGACTCTCAATATTCCGGCAAATGTGAAAAAAGCAAAATTGCTGTTGTATTGGCCTGAATCGCCTTCTACCCCGCTTTCTTCCAGAGCCTTAATCAATGATCTAAATCTAGTGTTGCACGATAGTAGAGGTGGAGTCGTTCATCCAATGGTATTAGATCATAGACCTAATATTATAACCTTAGGAGCAGGAGCTAAGCCGGAATTGATTCCATGAATAATTTTGAACAAATTATTTTAGATCAACCCATTGCAGGAACTTATACCGTCCAGATCAGTGCTTCCTCCATGCCGGATGACGAGGTTCAATTTTATTTTTTAGAGGATTATGAGCCTGCAGAACTTCGACTTTCTGCACCAATCGGTGGCGAAAAATTTCAATCAGGTGACGCTACTGCAGTTTATTTTACGACAAACGGCTCTAAGGATTCAGTTGAAGTCAGGATTTCGATTGATGAAGGAAGTACCTGGAGAATTAGAAAAAAAGTACCATCTAGTGCATTTCTTATGCCGTGGTCGGTCCCTATTGGTGTAAACTCAAATCGATGTATCGTCGAAATTCAACAAGGAGGTGAAATAGTCAGAAGTGATTTTTTTACTTCATCTACACTAGTAAATGGCTTAAAGTTGAAACAGTTTTGTCCGAATGAAATTCAGTTGACATGGGATAAATCAGCGAAGGATAGTTTCTTACTGTATAAATTGGGAGATAAGTATATGGAACCTTTTGCTACGTCTGGTACTAATTCCATTTCTATTCCAATTACAAATCCCCGTGATTTAAAATGGGTTTCCGTTGCAGGCTATAAGGGTGATGTGTTATCTAAAAGGAACAAAGCGATCGAAATTCCGCAAACCTTAGTGAACTGTCCTGTCGATGCGGATGCAAAGTTGAATTTGGTTTCTGCTTCCTCTCAACAAGTTAAGTTGAATTGTGATATAACCAATATTGATGCGGCTGTCAAAATTTATAATCTTACAGCAAATCCAATTGATTCGTTTATCATTGGAGCACTTTCTTCAGAAGGTGTAAGACAACATAAATTTATAAAGCAGATCAAAGGATTTGATTCACTAAGCTTAAGTGTTAATAATTTAATTTCTAGCAAAGGCTCCGGCGATGCCATTATTCCCGTTTGGATTGATATCGTCAATGATGGCTTCAGATATAACGATACTTCTCAGCTTTCTTTTTATCTGACTGCGGTCAAAGATAAAATAGGAGTCTATCCTTTAATTGAAGGATTTGATTCTGATCAATTGCCTTTAAAGTGGGAATTTTATGATCCTGTTCATGAGAAATCTTGGGCGGTCAGCCAAGTAAAATCAAATTCAAATACAGAGAGTAATGCAATTTATTACTCCAACAAGACATTTGGTTATATCGGAACCAAAACCTACTTATATTCTCAGACTGTAGATTTGAATAGTGCGATTGAACCATACCTTTACTTTAATCTCGCTTATCATATGGATGGTAGAGCATTAAATTTTCTGGATAGTGTAAAAATTAAAGTGGTTTCTGTCTGTGGTTCGGATGAATCAGAAACACAGATTATTCAACTCTATAGTAATTTATTAAGTACGGTTGATACTTCATCTTCAACTGACTGGTCTCCGCAGAAAGCTGCGGATTGGCAAAAATTATCCTTTGACTTAAGCGAATTTAAGGGAAAGAAAATTGTTATACTCTTGGAAACAACGAAAGGAATGAATCACGATTTGTTCATTGATGATTTTGTTGTAAAAGAAAGAGAACACACTCTTCCCAATTATAACATCGACGCAGCTCCTGACGATCCTTGCGTGCTCACCGCAACTATTGTAAAGGAAGATAACCCTTCCACGAGTGGAGAGCATTATTGGGATTTTGGACTCGGTGCAGTGCCAAAAACAGCTACCGGTGCAGGGCCTTTTACTGTACGTTATACCAATGGCGGAAATAAAAAAATTGTTGAGAAAGTGACAGACGCGGATAAAACTTATTATATCATAAAAGATATAAAAGTTTTTTTACAGCCCATTGCCTCTTTTGCCACTTCAATTCAGGGGAAAACTGTTCAGTTTACAAATAATTCTTTTGCTACAAAAAATGTTTTCTGGGATTTTGGCGATGGTACGAATAGTAGTGAAGAAAACCCGATTCATGTTTTTCCGGATTTTCTCAAGTATACCGTCAGATTGGTAGTTTCAAATTCATGTAATTCGAGCACAACCAGCAAGGTGGTTGATCTCACGACAGTTGGTGTCCATGAGCCCGGAGGCCCCACGGAATCATTACTAAATGTATATCCACAACCAGGGGATGATGAAGTGAATTTTGTGGGAATACAAAAAATAGAATCATTGATTTTGAAAAACTTGCAAGGACAACAAGTAATGCAAGTGTACCCTCAATCAATATCATACAAGATGCATGTGAATCATTTTCCGGCAGGCATTTATCTTTTGGATTATCAGCTGAAAGGTGGATTGAAGCAGCAAGTGAAAATAAGCATTGTACATTGATGAGATAGATATTCAGAACAAATGCTTCCTAGAAGGGATGTTTTATCTTCCTTTTAGGTTAAACTATTTCAAAGAAACATCGACCTAAAAAAGCAGATTACCATAGGCCAATATCCCAGGGCTTGGCCCAATAAGGGATAGAACTGATATGTGAAGAAGTGATATGTTCTGATAAGAAGACCAATCCCCATCTACAGGTTTCTAAGCTGGCATGGACTTGTTTCATTTGAATGATTTCTTTCCATGCTTTATACATATCAGATGACCAATGTATATCGTCAAAGAGAATGACTGCGTCGCTTGAGCAACATGACATAATATGTCTCATTGCAGCATGGCTAGCTTCATAACTGTGATCACCATCAATAAAAATAAAATCAAAATTCTTTATTTCATTTGAAGCAAAAAAGTCTTCAAATCGATGGTTGAGGTAACTCACATTTTCTACAAATTTTGCATTCTGTTGCTGTGCAAATTGACTGAAAAAAGAATTTCCCTCAACGGTAGTGATCGCGCTATTTTGGGAAACCATGGCCATGCTTAAGGTAGATATCCCAAGACAAGTCCCTAATTCTAAAATTTGCTTAGGTTTCAAATACTCAATCAACCTGTACAAATCATGGCAAACTTTGGGAGGGCTAACAGCTTTTTTAGCAAAATTTCCAAGTTTTTTTCCTTGTTGATTTCTTTCAAAGGAAAATTCATCTTCGGGGATAATTTGTTCCAGGCAACATATTGCTTCATATTGCGTATTTATCTTGTCAAAGTCATAATAAACCCTGCTGGGATCAAACACTTTGGTAACCAAATCATAAAAAAATGGCGGATGAATCGAATATATAGTTTTTGCGCGGTAATAAAATTCTAAATATGCAAACCAGGCTATTGCCATGTCAATAGTTGAAAATGAACCAGAAATTAATAGTAATTTTGTATCATATATAATAAACGACGAGCTTGCAAATGTATAAATTATTTGTATTGTGCTTTGCCTTTAGTTTTTTCGGAATTTTCGATACCGAGGTCAAAGCCCAAATTAAGTTTGATGAAGCTGAACTGGCACAAGTTTTTCACAGTGGAATTGTCACCTGCATATCAGACATCAATGGGGACTATATTGACGATATACTGGTGGTCGATCAAGGACAGCAGCTTTGGCTTGGTCTCAATGGAGGTGGCGCAAATTTTATTTGGAAAAAGCTGCCGTATGATGTATCCAAGCATGAATTATGGTCAGTAAGTGTAGCAGATATAGATCGAAATGGTTGGAATGATATCATAGTGGCAGGTGATGAAAATTCCATTAAAATATTATATAATACAAATTTAACTTTTAGATTGGATGATTTGGTCCACTCAGATTTTTTTTCACAATCAGCAAATTTTTTTGATATCAACAATGATGGATGGATAGATTATTCAATTTGCGATGATAATGCTCACGCAAGGATCTATGAAAATATTGGAGGCATATATTCAGAGAACCTAAATTGGGTAGATCTGAGTTTGCCTAATCCTTTCTATGAGGCAGGTAATTATGGAATATTATGGTCAGATTTTGATCATGATAATGACCCGGACTTGTATATATCAAGGTGTAGAGCAGGTGTAGATGATCCAACAGATCTGAGACGCCGAAATTTTTTTTATGAAAATCAAAATGGTAAGTTTACCGAAACAGGAGATACTAAAGGATTAGCTATTACTGATCAAACCTGGACCACAGTAAAAGGTGATTTTAATGGTGATCGAAAACAAGATTTATTCATTTTAAATCATTACACTCCATCTTTAATCATGATCCAAAATTCAGCTGGCAATTTTGAAGATAGAACACTTGAGTCCAATTTGAAATTCAGTGGGATTCCTATACAGGCATCGGCCTATGATTTTGATTGTGATGCAGATTTGGATTTGTTGATATCAGGGACAGCAACAGAATTGTGGATAAATGATTCCAAAGGACATTTTTCATTAGCTGAATCATGGCAGAGTTCTAGACCATTTTCCTCATTTTCTACCGGAGACTTCAATGAAGATGGTTACCCAGACGTCTACACATCTTTTGCGGACTTGCTCAATTTTCCAAACAATCAAAAAGACAAGATTTTTTTGAATTCAGGAGGAAAAAATCACTGGCTGAAACTTGGCTTCAAAGGAAGCAATAGCAATCTAAATGGCATAGGAGCAAAGGTGTGGTGCTATGCTGGTAAAATAGGGCAATATCGAGAATT
This sequence comes from Saprospiraceae bacterium, assembly GCA_016710235.1. Lineage (NCBI taxonomy): Bacteria > Pseudomonadati > Bacteroidota > Saprospiria > Saprospirales > Saprospiraceae > Saprospiraceae bacterium. The sequence continues at coordinate 2,200,154 of JADJLG010000001.1, forward strand.
GAGTTCGGGAGAATCTTATGGTATTCAGAATAGTTTGAATTTGCATTTTGGATTGTCAGGATACTCTGTAGTAGATAGTCTGATTGTACAATGGCCATCTGGTTTTATCCAAAAATTTAAAAACTTGGATGGAGATAAATTTTATCTTATATCTGAAAAGGACAGTTGCGCCACGGTTAAAGCAAAACTTTATCCAACCGGCGAATTGGTTTTTTGTAATGATCAAGGTGTGACATTAAGGGCAGAATCGTCATTGCAAAACTATAAATGGAGCTCAGGAAAGACAAGTGACAGTTTGATCGTAAACGAGGATGGTATTTATTATTATGTTGCTGAAAATTTGGATTTGTGTAGTGTAGTTTCGCAACCAACTTCAGTTCTCTACCATCCTCTACAGAAGCCCACACTGAATCATAGTTTTGATGAGTTTGTTTGCGCAGGAGAGTCCGTTGAGCTAAATGTTCCGCATTATCATGTGCTACGCTGGCAGGATGGTGACAGCGATTCCATATTTGTTGCGCAACGGGACGGCTTGTACTTTGCTGAGGTGCAGGGTAAATGTGGAAGTGTGTTTACGGATACTTTTACATTAAAAGTAACTCCGACTTTAGATCCATTGAACTTGGCTGATATTTTGGTTAGATATGGAAATGATGTTCAAATCAATAGTCAAATTCCAGACACCAGATGGTATATCAGAGAAAATTCAATTCTACAGTTCTTTACAGGGCCTATTTTGAAATTGGCTTCAGCAACTAGAGATACAACTTTTTGGTTCGAATATGATTCAACATTCAGTGCACAAGAAATACATGGCAGTTTGATTTATCCTGAGTTTGCTCAAGGTCCATATCCTTCTGCTAATCTCAACCCTCAGATGAAATTTTCAGCATTGGAAGATGTGATCCTTAGCTCGGTCACAGTATTTGCCGACCTTGGTGGTGTTCGAAACTTTGAACTAAAAGATGGCCTCGGGACAGTGATCGCGTCTAAATCGGTCAACATCTTGCCTGGTCAAAATCAAGTGAATCTGGGTTTTAAATTAGCTGCAAACTCGAGATATTTGTACTTGGGCACAAACCGAGACACAAATATTTTCTATCTGGGAACTAACGGGCCGCAACTTCAAAGAAGCGATAAAGGATTCTCTTATCCAATCAGGATAGAAGATAAAGTTAAAATAACAGAGTCAAGTGTAGGAGAAAATTATTATTATTTTTTCTATGACTGGGTGTTACGAAGAAATGATATTGTCTGTACAAGCAAACGCGAAGCTGTGAATATCAAGATAGAACCCTCTGCGGTGGGTGAAGGTGAAGGTGATCAGCTGATGATTTGTATTGCTGGAAATCATTATCCGGTACCAGGTATATGGAAATCTTACACTGACGTCATAGTAAATCTTTACAATCTCTCCGGGCAATTGATGTGGTATGGGGGTCTCCATGCAGCCGTAAATGATTTGTCCCAAAATGATTTGGTCCCTGGTAGGTATTTTGTTGAAATAGTAAGCTTCACCAGTCGTAATAGACAAATTATTCAGGTAGATATTCCTTATTAATTGTAATCCTTGATAAAGATAAAATTAAGTTTTATTTTAAGTTTAGTCGTATTAAGACGTATGAATTAAAAATAAAAAAGCCTCCCGTTTGGGAGGCCTTGGGGTGGATGATCGGGTTCGAACCGACGACCCTCGGAACCACAATCCGATGCTCTAACCAACTGAGCTACAACCACCGTTTGTTAAACCTTTAGGTTTAGCGAGTGCAAATCTAAGGAGAATTATTTTACCGAAGGTTCTGCCTGTAAGGTAAATTTTCTTTCAACAGGATTTAATGGACATTTGACAAGATTGCCAGACGCATCCACAAGGCTCAATTTCATTACGTGTTCACCCATTGGAAGTCCTGTCATGATAATGGGTTCCCATTTGTCGAGGACAAAGCTGTTTCCGGCCACCTCAGCCTTTACTTTATATTCTGAGCCCAATTGGCAGTTGACCATGTAAAAGTCCAACATGACTCTATCTGCATCTTTACCTACGTAAACGCCTTTTGGTCTGCTGTAAAACAGCATTGGTTGAGATACGGGCTCAACTTTTACAAGGCTGCTATCTTTAATTTCAGCATTCATAAGTGAAAAAGCACTATTTGTCTTGATACTTTCATGATATGATCTCGATAGAAAAGACAAAAGATAGTGTTTGCCATCCGGGACGATATAATGAAAGCTGTCTTTGTATCTCGCCTCATAAGGCTTATCGTCGACGATGAGATGGATATGCTGACCATCTTTAGAGTTGGCACACATTTTCTGTGGTGCATCGCTCGTTTGCTCACCCAATTTGTAGTCTCCACTGATTTGATATTTGAAAGTACCATTTTCATAAGCTACGGACTGAATCGCTGCATTTGGGAATGGAGTGGAAGACTCCATTGGTTCTGTTTTAAAAACCAGCTCTTTCGAATTTTGACCGGTTCCCGCCCCTGGTTTACATGAGAATTGACTTACTGAAAATAGGAAAATAAGTGCCAAGAAAGGGAATGTGCTGATCTTTGTAACTGGATTTTTCATGATTTATGATTAAGTTTGAAAAAATGATCAAGTCGGAACGATTTTTGAAGAAAAGCTCAGAACTTGTACCTGTCCTTAAGTTTATTAGACTCAAAAATTGCTTTTATCATCAACAAGGTAATTTCATTTGTTTGTTTCAATATAAACAAATTTAAGTAGTCAAGTTTCAAATAAACTAAAGGAAAAGGTGGCTTTTTGAATTTTTATAGTCTCAATGGCAAAACAAGAAGTCCATTAAGACTCAGATTTAGTTCAAAGTTCATGGAATCCAATAATGCAGACATAGACGAAATGATCTTGGAACGGCTCAAAGCCGGTCAAGAATCCGCCATGTCACTGATCTATTCGCATTATTATTCTACTCTTGTGAGCAGATTGTATAGTATTTTAGGCGATTTACAATTTGCAGAGGACTTATGTCAAGATTTATTGGCTGAGGTTTGGAGCAAGCGTGATCAGCTCAACATTAGTTCCTCCTTGAAGTACTATTTACTAAGAGCATCAACCAACCGCGCCCTTAATTTTGTCAAAAGCAAGAAATTGGATTTTGAAGAATTGGACCAGGATACTGATTATGCAGATTCAGATGATCCTTCGGTCAGCCAAGAATCGTCGGAGAAGGACCTGAATATTGAAAGATTATATCAATCCATTGATTCTTTGCCTGAAAAATGCTCTATCGTCTTCAGAATGAGCAGGTTCGAGAATATGAGTTACAGTCAAATTGCAGAAACCCTAGACATCTCTGTCAAAACTGTTGAGAACCATATTGGAAAAGCACTAAAAATTTTGCGAAATCAGTTAAAAAATATTGTCATAGAGTAGGGGGGACGAAATGAGATATTGTCTTTATTATGAAAGGAGTTTCTTTTATGATAGAAATATTGATCCATAAAAAGCTTACTAACCAACTCAATGCGGAGGAGAATGCTGCATTTGAGCAGTGGATCAATGCCTCAAACGATCACCCTTTGATCTTTGCTGAGTACAGGACTATTTGGGAAGCCGGTGCACGGCTCAAACCCGAACTGAAAATAAATCCTGAGACAGCTTATGCGCGATATTCCCAAAAGTACCAAATAGCGGGTAGCAAAGCCGGAGAGATGCGTCGAATGAGAATGAGATCTAATGTATTTCTCCGATTTGCTGCAGCGGCATGTTTGCTAGGATTGCTTGTTTTCGCCGGTTTGAATGTATTCAATAACTACAATAAGGTCCAAACGATTAGTACCAATTTGCGGACGATCAGCACATTCAATCTCGAAGATGGCACAGTTGTCAAATTGAACAAAGGATCTTCCCTAAGTTTTCCAAAGCACTTTAAGAAAGGAAATCGGAACGTCACTTTGAAAGGTGAAGCGTTTTTTGAAGTCAGTAAAGATGCGCAAAGACCTTTTGTAATCCATGTTTCTGAAGGAGACATTACCGTCCTTGGGACTAGTTTTAATGTGTTTCAAAGGGACAATCTTTCGCTAACGATCCTTGTGACATCTGGTCAGGTTAAATTTACCCCTGAAAATGGTTCAACTCCGGTCTTTATTTCGAAAGGGGAAAAAATGACTTTTGACGCGGAAGGTATTATACAGAAAGAAACGGATCTTGCTGCTAACGACCTGGCTTGGTTTAGAAAGACATTGCAATTTGAAAACATTGCCTTAACCCAGGTATTGAAAGATATATCTAAGTTTTATGCTGTTGATATCAGAGCTGACAGACCTTGTATTGACGAGTTGAGGTTCAGTTCTCCCGGTGACCTAAGTCTGGGCACAAATATTGAACAAGTGCTTCGCATCGTCACAACACCTTACCCTATGCTACGAGTCAGCAAATCAGCTGAGGGCTATCTCATTTCAGGTAATTGTAAATAAAACCATATCTTGCGCAGAATATTACACAAGTGATTCATGCGTGTTAATCTTGTTGTCATTTTATTTTTGTCTTTCCTTTTCGTTGTAGAATTAAAAGGCCAAAAGGACAATTTAGATAAACTTTATAGTTTTAGCTTTCATCACACAACTTTAGATAAAGCATTTGGACAAATTTCTAAAACCAGTGCAATAAACATTTCTTTTGATCAAGCTTATTGTGAGAAAAGACAGGTTACAAAGTATTTTGTGAATCATCCACTTCGAGATATTTTAGGGGAACTCAGTGCTGAGCACAATTTGAAACTTGTAGTGATTAATTCTGAGCAAATTGCTATCGAACCTGACATTCCCCAAGAACCCAACGAGTACTATGTCAGTGGCAGAGTTGAAGATTCTGCTTCTCAGGAATTAATCATTGGAGCCATTGTAAGCAACGGTGGAAACTGGACAATGACTAATGACTATGGATATTTTGTTTTGAAATCAAAACATAAATTGGACCAAATTGAAGTGTTCCAGTTAGGATATGCGGCTAAATTGGTTTCCTTAAAAGGAAATCCTTCCAATTTTTTAACTATCAGACTCTCTAATCAATCCATATTGCCAACCATCATTGTTTCCCAAAGTTCTGATAGAAACTCAGAGATGAAAGAGTGGAACGAAGGAATAGTATCAACACGATTTATTGCGGCAGTGCCTACCGCTTTTGGTGACAGAGATGTGCAACGAAGTCTTCAGTCTGTCGCAGGGATATCAGGTGGTGCGGATGGTTTTGGAGGTCTCAACGTTCGGGGCGGTGGCTACGATCAAAATCTGATTATGTTGGATGATGTGCCATTGTATTATAGCAATCATGCTCTAGGGTTATTTAGTATATTCAACCCGGATGCAATCAGAAACATTCAATTTGTCAAGGACAATTTTGCAGCAAAGTACGGCGGCAAATTATCCAGCGTCATTGATATCCATTCTAAGGATGGTAGCTTTAATACATGGAATGCGATGTTGTCCACAGGTTTGTTGAGTAGCAAAATACAGTTTGATGGACCTCTGATGACTGAAAAATTGGCTTGTTTTTTTTCTGCACGCAGAACGATGATCGATCCTTTTATAAAATCTCTCACAAAATATTTCAAGGAGCAAGGTGGTAAAGAAGGTGAGACAAAATATTATTTTTATGATTTAAATGCCAAACTCTCATACCTGATCAATTCTAAAAGTAGAGTGTATCTCAGTTATTATACAGGGAAAGATTTTTTTAATGATCAAGAATTATTGTATACAGAAAATGATAACAATTCTACAGTAAGTCGTAATTTCGATCAGCTGGAATGGAGAAACCAAATCGCGTCTTTGAGGTATCATTATAGTTTCACAAAATCCGTTTTTTTAAATCAAGTATTTTATTACGGAACCTATCACAGCTCATCAGAACAGTTTGAAGGTTACTTGACCAGTTTCAACGGTGTAGCAAGAGATTCATTTTTATTGGGAAGATCTTTTTATACGCGACTTAATTATTTTGGTTGGAACAGTTTTCTTGATTTGCATTTTGGAGGCGAACACCAATTAAAAACAGGGTGGACCTTGATGCGGGAAGGGTTTAAACCAGCATTGTATACTACACAATTGGGAAGTGATTTGAAAAGTGAATTTTTATCTTATACACCAGGTCCGATAGACAGTATTTTACAAAAGAATAAGTCGAGTTTACCTGAATTTCATGTATTTATACAACACAATAAAAGATGGAATAGGTCATTGTCTTCTTCTGCAGGGATCAGAGCTACTTATCTTGAATATGATGGAGTCAGAACTGTTAGATTGCAACCACGGGCAAGCTTGATCACTGATATTTCAAGGAAAATAGCCTTATCTATATCTTACGATAGAAATATTCAAACGGCACATTTGATAAGTTCAAATTCTTTAGGACTACCTACTGATCTTTGGGTCCCTGTCACAAAGGAATTTGGCCCACAGACTTCTGATCAATTCACTTTTAATTTAAATTGGACTCCTGCTTCTCACTCTTATTTTAAACTGTCGGCATATTTTAAAAATTCGAAGCAATTGGTGCAAATAAAAGAAGGTGCAAGTTTTCTTTTTGCTGAAATTAAGAACTGGAAAGAACAGCTTACCACAGGTTCTGGAAAGTCTAAAGGACTGGAATTATCTTACCGGCTTCAGTCCAGTAAATTGATTTGCCAATCCAACATCACCTGGAGCAAGTCGACAAGAAAGTTTGAGTTGTTAAATAGAGGTCAGGAATTTTTGTACAAATATGATAGACCTATTCAAATCAAATTATTGACTACTTATCAATTGTTTGAGAATACTAAACTTCACTTATATTCTGAATTTGCTACAGGTAGCCCTGTTAGTTTACCTTCCGGTGATTATTTGTATTACTCAACTGAAAGTGGTTATCCTCAGCTCAATATTTACCATTATGACAAACTCAACAATGAACGACTTCCCGATTATTTTAGACTGGACTTGGGCTTGAGCTATACATTGACTTCAGACCGGATAGGACAAGAATTCTATATAGGCGTATATAATTTAACCAATAGACTGAATCCGATTTTTATTGAATTAGATGGTTCAGGCACCGGAAGTATCAACTCTAAATTCCAACAGGTGAGCCTCATGCCTCTCCTTCCCAGTGTAAGCTATAGGATCAGCTGGCGTTCAAAGGCTTAGAAGTTTATTTGTATAAAAGATTATTATATATGTTTTGCCTTGATTAATAATTCAACATTTTATATATTTTTGCCATGTGAATGGTATTAGAATGTTACTGGCATTGACTTGCTTTGCAATATTATCTTCTTGCACTAGTGAGTATATACCTGAAGGCGATCATGTGACCCCTGGTTACTATATGGTTTGTTTTATAAGTCCGGATGCACCGGTCATTGCGACGATCGGAAAATTTGTAAACCCATTTTCAAATGATTCTGGATTGCCGGAAACGCCATATGTACTGAAAATGGAAAATGAACATAAATCTTTCCCTTTTTATGTCTTGCCGAACACAAATGGAAGGAGACTCAAATTATTATCTAATGCCGAGAAATTGGATGGAGCTTATAAGCTCCATTGGTTGACCTCGGATAGCGTGGTTCTCACCGCCCAAACAGAAATACCCAGTTCGACTATTCAATCCAACAGTCTCATCGTAGAATTATTTAATCCAAATTTCTCTGAAAGTGGAATTCGCCAAAGTATTGATGTTCGAATTTCGTGGAATGATGAAAGTGATACGGATAATTATTATCATTTAATTCCTTATAAAGTTAATTATCGTTTTGACGTCACTTCAGGTAAATTTGTAATCAATACCGAGAATCCCAAAGAAGCTTTGGAAATGAGTTTTATAGACAATCATCAGAATAATCAACTCCTTCTGCAGCACGAACCCGGCGCTCTAATTGCGGAAGATAATTCTAATGCAGGACAGCTATCTTATCGATTCAGACTAAGAACAAATGGTATCATTGATCTTAAAAAAGAAATATTCAAACATATCCAGTTTGAATTGAGAAAGGTAACTAAAGATTATTATTTGTTTCATAGAAGTGTTGCTTTACAACTTGCAAATAACAACCAGAGAATACCATTGTATGAACCTATCCTGACACATACTAATGTTTCAGGTGGTTATGGAATATTTGCTGGATACCGATCCATATTCCAAGATAAATTGTTCCAGTAAATATTCGGATTAGTTAATTCAATCTTGTCAATCGATTGAGATTTTATTCTAGGTGCTGCATGATATAAATAATCCATAATAAACTTGCTCGCAATTCATCGAGAGAAAACTTTATCTTGTGGGATAATCTCAAAGCAGTATGTCACGGTTGTATTTTTTGATATTAAGCTTCATTACTCTCGATTTAATTAGTGCTTATAAATCGACTGCCCAATCCATTGTTTTAGATTCATCAAAATTACCGATTTGTATCATTGAAACCAGAGGTAAAACAATCGTAAACGAGCCACGTATAAGAGCTTACTTGAAAGTCATAAATAATGGTCCCGGTAATACGAATTATACAAAACAGCCAACCTTTGAGTACAACAATTCCATTGACATTGAAATCAGAGGCAATAGCTCCCAAGCTTATCCGCAAAAACAATATGGTTTTGAACTTAAAGACAGTCTGAGCGGAGATGATATTGCAGTTTCTTTACTTGGTATGCCTGAAGAAGAGGATTGGATTTTGTATGCACCCTACAATGATGTCAGTTTACTAAGAAATGTACTGACTTACCACCTATGGAGTGAAATGGGACATTGGGCTCCGAGAACCAGATATTGCGAACTGATATTGAATGGAAGCTATCAAGGTATCTACATTTTGGTTGAGAAAATCAAAAGGGACAAGAATCGTGTTGACATTGCCAAAATGAACCCTGAAGATACAAGTGGTACAGAGCTGACAGGAGGATATATCATGAAAATAGACAAAAGCAATAATCCTGGAGATAAAAGTTTTGTTTCCTCGGTTAAATCAACAAATAATTCCAATATAACTTGGCTATATGATTACCCAGACCCCTCAGATATCAAATTAAAGCAGCAAGATTATATAAGAAGGTATATTGACAGTTTTGAAAAAACTTTGGTTGGTGCTAATTTCGATGACCCTATTGTCGGCTATCGCAGATACATCAGCACTCCTTCGTTTATTGATTATCTGTTACTCACCGAGTTTACACGCAATGCAGACGCTTACAAAGCCAGTAGTTATTTTCATAAGGAGAAACAAGAAGACGATGGATCAAAAGGTCAACTAAAAGCAGGACCCGTATGGGATTATAATTTTGCATATGGGAACGCGAGTTTCTGTTCTGGCGCTTTATTCACAGGATGGATGTATAATGGCTGTGTTCCTGCTACTTTACCTACGCCGGTCATGTGGAGAAGATTGCTTGAAGATCCTGTTTTTGCGAATGAAACCAGATGCAGATACCAAAGTTTACGAAATGGCGGAATATTGGATACCAGTTTAATTTTTTCCTTTATTGACAAATATGCTGCGGATACTTTGATGGATGCCATGAACCGACACTTCAAAAAATGGCCAATATTAGGCACAAATCCTGGGGGATTTAATGCATATGTTGTCAGGTCATATTCAGAAGAAATTGGGAAAGTAAAATCCTGGATCTGGAATCGACTCCAATGGATGGATGCAAATTTAGGAGGTTCTTGTGCACCTGCGATAGCTCAAATCAAAGTGGATGCTAAAATTCCGTGCAGCACAGATAGTATACCTAAGTTAGACCTTAAGCAGCCTTTTGATCGAGAACCTTTTAACTATACTGGAAGGGAAGTGGTCAAATCCATACCAACTAACATAGTCCGATGGGTGCTTGTCGAACTGAGAGATAATGATGATAGTACTAAACTGATTGCACAGCGAGCGGCGCTGTTGCGATCAGATAATATAGTGGTTGATACAAACTTCAAAAGCGGTGTTTATTTTAATAATATTTCTCCCACTGATCAATACAAACTAATGGTGAGATATGATGTGTATAGCTATATTTTATATAATAAAACTGTTAGTTTACCTATTTCTGTTGCAATTGATCTAACCAAGCCAATTACTCATAAAGAACCAAATATCGGTTCTCCCCTCAGTTTCCTGATTCAAGATACAGTAACACATACCATTTGTGTAGGAAAAGAAGCTGATTTGGATTCTGCATTTTTTAATTTTTTGCCCATTAGGTTTGATTCAGTTACGATAGAATCTGATAGCCTCCAAATTGTACCTCTCGGAGATCACGCAATTGTTTCTGCTACTCATCCGGGTGACTATATTGTTCATTCTTATTTGCATTGTCCTCCGAACTACCATGTGCACGTTTTATTTAAATTGAAAGTTTTGGCAGGACCGATGGTTGAGATTTTAGGACCCAAAGGAATTTGTCCCGGCTCAACTGTTGAATTAATTGCTAATTCTAAAGCTGTACAGTATTTGTGGAATACGGGAATCAATGAGAGAAAAATGAACATTCAGAGCGGAGGATTATTTCAGGTTACAGTTACAGATGAAAATGCATGTACTGCAAGCAATGAAATAAATGTGGAGTCTTTTCAGGATATTGCAGGTGATATAATCGTCGAGAATCAACCGGAGGATAGCGTGTGTGCTTTTTACTTCAAAGCTACCACAGGAATGAATTCAGGATATCATTATATATGGAATTCAAAGTTTAATCAAGATACATTTTATTCGGCGGATCCCAGAGTAAATCTTACAGTGATAGATAGCAATCAATGTGAGAAAATGTACACAGCACTTTGTCAACTTACAACATCATCTCAAACCTTTGGATTGGAAACAGTGCAAGTCATTCCAAATCCAAATCTCGGCACCTTTACTTTGGTTTTTCCTGATAAGCTGAGCAGTGATAAACTTTTGAGTTTATATTCTGTCGAAGGTAAAATACTGTTTAACGCCAAAGGTCAGGAGAGGGATCGAATTACGTTTGACTTGAAACTGCCACCAGGTATATATATTATACAATTAACAGAGCGATCTGGATTATTGTGGCAAACAAAAATGGTGGTAGTTCCTTAATCCAAACCAAGTATTGAAGGTTTGGAACAAGAAGCATTCCTTGTCTAATTATTTTGCAGCAGCTTTTTTGTGGTCTGAAAGAAATTTTTCCAAGCCAATGTCTGTAAGTGGATGTTTGAGTAAACCTAATATCGCATCCAAAGGGCAAGTGGCTACGTCAGCTCCGGCTTTTGCAGCTTCAACTATATGAAGTGGAGATCTGATCGAAGCAGCCAATATTTCTGTTTCAAAACCTTGGGTCATATAGATCTCGTAAATCTCTTTCACCAATTGCATTCCATTCCAACTGATATCATCAACTCTGCCGATAAACGGTGAAATGTATGTTGCACCTGCTTTTGCAGCTAGTATTGCTTGACCGGCACTGAAAACTAAAGTACAATTGGTCAAAATGTCTTGTTCTGTGAACGCAGAAATAGCCTTAATTCCATCTTTGGTAACGGGAACTTTCACGACGATATTTTCAGATATAAGTGCAAGATCTTTACCTTCCTTCATCATGCCTTCAAAATCTGTGGCAATCACTTCTGCACTCACATCGCCATCTACTAGGTCACAAATTTTTTTATAATGCCTGAAAATATTCTCTTTTCCTGTGATCCCTTCTTTTGCCATAAGACTTGGATTGGTAGTAACGCCATCCAATATACCCAGGTCTTTTGCTTCTTTGATTTGATCTAAGTTGGCGGTGTCAATAAAAAACTTCATATGTTGTATTTTGAAGGTAAAAAAAATGGTAAGAACCCAACGACCGCTCAACTTCCTACCCTTGCTGTATTTCTACCCTGGGGGAGTTCAGAAGGAGCCGATCAAGAATCCTTACCGGACGCAAAATTAATCAATGCTCGCTATTTTCTTTAGGAAAAAAAATATCTAGTCCGGTCCAATACTCTTTGGCCTTAGGATAATTCAAAAATGTCATTCTTTCTTTCAAAGTTGGGTGGTCAAAACTAAGTGAATAAGCATATAGTGCCAGTAAATAACCTAGTTTGGTAAGGTTGTTCCCATACTTTACGTCCCCCAACAACGGACAGCCGATATGCGCCATTTGGCTCCTAATTTGGTGAGATCGGCCAGTAATCAATTGGATATCAAATATATAACGGCCTTCATGGGTTCCCAGAAGTTTGTATTTCAGCCTCGAATCCTTCGCTCCTTCCAAAGGTTCTTCATATACGGAAGTGCGGTTGATGCTTTCATGTTTGAGCAGAAAATGATTGAGTTCGTCTTCGTCCTTTGGGGGAGCAAACCCACTGACAGCGAGATAATGCTTTTTTATCGTTCGAGCTTTCATCTGATCTTGCAGCCTGATGAAGGCTTTTGAAGTTTTTGCCAGTACCATGACACCACCCACCGGTCTGTCTAATCTTTGGACTAGACCGACGTAGGCCTCACCTGGTTTTTCATATTTTATTCTCAGATATTCTTTCACCATATCCACTAGATTTGGGGCTCCTGTCGTGTCTGGTTGAGATAAGACGCCCGGTTGCTTTTCTATCACTATGATATGGTTATCTTCGTAAAGGATTTTGAGTTTATACTTCATGTCGATCGACCAAAATATCAAAATAGCCATTTCTCCCTGTCCAAATGACACATTCATTTTTGGGGCATGGCTGATTGGACTACTTAACAAAAGAAGTACCATAAAGTTATCTGAAACATCCTTCATGGACATTTCAGAATTGAATGAATATGCGCTTACCGGAGAGCCTGACATAGTCAAAGTGTCAGCTGTAAGAGTTGGCCAGCTGAGCGATAAATATTACATATTGAATTGCGGAGGAGCTTTGGGAGAAGATTGCGGACCAATTCTGGTATCTGCCCACGAGCAGAAACCCCAAGATTTCAGCTTGATGAAAGTAGTCTTGCCTGGAAAAAAGACAACCGCCCATATTCTATTTCAAGATGCTTACCCTGCTGTCCATCGACTTACATATGCACTATTTTCAGAGATCGACAGCCTTGTAGCAGCCAAGAAGTTTGATGCTGGGGTACTTATCCATGAGGGACGCTTTACATACCGCAAGAAAAAGCTTCATCTGTGGTCTGATCTTGGAGAATTATGGGTAAAAAAATATGAACTTCCCATTCCATTGGGGCTCATCTTAGTGAAAAAAGAGTTAGGTGTGGAATTCGCCAGACGAGTGTCTGATCAGATCAAACAGAGCATAGAGGTCGCCAGAACTCATCCAGTTTTATTGAAGGAATATATCGCATTGCATGCCCAAGAGATGGACCAAGAAGTAATTCAAAATCACATTGATTTATATGTAAACGAAATGAGCTGGGATATGGGTCCAAGGGGTAGAGCAGCAGTCGAAGAGTTGTTGAGAATTGCGAATGAATTACCTGCTGGAGGGAATAGACTAGAATTCATTTAGGAGAGTTTGCATTCAAGATATTCTGAATCATAAACTTCTTGAAAGTTTACCTTTTCGAGTTTAAGACAACTATATTTCCAACCTTGCTCAGAATTTGTCAATTTTGGATTTGCATAAAGGAAACTGAACGCGAACCAAGTTGTGATACAATTTATCTCTTTTTAATGGTAAACTATAGAGTTTACAGAGTCAGTGAGTATTACCATTCGTCTACATTAATGTTGTACCCTGAATCATTTTGGACTGATACATGAAATTAAAAACGACTACAACCGCTAAGTTTATCAATGTAGTTTTCACCAGGCTAATTAAGTAGTATTAAGCCACATACTGACTTTGTAGGATTCATGCTTCCGAAGTCGAAAGGACGATATATACATGGTTCCTCCTTTTCTGGGATTAAACACATGACAAATTATTTATATATAAAATAAATTTAATCCTTATCAATTGGTAATTTAATAATTTATATATTTATCTTTGTATAATATATATGTCTTTCCTAAAGAGGAGATTACATCTTAAGAATATACACTTTTTGTTTGCATTGTATTCACATTTCGCTTATACGCTGATTATCAACCACATTAATATTAAAAAAAAATATATTTTTTGTGGGCGAAAGTGGGAAAAAGTGGAAATGGAAACATATCTTTGTGTCAACAACCAACGAAGAGATCTTTCTGATGTACGACCTGACTGGAGAGTTTGAAGTAAAGCTGGACGACAAAAGCCGCCTCAGACTTCCTGCGCAACTTATGAAGCAACTTGCGCCAAACGTATCAGGAAAATTGGTTCTCAATCGTGGTTTTGAAAAGTGTTTGCTCCTTTACCCGGCAGATGTCTGGGCAGAAAAGACGAAGGAAGTCAATCAACTGAATACATACAATGCAAAAAAACGTGCCTTCGTAAGGTACTTCTATCGCGGCGCGACAACGGTTTTGCCGGATGCAAATGATCGCATATTGCTTTCTAAGTCTTTGATGGAACATGCGGGAATTGATCAAGAAGTAATCTTGCTGGCGTATAATAACCAAGTAGAGGTATGGTCCAAAGGGACTTATCTGGCGATGGTGGCGCAAGAACCCGAAAATTTTTCGGATCTCGCAGAAGAGATATTTGGTGATGGGAATGGATGAGAGTAATTCATATCATGACCCCGTATTGTTGATAGAGTCGGTCAAGGCCCTGATTCGAAAAAAAGATGGGCTTTATATAGATGGGACTCTCGGGGGATCCGGTCACTCAAAGGCATTTCTGAGTGTGTTGGATGATGAAGGGAGGTTGATTGCTTTTGATCAGGATCGAGCTGTTGTCAGGAATTTGCCCCAAGACAATCGCTTTGTTTGGGTTCATTCCAACTTCAGGTATTTAAAGAAATACCTGCAATATTATAAGATTGAAAAGATAGATGGTGTGTTTGCAGACTTAGGAGTCTCATCGTATCATTTTGATCAGGAGGATAGGGGTTTTTCATTTCGATCCGGAAGTCCGTTGGACATGCGAATGAGTGAAGCAAATCCAATGACAGCTCATGATGTGTTGATGAGTTATTCGCAAGATCGTTTGCTCGCTGTTTTTCATGATTTTGGTGAGCTGACGAATGCCTCGCGAATAGCTGCAAAGTTGGTGAGTGATCGGAAGAATAGATCTTTTGGAAGTTGCATTGAGTTTGCAACTTGGCTTGAGCAGTTCTCTTACGGAAAGCCACATCAATTTTTGGCGAAGGCATTTCAAGCATTGCGAATGGAGGTGAATGAAGAGATTAAATGTCTTCAGGAATTTCTTGAGCAAGCTGGAGAAATGTTGGTTTCCGGTGGTGTGTTGGCTGTGATCAGTTATCATTCGCTGGAAGACCGCGTGGTAAAAAATTTTCTGCGCGGCACAGCAAATGATGAAGCTGAAAAATTTTATGGGAGAAGAAAAAAAATTTTTCTGGCTGAAAATAAAAAAGTTATACAGCCTTCTGAAAATGAACAATCGAAAAATCCCCGATCACGATCAGCGAAACTACGTATAGGTATCAAAATATAGAAAACATGGAATTTAACAAACCTCCAAAACTCGATCACAAAAAATACAGCACGGTAAGTTCGATGCTGTTGTTTAAAAATCTGCCTTTCTTGTTCGTGCTGTGTCTATTGGGATTATTTTATATCGCCAACGTGCATTATGCTGAAAAAAATATGAAAAAAAGTCAGGTTCTATTAGATGAGTTAAAAGAAATAAAGTGGGATTACTGGACATTGAAATCCGGAATTTTGTACAATAGTACAGAGTCGCAAATTTCAAAAAAAGTTTCCTCACAAGATATATTGATCAGAAAGGAAGCTCCACTTAAATTGGTTCAAGTGGAAAACTAGAAAATGAGTAGAAAAAAGGAATTCTTATTACGCGTTTATGTGGTGTTTGGACTTTTTAGTCTGGTTGCACTTGTGATGATAGGAAAGGCCTTCTATATCAGCCAGGTCGAAGGAGATTACTGGCGTGCAAAAGCCAAAGAACAACTTTTTGTGCTGATGCCTTTTGAAGCTGAGCGAGGAAAAATTCTCGCTGATGATGGAAGTCCAATGGCGATTTCACTACCGTTCTTTGAATTGCGATTTGATACTCAAGCTCCTGGAATGAAAGACAAAAACAGAGATCTGTTTAAAGAGAGTATAGACTCTTTGTCTTTGGTTTTGTCACAGAGCTTAATTCCTGATAGATCACCATCAGAAATTAAAACCTGGTTGGTAAGAGAGCGTAAGGCAAAAAATCAATATGTTTTAATCGCTCGAAATGTAGATTACAATACATTAGAACTCGTTAAAAAATTTCCATTATTCAGGTATGGTCAAAACAAAGGTGGTCTTAGGACAATAAGGCACAACCGTCGGGAGAAACCTTTTAAGATTTTGGCAAACCGGACTATAGGATTATTCAGAGACAGTCTGTCCATTGGATTAGAAAATTCATTTAACGAAATACTTAAAGGTGAAGAGGGAGAACGATTGATGAAAAAAATCGGAGATCATCAATATCTTCCGGTAGATGAAGTTTCAGAAATTGAAGCCAAGAAAGGCAAAGATATTGTCACGACACTTAATATTGGAATTCAGGAAGTGGCGCAGGAAGCTCTTGCAGAGGCGATGCTCACTCACAACGCAGATAAGGCATGCGCTGTAGTGATGGACGTGAAAACAGGAGCGATTTGTGCGATTGCGAATTTGGGTAGAAGCGAAAGTGGGGAATTGGTGGAGAATTATAATTACGCGGTAGGATATTCTTCAGAACCTGGATCTACTCTCAAAACTGCTTCGACACTTGCTATGTTGGAGGAAGGCGCTGTGAATCTAAAAACGCCTGTATCTCTTGGCAACGGAATTACTTATTTTTATAATAAGGAAATGAAAGATTCGCATACGCCAAATATTTCTGCTGCGGATTTATATTATGCATTTATTGAATCATCCAATGTAGGGATTTCAAAGTTAGCATGGAGTTCGTTTGGCAATAGCCCTTCAAAGTTTGCAGCTTATTACGAAAAGTTTGGATTAACACAAAAAACAGGAATTGAGATTGGTGGCGAACCATTTCCGGTAATTAAAAATCCAATAAAAAATAAAAATACTTGGTATGGTACTACCATACCTTGGATGTCGGTGGGATATGAATTACAGTTAACACCGTTGCAAATATTGACATTTTACAATGCCATTGCAAACAATGGACGTATGATGAAACCGTTTTTGGTGAAAACAATATTGGATAACGACGAAGAAGTGAAACGTTTTTCTCCGACGGTAATGAAAGATTCAATTTTTTCAGAGTCTGCACTTAATCAAATACATGAATTACTCAAAGGAGTCGTTCAGGAAGGTACTGCCACCTTATTGAAAAATGATTATTACAGCGTAGCTGGTAAAACAGGCACTGCAGTAACAAATTATTTTGTTAAAGATGATCTCCATAAAGATTATCAGGCTTCTTTCTGTGGATATTTTCCTGCAGAGAATCCAAAATACAGTTGCATTGTGGTAGTGTACAATCCCACACAAGGTGGATATTATGGTGGACAAGCAGCTGCACCGGTTTTTAAGAAAATTGCTGACCATTGTATGCGTACGCATATGGAGCCGGTTACAGCAATTAATCAACAGCCTCGGCCATTGCTTGCCTCTGAGTTGTTGCCGGTTGGAAATTATGGACATCGATCTGATTTTAAGGAAATTTTTCAACATATCGGCGTTCCTTTCAAACAGGAGACCAAAGGTGAATGGATTCGTACAATTGCAGATCACAGCGGCGTATTTATTGTGCCTGTACAAAATATTAAAAATTTAATTCCGGATGTGAGGGGAATGGGACTACGCGACGCAATGTTTTTGCTCGATGATTATGGAATAAAGGCAATTCCTGTAGGTCGTGGAAAAATTGTCAGGCAAAGTAAAGATCCGGGGAGTATCATAAGCAATGAAAATTTGATATTGTATTTAGAATAAATAAAATAAGTTCTTTGAAAAGTTTGTCAAATCTGATTTCTAACTGGAGTAATATCCGGATTGTAGGAGATACACAGAAAGAAGTCAGAGGAATTTGTCAGGATAGTAGAAAGATAAAATCCGGGGAAATTTTTGTGGCGAGAAAGGGTGATGTATTTGATGGACATCATTACATCAATGAAGTAATTCATCGCGGTGTAGAAGTGATATTGTGTGAATATCTTCCACATGATTTGCATCCGAGTGTTTGCTACTTGATTTCAGATAAGATGGATAGCGATATTCTTCATTTATTAAAAGAATATTACAATAATCCATCAGAACATCTGATTCTCACAGGAGTCACCGGCACAAATGGAAAGACCACAACGGCCACGCTACTGTTTCACAATTTTAGGGCTCTGGGTTTTAAGTGCGGTTTAATTTCGACGATAAGAATCATTATACATGATCATGAATTGGAATCAACTCATACTACTCCTGATTTAATTAGTTTATATGCTTTGCTCAATGATATGGTTGAGGCAGGATGTAGCCATGTATTCATGGAAGTGAGTTCACATGCTCTTGTACAAAATCGCATTGCAGGTTTAAAATTTGCATTGGCAATTTTTACAAATATTACTCAGGATCATCTGGACTTCCATGGGACGATGACTGAGTATATTAAGGGGAAGAAAAAGTTCTTTGACCAATTAGAGAAATCTTCATTTGCATTGATCAATTCAGATGATAGGAATTCATCTGTCATGGTACAGAACACAGTTGCAAAAGTGTATACATATGCAATCCATTCACCTGCAGATTTTCAATGCAAGATTTTGGAAAGCGATCTGAATGGCATGGAGTTGAGGTATAAAAATATTTCTTTATACACCTCACTCATTGGCGAATTCAATGCATACAATTTAATGGCTGTTTTGGGTTCGAGTATATTGTTGGGTGTAGAAGAGCAAGAAGCGATGCAGGCTATTTCTTCTCTCAAACCTGTGGAGGGTAGATTTGAATGGATAAAAGGTCATTCGAAAAAACTAACTGCTGTAATAGATTATGCACATACCGATGATGCTGTTGAAAAAATACTGCAATCGATCAGATCTATTTGCATGCCACAACAAAGGATCATAACTGTGCTTGGTTGTGGTGGGAATCGGGATAAGGATAAAAGACCAAAAATGGCTCAAGCTGCAGTGTTGAACAGTGACCAAGTCATTCTTACTTCCGATAATCCTCGAAACGAGGAGCCGGGAGATATTATAGAAGAAATGGAAAATGGCCTAACTGCAGATCAAAAGAAAAAAACATTGTCAATTGTAGATAGACATCAAGCAATTAAAACTGCTTGTATCATTGCAAATACCAATGACATCATATTAATCGCCGGAAAGGGGCATGAAAAATATCAGGAAATTAAAGGAAAGAAAATTCCATTTGACGACAAAAAAGAGATAGAAGAATTGTTCATTCAAGATATATAAGATTATAGAGTAGGTTCTATTATCATTCTCAGGTTGGTTTTAACAGTTACAGCAGGTTTATTCAACCAAAGGGATTGAATCCCTGCTGTACTGTTAAATTTTTTCATTGACGTACTTCAAAAATGTTATATTATTTATTTCAATTTACCGAGAAAATATTTCACTTGCCAGGTGGTAGGCTATTTCAGTATATTACCTTCCGCGCTTTGCTGGCATTGATTATTTCATTGGTGATCTCCATGTTGTTTGGGGGTCGCGTGATTGGTCTATTGAAAAAACTTCAGATTGGTGAGACTGTACGTGATCTGGGTCTATCAGGTCAAAAAGAAAAAGAAGGCACCCCTACTATGGGTGGTGTCATTATCATTATGGCAATCGTGATACCAACCTTATTGTTGACGAGGTTGGATAATGTGTATATTTTATTGATGTTGTTTGCCACACTATGGATGGGCTTGATTGGATTCGCCGACGATTATATCAAAGTATTTTTAAAAGATAAAGCCGGATTAAAAGCCATTTTTAAAATTTCTGGGCAGTTTGTATTGGGATTGGTTATTGCTATAGTGATGTTGTATCATGATGATGTATTGGTACGCATGCCGAAATCAGAAGCATTGAGATATAATTATCCGATTGAACAAACCATTTCCATTGCGGACCCGGGTAAAGAAAAATTGACAGAGTTTGTCTATGTTAAAACAGCATTGACAAACGTCCCTTTTTTGAAAGGTAATCGATTCGATTACACTTGGGTCATTAATTTCATGGGTGATAATTCAGGGACTTTCATTTGGATGATTTATATTCCATTGATGATATTTATTGTTACTGCAGTAAGCAATGCGGCTAATCTTACTGATGGATTAGATGGATTGGCCACAGGCATCTCAGCAATTATTGCTGCGACGCTCGCTATTCTCGCATATGTTTCCGGTAATACGATAGTAGCTGATTATTTGAATATATTTTATCTACCTTTCTCAGGAGAACTTGTGATATTTTCTGCTGCATTTTTAGGAGCATGTATTGGATTCTTATGGTACAATTCTTATCCTGCGAAAGTATTTATGGGAGACACTGGAAGTTTGACACTTGGTGGGATAATTGCAACTCTTGCCATTTTGTTGCGGAAGGAATTATTGATCCCATTACTATGTGGTGCATTCTTTGTTGAGACATTGTCTGTGGTCATACAAGTGGCTTATTTTAAATATACAAAAAGACGTACAGGTGAAGGCAAAAGGATATTTTTAATGTCGCCTATACATCATCATTTTCAAAAAAAAGGTGTACATGAAGCCCATATCGCCGTAAGATTTTGGATCGTCACCATATTTCTGGCTGCACTCACAATCATCACCCTAAAAATCAGATAGATGATAGTGATACTCGGTGGCGGTGAAAGTGGAATCGGAGCAGCTCTTCTGGCTAAGAAGAGAGGACTTCCGGTTTTTGTATCGGATAACGGAAAGATTCAGGACCATTTTGTCAATGAGTTGGTAGAAGCAGAAATTGATTTTGAACAAGAGGGGCATGATTTTATTTTTGACCTTACTCCTGAATTGGTAGTCAAAAGCCCAGGAATCTTAGATCAGGCAGAAGCAGTTAAATATTTTAAGGATCAGAGTATTGAAATCATTTCTGAAATAGAGTTTGCTTTTCGTTACGTCAATGGAATATTAATTGGTATCACGGGGAGCAATGGTAAAACCACGACCACGAATTTAATGTATCATTTACTCCATTCGGCTGGTAAAGATGTGGCCAAATGCGGAAATGTGGGTTATTCTTTTGCTAGAGCAGTGGCTGAACGTGATCACAGTTTTTACGTGATTGAGTTAAGTAGTTTTCAGTTAGATGGGATTGTTCATTTTAGACCAAATATTGGAATATTACTGAATATTACCCCAGACCACTTAGATAGATACGACAATGATTTTGAAATATATATAAGGTCTAAATGGAGAATTTTTAGGAATCAGTTATCTGAAGATTATGCCATTGTAAATACAAAAGATAAAGTGCTTGCCGAAACCCTATCGTCACAGAATTTGGCAGCAAATGAAATTCAAATCGATGCTAGTCTGAATGCGTTGCAAATATTGAAGGATCATCAGGAGTATTTGGTCAATTTAAGTGATTCTTCTTTAAGAGGGCAACATAATGCAGTTAATGCCGCATGTGCCATCAGAGCTGCTCAAATATTGGGCCTGGAATCCTCATCCATTCAGGAAGCGATCACATCATTTGTAAACGATCCACATCGGATGGAGTTGGTATTCGAACATGATGGTGTTCGTTGGATAAATGACAGCAAGGCCACAAATGTAGATTCAGTTTACTGGGCTTTAGATTCTTTATCCGGTAATATAATTTGGATTGCAGGGGGACTGGACAAAGGAAATGATTATACCGCAATACAGGATCTGGTGAGAACTAAAGTGAAGGCGATGGTTGCGTTGGGCAAAAAGAACGAGACGATACTGACCGCTTTTCGTGATGTAGTAGCGAGAGTATATGATACACATGATATGGAGTCAGCTATAAAGATTGTAAAAGAAATAGCAGAATTTCAAGACACTGTTTTATTATCACCTGCTTGTGCCAGCTTTGATTTATTTCAAAATTATGAACACAGGGGAAATAGTTTTAAAGATCAAATTAAAAAACAAATTCAAAGTTCATGACCAGTTTACCCGGAATTCAACAGCTTAAGGAGAGTTTTAAAGCAGATCGTGTTCTTTGGACGATTATATTATTATTGAGTGCTTTTTCATTATTAGCAGTATTTAGTGCGTCAAATAGCATTACTAGATTTAAGACTGACACAACTCTGTATTTTATGATGAAGCACGTACCTTTTATTGTATTGGGTATAACCACAACCTGGGCAACCAGTAAAATACATTATAATGAATTCAATCGCTTGGCTCCTTATTTATTAATACTAGCCATTGTTTTATTGGTCATCACTTTATTTTTTGGAGTGAATATCAACCAGGCGAAAAGATGGTTGTATGTTCCTTTTACTGATATAACATTTCAAGTTTCTGACTATGCAAAAATTGCATTAGTAGCATATTTAGCACGATCGATCTCTGTCAAACAAGATTATATTAAAGATTTTAAATCTGCTTTTGTCCCTTTGTTATTGCCTGTAATCATTGTATGCGGACTGATAGCGCCTTCCAACTTTAGTACAGCCGCATTACTTTTTGGTACCTGTTTTCTCATGTTGTATGTCGGAAGAGTTTCTATAACTTCTTTAGTTGGATTGGTCGGCCTTGGAATCGCATTATTTGGGGTCTTATATCTTGTGGATACATTAATTCCAGGAGCAGTGCGAATGGGAATCTGGATCAATCGTGTCGAGGAATATCTAAGCGCAGACGGAGGCGGATATCAAGTGCAACAAGCTAAAATAGCTATCGCTCAGGGTGGATTATTTGGTGTAGGACCTGGATTAAGTATGCTACGCAATTTTATACCTTACTCTTATGCTGATTTTATTTATGCGATTATATGTGAGGAAGGTGGTTTAATATTAGGTGGTATTGTAATTATTTTATTATACGTTGCTCTACTTTTTCAATGTACAAGGATTGTAACCATGATGCCAAAAACATTCGGAGCAATGTTGGCAATAGGAATTGGTCTGAATATAGTTGTCCAGGCATTTGCAAATATTGCTGTATCCCTCGAATTGGTGCCTGTGACAGGTCAGACTCTTCCAATGGTGAGTATGGGTGGGTCATCGCTATTGTTTACATGCATTTCATTTGGTATGATACTCAGCGTGAGTAAGCATATTAACGAATTGAAACTCGAACCGGATTCAGAAGAAAGCATGGATGAATCGAACGAGCAATGATGAAATTCATAATTAGTGGTGGCGGAACGGGAGGACATGTTTTTCCTGCAATAGCGATAGCTGATGCAATTAAGGAGAAACTACCGAACGCTGAAATCAGGTTTGTTGGCGCCATCGGAAAATTGGAAATGCAAAAAGTTCCGGAAGCGGGTTACCGGATAATTGGTTTAGATATTACTGGATTTCAAAGGAAGTTCAGTTTGCAAAATATAAAATTGCTTGGGAAGCTGATCAAAAGTTTGTGGGTGGCTTCTGGTATCTTAAGTGAAGTGAAACCAGATGCAGTGATTGGAGTAGGAGGATATGCCAGTGGAGCGGTGCTTCAGGTGGCAGGTTGGAAGGGGATTCCAATTTTTATTCAGGAACAAAATTCCTATCCTGGATGGACAAATAAATTTGTGGCTCGATATGCAAAGAAAATATTTGTTGCATCAGAGGGAATGGAGAAATTTTTCTCGCCTGATAAAATCGTGATGACAGGAAATCCGGTTAGGTCCACACTTTGTGAGAGACAGCGTATTGAGGATGATTATAAAAAGTTTGGATTGGATCCACTCAAGAAAACTATTTGTGTTTTCGGTGGAAGTCTTGGGGCAAGAACGTTAAATCGATGGATGGAGCATCAAGAGCCAAATTTGCGAATGATGTCTGAAATACAAATATTATGGCAGGTAGGTAAAATATATGAGGAAGAGTATAATTGTAAAAGTATAAGCAAATTAGCCAATGTAAAAATGCTTGCTTTTATTCAAGATATGGAGTCTGCTTATACAATCGCTGACTTAGTAATATGCCGGGCAGGAGCATTGACATTAGCTGAATTATTTGTTATGGCAAAGCCTTCCATACTCGTACCTTCTCCTAATGTGGCAGAAGATCATCAAAGAAAAAATGCAGAATATGTAGTCAGCAAAAAGGCAGCATGGATGGTTTTGGATCAAAATGTTGATACTGAACTGTTCCCATTGATGGAAAGCCTGCTCGGTCAAACTGCGCAACTCAACTTGGTAAAGCAAGCTTGCAGGAATTTGGCTAAACCTGACGCTTCGAAAAATATTGTAAGTGAAATATTAAAAGTATTGAATAAAGCTCAATAATTTATAAAACTGAAATTAAAAATGGTCAATAATAAACATATCTTTTTCCTTGGCATCGGTGGGATAGGTATGAGTGCATTGGCCAGATATTTCAAAAGCTGTGGTGAGGAGATTTCAGGATATGATAAAACAGAAACTGAATTGACGCGTAATTTGGTGAACGAGGGAATTCATATAATTTACCGAGATGACGTGAGTGCATTGACTGATGGGATAGACATGGTGATTTATACTCCTGCTATTCCGCAATCACTGTCGCTATATTTAGATTTGAAGTCCAGACCAATTCCATTTTTGAAAAGATCGGAAGTGCTAGGGTCCTTGTCTCGTAACCAAAAAAATATAGCCATTGCAGGAACACATGGAAAAACAACAACGAGTCTGTTAGTGGCGCACATTTTATATGATACGGGAGTACCGTTGACTGCTTTGTTGGGAGGCATTGCTTCCAACTACAATAACAATTTTCTGCAGACAGGAGAAGATTGGTTTGTTTTAGAAGCTGATGAATACGATCGTTCTTTTTTGCATTTAACTCCTGATATTGCAGCAATAGGTTCGCTTGATGCAGATCATCTCGATATATATGGTGATCGCACCAGTATGGTACGGTCTTATTTACAGTTCGCAAGCCAAGTAAAAGAGGAAGGCGTACTTCTATTATCTGATACCATTGCTGTTGAAGATATAATTAGCGCGAAGCAATCCGTTTCATCAAATGTAAGGGTCGAAATATTTGGCTTGAATAATTTTGAAAATTCATGCGTTGTTGTGGAACACTCTGAGGGAAAAGTGCGTTTCCATTATACCGAAAACAGTCAGGTCGTCATTCCCAACTTACAGATGCGACTACCTGGAGAACACAATATCAGGAATGCGATCGCAGCTATTCGTATTTCAAGAATATTGAAGATTGCACCTGAAAAAATCTCAAAAGCTTTAGCAAATTTTAGTGGAATTTATAGGAGATTCGAGATTTTGCTCAGAAGTTCAAATGCAGTTTTAATCGATGATTATGCTCACCATCCCGAGGAACTGAAGTCAGCAATACATACCTGCAAGTTGGCTTATAAAGGCAGAAAAGTGACAGGTATATTTCAGCCTCATCTGTATAGCAGAACAAAGGATTTTTTGAACGAGTTTGCAGAAGTTTTGGATGGATTGGATCAGATAATATTGGTAGAATTATATCCGGCCAGAGAATTGCCGATTGAAGGAATCAGTTCTCAAAGCATTTACGATAAATTGAAAAACAAGAAAAAGTATTTGACTACAAAAAAAGAATTATTGGAATTACTGAAGACATTGGAAACTGATGTAGTATTGATGATGGGTGCAGGTGATCTTGATGTGATGCGTGAACAGATTAAAAAAGCAATAGAAGAAAAGCAATGAAGAAAGAACTCAAAGGTTTGATTTGGATCAGTATGCATATTCTGATATTGCTTGCTATAGGTTTGGTATGGATCTGGAGTATTCGCACTCAAAGAAATGAGTATTCTAATCAATTGGAAATCGCCATTATTAAGCCAAATCCGGAGAATACTTTGATTACGAAAGAGGCAGTATTAGCCCATACTAAGAAATTTTTTAAGAAAGATTATCGAAAAATTCGACAGTATGCTATCAAAGCCAAAGAACTTGAAGACTATTTTGAAAAACTGCAAGTCGTACACCATGCAGATATTTATACTGATTCTAAAAATAATATACATATCGATATTTATCAACGCGATCCTTTGATGCGCATTGTAGATAACAATGGTAATCAGTATTATGTGGACAAGGACGGATACAGAATTTCGACAAATAATTATTTCTCTGCGAGAGTCCCGGTAGTGACTGGACTTCCTGTGACCATGCAAGGGAATTATATCTGGGACAAAAAGAATCTTTTATATCAATCGGTATACAAGGTGGCCTTGGAAATTTCGCAGAATAGTTTTGTATCAGCTCTCATTGAGCAAATCGATCTTGATCCCAGCGGTGAATTTTATCTGATTCCAAAAGTTGGTATGGAAAAAATTAATCTGGGCGGTATGGATAAAGTGAAGGAGAAACTTGAGAAACTGAGTTTTTTTTATTCACAAGGATTACCGTACCAGGGATGGAATGTTTATGAAACTATTGACTTAAAAAACGACAATCAAGTTGTTTGTAAAAAATATAATCACGAAACCTGAAAATCTTTGCAATATGAATCAAAATTCACAAACTCACCAATCAGAAAACATGCAATCACCGGCAATACAACAAGCTGACATTGTGGTAGCTTTAGACATAGGTACTACAAAAGTTTCTGCTGTGGTTGGAAGGAAGAATATTCTTGGTAATATTGAAGTCATCGGTTATGGCAAAGTTATTTCAGACGGGGTCATACGTGGCGTTGTCTCCAATATCGATAAGACGGCAAAAGCGGTGGCAGACGCAATTGATCAGGCAGAAAAAACGAGTCGTCAGGAAATTCAAACTGTTTATGTCGGAATCGCCGGGCAGCATATCCGCAGTATCATGCACCAGGGTGTTTTATATCGAAGCGAGCCCCAGAAGGAAATTACAAGGGAAGATGTCGATAAGTTGATTCAGGATATGTACAAAATAGCATTACCACCTGGAGATCAGATACTACACGTCATTCCTCAGGAATTCATGGTGGATGAAGAAGAAGGTGTGACAGATCCTATAGGCATGACAGGGTCCAGATTGCAATCCAATTTTCATATTATCACAGGAAATATTTCAGCAGCATCCAATATCACAAAATGTCTGGAGAAAGCCGGAGTAACCGTTTCGGGAATGATGTTAGAGCCTCTGGCATCTGCACAATCCGTTTTGTCAAGTGATGAAAAAGAAGCAGGAGTGGTATTGGTTGATATAGGTGGAGGTACTACAGATGTGACTATTTATCATGAAGGTATTATCAGGTACACATCTGTGATTCCTTTAGGAGGTAATATTATCACTAAGGATATTAAGTCGGGATGTTCTGTCACACTGGATCAAGCAGAAAAACTTAAAGTGAGATTTGGCTCAGCACTGAGCGAAGAAATCATTGACAATCGAATCATCACCATTCCGGGCTTGATGGGGAGAGAGCCTAAAGAAATTTCAGAAAAAAATCTTGCCAGGATCATTCAGGCACGAGTACAAGAGATATTTGACTATGTGATGTGGGATATTCACAGATCAGGTTTTGAAAATAAGTTGGTAGGAGGTATAGTGTTGACAGGAGGAGGTTCATTATTGAAGAATATTGATCTGTTGGCAGAATACCAGACGGGTCTAGCTGCTCGTATTGGCAACCCAGCCGAATATTTGAGCTCCTATTATTCAGATGAGCTTTCATCTCCAATTTATGCTACGAGTCTTGGTTTACTTATGGAAGGGATGAAAAGTGTAGAGTTGCCTGCACCAGACAAGAGGAATGCGGCAAATAAAGTGTTTGACCTTGAAGATCGGGATATTCCGGTGATGGAAGAAGTAAGGGAGTTGGTCTATGCTGATGAAAAAAATGAAGAAGGTTGGTTCAATCGAATGGTTAACAACGGATACAAATCCGTGAGGAAGTTCTTTGAGGCAAATCCGGATTCAGAGTTCTAAAAACATATTTTTTTATTATATATAAAAAAAAATTATAATTTATTTTTTTTTGTAATATATAATACTTACCTTTACACCGTAAAACAGATACGAAAAATTTTACATGAGTCAATCCTCCATAATAAAAGTGATAGGGGTCGGTGGTGGCGGGACCAACGCTGTTACCCACATGTTTAGCATGGGAATTCGTGCAGTGGATTTTGCTGTCTGTAATACAGATCATCAAAGTCTCGACATTAGTTCAGTGCCCAATAAAATTCAACTGGGACCACTTCTAACAGTTGGACGTGGAGCAGGGAATAACCCTGAAGTAGGAAAGCAATCCTGCATAGAATCCATAGAAGATTTGAGAAGATTTTTGGAACCTGATACAAAGATGCTTTTTGTGACAGCAGGTATGGGTGGCGGTACAGGAACAGGTGCAGCTCCAATAATTGCAAAGTTGGCACAAGAGCTGGAAATTTTGACGGTTGGCATTGTCACGCTTCCATTTCAGTTTGAAGGTCCAAGGCGCGCACGCCTGGCATCTGAAGGGATAGAGGCTTTAAAAGAAAATGTCGATGCATTGATTGTGATTTCCAACAATAAGTTGAGGGAAATGTATGGCAATCTTGCCATGTCAAGTGCATTTAATTATGCGGACAATATATTAACTACCGCAGCAAAAGGTATAGCGGAAATCATAACAGTACCTGGGTATATCAATGTTGATTTCGAAGACGTGAATTTCGTGATGAAGAACAGCGGAGTAGCTATCATGGGCTCAGCTCAGGCTGCGGGGGAAGGAAGAGCTCGTCAAGTCATAGAACTGGCTTTAAATTCACCATTGCTCGAAGACAATGATATTCGGGGTGCTAAACACATTTTACTAAACATAACCACAGGACGAAATCCAGAAATCACAATGGATGAAGTCGGTGAAATAACAGAATATATACAGCAAGAGGCCGGATCCAATACCGATATTATCTGGGGAAGTTGCGTCGATGATGACCTTGGCGATGCGATTAGTGTTACACTGATTGCAACTGGTTTTGGCCAGGGTTATAAAAGCAGAAATGACCAGAAGGAAAGCAGAGTAGTGATTGATCTCGACGATGATGATCTTCAATCCTCTGAACCCATTAACTCTCCTTCGTCATCTGTAGTTGAATTGGATTCTGAATTTATTTCAAAATCCACTCGGCAAACAGAAGTTAACGGTCAAGCTGTAACTGCTAGGGAAGAAAGAAAACCCATCGACGCAAGCCTGTTTGAAACTAGAAATTTTCAAACAAGACGACCTTTATCAGATGGAAAAAATTTAATCGAATCCGAAAATACTCCTGCGTTTGAACGAAAGAATATCAGGTTGGATCAGATAAATCCTTCGTCAGAAAACGCAATGTCTAGGATGAGAATTTACATGGATGAGGACAACAAGCCTGAATTGAAGGAAGGAAATTCCTTTCTTCACGACAATGTTGACTAAAGATGCTTCGTCTTTTCATACCTTTTCATGAGATTGGTTTATTCAGTCCCGATTGCTAGATCGGGACTATTTTTTTTATTGCAATTCTGCTCCTATTGCAGGCTGATGCAATCACAGTTAGTTTTTTAACTTCCCTCAAGCATTTTTTCAAGTGACTTTATGCGAGGCTTATTCTCGTACAGTGGAAGGTGTTATTTTTCCAAGGGGTAGAGCATCGTATTCTAACTTAATTTTTAATCATTGAATTAGCCTTTCTTTAATAATATCTTATATTTGTTATTTGGCATTTTAAATATGACAAATCAAACAAATAATCCGGTAGTTTTAATATATATCCTTTGGATTTTGTGTGTAAACTATGCTTGTATTACAGATCGTGATGTTTCTGAAGTACCACATATCAGTTTAACGGGACATAGCAAAAACGCCATGAAACAAAGTGCCCTCAACGAAGATTCTTTGTGGTTATTTTTGAAATTTGAAGATGGCGATGGAGATATCAGCTACCCGGCGACTGACACCACCAGAGATGTCACTATCATTGATCGCCGGACGGGCTTTTTACATGACAGATATAAATTGCCCGATTTTCAAATTTCAGGTGAAAAGCAAATTGATGGTGAACTCAAGATCCTGATTTTTACCACATGTTGTTTGATTGAAGGTATTCCTCCATGTTTTTCGGATACGCGTTTTCCGACGGATACTGTAGATTTTGACGTTTTCATCCGGGATAGGGCAGGACATGTCAGCAATACAGTAACCATCCCTGATATTATCATCAAGTGTGATTAATTAAAAACAGGGAAAATATTTGATCATTTTATTTTGTAGTCTAAAAATTCATGAAAAATGTGATTTGATTGCCTTATAAACAATTTCTGTAGCCCCTGAATACCGAAGTAAATCGCCTTCAATAATTCTTCTTGTTTCTTCTTGGTTCGAATTTTCAATAACCTTTTGTTCTTCCATGAAAGCTAACATATCTGCAGCGTTGTGTATCACTTTTGCATATTTTTTATTCACTGCTCTGACTGCTTCAGAAAAATTTTCGTATTTAGGGCCAAATGCAAGTGGTTTAAGGAAGCTCAGAGGTTCCAATGTGTTATGGATACCTTTACCAAATCCTCCTCCGATATATACGGCATCAGCATAATAGTACAAAGTATTCAGCATTCCTATTCTATCAACCAAAAGCACTTTGACCTGTGGCGAAACATGAGATTGCTTTTCCAAAGCAGAATATCTGATGATATGGTTCTGAAATTTTTCTTCCAGGATCAAAAACTCTTTTTCTGACATTTGATGCGGTGCGATAATCCATTTCCATCCCTTACTGATAGACCAATCGATGCTCTGAAATATAATCCTATGGTCTTGTGGCCAGGTACTTCCACAAATTATAATATGATCGTCACCGCAGAATTTTTCAATTTCCGGTCTTTTGATGGGCTTTGAAGCTATCTCCAATACTCTGTCTATTCTTGTATCTCCGGCAAATTGTGCTCGGGTTAAACCAATTTTTTTCAGTCTTTCACAGGACTCTTTATCCTGAGTAAATATTGCAGTTACACCTTTTAAAATATTTCTAGCAAATCCTGAATACCATTTTGTAATCCAATGCTTGTCACGGATTATGCATGAAAAAAAATATGTTGGTATTTTTCGATTTTGTAACTCAGCTAATGTGTTCCACCAGAAATCATATTTTACAAATAGAGTAAGCTTCGGTTCAATTTTATTGAGGAAATAGTTAATTTCAGACGGTATATCTGAAGGAAAGTAAACTACGAAATCTGCCAATTCATAATTTCTTCTTATTTCATAGCCTGAAGGTGAAAAGAAGCTGAGACAAATTTTTTCATCAGGATGTTCAGATTTGATACGTTCAATGACCGGACGTCCTTGTTCGAATTCCCCTAGAGAGGAACAGTGTATCCATATTGTTTTGGATCCTTCACGTTTTGCTTCTACGCTGGCCAATTCATTGTCGAGATTCTTTCTGCCTTCGGTCCATTTTTTTGCAGCGGGTAATACAGGGGACAGGGCTTTGATCAAATGAAAATATGTCCAGATTCCCAACCGATACAAAACTAAGGACATCAATATTCTATTTCTTCGGAGTGTTTGATAAAGAAGGGAAAATACCAACAGAGTTTAAAGTTAAACATTACATCCCACCTTTTTTTTCCATAATCAGATTGATTTGTGTCATAATTCCAACTTCGCAAAGTCTCTGTGTAAGCGATGACAGGTTCAATACCCGCAGCAAATGCAATATGCCCTTGATGTTGAATAAATTGATAGCCAACGTAAGGACTGATGCTAAAGCCTGCTGTTTTTCTATCCAATCCTTTTCGAAGATCTGTAGTAAATTGTGTCAGTGCCCTAGCCTCGTCTTGAAATCGAATATGATGCTCCAATAAGCCTAAGCCGAGTTGCCATTTCAAACCATACCTTGACTTAGCGCTTGCCTTACCGATAATCCCTCCAAAAAATATTTGTGTATTAAATCCTCTTTCTCTAAGTTTCATTTCAGCAAGAAATTGGTCGCTCCCTATAAGTAATCCTTCATAGTTCGTTCTAAAAATACCCATTACATCTTCTTTAACCCTGGACCCAAAAAGGTAACTGTATTTAACTCCGATTTCGATTGATTTTCCTGCGCCTATGTACGAAACACCACCTCCCACACCAAGATGATTTCCAAACCTGTCTGCCAATATACCAACCGGCACACCCGCTAGATAATGTAGATCCACCAGAATACCTGCCGGAGCTTTGGGTATCTTAAGTTCTTGAGCTTGAATGCTGAGCTGGATGAAAATGACAAAGCTCAGGAGTGTGTTTATTTTTTTTATCATCAAATTGTATTTCTTTATGCAAGTAATTGAAAAGCAGTACGTTGTAAACTAGGTATAACTATAACAGGTCCCAAGTAAAGTTTTAGAATCGCTATTGAATGATTCCATTTTGAAACTCGGTGACAATATTATTAGACAACGAAAATAAACGGCTTTTCGTAATTGACAGGATCATTTTTAATGTGTTTTTATCCTAAAATAAATTGCATATATAAAACATTGATTATGAATAAAATCAACAGATTAAAAATTTGCATAGAAAAAAAATCAATATATATTTGTGTTTGATTATCAACATTTATATATATCAATAAAATATTGTATTTTTGCACAATATGAAAAGCCAATCTGTACTGATTACCGGAGCTGCCGGCTTTATCGGCTCTCATCTCTGTGAGCGTTTTCTGTCTGAAGGCTTTAGTGTTCATGCGATGGACAATCTTCTGACAGGCAGCTTAGCTAATATCGAGCATCTTTTTCACGACAAACAGTTTACTTTTTATCACCACGATGTGAGTAAGTTCGTTCACGTTCCTGGAAAGCTGGATTATATTTTGCATTTTGCTTCTCCGGCGTCGCCGATTGACTATCTCAAAATGCCCATCCAAACGCTGAAGGTTGGGTCACTTGGCACCCACAATCTTCTTGGACTTGCTAAAGAGAAAAAAGCAAGGTTCATGATCGCATCCACTTCTGAAGTTTATGGTGACCCGTTGGAGCATCCGCAGTCAGAGTCTTACTGGGGAAATGTAAATCCCATAGGCCCAAGAGGCGTTTATGATGAAGCAAAAAGATTTCAGGAAGCCATTACCATGGCTTATAATCGCTATCATGGATTGGAAACTCGCATTGTGAGGATATTTAATACATATGGGCCAAGGATGAGACGAGAGGATGGACGGGTTTTGCCGGCATTTTTTTCCCAAGCTATCCGAGGTGAAGAATTGACAATTTTTGGGGACGGAAGTCAGACCCGGGCATTTTGTTATGTGGATGATCTGGTGGAAGGGATTTATAGATTGTTATTTTCTGATTACTCCTTACCGGTGAATCTGGGAAATCCTCAGGAAATTTCTGTTTATGAATTTGCTAAAGAAATTATAGAGTTGGTAGGAAATCCAAATGCCAGAATAGGATTCAGGCCCTTGCCGGTTGATGACCCCAAACAAAGAAAGCCTGATATTACCTTGGCTAAAAAAATGTTACACTGGGAGCCTAAGTTTGACAGATCAGAAGGATTGACATTGACATATGAATATTTTAAAAAAATAGTTCCAATAGATTGAAAACATACAATAAGCATATTCTCATCACAGGTGGTGCAGGTTTTATCGGGAGCCATGTAGTCAGGAAATTTGTAAAAAATTATCCCAATTATTTTATTGTTAATGGAGATGCACTGACATATGCAGGCAATCTTAAGAATTTGGAGGATATCGAGAATTTGGAGAATTATGCATTCGAAAAATTAGATATCACCTCTTTGGAAAATGTTCGAGAAATTATAGCAAAACATAAGATTTCCGACATCGTTCATTTGGCTGCAGAATCACACGTTGACAGATCAATCTCAAATCCAACAGCTTTTGTTCAGACCAATGTATTGGGTACAACAAATCTCCTCGTTGCTGCAAAGGAAAATTGGAATAGCGATGATCATGTATTTTATCATGTTAGCACAGATGAAGTTTATGGCAGCTTGGGAGATGCAGGGTGGTTTACAGAAACTACTTCCTATGACCCTCGAAGTCCATATTCAGCTTCCAAAGCAGCCTCTGATCATATCGTCAGATCATTTTTTCATACTTATCATTTTCCGATAAAAATATCCAATTGCTCAAATAATTATGGTCCTTATCAATTTCCTGAGAAGCTGATACCATTGATGATTCATAACATACTGCACAATAAAAATCTTCCGGTTTATGGACTTGGATTGAATGTGAGAGATTGGTTATGGGTAGGAGATCATGTAACTGCAATTGATTTGATTTTTCATAAAGGAGTTTTGGGCCAAACTTACAATATAGGTGGAAATTCAGAATTGAAGAATATCGAAGTCGTGCATTTGCTTTGCGATATTATGGACAAAAAACTTGAACGAAAATCTGGTGAGAGTTCAAGTTTGATTACTTATGTCAGTGATAGGCCTGGACATGATCTCAGGTATGCTATTGATGCATCCAAAATAAAAAAAGATTTGAATTGGGCACCGAAAGTTAAATTCCCATCTGGACTTGAACAAACTGTAGATTGGTATTTGTCACATGAATCTTGGTTGAAAGAGGTGACTTCCGGTCAATATAAATCGTATTATGAACAACATTATTTGAAAAGGAATGATTCGTTACTTCAATCTTAGGATCTTAAGTATATTTTTATTTTGTGCTTTTATACATGGATTTGTCTCTCAGGTTAATGCGCAGCAAACTCAGAATTTTGAAAAAAAAGCGAAGGATGAGCTGGAAGCCAGGGGCGTAACAGAGGATGAACTGAGGACAAAATTATTGGAAAAGGGAATAGATGTAGATAATTTAAAAAACATGGATCCAAATCAGGTGATCCAGATGCAAGCTGAAATCGAAACAGCTATTCAAGAAATACAAGCTGAGAAATCCCATACTGACAGTTCTTCATCCAAAGTTAAAGAGACTACTACAAATAAAGAAAAGAAATCTCAAACAAACAATAACACAAGTAAGAAAAATAATTCTAATCTTGATCCACGCTCGAGGTATTTGGAATCAACTAAAAGAATGTCAGTAAATGACACGATGCCTGACAAAAATATATTGTTAGATTCAATGCCACCTGCTGCGATTTGGGGACAAGAAATATTTCGGAACCAAAGCTTGGATGTATATAAAGATGCCGACAACATTAAGCCTCCGGATTCCTATGTACTCGGAGTGGGAGATCAGATCACTGTAACGATTTGGGGCCAGAGTCAGCTCAACGAAATATATGAAATAAATACAGATGGATACATAACTCCGACAAGGATGCCGAGAATCTTTCTCAAAGGCGCAACGATGAACAGAGCTCGGGAAATACTTAAAAATTATTTTAGAAAATTTTATAGATTTAATCCTAACGAATTTCAAGTTTCTGTTAATTATTCAAGGACAATTAATATTAATATTTTTGGGGAAGTATTCCAAGCCGGTGGTTATACTTTGCCGGCAATCAACACTGCTTTCAATGCATTAATTGCAACAGGTGGACCGACCAATTTGGGTTCCGTGAGAAAAATCAAACTCATCCGCAACGGAAAAGAAAGTAATATTGATATTTACAAGTTCATGGCAGACCCTTCTATCCAGAAGGACTATTATCTTGAAAATAATGATATCATTCAGGTACCGGTTGCTGAACGTGTGGTCGCCATTGAGGGATATATCAATAGACCAATGAGGTATGAACTCATTGATGGGGAAAATTTGAATAAATTAATTCATTTTGCAGGAGGCTTAAAACCAGATGCGATCAAAAGTACCATCCAGGTGACACGTATTCAAAAAGATAAAAAAATTGTACTCACAGTGCGATATGCTGACCTTCTTGAAAAGAAAACTGATTTTGAATTAATAAAAGGAGATGAAATTTTTATTTCCGGTATCAAGACTAAATCTGAAGACTATGTCTTTGTAAAAGGAGAAGTAAGGGCAGAGGTAAAGTCCCAGTATAAGGAAGGGCTAAAAGTGTCGGAATTGATTAAAAACGTCCAATTTACTCCTCAGTCCAACCTGGACAATGCATTTATCAAAAGAACAAATCCTGATCAGACGATTAGTTTGCTGCGAATCAATTTGAAAGATTTACTTGCGGGAAAGATAAATGGGGATAAGGAACTGCAACCAATGGATGAGTTGACCATTTTTAAGTTATCTGATTACACCGAAAAAGGATACGTTAGTGTAAGTGGTACCACAAGAAAGACAGGTAAATATTTTATTGACCCAAACAAAGATCTAAGGGTCAAAGACGTTGTGTTACTTGCAGGAGGATTGAAACCAGATGCTTGGCCAAATGCATATATTTTTCGATCAAAACAGGGAAATCAAAAGGATGTGCAGGTTATCAGAGTAGCCATCACAAAAGCTATGGCTGATGACGCCTCAGATCAAAATATTTTACTGGAACCATTTGATAGTTTGGTGTTTTTATCAGAGAAGGATTTTTCTGAAAATTTATTTATTGATGTGAGAGGTTCTGTAAAATCTCCGGGAATGTACAAATTTGGTGATGGTATGCAAATTATGGATGCCATCTCAATGGCTGGAGGTTTTCAATATGAAGCTGCTACAAATCGAGTAGAGATTTTTAGAATTATCATTAAGGAAAATGAACCTACTCAAACTGTAGTCAAGAGATTTGAAGTGAAGCGTGATTTGAGATACGAAAACGAAGGATCAATTGTAGAGTTAGAACCATTTGATATCATTGTAATTAGAAGTCAACCAGAGTTTGAGTTTCAACAAATCGTAACATTAGGAGGTGAAGTGAAATATCCAGGTCCATATGCGTTGATCAAAGCAAACGAAAGGTTATCCGAAATCATTGAACGAGCTGGTGGACTTACGCCAGAAGCTTTTGAAGGCGGAGCGAGTTTGTATAGAACAGAAGAAAATACAGGCTATGTTGTAATGGAATTGGATCAAGCATTGCGAAAACCAAATTCGAGATACGATTATATACTAAAAGATGGAGATCGCATTGAAATTCCAAAGCAAAAAGATCTCGTAAAGATCAAAGGAGCCACAAATGCGCGCGAATTATATCCAGATAAATTTTTGGATAGTGAAAACGCGATAACTGTGGCTTATTATGAAGGAAAAAGCGCTAAGTTTTATGTGAATCATTTTGCTGCAGGCGTTTCTAAATTTGGTGATCCCAAAAAGATAACCGTCCAACATGCGAATGGTAGAATCGAACGTCCAAGGAGCATTTTGTTTGCTACAATTTATCCCACAGTTTCCAAAGGGTCCGTCATCAACGTAGGAGCTAAAGAACAAAAGAAAATAGAACAGCTGAATAAAGAGAAAAAAGATATAGATTGGGCAAAAGTGACAGCAGACGTTTTGGCTCAAGCAACTACGATCATTTCTCTGATTTTGTTGTTGGATAGATTATAAAAAAAATTAGTTTCCGGAGAGGCGAGGTTCTCAACTCATAATAGCTTCAACTCCAGGTAAAATTTTACCTTCCAGCAATTCCAACATAGCGCCACCGCCCGTGGATACAAAACTGAATTGATCAGCTAATCCAAATTTGTTGGCTGCAGCTGCAGAATCACCGCCTCCAATCAATGAAAATGCTCCATTCCTTGTTGCTTCCAGAGTCGCTTGAGCAACAGCTTTGGTTCCTTCTGCAAATCGATCGAATTCAAAGACACCCATCGGACCATTCCAAATAATTGTTTTTGAATTTTTGATTTTTTCAGCAAAAAGCTGCCTGGATTTGGGGCCGATGTCCAGACCCAAATAATTATTCGGGATATTCTGATCATCAGTAATTATGGTATTTGCTTCAGCATTAAATGCATCAGCAGCGACAGAATCAACGGGCAGCACAATGTCTACTGAACGTGACTGTGCCCTAACTAAAAGCTCAAGGGCCAAATCTAATTTTTCAGTTTCACATAGTGAATTTCCAATTTTAAAACCTTGAGCAGCAAGAAATGTATAAGCCATACCTCCACCAATAATGATTTGATTTGCGGTACTCATCAAATTTTCGATGAGGAGAATCTTGTCACTGACTTTAGCCCCTCCTAATATTGCAGTAAAAGGTTTTTCTGCTCCGCGCAATACCCTGAGTCCATTTTCTACTTCAGCTTCCATTAAAAAACCAAAAGACCTGTGATCCTTGTCAAAAAAACGAGCAATTGTTGCTGTCGTTGCATGTTCCCTATGCGCAGCACCAAAAGCATCATTAACAAAATAATCTCCCAAACCAGAAAGCAGTTCTGCCCAATTGGCATCACCTTTTTCTTCTTCAGTTTGAAATCTTGTGTTTTCGCAAAGGACAGCTTCGCCGTCCTTCAACTCTGAAATGATTTTTAAGGTATCTGAGCCGCCACAGTCTGGGGCAAAATATATTTTAGATCCAAGCAATTCTGACAATTTTTCAGCCACCGGTTTCAAGGAAAATTTGCCAAAATCTATCGAGCCATCAGGCAGTCTTTCCTTTAAGGGTCTGCCAAGATGCGACATGATGATACATCTTGCACCTTTGTCCAATAAAAATTTTAGTGTCTCTAATGACTTAATGATTCTAGTGGAATCTGTAATAATTCCATTTTTGATAGGCACATTGAAGTCCACTCTTACGATGACTTTTCGCCCTTTTACATTCCAGTTTTTCATTGAATTTGGCTTACAGTTTAGATCCAAGAAGTTCACAAATGTCTGTCAGTCGGGCTGCATATCCTGCTTCGTTGTCATACCAGGCTACGATCTTCATTTGGTTGCCAGAAGCCTCTGTGAGGCTGGAATCAAAGACTGAACTGTGGGTATTATCTATAATATCTGTTGATACAAGCGGATCTATGGAATATTCAAGTATACCTTTTAAATCTACTTGAGAAGCATTGTGAAAACACTGATTCACTTTGTCTACATTGACCTCTTGTGATACCGTACAATATAATTCTATAAGGGAACCTGTGATAACCGGCACTCTATAAGATGAAGCCATGAGTTTGCCCTTAATTTGAGGATAAACTCGTTCTACTGCTTTTGCGGCCCCAGTGGTAGTTGGTATGATGTTCATACCTGCTGCTCTTGCACGACGTAGATCTTTGTGTGGTGCATCTTGCAATCTTTGGTCTTGGGTGTAAGCATGGATAGTATTCATATTAGCATTTATAATCCCAAAGTTAGTATGGATCAGTTTTAAAATGGGAGCCAAACAATTTGTTGTGCATGAAGCATTGCTAATAATTTCAATATCAGATGATAATTCCATTTCATTGACACCTAGGACATAGGTAGGAATGTCTTCTTCCTTTGCAGGTGCGGAAATGATAACTCGTTTCGCTCCTGCATCCAGATGTAATTTGCATTTATCGCGAGTAAGGAAAACACCGGTACATTCTAAGATAATATCAATATCTAACTCTTTCCAAGGTAGGATCTGAGTTTCAGCATTTGCAAAAGCCTTGATTTGCTTTCCATTTACCAAAATGTTATCTCCTTCAATATGAACAGACCCTTGATATTTCCTATGTGCTGTATCATATTGAAAAAGATGGGCAAGTGTTTGGATGTCCGTCAGATCATTGACTGCTACCAACTCTAGTTTCGGGTGATGAATTAAATTTCTGGCTGCCAACCTTCCGATCCTGCCAAACCCATTTATAGCTACTCTTTTTTTCATATCGTGCAAGTAAAACAATGAGGATATAAAAAGTGAAATCGTTCAAAAGTTTATTTGGAGATATAAAAAATGAATTATATTTGCCTCTCTTTTCAAAGAGGCCTCGTTCGTCTAGGGGTTAGGACATCAGATTTTCATTCTGGTAACAGGGGTTCGATTCCCCTACGAGGTACCAAAAAAGCTATATCCACGATATGGCTTTTTTTGTTTTTGAAGCAAAAGACTTGGTGTTTTAGGGTGGTTTTGGATAATTATTAGCAGCGGTGACTTCGTTGTCAATAATCGAAAAATAATTATTAAAATATTATATTTCAATCCTATATAAATATGATAAAATATAATATATTTAATTCAATGTGAATTTTAAGAATTTAAGAAAGCAATGTGTTTTGTTTTTATTAAATTTGCGGTCCCAAATTGGCTTTTGGTGCAGTTAGAATAATGAAAGTACTTGTCAGCCAATTTAAGGAAATAAACAAGTCTTAAGAACTATTGAAAAATTTGAATTCATGAAAAAAGATATTCATCCTGGCAATTATCGAATGGTTGTTTTCAAGGACTTTTCATGTAATGAGGCTTTCCTGACGCAGTCTTGTACGGCTTCTAAGGAAACGATTACATGGGAAGATGGAAAAGAGTATCCTTTGATCCGATTGGAGATTTCCAGTAAATCCCACCCGTTCTTTACAGGAAAAATGAAGTTTGTCGATACTGCAGGTAGAATCGATAAATTCAATAAGAAATTTGCCAAGTTTTCAAAAAACTAGGAAAAAGGCTCCTTTTCGGAGCCTTTTTTTTTACCTTTACTTAATAACTGGAAAACATTGTGATGGCTATTATAGTACATATTTCAAACTTTTTTAGTTTGGCTTAGAAAATATGGTAACATTCTGATAGCTCAAGACACTAATCAGTACAAAACCACAATTACGCCTAATTATGAAAATTTTTTTCTACTTCCTTCCATTTTCTGCA
Source organism: Saprospiraceae bacterium (assembly GCA_016710235.1). NCBI lineage: Bacteria > Pseudomonadati > Bacteroidota > Saprospiria > Saprospirales > Saprospiraceae > Saprospiraceae bacterium. The sequence continues at coordinate 2,240,808 of JADJLG010000001.1, forward strand.
TTAGTTGGGTGCTTAATGTTATTTAGCTCCTGTTCAAATAACCCAAATAAGTCTGTTCAACAAGGTGTAGCTCAAATGGCCATTAAAGCCGGATCCGCTCAAATCCTTATAGTGAATGCAGATTCCAATTTCGTATCGGTGCAGGATACCATGAGACGAATGTTTTTACTATCGGAAATGTTGCTGATGTCCTCCAATATGCAAAATGGTGATAGCACAGATTTTGTAAATACCAGAGATAGTAGTTATGGTTTATTGACAATTGTTTGCCCAGGACATCCATATTGCCCTCCTGCCTGTAATCCAAGCTCACAAACTTGCCCTCAAAGTACAACTTTTTATAATGATCTAAACCCGGCTAGTTTTCAGTTTCTTGGGGCTAGTTTGATCGATTCCGCCGGAAATCCGGTTGGGATATTCAATACCAGCTCAAATTTTCCTCCAGAAATCAAAAAGCTTACACTCGTGGCTGGTCAGTCAGAAGGGAACGGAAAAACTTACAAAGTCGAAATCAAGAGAAATAATTCTCAGAATAGTCAGATATTTATGATTCCGGTAAGGTAGTTATATAAAATTATGTGCGACTATCTAGAGTAATCATTGTAGCATATAGCTTGAGCGTTTGTACATGGCTTCATGCTCAGGATGATCGTACCAAAGACTCACTTTGGTTGAACAGTAAAGCAGTGGAGTTATTTTCCAATTTTTGCTATAAAGATTTCAACGAATTTAACAGACAACTGGATCTAGTATTCAAGCTTGCGGACAAGCATAAGTTCTATGAAGATAAATATACTGCCACACTGTGGAGTATTTATTGTGCGAAGTTTTGGAGTGATTATGAGTCAATGAATGGCTCTTTGATCGCGGCTGAAAAACTTCTTGATATCATGAATTCATCATTTTTACCGGAGACCAGCTTGTTGAAAAAGGCGGATCTTTGGAATAGGAGAGGAGAGTATAACTTATTGCTTGGTAATTATAAGGAAGCTTACGCGATGTTTCGCAAGGCATTGGATTCAATTAGTGTATTTCCTTGCGAAACAGAGTGGTTGCTTTCTTATCAAGCAAAGGCATTGCTCAATCTAGCGACGATGAACTATGCATTGAAGAATCCGGAAGATGCTATTCAATATTTAAAACAGTCTATCAATGTTCAAAAAAAGAATCAGGCTTGTTTTGAATTTGACATGGACGTTTATACCTCATATCTGAAATTGTCCGACATTATGATTCACAATCATGATCTCGCCGGTGCAACACACCAGTTATGTCTCGCAGAAGAGGATTTGAATGCGAAAAAGAAAAATTTTCCTGAAAGGATAAAATTACTCAAACTCGCATATTTCGAACTCCATCTTAAGAGGGCAAATGTGGCTTATTTGTCTGGTGATTATAAACAAGCTCATGATGAGGTGGAATGTGCAAAAAAGTTTTCAAGCAACACTCAGGTAGAACTGTATGATTATACTGAAATAAAGTCACTAATTTATCAGAAGTTAGGAGATAATGTAAAGGCAATACAATTATGGGACAACTTTAGAGCATCTCTCAATGATCAAAAGAATCTTGATTTGGAAATTAAGTTGAATACTAAACTTGGTGAATTGTATTTGGAAATGAACCGTCTGTCCCAGGCTGCAAAACATTTTGATCTAGTACAAAATTTGTTAATATATCCTTTTGATGATCTCGTCCAGTTTATCAATGAGGTGAACATGCTCAACCCAAAAATTCAGAGTTTGATGCAAAATTTTATTCAGTTGTCAAAATGCTCATTTGAACAAAAGAATTGGATAGAGGCACAAAGAAACCTTGCCAATGCTTTTCAATTGGCGAAAAAAGTGTTCCTAAATAAGTACTCAGAAAAAGACAAAGAATATTTGTTGGAAGCTTTGCTTCCATTAAAGGACTGGCTTGTTACATTAAATAAATCCACTGCACTTTACACAGATAAACAAATTTTTGATTTTGTCAATTTGGAAACGGTTAAAATGCAATCAATATTGGAACCAAAAATCAATTCCATGGATAGCATTAGTTTGAGTTTCCAGAGGCTGAAGAATCTTGAATTCTTTATTTCAGAGTTGGAGAAACAACTGTATTTTAATAAGAATAAGAAGGAAATTGATTTTTTCACCGATAAACTACTGCAACTTCGTCAACAAAAGAAAGAACTTTTACTCAAATATAGACTAGATATGGAATTTCATCGGGAACCAGATGTGCTTTTGTCCGATTTGATCCAGCAGAAACTAGCCATTGATGAGCAGTTTATCCAGATTATTATTTGTCAGGAAAGAATTTCTCTGTTGTGTCTTGGTAAAGTAAACATCAAAATTTATCAGGTTGATAAAATTAGAGGATTTGAAGATAGTATTCAATCCTTCTTAAAAAGTGTCCACATTCCTTCAGATCAGCATTGGAGAGAACTAGGTCACTTTTTGTACTATCAGTTATCTATGGATAAAATCATCCAGCCTGGAGTAAAAAAATTAGTTTTTTCTACACATGGAAACATGAGTCTTGTGCCATTTGAAGTAATGAATAAAAGTAATAACAAGCAAGAGTTTTTAATTAATGATTATGATATAAGCTATTTCAATCCTGAAGCGTTGACGCATTTTGGAAGGAGCGCTGTTCCCGTCAGTATCAGACAGGCATATTTTTTCGCACCCATTTTTGAAGGGAACTCTTCAGTGTCTTCAACTTTGCTTCATAATATTGCTGAAGTAAATTTGGTGTCCGAACATTTTTTGTACAAGAAAAAGTATGTGTATAACTTGCCTTGTTTGGACCAAATGAAAAATCAAAATTTTTCTGGGTCAATTTTACATTTTTCTACTCATGCATCTGTTGATCATGCAAATAATAAGTTTTCATTTATCTCATTTGGTGATATTTCAAACCATAAGATGTCAGAACCACTATTTTATAATGACTTGAGTTATTTAAACATTCCGGCAGAATTGGTTGTACTAAATGGTTGTGAGACTGGTCTTGGAAATGTTGACTTGCAGGGAGGCGTGCATAGTATGGCTACTGCATTTTTTCAATCAGGGGCTAAATCGGTGATGTCAAGTTTATGGAAAGTAAATGATGCTATCTCATCACATATAACAGATATGTTTTATATAAAACTCTCTGAAGGTAAATTTAAAGATGAGGCATTAAGAGACGCAAAGCTTTATTATTTGAAAAATGCTGACCCATTGTATATGCATCCATATTATTGGGCTGCTTATATCCTTACAGGTGACAATTCTAAATTGACATGGAGTAAACCTTGGAGCTTTACTTTTTAGTCTGGTTTGGTGTATGTTCGGAATAGGTGGGAATTGAGTTTAGACCCAACTTTAAAATCTATTTAAATGAGCATTTTATTACTTTCATATAATCCATTCCCACTTACTCAAAAATAATTCATAGACACTGTAGCTAAGTAATAAGTAGTCAAGATTTGAACATCATATCATTTCAACATACTAATCTTCTAATATTATGAAATGGAAGTTTTGGCCTTTACTTACTTAATCAAAGTGACGTCTCCGGTTTTTATTTTCTTTCCTTCATTATCAGCTTGATAAATGATATAATAAGCATATACACCCGGATTTAGTTTTGTGCCGCGGAACGTACCATCCCAACCATAAATATCACCATTTGCATTATATCCCAGATTTTCAACTGCAAACATTTGCTCACCCCATCTGTCAAATACAGCGAAATTTAAAATTCTGGTCTTTAGTGGGAACTTAAATACAGGATAAAATTTTTCGTTTAGTTGGTCACCATTAGGGGAAAAAATAGTGGGTACATATATTTCAGATTGATCCAGTAAAACGGTAATTGTCATCACATCAGAAAATATGCATCCATTTTCGTCAGTGACAGTAAGAGTATACGTCGTAGTGTTACTTGGTGTCGCAACTGGATTCGCACAATCGTCACATGACAAACTTGTAGTAGGATCCCAACTTATAGTTGATGGATTAAAAGGAATAACAGACTGTATGATAACTGAGTTGCCTTCTTTGATAGTTGTATCATTTGGCAAGCGAATTACTCCTAGATTTGCTCCATCTATTTGAAACTGAAAACTGGTGTCGCAGCCCTCGATGTCTTGTATTTGGATTTGATGTATTCCAAGGGATAATTGTTGCGCTGTAAATGTACCTGTAAAGTTTATAGCTGCCTGATTATCTATTTTTATTTTATAAATACCAGACCCTCCTGTCAGTGAGTTTAATACAAACTCTCCTGTATTAGGAAAATTACATTCTAAATCCATTTTATTATAAGAAAGTGTAATAGGTGAATAAAATGAAATGTCGACTTGAAGTGTACTGTCACATCCATTCGAATTTGAGCTTGGCAACAATATAGATCCACTAGGATTGTTTATGTCGAAAGTTCGATTTCCAATGACGATGTTTTTTGAACTACATATTGTATCTCTGAATGATCCTGTGCTTATTGGATTAAAAGTAAGATTTACAGTAAGAAACGTATCGCAGTTTCTGTAGGATTTGATCGGAAGTTTTTGAGTGCCACGAGGTTTTTGAATTGAATACACTTGACCATAAATATCAACACTGTCATTGGCACATATCTTTTTGTCAAAACTTCCAATTGCATCGGGTAACACAGTAAGGTCAACTTCAGTTAAGCTATCACAACCATTGACCGATCCATTGACGTTTCGCAACGTGCCGGTAGTCCTACCTGATGTGAAAAACTGTCCGGGATGATCAGGAAACCTCAATGTATCCCCACGGCAAATATCAGCTCGGTAAAAGCCAAGAGCCGTAGGAAGAATATCTATCCTTACATCTAATGTGCTGTCACAGCCTAAGTATGAGGTGAGCATGATTTGACCGGTAGGATTTCGGTCACTGAAAAATCTATCAATAATGAAAACACTGTCTCCCTTGCAAAGTGATTGAACTTTAATGCCTTTTGTGTTTGCAAGAGTTAAGTTTACATTTACTACGCTATCACAACCTGTATAACTTTGTCCCGGCAGTGTAACTTTTCCGGACAAGTTATTTTTGTCAAATGTTTGATTACCAACTGTAATAGTCTGTGTTTCACAAATTGTTTTTACGAAGTCACTTTCTGAATAATCTTTTATGGTTAAACTGACCTGCACCGTGCTATCACAGCCAAAGACAGATTGGTTCGCAAGTACTACTATTCCTTGAGGATTATTTATGTCAAATCTTGTAGTGCCCACAGTAATGAAGTCATTAGAACAGATCGTTCTGTTGAGTTGAAAAAAACCTCTTTCTGTTCCAAACAGTACAATTGTGCTGTCGCAACCATTGGAAGCAGTGACTGTAAATGAATCCACAGGATTATTTTTGTCTATAGTTATTCCACCTATTGTTGTAGATTGATTATAACAAAAATTTACATTTTGTGTACTTCGAGTTCCGGATCCAAAATCTAGTTTTATGACGATAACAGAATCACAGATACTGAGATTGTCTCCTGGTATCACAAGACTATCATAATTATTGACTGCATCGTAAATTTTATTTCTAAACGGAAAAGTTTGACCGGAGCATAGAAATGGGTTCAATTTTAATTGAACGATTCCGGGACAAGTATAACATTGCGAAAATTCTGAATACAGTTGTGGCGCAGAACTGTTGGCCGTGTATTGATATGCAGAAATATTTGTGCGATTTGGATATGTAGTGTTGAGCACCCAGTTTCCAGCGTTATCTGACAGTGCAACGCCAAGTTGGGTTCCTCCCTGACAGACAGCATTTGGGCATGTTTTTTTTGCATTGGTGTAAACCACGACATTGTGGTTAGGCAGTGCAGTACCATAGATAGCGTCTCTATTTATTGCCGTTATCGTCGGCGGAATAGGATACACAGCTCCTTGATTAACATTATTGACGACTTTTGTATTTATACAATTTATAGTATTTGCTATAAATGAAGATTGACTAATCGGCGGGAAAAGATTTGTCTCATAAAATTTGTTGAACCTTTCCACTATGTTGCTGTCGATTCTAATCTTGCTGCCTGTGATGTTGGCATCCACAAAAATATCACCATCGTAGGCTCGGTTATTGTTAATAGTATAGTCTGAAAATATTCCCCCATTCATATTAACCGCAATATTACTTTTCAAGAATTTGTTATTCTCGACAAGTGCATTTCCCGCGCTGATGAGATGAATACTTCCATCTACTGTTCCAAAGAAGAAGTTATTGCGTATTTTTGTTTTGCAACCATTCGCATGTACAATTGCTTTGCTGTTTGTACGTCCGAATATTGCACCAAAAGTATCTAATCCGTTAAAGATGTTATTTTCAATTAAAAAATCGCCATCATCAGTAACAATGGCTACATCTTCATTTGCGAAAATGTTTTGTGAAATAACAGCAATATTTGAGTTGCTTTGTGGTTTGAAGTGTAGATGACTAAGGCACTGGCTGGCATTTGTCTTTTGATAATCAGATCCATAAATATTATTTCCAAAAACAAAGCCATTAACGTTTCCTACTAAAACAGCAGATGGACTTGATACACCACCCAAATTAAACTCCCCTATAAATGCACAATTTAAGATAAAGCAATCTGTAAGGGTTGACGATCCTTCTATATGGATGATATGATCATCTATAGAAGTATAGGCCATAGATTGAAACATTATACCGCTAATCGTTACATTTGAAGCTTCAATTTTCAAATAGGAATTACCTCCAAAATTTCTGTTTTGCAAGTTAATCACATAACTGCCTAATAAGCCACCATTTTGAGTATCACCTTTAATAAATAGATTGGGAGCAGTAATCGTGGGCAAAGGGCCATTTGGTATCTCTGTGTGAATGCCCGGACCTGGTATGTTAAAATGAATTTCACTATTTACATTGTCTGCATTTGACAAGCGAATGGCTTCTCTTAGGCTACAATGAATCCCATCGCAAGCACCATCATCTATGTCATTAGTAGAATTGACAGTATAAATCGTTTGCGCATCAACCCCCAGGCAAAAGATGAGCATCAAAAATCCTGTAATTAAGCCTTTCATATTTCCTTTCCCCGCTTTTTTGCAAATTTGGTACATTTTGGTCAAATTATTTAAGGGTTATTCCTGATTTTGACAGATTTATTCACTTGATTCGTCTTTTTTAATAAGCCCCAATATTTATTTATAGAACGACTTCTATCTGAAGATCAAAAAGCCTTAAATTTATAAATGCCTTTCAGCATGGTAGCTTGACCTTACCAGAGGCCCACTTTCCACCAATTGGATTCCTCTCTTGAGGCCTTCTTCCTTGTAGTGTAGAAAAAGATCCGGATGGATAAACTCAATAACCGGAAGATGATTTTTTGTTGGTTGAAGATATTGGCCCAAAGTCAGCACATCGCATCTATGCTCAGCCAGATCATCCATAGCTTTATAAACTTGGTCTTTGGTTTCACCGATACCAAGCATAATACCAGATTTTGTGCGCTTGCCAAACTCTTTGGTTCTTTTGATTTGTTCTAGACTTCTATTGTATTTGGCTTGGGGTCTGACCATGCGATATAGCTCCTCTACAGTTTCCATATTGTGGGATACAACCTCTTGCCCGGCTTCTATCATCCGGACCAAAGCAGACCATTGAGCTTTTACATCAGGAATGAGCGTTTCAATCGTTGTCGCAGGTGATGAAGTTTTGATTTCTCTTACAGTTTGATACCAGATTTCAGCTCCCTTGTCAGCAAGCTCATCTCGATTGACTGAAGTGATCACTGCATGTTTTACCTGCATCAAGCGAATGGCTTGAGCTACCCGTTTCGGTTCATCTTCATCGTATTCATTGGGTCTGCCTGTTTTTACTGCACAAAACCCACAAGATCTTGTACATATGTTACCAAGTATCATAAAGGTGGCAGTTCCGGCCCCCCAGCATTCTCCCATATTTGGACAATTGCCACTTTGGCAAATCGTATGTAGTTTATATTGGTCAACCAAAGCTCTGACATGCCGATAGTTTTCACCTATTGGTAACTTTACACGCAACCATTCAGGCTTTTTGGCCCTGGTATCTTGAGTTTGATTGACAATAGGAAGATCTAACATTTAATTGAATTAGCGCCTTTTTCCTAACTGGAGACTGAGGTAAAAGTTGAGAAAAAATGACTTGTTTTTTTCTGTGACCAAAATGGGTACTTTTTTGATATACAGATCTGATTGGATCCCTATTTCCAATGACCTGACATATTTTTCATAAGCTCCTGGATCAATTCGCAAGCCAAGCTGGCCATAAGCACCCGGGATTATGCTCAACTCGGTTATGCCTTTGAAAAAACTACCCTTTCCTAATATATGGTCCGGATCCAAAATTCGTCTTTATTATCTTCCTCATACCTGACAAGTACCTGAAGATTCTCACCGTCATGGTTGTCCAGAATTTTTAAATAATAAGGTTTGAGGATACCTGCTGACATGCCGTAACGCCAGACAAGTGCTACTGCGACACCACGATCTCTAGCTTTTTCAGAAAAATACCGCAATCCAAAAAGACCTGTTCGCAGAGCAAAAAATGAATTTTGTTTGCCGTAAGTGTAGTTACGGAACTCACCATGATTGCTTCCCACCTGGCTTTCATTCTTCGATTCTCGAGGATCTCTGACGTAACTGAATGTGGCAAACATTCCATTCGTACTGTAATAATTGCGGATTCGAGACTGGGTATATGACAGCAAATATCCATTCGTGTGCATTCCAAATTCTGCCGCGTATTCTTTTTTAAAGATTACACCTTTTCTTACAGTTTGTATCTCAACCTGAGAATGCACCTTGGAACTAAGCACCACTGAAGTCGCAACGAGGATGAATGATTGAATAAGGTATGTGTATCGAAATTTACTCACAAGTCCAAATTTAAGCTCAAATAATGGTACTATGGACTTATTTTTGAAGTTTATGCCTAAAGTCATCATTATAACAGATAAAGCCAACAGCTCCAGACTGAAGTTTGTAGTCGGTTTTATTGAATCCTGCTTTGATGAGCTAGTTTTTGAATTTGCTGAGAAGACTTCGGATAACAATATCAATGAGGTCTTCGTAGTTTATCATAATAATCTTGATCATTTCCCTTCACAATCCATTGTTTGGAATCAAACCAAAGTTTTGGACTTAACTCCGGAAAGATGGCCCCTCCCTTCTTTACAGCAGGTAGGAGATTCACAAATCTTAAGATTCGGTGGCGGGCAGTTTGATTTACCTGCAGCGGTATTTTGGATGCTAGCAAGGGTAGAAGAATATACTTCAATTATAAAAGATCAACATGGTAGATTTCTATGGTCAAATTCCTTACTAAGTCGGGAATGGAAGCCTGTTAAACCTCTTGTGGATGAATGGGTGGATGAATGGGCAAATGCGATGGCCTTAAAATTTGGATTTAAATTGTCCAGAAAACCCGAACAGAAATCTTGGTCTGTGGGTATTGATATCGACAATGCATGGAAATACAGAGGAAAAGCTTCCTGGAAAATATTTGCTGGTTTTTTTCGTGATTTTCTGATTCTCAGGATGAAGAAATGGGTTCAAAGATTGTTTTACCTGACAGGAAGTTCAAAAGATCCTTACGATGTATATTCAGACATAAAGCAGTGGAACTTTGAGTATAATCGGCTAATTTATTTTGTGCTGGCGGGAAAAACAAACAAGTACGACGGACCTGTGTACAGTACATTGGAACAGTTTGATACTTTAATCAAAACCCTTTCAGAACAACACTTGGTCGGTGTCCATCCATCATACGACTATCTGGAATCAAATGAGCTGTTAAAAGCACAAATCAACAAATTGGCATCTATAACCAGGTCTAAAATTATCTCAAATAGGTTCCATTATTTGCGACTTAAACTGCCCGATTCCTACAGGTTTTTAGAGGGAGCTGGAATAGAGCGAGACTATTCTATGGGATTTGCGGATCAAATTGGTTTTCGTACAGGAACTTGCAGGATTCACAAGTGGTATGATGTAAGACAGGAAAGGGTATCAGAGCTTTGGATTATACCTTTTTGTTTGATGGATCGGACCTTGAAAGATTATTTAAAATTGGATCCGGGAGAGGCGATTGATACTGCGACATTGGCCTTTGAACAGGTAAAAAAATTTAAAGGTCACGCTCACATAATTTGGCACAATAGTTCATTTGACTGGGCTGAAGATTGGAATGGGTGGGAGTATGTATTTAGAGAAATTATGGTAAAAATGCAAATGATATTTGAAGAGTCTAGGTCTTGATCCATGATTAAAAAAATGAGTGGGAGCAAGAATTGCTGAAGCTCTTTCATCCCACTCTGCTTTCCGGTTTAAATGCCACAATAATGATCTTTCACAATTCCTGCTTCCAAATTTTAGAAGAAACAAGTCATTGTATATCTGCATTGAACAGACCAAGTTCCTAACAATAAAACTGTTGACGACAACTTTTTCAATATAAATATTCTAAAAGATTTAAAATGCTGCCTGAGCATTACATATTTTTAAAATCTTTCAAAAAATTGAGTACAGGCACACTCGCCTTGACTTTACATGAAAATTATATGAAGAAAACATATTAATGAAAAATATTCTTTCTGATTACCTTTGCTGCCAAAATTTAAAAATATGATCTCAAAACACATAACGCTTGGACTCTTATTTTTAGTAGCTTTTGCTTTTATTCAAGGCGTCCCGGAGCCAAGAAATCCGGACCTTGGACGAACAGGGGCTCCCGGGGAAACCACATGTGAAAGTGCGGGTTGTCATAGTGGAGGAGCTTTTGTGGGCACAGTTTCTATTTCAGGTGTACCGGATACGGTTTTGCCGAGTACCAGTTATGCCATTACCCTAACACAAAAGAGCAATGCTGTCACCTCCGGTTTTGAACTCACAGTCTTGGATGGTGCTATTAAAAAAGCTGGAAATTTAACCGCCGGATCCGGAAGCAACATCGGAAATCTGTTGGGCAAACAGTATATCAGACAATCAAATGCTGTTAGACTGTCCTCTGGTAGCTCCTCATGGACTTTTAACTGGACGTCTCCTGCAACAGTAACTCAGGCAGATTCTATAGTGTTTTATTTCGTAAGCCTCGCAGCTAACGGAGTGAATGGAGAAAGAGGAGACAATGCTTTAGTCGGAAAGAAAAAAGTTGTACTCAAAACAACCACTGCATCTAGTGATCTTTCAAATTCCAAAAAAGCTGCGGTTTGCAGTTTGGGACAAGGGGCTTATAAAATAACTGATGCTGAAGGCATCGATGAAATAAGAGCTTTGGATTTGAATGGAAAGCTTTTAAAATATGAAAAAGCAGACCACCAAATTGACTTTGTATTCAAACTAGAAGCTATCCCTTCAGGAGTAGTATTGTTTGAAGTCAAAAATAAGTTAGGGAAGTCTACCCTGTTGAGAAGTATTCTGTAATTTTAACAAAGAATTAGCTTTGTTAAAATCATAAGTGAATAGCTTTACATGTTATTAGGTAAAAAAAATAATGAAAACCATTTCGCTTTTATTTTTTGGCCTTTTCTTGATTGCTCAGATTAAATTGGATGCTCAGGCCACCAAGTTTTATTCTAAGAATACAAATATTGTTTTCGACGCAACTACCAAAACTTCTCCTGAAAAAATTTCCGGTAGTACAGCAAAAGCAGCTACCATTGTTGATCTAGCTGCCAAGAAAATAGATGTGTCCATGTTGGTAAAAACCTTCCATTTTGACAAAGCATTAATGGAGGAACATTTTAATGAAAATTATATGGAGTCCGATAAGTTTCCTAAGGGTGTTTTTAAAGGTACTTTTGAAACTGGAAGTGGATTCGATATCAACAAAGAAGGTGTAACAGAAGTAAAAGTCAAAGGGGATCTCACAATTCATGGTATTAGTAAAAATATTACAGCTCCTGCTAAACTTACAATCAAGTCAGGAAAGATCGTAAAAGCGGAATGTTCATTTAACATTTCGCTGGACGATTACGGAATTAAAATTCCAAGCCTTGTAAATGATAAAGTCAACAAAACAGTTTCACTTCAAATCAAAACTGATTTAGAGCCGTTAGTCAAATAATTCAAACCATATGAACCTACTGTCCCGTTTTTTATCAAGCCTGTTAATTTTTTGCGTATTATTCAGTTATGAAGCAAAGTGTCAAGATACTCAGTCTGATGCAGATCTTTTATTGGATTCAGAGACTGACTATGCTACGGCGAGCTTCAAAACAAATAGAGTCATCAATTTGCATTCGCTGGAAAATACAGCAGGCGGAGTTTTAGATTTTAAAATCTCTCATAGATTTGGGACTATTGATCAAGGATTTTATGATTTGTTTGGTATTGATGCTGCTACACAAAGGATTGGATTGGATTACGGTATAACTGATAGGCTTTGTGTTGGTTTCAATAGAAATAGCGTCGATAAAGCTTATGATGGATTTATTAAGTATAAATTATTAAAGCAGAGTAAGGGAAAGGTAAATATGCCAGTTACCCTTGCATTATTGACTAGTGCGGCTGTAAAGACCATTAAGTTTACGGATCCAAGGTATTCAAAGGCTACAAGGCTCGCTTATTGTAATCAGCTGATTATTGGGCGTAAGTTTTCTGATTGGCTCAGTTTGGAATTGGTTCCTACTCATGTCAGACGAAACGTAGTGCTTACAGATCAAGAAAAATTTGATGTATTTGCCTGCGGTATTGGAGGTAGATTAAGACTTACAAGAAGGCTGGCATTAACAGGAGAATATATATACGTTTTACCCGACCAGCTTGCACCGGATTATAAAAATTCACTCTCAGTGGGCATTGATATAGAAACTGGTGGACACATATTTCAATTGCATTTTACAAATTCAACATCCATGTCTGAATATGGATTTGTCACTGAAACTACTGGGAAGTGGACAGATTCAGGAATCCGATTTGGATTCAATGTCTCCAGAGTATTTACTCTGGTAAATCGCAAAGACAAAAACTAATCATACACAACAAATGACAAGAAAAGATTTTCTCCAAAGAATTGGGATAGGTGCAGCATTTGTGCTGACAACAAGTTGTTTTCAATCCTGTGCAAAGGAAGTGATTGGCCCAATAGATTTTACTCTTGATCTGGACCTTCCGGCAAATGCAAAACTGAAAACAAACGGTGAGTATTTAGTGACGAACAGTTGTGTAGTGGCAAAAACCATCAATGGTGATTACGTTGCAGCGACGGTGATATGTTCGCATGAACAAAGAAAGGAAGTTTTGTATGATTCAAGTGGAGACCAGTTTTATTGCACTGCACATGGAGCGCAATTTGATCTTGCAGGCAATGGATTAAATAGCAATGGTCGTAAAGGTTTGACCATCTATAAAACTACACTCAGTACAGATGGTAGATACCTTCGCGTATATAGTGTATAAATGGATTCCGGTAGTATTTGATGATTTTGCTTCCACGATTTAATCTGGGTATATTTTTTGATTTGGAAGAAATTCCAAATTAATTCGGGTTTTTATAGTACAAATCAATGTCAGGAGTCTTAACTTTATGTAAATTCTCCGGATATGCTTAGAAAAATCTTATATCTACTCATTTTGGCTTTTATTGGTGCTGGAATTTATATGTATTATCAGTACAATAAACCCCATGCTACTTTAGGCGAACCCAACATGAAAGTCAATGCTGCATCATTGGTAGAAGAATTCACAAATAGTGAAGAAAACGCCATGATCAAGTATGTTGGCACAGCTGACAAAATGCTAGTCACTCAAATAGAAGGGACAATTTCAGAGATAAAGAAAGAGGGGGAGCAGACGATTATTTTCTTAGATTCAGGAAATCCCATTTCCTCAGTCTCTTGTACGCTAGATAAAAAGGAGCAGTTAAGCGGAAATTACCAAGCCGGTTCATCTATTATATTGAAGGGATTAGTCACAGGAATACTGGGTGACGTGATCATTGATAGGTGTGTAATTGTGAATAAATAATTACTTCCTATTTCTGAACTTAATCTGGTTAATTCCTGGAAATGAAAATATCGGGACTATTTATTTTCTTTTTGACACTAGTTCAGCTTTCTGCACAACCCATGATTTGCCAAAAGCCTGAGACCATGACTCCAACTTGTTTACAGGCATGTCTTATCTGCGATATTAACGGCTTTACAGGCAAAACGGGAGACGGCGGAGTAGGACAATTACCAATCGATTTTTGTACTACTGTAAAACACAATGCCCAGTGGATTGCATTTATGGCAGGTTCTACAAATTTGACTTTGAAATTTTCAGTATTTAAATGTAGGACCGGTGCAGGTCTTGAAATTGGAATATTTGAGAGTTCTGATTGCAAAAATTTTACAAAAATTTCAAATTGTGATGGAGACGTGGCTGAAAACACAAGTACCATTTTGAAAATGACAAAACCTCTGGTCATCGGGCAATATTATTATGTTGTCATGGATGGGAACATGGATGATGTCTGTAGCTACAAAATAGATGTTTTGGATGGGACAACTGCGGTATGGCCGCTCGATCAAAGTGGACCTATTCTGGGCCCTGATACAATTTGTAATTCCGATGTTGTAAAGTACACTACTACGCCTGTGATAGGTGGTATTTTTTATAAATGGACCCTTGATGGTAAACCTTTGGCTAATGCACTATCCGTTAATGTCCAACCAAAAGCTGATTTTACACTTTGTGTACAAGCATCCAATGTTTGTGATACAGCAGCTGTGACATGCAAGAATGTAATTTTGCTTCAGGGTGACTCAATACATCTGGACAGACAAATTTGCACAGGAGATTGTATGCAAGTTGGGGATTCGATATTTTGTACCAGTGGAAAGTATAAAGTAAATTTGAAGAACAATGTAGGTTGTGACAGCATCATTGATCTTAATTTAAGATTGATTCCGGAATCCAAATCTACACTTCAATTTGATGTTTGCGAAGGAGACAGTTTGCTTGTGGGCAATCAGTTTTATAGTGCTGCTGGTATCTATACACAAAAGTATCTTTCCAGCCAATTATGTGATAGTACAGTTTATATTGAAATTTCTGCAATTTCCAAATCTTTTGGCTCAAATGAACTCACCCTGTGTGAGGGAGATACTAATTGGGTGAATGGTATTCCATATAATTCTGTAGGAACTTTCAGCCAAAAATTGAAATCATATAAAAATTGTGATAGTATATTGACGGTCAATGTGAAGATGATTCCTGACTCTCGAGCTGAAGCAAATTATACACTCTGTGAAGGGGATACATTGTGGGTCAATCAATCTGCATATTTTAAAGCTGGCGATTATGTTGACAACTTAATAAGTTATCAAAATTGTGATAGTATTGTAATTGTTCACATCAAAACCATTTTATGTAATATTCCTGCGGTGGTGGATGTGAATCATATCAAATGTTTTAATGATCAGAACGGATCAGTAATTATTAAAATTGACTTGGGGAATGCGCCATTCGTTTACATGCTAAGCACTTTTCCGGGAAATTTGTTAATACAACAAGGAATTATCCAAAATTTAAACGATTCTGTTGTAATCAATAAATTGCCGGCAGGAATGTATCAAATTAATATTAAAGATAGCTATGGCAATGAGAAAGTCATTTATACTGAAGTAAAACAGCCATTACCACTTCAGGTCCAATCCAAAATATCCGGTGATAGCGTTTATCAAATCCGTTGTAATGGAGATGCAAATGCTTTTATAGAAGTGAATGCAAATGGTGGTACTCCGAATTATAAATACGTTTGGAACAATGGATGGAATTCAAATAGAATTTCAAATCTTGACATTGGAAGTTATACTGTAAAAGTGCAAGATCAGAATCAATGTGAATTGATTCTTGATTTTAGCATAAAGCAACCCGAACCAATACAATTTCAAACAGCATTAAACAATCCGGATTGTTATAATGAATCATCTGGAACCATCAGCTTAAGTTCAATTTCTGGTGGTATCCCGCAATATCAATTTTCAATTGATGGCCGGACTTATAGTGACAAGGTTAAATTTGACTCCCTGTCCGATGGGAAATATACCGTTTATGTCCGCGATAGTATTGGATGTTTAAGCACTAAACGAATTGATTTAATTGCTCCGGAGAAGAATAATTTATCAGGAAAAGAATATTATGAAATTGGTTTAGGTGATTCTGTACTATTGGACCTCTATTATTCAGGTCAATTGAAGAACCTCAATTGGACTCCACCTGATTGGCTTTCCTGTGCCGACTGTCCTTATCCTATTGCTAAACCTTTAAAAGATTCCAAATACACCTTAAATACCACAAGTAAAGATGGTTGTCCGGATTCCCTAATAGTTTTTATCAAAGTTATAACAAATAGAGGCGTATGGGCACCAAATGTCTTTAGTCCAAATGGGGATCTTGTCAATGATTATTTTACTTTGGTCGGAAGTAATGAAGTAAAATCAATTAAAAAACTTGAAGTTTATTCCAGGTGGGGTGAATTAATTTATTCCGGAAAAGAGCTGATTCCAAATGTCTATGGACAAGGTTGGGATGGGACATTCCGGGGTGAGAAATTAAATCCTGCTGTGTTTGTATGGCGGGCTGAGGTTGTTTTTTTGGATGACGTCAGTTTGGAATTTTCTGGCGAAGTGACTTTACTCAAATAATTTAGAATATATTTTCCAAGTTTTATGAAAATCAAAATATTTACTATTTCGACCTTATTGTTTTTTGGGCATCTCAAAATGGTCGCTCAGAATCTACCTTATTTTATGAATTTCAATGATGATCACACGAGACTGAAAACTGGTGGAGTAGCATCAAAAAATGTGTTTGAAGATAATTATGTACATAAATTTGAACTCACATTTAGTCAATCTGACTATTGGAATCAGTTGACAAATAATTATCAAAGTAAAAAAGACATTGTTGCAAAATTGACAATTGACGGTGTCAGTTATGACAGTGTTGGTGTCAGATTTAAAGGACAGACTTCTTACTCAAAAGCAGGAAGCTCTCAGAAGAAATCTTTCAATATATCAATGGATGCATTTCGTCCTAATCAGGACCATCAAGGTTATGAGACTTTCAATTTAAACAATTGCTTCGAGGATCCTTCAATGATACGAGAGATAACTTATCTCAGCTTTATCCGAGAACACATACCTGCAGCAAGAGGAGCTTTCGCTGCATTGTATATCAATGGAGTTTATTGGGGATCGTATGCTCTAGTTCAGGGTTTAAATGGAGATTTTATTGAAGAATGGTTCCTCAGTGACGAAGGTACACGCTGGAGAGCCGAAAGGGTTTCAGGTATAGGTGGTGGCGGTCAAAATCCGTTTGGAGCAGGAACCTCTTCTTTGAATTTTCTAGGTACAGATACAAGCTTATACAAACCAAACTATACGTTGAAATCAAGTAAAGGGTCTTACCCTTGGCAAGATCTTATGGTGGCAGCACAAGCTCTTAATGTACCTGATCTCACCAGTGTTTATGATACCTTAAGGAAGGTAATGGACATCGATCGCGCCTTATGGTTTGTAGGGAGTGAAATATTATTTGGAGATGATGATTCTTACATCAACAAAGGCGGGATGGATTATTACGTCTATTGGGATAAAGAAACAGGACGATTGGTACCTGTGGAGTATGATGGAAATAGTTGCATGTCAGGTAATTCAGCTACATGGTCGCTTTTTCTCAAAGAAAATGATACGAAATTTCCACTGGCATCTAGATTATTTAAAATACCAGAACTGAGACAAAGATATCTTGCTCATGCAAGAGTTTTGGTCAATGAGTATTATAATCCGGCGACGTTTGCATCGAGAATAGACAAGTTTAATTCATTGATTGATTCTTTTGTAAATGTGGACTCGAAAAAATTTTATACATATGCTCAATTTAAATCAGGTGCAACCGAGTTGAAAAATTATGCCGCTAGTAGAAAAAGTTTGTACAATTCTAATTCAGAATTTCAGATGACCGGTCCGAACATAACTGAAGTAAAACATTTTTCCGGTAGTTTGGAAAACAATTCACCCAAATCTGACGAACAAGTACTTGTAACAGCTGCCGTTTCCAATGCGCAAGGTGTTGGAAATGTAAAATTATACTTTGCAGAGGGATTGGATGGATATTTCGAGAGGATAACTATGAATGATAAAGGAATCGATGGAGATGCAATTGCCGGAGATGGGATTTACTCAGCTTTTATTCCTGCATTTGGAGAAGGAGCGTTTGTCAGATATTATATCGAAGCTGCGTCTGCAAATTCTGCAGGAACAGTTTCATTCAACCCAGTAGGAGCTGAACATGATGTTTACATTTATAGAGTGAGGACAGCTGAATCACAAGTCGACAATATAGTCATGAATGAAATCATGGCTTCAAATGAAAGTGTAGTCGCAGATCAAGATGGAGAGTTTGATGATTGGATTGAACTTTATAATAAATCTGATCAAGATGTAGATCTCAGCGGTTGGTACTTATCTGATAATTCTGATAATTTTGAAAAATATAGAATTCCGGATGGTACAATATTACATGCAAAGGAATACTTGATTGTTTGGGCAGATGAAGACGGAAAGCAGAATGGATTTCACGCAAATTTCAAATTATCTGCAAGTGGAGAGAATCTTTATCTGTTGGATAGTACATTACACATTGTAGATGAAATGAGTTTTGGTGAACAGCAAACCGACCTTGCTTTTGCTAGATTACCAAATGGAACTGGAGCTTTTGTAGTTCAGAAAGCAACATTCGACAAATCCAACGACCCAAGTGCTACAGGAGATTTCGCTTCACAATCAGATTGGAAAGTTTTTCCAAATCCGGCAAAACAATGGGTAGTCATCCAAACAAAGGAGACCATAGAACAAGAATTGGAAATATCAGACCTGTTTGGCAATGCCTGCAGTAAATTCCGCATCAAAGGTTCACAAAAAATTGAAACAAGCAACTGGATTCCCGGGATGTATTTTCTGCGTTTAGGGACTAGCACCAAGAAGTTATTCATCGTTAAATAAGATCTTCAAACTCCACCTTGCTTTGATTTGATAGTATATGATTCGGGTATGGGTATTGTGATCACAAGTTCCTGCACTTTTATATTGTGTTGCAATGTGAGGATTTTTGTTGGCATATTGGGGTTATCTTTGACCTGTTAATGATATATGGGTGTAGTTGTAAGGCAAAGTATTAAAGGAAGTATTGTCAATTATGTTGGATTGGCGGTAAGCATCTTTTCAGTTCTATTTGTTTATCCAAAAGATCTGGAATTGTATGGTTTGTACAATTTTATTATCGGTATTGCCATACTGTTGACACCATTTACCAGTTTGGGTGCAGGATCTATAGCAGTGAGGTATTTTCCGGTTTTCCAAAATCAAGAGAGAGGACATGGAGGCCTTTTAAGTCTGGCACTCATATTATGTCTTCTTGGAAATCTGATTTTTATAGTTTTATTTTTCATATTTCAACCCTGGTTAATTTCTTATTATGAAGCGAAACAACAAGGAGTTGAATCCTATTTAATTTATATTGTACCTCTGACATTATTGCTTTCATTATCTGCTATTTTGAGCAATTATTGCCTGAATTTTCACAGGGTTGCTTTTCCATTGGCAGTTTCCAATTTATTGAAAATAGTATTACCTGTTTTTTTTCTGTTGGTACTCAATAATTGGATAGATGTCCATGGATTTTTTTATCTGTTGGTCGGATTTTCTCTGGTTCAGTTTTGCATTATACTTTGGTATGTTAAAAAATTGGGTCATTTATTTTGGCGCCATAAAATTACAATACCGGAGGGTCACAGATTTAGGCAAATATTACAGTATTCTGTTTTTGTAATATTTGGAAGTTTAGGTGCTTTGTTTGCTTTGCAAATTGATACACTGATGGTGACCAATTTTTTAGGGACTCAGGCTACAGGAAAATACTCATTAGGTGTTTTTATGGCAGCAAGTTGTTATGTTCCTGGAGCGATGATACTTAATGCAATGCTTCCTAATATTTCCAAAAACCTTGCAGAAAACAATTTGTACGAATTAGAAAAAAATTATAAGAAGTCGAGTATAGCCATATTATTGCCAACTTTATTTTTGGCTTCAGGGCTTTTTGTTTGTTTTCTGCCTCTGAGAGAGTTGATGGTCAATAGTGAAAAACTAAATGGTGTTGCAAGTGTACTTACCTTCCTGATTATGGCTAGAGTGGTGGATGGAGCCACCAGTATCAATGGTACTATCATAGGGTTTTCAAAATATTACCGCTTTGATTTTATCTTTCTTTTGCTTCTGGGAACAATAAACATTGGATTGAATTTTTATTTAATTCCACGATATGGGATTACAGGAGCAGCTTTTTCTACATTTTTGTCGACTACAATTTATAATGTTACAAAGTCGGTGTTTATTTATTTAAAATTCGGTTTACATCCTTTTTCTCGGAAGATAATCACTATTTTTTTGATAGCTGGATTGACTTCTGTTTTGGGATTTGCCATCCCCTCAACTGGTTATCCTTTATTGGATCTTTTAGTAAAGGGTGCTTTTGTAGCAATTGGTTTTGTTTTCCTAGTGTACAAAGCAAATATTTCAATGGAGTTCAATCAGCTATTTGAGAAGTATGTATTAGCTTATATTCCAGTTCGAAAACAGTAAATTTCAAGTTTTAAACTCCCATTGTTATTATCATATTAAATTTTTTTTTATATAAAAAAGTCAAATATTTCGCATCTTTGCGTCGTTTTGAAAGGATTTGATTTATGTGTGGAATAGCCGGTTTTCTTTATCGTGAGCAAAATCAGGACTCTGGCCAGATGCAAAGAGATTTGGTTCGGATGAATGAGCTGATCCGTCACAGAGGACCAGATGGGGATGGGTTTTGGCTTGGAGGCAAAAATCGCATTGGTCTGGCTCACAAACGCTTATCTATTATTGAAACTACGGAGGCCGGTAAGCAACCTATGCATACATCAGATGGTCATCTCAGCATCACTTACAACGGAGAAATTTATAATTACATTGAACTCAGAAATGAACTTTCTACTGAGTTCGTGTTTCGCACTAAATCAGACACTGAAGTGATCTTAGCTGCATTTCGTAAGTGGGGTAAGGATTGTGTACTGAAATTGAGAGGAATGTTTGCTTTCGTTATTTGGGATGAACTCAACCAGACCTTATTTGCTGCACGAGACAGGTTCGGAATCAAACCATTTTATTACTCTAAATCAAAAGACAGATTCCTTTTTGCATCTGAGTGTAAAGCTTTGCTACCTTTTTTTCCTAAGGTGGAGATGAATAGAGAAGGATTCAAAGATTACCTGGCCTTTCAATTTCCTTTGGCCGGTAAAACTCTTTTCAAAGATATCTTTGAGTTGCTGCCGGCTCATCGTCTCGAGATCAATCAGTTCGATATGAAGATCGAGAAATATTGGGAGGTACATTATCACACAGATTTTCACCATACTGAAGAGTACTTTGAAGACAGACTGAGTAGATTGTTGGAAGATTCCATTCAATTTCATCTGAGGAGTGATGTGCCGGTAGGAGCTTATGTCAGCGGTGGATTGGATTCCAGTGCGGTTGCGTCTATCGCATCCAATATTCAGGGCGGAGATTTTATGGGATTCACGGGTAAATTCGGATTTAGTCAGGATTATGATGAGAGCCGCTATGCTCAGTTGCTCTGTGAGAACAAAGGTTTTCCATTACATCAGATTGATATCACAGAATACGACTTCGTCAACCATATCCGAGATGTCATTTATCATTTGGATTATCCTGTTGCAGGACCCGGATCTTTCCCGCAATTTATGGTATCCAAGTTAGCTGCAAAGCACCGAAAAGTGGTTTTAGGGGGTCAAGGTGGTGATGAGATATTTGGAGGCTATACAAGATACCTGATTGCATACTTCGAACAATGTATCAAAGCGGCAATAGAAGGATCGCAAGGAAGCGGAAAATATATTGTAACCTATGAATCAATAATTCCCAACCTCGTTTCTTTGAGAAATTATAAGCCTATGCTGAAAGAATTTTGGAGCGATGGCTTATTTGAAGAAATGGACAAGAGATATTTTCGTTTAATCAATCGGGCTCCGCATCTCGGCGATGCAATCCATTGGGAGCTTCTGGGAGACTATTCTCCATACGAGACATTTTCTCAGATATTTCATGGTGCAAACGTAGGCAAGCAGTCTTATTTTGATCTCATGACTCACTTTGATTTCAAAACATTGTTGCCTGCATTATTGCAAGTAGAAGACAGGATGAGCATGGCAAATGGCTTAGAATCCAGAGTGCCTTTACTGGACCACGCCTTGGTGGAGTTGACTGCAACTATTCCTTCGAATATTAAGTTTGAAAATGGAGATATGAAGCATATTTTCAAACAAGTCATTCGAAAATACATTCCTCAGGAAATTTTGAATAGAAAAGACAAGATGGGTTTCCCAACTCCTTTGGTCGAATGGTCGAAAAAAGGTGTTGTTGCCGAATTTATTCAGGATACATTTCATTCAACAAAAGCCAGACAAAGAGAGTTTGTCAATAATGACAAAGTACTTAGTAAAATTGCTTCGGAGTCAAAATTTGGGAGGAACTTATGGGGATTCCTGTGCTTAGAGTTGTGGCATCAGGAATTTATGGACAAAGGTTTTCATTAAATTAATCAAAATAAAATAAAATATAATATGAAAGTATTGATCACTGGTGGAGCGGGTTTTGTGGGTTCGCATATCGCCGATGCTTTATTGGCACAGGGACATCATGTGCTGGTCATTGATAATTATCAGACAGGTAGAAGAGACAACAACAAACCTCACCCAAATCTCAAAGTTGTAGAAGGTACTATTGCAGATATTGAATTGGTCAATAAATGCTTTGATGAGTTTGGTCCCGACAAAGTAGTTCATGCTGCAGCTTCTTACAAAGATCCAGACGCTTGGGAAGAAGATACTATGTCCAATATTCTAGGTACTATAAACATCGTTCGTGCGAGCAAACGCTTAGGTGTAAGCAGAATAGTATATTTCCAAACATCTTTGTGCTACGGCTTAAGCCCCATTGAACAGCCTATTACGCTTGGTCATCCTTTTTATTCAGGCAAAAGTGAAGGTGCTGGCAGCAGCTATGCAATTTCAAAAACCGGTGGTGAGCAATACATTGAATTATCGGGATTAGACTTCCAATCATTCCGA
Source organism: Saprospiraceae bacterium (assembly GCA_016710235.1). Classification (NCBI taxonomy): domain Bacteria; kingdom Pseudomonadati; phylum Bacteroidota; class Saprospiria; order Saprospirales; family Saprospiraceae; species Saprospiraceae bacterium. Next base: position 2,263,982 of record JADJLG010000001.1, read on the forward strand.
TTAGCCAATGCTTACGGGCCGAGAAACCTGAGTGGACCTTTGCCAACTTTCTTTCACAGATTGACTGAAGGTAAAAAGTGTTTTGTCATGGATACCAGAAGAGATTTCATCTTTGTTAAAGATCTAGTTGAGGTAGTATTGAAATCCCTATCTGGTCAAGGCACTAAAGGTTATTATCATATTTCAACAGGTAGCGATTATTCTATCAAAGAGTTGTTTGATGCAACATTAAAAGCTTTAAGTATTAAGCTCGACGAAGATGTAGAAGTAAGGCCTCGGGGAGTTGATGATGTATTTACCATTTTAATTGATCCAAGTAAGACCGAGCAAGATTTTAATTGGAAAGCAATGACCAAGTTGGAGGATGGAATTCAACAAGCTATCGATTGGTACAAGGTAAATGGCATCACCCAAACCTTCACTCATCTGAAGCAAATGGATGACAAAAAATAATTATGAGTATCAAAGGTTCTAAAATAGTTGTAGTAGGTGGGGCTGGATTTGTAGGAGCAAATCTGGTGCGACATTTGGTTGATGCCGGAGCATCGCAGGTAATTGCGATTGACAATTTGTTGTCTGCTGAAAAGGAGAATGTAATCCAAGTACCCCAAGTAGAGCTTCGCATTGGATCTATATCTGAAGATTCAGTTCTAAGTACATTGGAAGATGACATAGATTATATTTTCCATCTGTCCACTTTTCATGGTAATCAATCATCTATTGCGAATCCGCTGGTAGATCATGAGAACAACACACTCACTACACTTAAACTTTTAGAGCATGTAAAAAATTTCAAAAAACTCAAAAAGCTGGTGTACTCTTCAGCAGGTTGTTCTGTAGCACAAAAAACGTTTGACACAGCTAGCGCCACTCAAGAAGTAGAAATGACGAATATAAAGCATGATAGTCCATATTCTATTTCAAAAATTGTAGGCGAATTTTATTGTGTATATTATTATCATCAGCATCAAGTACCCACTGTTCGGGCAAGATTTCAAAATGTGTATGGACCGGGCGAAGTACTCGGTGCCGGGAGATGGAGGGGAACTCCTGCTACTGTCTGGAGGAATGTAACTCCTACATTTGTTTTTAAAGCACTGAAGGGCATTCCGATCAGTCTTGAAAATGGAGGAATAGCTTCCAGAGATTTTATTTATGTCGATGATATTTGCCGCGGTTTGATAGCATGTGCCCTTAGAGGTGATGCAGGCGAAACATACAATATTGCCTCAGGAGTAGAAACCACAATCAAAGATCTTGCAGAAAAAATTTTGAAACTAACGGGAAGCCATTCGGCTTTTGAACAGTTGCCAAAAAGAAGTTGGGATAATAGTGGAAAGAGATTTGGAAGTACTTCAAAATCAGAAGAGAAACTGGGATTTAAAGCAGAAGTAGACTTAGATTCCGGACTGACTCAAACAATAGAATGGACAAAATTAAATTTGCCTTTTATTGAGAAGAATATGATCAAGCATAAATGCCATTTTAACGGAGAAATATTTTAGTAAATTTCGACCACAGGTTTTACAATTCGATCTAACGACATCGTTAAGACAAATAAGTTTGTTGAAGTCAAAGTAGAATACTGGAATTAATTTATTATTTTATAAGTGCAGATTCTTGTAACTCGGTTTTTGCAGACTTTTGCTTGCTTAATCGATCTTTAACTTTAAAATTTGATTTTAGACTGTTTAGTGAAACCATTCTTATTGATTTTGAATTCTACCTAGAATTCTTAACCAATAATTATTTAAATCTTCATCCGTAATATTCGGCCTGGGAGATTCATTTAACATTTTATAATTACCATTGCCTTGAGATAATAACTTAAAATGAAATCCATAATCGTTTTTATTGTCATATGAGAATTTAAAATTGCCATATCTCAAATCATTAAATTGAATGGTGTCATTCTGAAGGGGGATAATATTATAATAATTGTCCGAAAACCAACTCAATGTTTGTAGGTTTTTTTCGCCGGGTTGAATTGGCCATTGAAATTGATTTTTCACTGTAACTTTTAAAGGTATTAAAGTATCTTGCTGATCAAAAAGTGAATAATATCCATAATAATACAGATCGTTACTTTTAGCAATGCAATACCAAAGCGCATTGTTCAATATCATCGGAGATGTGAGGTATTTTTCGACCGGAATCTTTTGAGCTGATAAGCTTTTTTCAAATAATCTATCTACAGCATTTTTATTTATAAATGTTAGACATAAATATAGACTACTCCAAACTAAACCTGCCCAGTTTAAAATTTTTCTTTTTTGAGAATTTCGATCCAGCAGTGAACAAGCAATAACTGTTCCTAAAAATGGCAGTGTATAAATAGGGTCAACTATTGAGATATTGGAAAGAGTAAATCTATGATGGCTGAATGGCCAAAAAAGTTGAGTCCCGAATGTTGTAAAATTGTCTAACAATGGATGAGTCACCATTGACAATAAAAATAATACATACCAGGATAAATAATTCATTCTAGGGATATCATTATCGGTTTCATTCAGAAATTGCTTTCCCAATCTCGTTAACCAAAATATTAGTCCTATAATCACGATTGCGATAATAGGCCAAGAGTATTCTTTTAATAAAAAATGTAAAATAAAATTGAAAAATCCACTGATTGCCAAGACAAAAATACTTCCTAAACTTATTGCGGTAATTTTGTACCATTTCTGATGGATCATGCTGGTACGATACAGTTGACTAACGAGCCAGGCAAGCTGTAAGGGAACTAGAATATTGAAAAGAAGTGAGTGAGTGGGTCCTCTATGAAACGCCAGTGCATCCATTGGTTCCATAAAAAAATTGCTGAGCACATCCAGATCCGGAATTGTCCCACCGATAGCTCCCCACAATAAGGCGCGATTCCCTATTTTTTTTCCTGCTGCAAGTTCGCCGCAAGCAGCTCCAAGTACGATCTGAGTTAATGAATCCATTTGGAATCGAAAGATACCGCAAGATTCGAACCTGAATTGAATTCACATGAAATGTTTTCGATCTTTCTTCAAACTTGAAAGTTTGACAGTTGGACATTGAATTTTTGTAAACAATGTCAGGCTCATTCATTCTATTCTGACAATCTGTCCGTATTCTTGCAATGGTTTAGCTTTTGATGCATATGGACAAAAATTAGATTATGACATACGAAAATTTTACTATAAAAGCCCAAGATGCAATTCTGAAAGCCCAGCAGATTGCAACCGGTTTGTCTCAACAAGTAATAGAACCTCTGCATCTTGCAAAGGCAATCATTGAGACCGACGAAAAATTGGTGGAGTTTATTTTCTCCAAAATGGGTGCAAATACAAGAAAAATATCACATGAATTGGAAACAGCAATCAGAAGTTTACCAACTGTGAAATCTGATGTTGCTGGAGGAAAACAATACCTTTCCAATGACTCCAATCAGATCCTCATCCATGCCAAGAACTTAATGAGCGAAATGGGTGATGAGTACATTTCTCTTGAGATCATGCTACTAGCACTTTTTAAAGTGAATGACCAGACTACGAAAATATTCAAGTCCAATCAAATTACAGCTGAAGGTGTCAAGCAAGCGATTGTAGAATTGAGGAAAGGAAAAAAAGTGAGCGATGCTTCAGGGGATGAACAGTTCAACGCGCTCAACAAATATGCAGTCAATCTCAATCTTGCAGCTGAAAGTGGCAAGTTGGATCCCATTGTAGGTCGTGATGAAGAAATCAGACGAATACTCCATATTTTGTCAAGAAGGAAGAAGAATAATCCAATTTTAATTGGGGAAGCCGGTGTAGGTAAGACTGCAATCATTGAAGGAATTGCCTGGAGGATTGTAAAAAATGACGTTCCTGAAAATCTGAAGGACAAGAGAATATTCTCTCTTGATTTGGCAGCATTGATCGCTGGAGCGAAGTACAAAGGCGAGTTTGAAGAGCGCCTCAAAGCAGTAGTCAGAGAGGTCAATGAATCTAATGGTAAAATCATCCTTTTTATTGACGAGATTCACTCATTGATCGGCGCAGGAGGAGGAAGTGGTAGCATTGATGCAGCCAACATTTTAAAACCGGCATTGGCGAGAGGTGAACTCCATACAATTGGCGCTACAACTTTGGATGAATATCAAAAGTATTTTGAAAATGACAAAGCTCTTGTAAGGAGATTTCAACCTGTGATGATTGATGAGCCAAGTGTTGAAGATACGATTTCGATATTGCGAGGAGTTCAGGATAAATATGAAGTCTACCACAAAATAGCAATTCAAGATGAAGCTTTGATAGCAGCGGCAGAATTGTCACATCGATATATTACTGATCGTCAATTGCCGGACAAGGCTATTGACTTGATAGATGAAGCGGCCGCAAAACTTCGACTAGAACTCGATAGCGTTCCGGAAAAGATTGATGAGTTAGACCGAAGAGTTCGACAGCTGGAAATAGAAAGAGAAGCTGTAATGCGTGAAAAAGATAATCTGAAAGTCAAGTTAATCGAAGAAAATCTTGCAAATACTAAACAGAATCTGGATTCACTCAAAGCTGCCTGGAAAACTGAAAAGGAAATCGTCGATCGTATCCAGTCCATCAAGAAGAAGTTGGATGAGATCAATATTGCAGCAGAGAAGGCTGAAAGGGAATCTGATTTCGGTCTCGTAGCAAAATTGAGATATGGTGATGCCAAAGAGCAGGAAAACTTACTCAAAGAAGCCGAAGCCAAACTAGCTGCTTTACCAGAAGGAAGTAGATTTACCTCTGAGACAGTAACCGCCAATGACATTGCCGCCGTGGTAAGCAAGTGGACTGGTATTCCTTTGCAAAAAATGATGCAAACTGAGAAGGACAAGCTTCTCCACATTGAGGATGAATTAGCAAAAAGAGTCATAGGACAAGAAGAAGCAATTCGGGCAGTCTCGGATGCAGTGCGACGATCCAGAGCAGGACTTCAAGACCCGAACAAACCAATCGGTTCTTTTATCTTTCTAGGGCCCACCGGTGTGGGAAAGACCGAATTAGCCAAAGCATTGGCAGAAGTTCTCTTTGATGATGAAAAATCAATGACACGTATCGACATGAGTGAATTTATGGAGTCACACTCGGTTTCTAAACTTGTGGGAGCTCCTCCCGGATACGTGGGTTATGACGAAGGCGGACAGCTCACCGAGGCGGTCAGGATGAAACCTTATTCGATTATCTTGCTCGACGAGATTGAGAAGGCTCATCCGGATACTTTCAATATTCTATTGCAAGTATTGGACGATGGACATCTGACGGATAATAAGGGTAGGGTGGCAAATTTTAAGAACACCATCATCATCATGACATCCAATATGGGCTCAGAAATTATACTCGAGAATTTCGAGGATCTGGATGCTTTGGGAGACAAACATCGTACAGAAATAATAGAAACCACCAAAGTAGAGGTATTCGAAAAGTTAAAAGAAAGCTTGAGGCCGGAATTCCTGAACAGGATCGATGATAAGATCATGTTTTTGCCTCTGACCAAGATGGAAATCAAGAAAATTGCATCCTTACAGTTAAAATCATTGAAGAAGAATTTGCTCAATCAAGGAATTGATTTAGAATTCAGTGAAAGTGCTTTGAGCTTGCTGGCTGATTTGGGTTACGAGCCTCAGTTTGGGGCAAGACCCTTAAAAAGAGTCATTCAGAAGGAGATCGTCAATGAACTTGCCAAGATCATGTTAGCAGGTCAGGTGGTCAAGGACAATAAAATTCTTGTAGATACGGATCAAAAGGGATTTACTTTCAATGGAATTTCTACAGGTTTAGAAACACCCCGACCGGATGCAAGAAAATCAAAGTTTGATGAGCTTTCTACTGCTACAAAAGATGTAGAAGACGCAACTAAAGATGTCCTCAATCCAAAGAAATCCAATGGTAAACCAAAGGATTCGGATTCTTAAACATCATCTAATAGAGTGTAGATTACAAATAATATTTGCTTGATGAAGTTCATTGCCTGAGTTTGTAGATTTAGCTTAATCTTTGTGAATTATATCCAATAATGAGCATGAAATCTGCCGTGATACATAGAAAAAAACTCGAACCCATCCTGCGAAGGCATCCTTGGATCTTTAGTGGCGCGATCCATTGGCGAGATCCAGATTTGCAGGATGGAGATTGGGTTACAGTTTTGGATGAACATAAGCAACAACTCGGGTATGGACACTTCCACAAAGGGAGCATAGCTGTCAAAATGATCTCGTTTGGTCCTGAAGCATATCAGGAATCCATTTGGGAAGATAAGTTCAATGCTGCCTGGAATCTTCGTCAAACTCTGGGATTGACCGTTTCTAAGGTAACGAACTGTTTTAGGCTCATACATGGTGAAGCTGACGGATTGCCGGGGTTGATCGTGGATATTTATTCAGACCTAGCAGTGGTCCAGTGCCATACTATCGGAATGTTCAAAAATCTACAGCACATTCAAGCTGCTTTACTCCAAATTTCGGGAGGTGATGTTATTCATCATATTATATTGAAGTCAAAAGATTGCTTGCCTGCTGATTTTGCTAAAGATGTCCGAGATGGGATATTATACGGAGATAAAACCTATCTGGAAGTGATCGAAAATGGTCATAGGTTTCAGGTAAATATTCTTGAAAGTCAAAAGACCGGCTTGTTTCTGGATCAAAGAGAAAATAGACAGTTGTTAGCACAAATAGCCGAAAATAAGCGTGTCCTCAACACCTTTTGTTATACCGGAGGATTCAGCATTTATGCAGGAAATGCCGGGGCCTCAGAAGTTTGGTCCGTCGACGCTTCTGCCAAGGCTATTGAAATGCTAGGAATGAATATAAAACTCAACCTCCAGAATGAAAACCAACACCAAGTCAAACACATGCAGATCAATGATTTCTGGAAAGAGGTGCCAAAAGATTATTTTGATATCATCATTCTAGATCCGCCGGCATTTGCCAAGAACAAGGAACATCGGCATCAGGCGATTCAGGCTTATAAACGATTGAATTTGATGGCAATGCAACTTATAAAAAGAGGTGGTATTCTTATGAGTTTCTCTTGTTCACAAGTAGTGACTGAAGATATTTTTTATCACACTTGTGTTGCTGCCGGGATAGAAAGTGGGAGAGATTTATTATTGCTGAGAAAAATGTCTCAAGGACAAGACCACCCTGTCAGTTTGTTCCACCCGGAAGGAAGTTATCTCAAGGGACTAATGTTTTATGTCCGTTAGACTTATTTGAAATTTAGAGGCATTGTCTTACCTTAGTACAAAATTTTGAACATGGCAATTCGACGTCCTTTCAATATCCATAAATGGATAGAAGAGCACCGCAGTGAGTTGAAACCTCCTGTAGGAAACAGGAATCTGTTTCAGGAAGCTGATGACTTCATCGTGATGATCGTTGCAGGTCCCAATGCTCGAAAAGACTACCATTACAATGAAACAGAGGAATGGTTTTATCAAATAGAAGGAGACATTACCGTTCGAATACAAGAAGATGGAAAACCCGTTGATGTGCCGATCAAAGAGGGTGAGATTTTTTTGTTGCCTTCACGCACTCCCCACTCGCCGATCAGACCTGCTAATACGATAGGTTTGGTTATCGAAGCGAAGAGAAGACCACAAGATACGGATGGATTGATGTGGTTTTGTGAAAAGTGCAATGAGCCACTTCATCAATACTTTTTTCCTCTCAAGGATATAGAGAAAGATTTTATTCCGAGGTTTAAGGAATATTATAATTCTGAAGAGTTTAGAACATGTAAATCTTGCGGACATGTCATGGAGACAGATCCGAGATTTGTAGAAGCAAAATAAAACTTTTTGAAAAAAATATATTTTGCTTCCGATTTTCATCTTGGCGTGAATGCTGCTGGTACATCGAAACAAAGAGAAAAGGATGTTGCAGCTTGGATGGATGAAATCGCAGATGACGCCTCAGATTTATTTTTGTTGGGAGATGTTTTCGACTTTTGGTTTGAATATAAAACCGTAATTCCTAAAGGATATTCCTTATTGTTTTCAAAACTGAGGAAGCTTGCAGATAAAGGAGTAAATCTACATTACTTCAAAGGCAATCACGATCTTTGGTTATTAGATTATTTTGAAGAGGAATTTGAAATGAAAATTTATTCTGATCCTCAGGTGTTTCAGCTGCTTGGAAAAAAATTTTACATCGGACACGGAGATGGATTGGGACCTGGAGATAAAGGTTATAAACGATTAAAAAGACTTTTTCGCTCACCTTTATCCCAGTATGCATATCGCTGGTTGCATCCCGATATCGGGATACGATTAGCTGGATTTTTCTCTCATAAGAGTAGGGCAGCTCAATCGCATGAAGAGATTTTTTTAGGTCCTGATAAAGAATGGCTGATTCAATACGCTGAGAGAAAATCACAGACGCTTGAGGTCGATTATTTTGTTTTTGGTCACAGACATCTCCCAATAAATTACCTTCTGGACAATGGAAGATGCAGGTATATAAATCTGGGAGACTGGATGAGTTTCAGATCCTTTGGAGTTTTTGATGGAGATCATATGGAAATTCAATTTTATAAGAATGAGATGGGCAAAATATATTCTTAAATTTCGTATGAATTTCATTCACATATTTATCAATTCATCGCTGTGGATTTGCTTTAGTTTCAGCAATTCATTGCAAGCTCAAATTATTCAGGACAGTTGGCGCTTTAAAGACACAATACATATCTCGGCAGACCAGGTCTTTATGGACCAGTTATCCCGGATTTTTGTATTTTCTGCAAAGGAAAAGAAATTGAGTATTGTTGACCAATTGAGCAATCCACTCGTGGTCCATACCAATAGAGATTTTTCAAAAAACACTTTTATCGATGCATCCAATCCTTATAAAATATTGATTTATTATCCAGAAGCTTCGAGGATACAATTTTTGGATAAATTTTTGGCGGTGTTGACCGAAAGAAATATCGGTGAAATGTCTCAGTCTGATGTGGTTGGAGTGAACACCGGTGGTGAATTGATGTATTTCAAAGATTCGAGAATTCACATCGAACAGATTTCACCAGTTGAACCTATTGTATCACAATCGATTTTCTTTGAACGCACAGATACATATCTAGGAGGTGTAAAATTATTGCAGTGCCAACAAAATTATTTTTTGCTTATACCCGGAAAAGGTTTGATGATATTTGATTCATTTTTAAATCTAGTAGGAGAATATTCAAATCATGAAATAAAACTGATCACGACGGATAGAAATGACATATATCTGAGCAATGGGATCAACATCTTTGTATGGGACCTGAAAAAGCATGAAGCTATTGCCATTTTTCATTCACAAGAGCCTATTCAATCATTTGCTATCATGGGACAAAAATTACTCATATGTGATGAACGCCATCGGGTAATTTTATACGAAAACCAAAGCCGATAATTATTATTGTTGACTTTAAATTGTCATCAATTCCTTGTCTTTTTGTTCAACTATTTTTTCAATTTTTGAAATATAGTCGTTCACCTGATTTTGCAGATCAGTTTCTTTACGCTTAGCGATATCTTCAGCCAATCCATTTTTTTGTTCCTTCTTTATGGACTCCAATATTTTATGTCTGATGGACCGAATTCCTACTTTAGCTTCTTCTCCGTAGTGTTTGACCTGCTTTACAAATTCTTTACGTCTTTCCTCAGTAAGTGGTGGTATCAATAATCGGATCATTTCTCCATCATTTTGAGGAGTCAGTCCAATGTTGGATTCAAAGATGGCCTTTTCGATGTCACCAATGATCTTTTTTTCCCAGGGCTGTATGATGATGGTTTTTGTATCGCCGAGTGAGATATTGGCCACTTGCTGAATGGGTACAGGGGAGCCATAGTAAGGTACCATGATGCCCTCCAACATTGACGTAGAGGCCTTACCTGTTCTTACTTTATGTAGTTCTTTATGCAAATGCTCCAGGCTTTTTTCAAAGTCATCTTTTGCTTTTTTAATCAGTGCATCGAGTTCTGCCGACATACAGGAATAGTTTTTATAAATGGGTACTGAATTTTAATTTTTTTCCAGTGAATTTCTTTAGTACAATTACTCTCTGTTTAAACCTACATAGCGCAAGATAAGAAATATCAGCATTACCAATGATGAGAGAGCTGCTGAAACGTAAGTCATTGCGGCCCATTTCAAAGCATCTTTTGCTCCTTCATGCTCAGCAGTTGTGGTTGTACCTGATTGTTCTAACCACACCAATGCTCGTTTGCTGGCATCAAATTCTACAGGCAAGGTGATCACGCTAAATGCGGTGGTGATCATAAATGCGATGATGGTGATAAGCAATAAACTTGGAAAAGTATTTGCGAGCATAAACGCAGCCATCAATAAAAATTGTTGAGCCATTGAGGCTACTTGTACTACTGGTACAATGCGTGATCTCAATGTCAGCATGGTATAAGCCGTAGCATGTTGCACAGCGTGACCGCACTCGTGTGCAGCAACAGCTGAAGCTGCGACAGATCTCCCATTGAAAACGTCAGGACTTAGGTTTACTGTCTTGTTGCTTGGATTATAATGATCAGACAGGAAACCTTGGCCTTGAACTACCTGTACATCGTGTATATTATAATAGCTCAGCATGTGTTCGGCAATTTCCTTTCCGCTCATTCCATTTCTAAGACCAACGGTCGAGTAGTGTTTAAACTTACTCTGCAATCTTCCACTAATGAACATTCCAATAACCGACATCACTATTGTGATGCCATAATAAATCATATAATCTGCATTAAGTACCATGTCGTATAGTTTTCACCTTATAATTCGATTTTGAGAAAAATAGTTTATTTTTTATTGAATTTTTTCTGCGCCAAAGTAAGCTTGTAATGCTTTAGGAATATGTATGCCATCCTCAGTCTGGTGATTTTCCAAGAGACCTGCAACTATCCTCGCTAAGGCAAGTGCACTTCCATTGAGTGTATGCGCCAAAACTGATTGACCATTTTCATTTTTGAATCTTAATTTCATTCTATTGGACTGAAAAGTTTCAAAATTGGATACAGAGCTAACTTCCAACCATCTTTTTTGGGCATTGGAATACACCTCGAAGTCATAGGTCAATGCGGAAGCAAATCCCATATCTCCTCCGCACAAACGCAGTATCCGATAAGGCAATTCCAGCTTTTCCAAAAGCATTGCCACATGTTCCAACATGCCATGTAGGGCTTTGTATGAGTTCTCAGGATGTTCTATCCTCACGATTTCAACTTTGTCAAATTGGTGTACGCGATTGAGACCTTTGACGTGGGCGCCGTATGATCCTGCCTCTCTTCTGAAACAGGGCGTATAACCACACATTTTAATGGGCAGTTGGTCTTCGCGCAGCAATACGTCTCTATATATATTGGTGACAGGCACTTCCGCTGTTGGGATCAAGTAAAGGTCATCCTTTTCAACATAGTACATTTGGCCCTCTTTGTCCGGAATTTGCCCGGTTGCCCTACCAGAAGCTTCGTTGACCATCAGGGGAGTTTGAATCTCTTCATAGCCTGCCCGATTGGCCTCATCAAGGAAGAAATTGATCAAAGCGCGTTGAAGTCTGGCGCCTTGACCACGATATAAGATGAATCCGCTTCCTGTAATTTTGACACCAAGCTCCATATCGAACAATTGATATTTTTTGGCCAATTCCCAGTGTGGCAATGAGCTCTCTTCTGCATCTTTAGCAGCGATGGATCCATACCGGAAGACCTCATTTTCTTCTGCAGTTTTTCCAAACGGCACAGTTTCATGTGGTACATTGGGCAGCTGAAGCAAGATATCTTCTATCTTGGCTTCTATTGTCGCTAGCGAACTTTCTGAAATTTTGGCTTCTTCTTTTAACCTGAGGACTTCTTCTCTGATCTTGTTCCCACCGCTCTGGTCTCCTTTTTTCATGTATTCTCCCACTTCTTTAGAGAGTTTGTTGATCAAAGCCAGTTGGTTATCCAAAGAGCTTTGTGTCTCCTTCCTATATTGGTCAAGAGTCAATATTTCATCAACTTTCATCAGCTGAGCATCGCTGAGATTTCTCTTTTGATATCCCGTGACAATTCTGTCTTTTTCATTTCTGAAAATTCTCATCTCCACCATAATCTCAAATTTTCGGCAATTTTACAGCAAGATCTACATTTTTTTCGAAAAAAAACTTGACGAGATATGATTAAAAAGATTTATCTTTGCAGGGTTGGAGGAATTCTTTCGATTTAACAACTCCTCGAGCTTTTCACAACATATATTTCATTTCTTATATCTATTTGCAATTTCATTAAAACCGAATTCGCCATCTATTTTTGTTAATTCTAATCTGATTATCCATTATCTCTATGTATGATATTTTGCAGCTCAACGACATGCTTGTACCTGAGCTAAAAGACATAGCCCAAAAACTGGGAATAACACATTTACAAAAGCTTTCCAAACAAGATTTGATCTACAGAATCCTGGACCAACAAGCCTTGGCAGGAGGGAAAAAATCTGATGCTGACAATGGCTCTGACGCCGATGCAGAACCTGAATACGAGCTTTTGGAAAATGAAAATAATCTGCGCAACCGAAGGAAAAGAACCGTGCGCAAATCTGCCCCCGAAAAAATAGGAGGCAGCCACCTGACTGGACAACCACGTGTTATAGAGCAAGACAATAGCGCACCTGTAGCTAAAAAGCCAAATCACAAGGAACAAAAACCTCAGATCGCTCAAGCAGAGACCAAGAAAGAGTTGTTCCCGGTTGATGAAACTCAAAAACAAACCGCTGAAGATGTTAAACAGCCAAAACATGTACGCAAAGAAAAACCGGTGCGATTTGACAAGAGCAGTCCGGTAGAGAAGGAGCCAGCTGTTGAGAAAACGGTTGTCGAAACTGAATCGCAGGATTCGGCAATGGAGTCTGATCAAGCTGATAAGCCTAGAATTCATGAAAGAAAAGGGCGTGTTCAGCATCATAAAAGACAGAATCAGGAACAAGAGGTTTTCGAACCTGTCAACGATATTTCAGGACCACTGGAAGCCAAGCAACAAGTAGAAGCCAAACCGGCTGTGCCGCTGTTTAATGTAGACCTTGAAGGCCTGGTTGAGGGACTGGGAGTTCTGGAAATGATGCAAGAAGGATATGGATTCCTCCGCAGCGGAGATTATAATTATTTGTCATCACCGGATGATGTTTATGTTTCTCCTTCGCAAATCAAACTTTTTGGCTTGAAAACCGGAGATACTGTACAAGGTGCTGTTCGGCCTCCAAAAGAAGGTGAGAAGTATTTCGCATTGCTCAAAGTGTCAAAAATTAACGGCCTTGATCCTAGTATGATCCGAGATCGGATTCCGTTCGACTTTTTGACTCCTCTATTTCCCAATGAAAAGTTCAAATTGATCAATCGATCCGGTAAAGATTATGGCAATCGGATGATAGACCTTTTCACGCCAATAGGTAAGGGTCAGAGAGGGCTCATCGTCGCACAACCTAAAACAGGAAAGACCTTCCTGCTCAAGGATATTGCCAATGCCATTTCAGCCAATCATCCGGAATGTTATATGATCGTTTTACTGGTAGATGAGCGTCCGGAAGAGGTAACCGATATGAAGAGGAGCGTCAATGCTGAAGTGATTTCTTCAACCTTTGACGAACCTGCTGACAATCACGTAAGAGTAGCCAATATCGTACTTGAGAAAGCCAAACGCATGGTCGAATGCGGCCACGATGTAGTAATCTTGTTGGATTCAATTACAAGATTGGCAAGAGCCTACAATACTGTCGCTCCTTCTTCAGGAAAAGTATTGTCAGGAGGTGTTGAAGCCAATGCATTGCAAAAACCAAAGAAATTTTTTGGCGCAGCCAGAAAAATTGAGAATGGTGGATCATTGACCATACTTGCTACCGCATTGATCGATACAGGAAGTAAAATGGATGGAGTGATTTTTGAGGAGTTCAAAGGAACGGGTAATATGGAGTTGCAACTCGATAGAACTTTGGCCAACAAGCGATTGTACCCATCTATCGACCTTACAAAATCCAGTACCAGAAGAGAAGATCTTCTCCTTGACGAATCCATCATACAGAAAATGTTCGTGCTGCGTAACCATCTCGCAGACATGAAACCTGAAGAAGCCATAGAATTCATCAAAAAACATATGGTCGGTACCTTGACGAATGAAGATTTTCTGATTTCGATGAATAGTTAAACAAACCACTAGTATTTAATAAGAATTTTGTATCTTTGCGTTCCTTTAAAAAAGCTGACTTAAAAATTGTATCATGAAACGTACTTTTCAGCCATCCAGAAGAAAAAGAGCTAACAAACACGGTTTTCGCTCCAGAATGAAGTCTAAAAATGGACGCAAAGTTCTTGCGAGACGTAGAAGCCGTGGCCGCGTAAGGCTGACTGTTTCCAGCGAAAGCAGCTTGAAGTAAGCTGGTTTGCTATGAAAACAGACGAGACTCCTCGGATGAGTTTCGGCAAAGCCCTACGACTTCGCTCTACCAAGTCAATCGATGCCCTTTTTTCCGAAGGCTCGATGATGCAATCTTCACCACTTCTACTGAAATACAATCAAAGCAACAGGCAAGACCTCAGTCCTGTACAATTTGTATTCGCCGTATCCAAAAAAAAGCACCCCAAAGCAAGCACCCGCAATACCATCAAAAGAAGAATGAAAGAAGCGTGCCGACGCAATCTTCACCTGCTGCAGCTTCCACTAGCTGAGTTCAAAATGGATATTGCAATCATTTATACCCCAACCAAATCTTTGCCCTATACAGCAATTGAGAAAGCTATTATATCAATTTTTTTGCGCTTGTCAGACTTACTCCTCAAGACTTAAACAGTTGCCCTTACATTGAGGGTAAACCAGACTGACTTGTATTTACACCCGGATTTTCAGTTGAGATTCGTCGTGTTAGACAAATTAATCAGTAGATAATTTGACTTGCGATAGAATACAGCTGAAAACTTGAGTTTAAGAACTTCTTAACGAATGGAAATTAAACTAGGAGGGTGATTGTCTGTCAGACTATTAAATTCTATTAAAATGAAAACTTCTGCAATCTCTTCCAAATCAATTCTTAATCTAGGAGTGATTTTACTTTTTGTGACTGCGTTTTCTTGCAAACAGCAGAACCAACTGATGAAGCCTGCATCTGCTTCAAACGTTCAGATTCAGAAGAAAACTAATTCTTTTTCAATGATTAAAATTGTAAAGAAGAAAACCTCAGCCAAAACTGCAAAAACTTCTGTAGAGGAAGCTGACCAGGTTGTAGTGAGCAAAAGCAATACAGACACCAAAGTCACCGACCAGGCTAATAAAGAAGATCAGGTGGTCATTATAGCCGATAATAAACAAAGCCAGACCAAAACACAAAACAAAGAGAGAGAAATCGAAATAGACACAAGCGAATTCGATCAAATATTGGTGGATCAAACGCATGAAGTTGAGATTGATACTTCTGAATTGGAACTGAAATAGACTGGTATCTTTTCAAATCCTTGATGCGAAAGGCTTATCTTCGTCCATCCAATTTTCCCCAAGATGAGCTGGTCCTGGAAGCGAACGATTATACTGATCATGAGTGTGGCGATGCTCTATGTGGTAGGCGTATTGTACCTGTATATTTTTATTGACCACATCGTATTTCAACCCCGGCATCTAGCACAGAATCAAAGTCCTGTATTTACGAATTCGGCAAAGCATGTTATCCTAAGCCATCCGGACAAAGAAGTCATAGACAACTACCATTTTATTCAGAAAGCGGGGACTTCTAAAGGTTGTATGATTTTTTTTCATGGCTACAAAGGAAATATCGACGACTGGAACGCGTATATAGATTATTTCTACGATCAGGGTTACGATGTATTTGCTCCTGAATACCGGGGTTACGGAAGATCTGCTTACAATTCTTCCGAGATTCATATGTATGAAGATGCTACCCTCGCAATGGCTTATGTTAGAAAGCAATACAGGGAAGATAGTATCTTGGTATATGGAGTAGATATAGGAGCAGTAGTTGCAGCCTATACTAATATGAGTATACCCAACAGGATGACAGTTCTTGAAAATCCTGTTTATGGGATTAAAAATTGGCTTTACAAGAAATTTCCGGCATTGTGGTTGCATCTGGAGCTCAAGTACGACTTTATCATACAAGAGTATTTACCCAATGCGATCAGCCCTACTTTTATTTTGGCTTCTAAAAAGAACGAGTTTGCTACACAATCAGAACTGAATCAAATGCGAAATCAACTTAAAGACCGCAATAAGTTCAGCTGGATTGACCAAACCAATATTGAAAATGATAAACAATTTCCACCTATTGAGCAACTCAATTTGATCCTCTCCTACGAATGAATTTACCTGTCTTCTGAAACCCATGGGAAAACGGACAAAACTTGAAAAATTTGCAGAGAACCTTCAACTGCCCAATGTTTTTGAAAATTTTGAATTTAAGCTGCCGGCACTTTACAAATCCCTGGGAGAAAAAGTAGATTTCAAAGGGACCTGGAAGTCAGCTTACTTTCAGAATGCAAAGCCTCTGGTGATTGAGCTCGCCTGTGGTAGGGGTGAGTATTCGTGCGCCCTTGCTGCCAGATATCCGGAAAAGAATTTTATTGGAATTGATATCAAGGGAGCACGAATATGGGAAGGTGCCAAGAAAGCGATGGATAAACAACTGCATAATGTCTGTTTCGTAAGATCGCGCATCGAGTTACTGGCGGCATTCTTTTCGCCTTCGGAAGTAGATGAATTGTGGATCACCTTTCCGGATCCATTTTTGAAAAAAAGCCGTTCCAACAAAAGACTGACTTCTTCACCTTTTCTGGACCTTTATACCTCGTATTTAAAGCCATCAGCTCTTTTGCACCTCAAAACCAACAATGACACTCTATATCAATTCTCCCTGGAAACTATTTCTTCGCACCCAGGATTTAAAATTCTTCTTCATCATCATGATATTTATCAATCAGAACTTCCGGGGATTGAAGACATGGATATTCGGACTTACTATGAAAAAAAACATCTGTTAGCAGGAAAATCGATCAAATATATTCGATTTCAATTCTGCGGTTAATGGATTCATTGCCAGCTACTCAGCAATCAAATATATTATTAAAATATATAATATATAATTGCATATATTGAAAATTGGAGTAACTTTGAGCTAAAGATAGGTGAAGAATGAAATTTGGCTTTTTCAGTCTGGCTTTCTCGTTCGGTATATATTTAAGTGCGCAATCTGTAACGTGGGATTGGTGTGCGATGGCACAGCATGAATTCCAAATACAAGCCTCCGGCCCAAATTTAGAATGTGACATTACGGATGCGTACTGGGACAAAAATTCTGCGGTCTGGCATGTTTATTTATCCCAAAAAGCATTTGGTTATGTGATTGAGCCTCAACGTTTGGCCATGCATATCGATGCACAAGGGACAGTGCTCTTCAAAACCGGAGTTGCTGTAAAGAAACTTTCGGAGAAGATCACAGCCAACAGCTTCAGAAATACCGAGATCAGTATTGCCGGTGCTTACCTCAAAAGCGTACTCCACTCAGAAGTTGCGCTGCAGCAGATCAATACAAGGACAGATGAGGCTGCGCGACTTCAGGTCAATAGTTCTCAGACAGAGATTATAGAATCACAAAAGGCTTTCTATTACGATGAGAATACCGGGCAGTTGATTGCTGCTTTTAAACTGGTATGGCAGCGCCCGGATGAACATTCTGTGCAACAAATTATCGTTGCAGACGAAGATGTAACTGTACTCCAACATTCTGAGCGGGTGCTTTCCTGCGAGCTTATTCCCGGACAGTTCAGCATGAATCAAAACCGTATCGTTTCAGTTTCTGCGCCATTTGCGGCACCTGACGCATCCTATCGCGTATTTGCTCAACCGACAGAAAGTCCATCTCATGGTTCTCGTACATTAATAGTTAATCCTCATCTTCTCAATCCGGATGCAAGTCCATTGGGTTGGCATGATGACGGCTCAGGAAGCTCCACATACACTCGTGGTAACAATTGCTTGTCATATGAAGATCGTGACGCGAACAATGCACCGGAGGCTGACAGCAATTTTGCAGATGGTGGGGCCGATCTGCGATTTGACTTCCCATTGCATATAGATACTATTCCTGAAATCAATAAGGATGCCTCAGTTAGCAATCTCTTTTATTGGAACAATATCATGCATGATGTATGGCATCGATATGGATTTGATGAGCTTTCAGGGAATTTTCAAGCGGACAATTTTTATAGAGGTGGACTATCCGGTGATCGTGTGAAAGCAGAAACGCTGGATGATATTTGGGAAGCCCGAAACAATGCAAATTTTTATACTCCCTCGGATGGCACATCTCCCGTCATGCAGATGTATGTCTGGCAACAACCCGTGTATGACACGATAATTTGCAGCACGCTCAGTGGTTTCAAAAGAAAAGTACCCTACATACAAGCTACAGTTTCTAAACCTTTGAAATCACCATTTACCGGAACCGTGGTTTTGGCAGATGACGGGTCTTCTGCACCCCAATGTGCATGTGAAGCATTGAAAAATGGTGCATTGGTCAAGGGAAAAATTGTTTTGATAGACCGTGGTATCTGTACCTTTAATGCGAAGATAGCAAGGGCAATTGCCGCCGGTGCAACAGGCGTCATCATTGCCAACAATGTGAATACGGCTCCCTTTGTAATCTCTGGCTATCTCTCATCGGCTGGAGTTCCTGTGGTGATGATTAGCCAGCAAGACGGCGATTGGCTCAAATCGAAGTTGTCAGACACTCTCTCTGCACAAATTCTTCCGACTTCAAAGAAACTCATCCAAACTTCCTCAGCTACAATCGAGTTATCCCAGGCTGATTTTGGGGTAGGAATACCGAAGTATTTATCAGCAGAAGCCATTCTGGTGAGAGATCTTTGGGCACCATGGAGCGACGCTTGCGACTCCATAGTGAATTCCTCAGAACTTCAAGGCAATATTGCCCTGATCGACAAGGCCAACTGTTATCCAGATTTGCAAGCCTTGCATGCTCAGAAAGCAGGTGCAGTAGCAGTAGTCATGATGAGCGATTCAGACGAATATCCGTCATCTCTTGACAATAGTTCATACGGAAGTTTGATCCAAATTCCTGTCATGCAGGTTTCTGCTACAGATGCAGCCATTTTGATGCAGCATCTAAACAAGCCTGTATCGATAGAAAATCGATTACCTCCTTTGCTTGATGGCTCGTTTGATGCCGGGATTATCTGTCACGAATACGCTCATGGTATCTCCAATCGGCTCACCGGCGGACCCTCAACTGTCAGCTGTCTGGACAATGTGGAGCAGGCCGGAGAAGGCTGGAGCGACTATTTTGGTCTTTTCATGACCTCTCGCCCGTCGGATTATCCTTATCTCAATCGAGGAGTAGGTACTTGGCCTTCTGGTCATCCTCAAGCAGGCATCGGTGTGAGACCTACGCCTTACAATGTTGACCTCAAGATAGATCCTGCTGATTATTCACAACTGAATGACTTGCAGATCATTTCACAACCACACGGGATAGGATACATCTGGTGCTCAATGTTGTGGGATTTACATTGGGCTTTTATCAAAACATACGGCAACGAGCAGAATGTGTACAACAGCGGCTCTTCTAAAGGAAATATAAAAGTGGCGCGATTGGTGATGGAGGGCTTAAAATTGCAAACCTGTAGTCCCGGATTTGTCGATTCTAGAAATGCGATTTTGAAAGCAGACAGCTTGCTTTTTGGCGGGGCCAATTCATGTATAATTTGGAATGTGTTTGCGAGAAGGGGATTGGGTTTTAGTGCAAATCAAGGCAGCAGTTTCAGGCGTAATGACGGCGTGGCTGCATACAATCTGCCACCCGGCTGTGTCAAAATGAACGAATCCGAATTATTCGGGAGCATAGTCCTGGCAGCAGAGGACTTGTCACTGTATAGCACGGCATTGCAAGACGCAATCCGTTTATCCTGGACAATAGACCCCTCTCTCCGAAATCTCCCCTGGAAGCTCGTAAGAAGGGCTGAGGGACAATCAGATGAAATGATTGTAGCAGAAGGAGACGATGCTCATGAAACTTTGGCTTATGTTGATGTCAAAGTCTCCAAATCAAAGCGATATCATTATCAGATCCGATTCTTCAAGAATGACGTAGAAGTGCGATCCGACTGGGTCACAGCAATTCTAAAGCAGGACAGGTCCTCAGTAATTTGGAGTTTGTATCCAAACCCTGCACATGATTTCATCTTATTAAAGTCAAAACATCCGATTGGCAGCAGAATGAGGATCAGCTTGTATGAAATGGATGGGAAACTGATTGATCAGAATTTTTTTTACAAAGGATCTGAAAGTGAGTTTAGGATCAATATTTCAGATCTTATACCCGGACATTATGTGGTACAATGTATCGGGAGTGGCGGTTCAGAAAATCTGGTTTTTGAGAAAAAGTAGTTTGACCTAAATGATGATGTTTGTAAAGACCTCATCAGGAATTTCTCGTTCCAATGATGATGATTTTCAACTATCAATTTACAGCTTTTATTGTGGTGGTGCCGCAGTGGATTGGCTTGAGAATCGAAGTTTAAAGTGGATGATCTATATTTAAAATACTACTCATTCCAACAATCAACAACATGAAAAAATACCTGATATTATTCTTACTCTTCCTGATTCAGATTGAATGTATAGCGCAGTATTCTCGTGTGTACGAATCCTATAGAAAAAATATCAACCGGATAGCCGAAGGAATATTTTCTGACATCATAGAAGATGAAAAGGGTAAGGCCTATTTTGGATCTGTTGCCTGGAGTTTGGACCCAAAGCAACTATATAGTTATACGTTTTTATCTAAAGTGGATAAAAGGGGTCAGGTTGAATGGGCTAAGCCAATATCTGATACAGTACTAGAACCTAGCACCCCTCGCTTGATGGCCAAACTCAGAGATGGCAGGTATATCGTAGGGGGGAGTATTGTCCAAGATAGTATGACAGAGCTACAAAACTGGTTGGCATTTTTTGACGGAGATTTCAACAAACTGGATGAAAAGATTTATCCGGTAGAATACGACACCAACGACCTCTGGAGTTTTCATCAACACAGCGACGGCGACCTGATATTTTGCGGCCTTTCCGGCAAGTATTACAATCAACCCGGAGGAGGCCTTGGATGGGGCAGAGCATTCATACTTTGCACGGATAGCCTCGGAGAGAAGAAATGGTATCACGAGTTTGATAATACAGTTCTTCCATTTGATCTGTACAGTTTTTATCATGTCACCGAAGATCACCTGGGTAATCTTTATGTATGCGGACAAAACTTCAGAAATGATCGGGATTGGAATGCGTTGTATGCAAAGTTCACTGCTGATGGTAGATTAATATGGTTTAAAGAGATAGACTCACCGGGATTTGCTGATCGGTATACGTACATTCAGGAAAGACCTGACGGTAATCTGATCTTATTAGGAAGCAGCTATGATTATCAGACGGATTCCGTAGCGATATTGTATAGTATCATTGATACATCAGGAAAAATTATTCATGAATTTAAAGATACTCGAAATTACGAGTCAATAGGATATTGGCGATGTAAACCTACCCTGGATGGAAATATCATATGCGCAGGGGATATGCAAAGAACCGGAGATATTTTAGATGATGATTTGAGAAATGGATTTGCACACAAACTCAATATGGATGGGAAGATATTGTGGGAGCAGGAATACAGTGCAGTGGACAGTCTGGTAGAGTTGTTTTTTAACCTCGGCCTCTCTCGGGATGGTGGATTTTATTTTGGAGGATTTAGCTGGTTGCCGGATATTTATGAAGGTAGAAACTGGTTGGTACGGGTGGACAGCAACGGCTGCCTGATCCCGGGCTGCAATCCTGTAGGCATCACAGAAAAAGAATCCTTTCCGGAGCATTATCTCCTGACACCGAATCCCGCACAGGAAGAAATCTATGTGTACAGCAATGAGTACCACTATAAAGCATCCGAGATCTCCATTTTCAATGAATGGGGGACACAAGTTTACAGCTCGCGCATAGAGACTGCATACAAGCACAAGATCAATCTGAGCCAATTCAGTGCGGGCATATATTACTATGTCATCCATCGCGCCAATCAAAAACTACAGTCGGGCAGATTTGTAAAGATTTAATGGCCGGGTTGGATTTTTGTCACAGATTATGAAATAATTTTCGAAGGAAATTACTGAATAATTAATTCTACGTTCAACTCAAGTCAGACAGCGAGAGTTGGGCGGAGATCTCTGTTTGGAAAATGTAAAATCCTTTTATTCGAATTTCCAGTTGCTTTTTTGTTCGATTTCTGATTTGAGAGAATCTAATGAATGGTTTATTCTTTGCTGTGTTTTGTCCAAATTTTCAATCTGTGATTTTTCGTTTTGGAGATGTGCATCCAGTTTGTGAAAATTCTCGTTCATTTTAGATTTGATCCAATCGACATATTGATTTAATTTTTGAGACACGTTATCATGAAGTTGTGATCTACCGGAATCAATTTCTTTTGAAAATTGGTTCATGATTTTTCTTTTATTGAGACCCAAAGTAATTCCTGCGAATGCAAGTCCAAGAGTTGTGAGCACTCCACCTGTGATGTCAAACACAGCGCCATGTGTCAACGCGGTAATGATGGCACCCACTATAGCAATGCCCGTTCCAGTAGCCACTTGTGGCGCCAGTTTATTATCTTCTTTGATAAGGTCTTTAGTATAATAATTTTCCGTAGTCTTTAAGAATTCTTTGAAAGCAGAATGTAGTTCGTCCAGAACATGCGCTCTTTTTTCAGCAATGGCAGCAAATATTTCATGGTCATTTCGCAATAGAGTAGTGCTGTTTTGAATTTTGAGTGAAATCATTTGTCCCATCTGTTGTATCGAATCAGATATATCCTTCACTCCATCATTCATTCTGTTCTGCAAAGCGGAGTTGAGACTTTTTTCAAGCTCCGAAGAAAACTCACTGAGCCATTGGTGGAGAGACTGCTGCTTGCTGAAAATGCCTCCGATGCCTCTTTTAAGCACATTAAAAAATCCAAGATTTTTATCTAATTCTTCTTTTTTCTCATTGGTCACCTGGTCATAAGCTCCAATGAGATTTTCTACCAGCATCTTCACGTTATTTTGGCTGATACGCGTCTGATCTTCAAGAGTTTTATTGATATCAGATCGAAATTTCAAATCGTATTCGTATTGGTTCTTTCTGAGTGAAATTCCATCTGCAATTTTTTCATTGATAGTCGTACATGCGTCGATGTTGTTCAGCAATTTAAAAATATATGCTTTGCCCCCAGTGATGTTTTGAGTGATATAATTTCTCAGTTCAACAAACCCGCTTTCATCAAAATTGCCTTCTTGTTCAAGTTTAGCGGAAACGGCAAATATTTTTGGATTTTCGATACCTCTTTCTTTTGCATATTGTTCCAGACCTTTCTTGTTGATTTCAAGATCAGCAGCATTCATCAAGTCTTTCTGTTGCAAAACAAAAATGATTTTTTTTCTCCATTCCTCCTTGATGAATTGAAAAAAATCCCATGCAGATTGTCTATAGGGGTTTTTTGCTTCAAAAACGAAAACGGCAAGATCTGAAGTGGGAATAAATTTTTCAGTAATCTCCTGATGGTGCGCGATGATCGTATTAGTTCCCGGAGTATCGACAATTGCGATTTCGCGAAGAATTTCTTCCGGATATGTGATTCTTTTTAACACCGGACTCAAAGCAGTCACTGTGTGCTCTTCACCATAAATAATCTGTTGGATGGTATCTGTCATCGGTGAAGGCGCTACTGCGCAGATATCTGTTTTTGACTCCAGCAAGGCGTTGATAAAGCTGGACTTCCCTACTTTGACCTCTCCCACGATGACAAACATAAATGGATCATGGATCCGATTGCGCAAATCGCCTACCGTTTCAGTCAGTTGTTGATGCTGAATGTCATGTGTCAATTGATGTAGATCTTTTACCAATTCGTCCAATCTGGCTTTGAAGGGACTGTATTCGCGAGATATCACTGAATGACTCATGTTCACTTATAAATTGAAACCGTAAAAATACTTTAAAATCAATGAAACCATAGTTGTAGTTCAATATGCACACTCTTCAAGCTATTCCAACCTTGATCCTAACAGGCAGCACATTAAGCATTCAAACAAGAATCCCTCATGGATAATAAAAATCAACAGTTGAACCGAAAACAAATGAAAATTACAGATATCGCATCTGCATGATCAGTTTTTCACTCCAGGCAGGCAGATGCTCGTGCTCGAGTTCCTGCACTTTTTTTGCTATTTTCTCTGCATTGTCTTTTTTCTCCACCTTGCAGGTAGCCTGAAAAATGATTTTCCCTTTGTCGTAAAGTTCGTTCACGTAATGAATGGTGATACCCGTTTCCGGATCACCATCATTGATGACTGCCTGGTGAACCTGCATACCAAACATGCCTTTGCCTCCGTGCCTCGGCAACAAGGCAGGGTGGATGTTGATCATCTTCTGATCGAAAAGCTTGACTAGAAATGGAGGAACCAGCAAGAGAAATCCTGCCAGCACGATAAAGTCAACGTCATAAAGATTGAGTAAGGCCGTCATATAACTGTTGTTGGCCAGCAAAGACTTGTTGATTACCGCAAAAGGAATGTTGTTTTCCTCTGCAATTTTAATCACACCAGCCTTTGAATGATTGGTCACAATCAGCCCAATCTGGATATGTGAGTGATTCTTGAAGTGTTTGATGAGTTGGAGAGCATTTGTGCCATTTCCTGATGCAAACACAGCTACTTTCTTCTTCTTCATTGTCTTAATTTTCTTGCGGTCACAAAATTAAGACTTTAGTACATTGTATGCACTATTATTTGATGGATCAAGCAATAACAATGCCTGATAAATTCTTTGTTTTTCCTGGAGAGGAGCTTGCTTATAGATTTCTACCAATTCGTTACTTTTTGCATTGACAAAAATCTGGAGCGCCCAGGTGTTGGGAAATTCAGTATTTAACTTGACCAGGTCTTCTATAGCATTCGTCATGATGCGTCTGGCATTGTCCTTGTCTTTTTCCATACCGTCCAAGCACAAGCGGTGGTATTCGTAATATACCCTTCTAAAAAGTTTCATACGAGGATCTTTGAGAGTCTCTATGAGTTTGTAGCGATTGTAAGACAGGTCTATTTTATTCTGCCATTTTTTGTCTGCTGCAATACCGTTGGAAGGCATGGTGTTGATCATGTTTTTGAGGGAGTTGAGGTAGCTGTCACCACCTTCAAGACCAAAACTTTCGTAATCCATAGCGACGATCAACAGGGCATAATAAGTCAAAACACTTGATAAATTATCATAATATGTAGATTTGCTATTTTCAATAGGTTTGTAGGGGTCAAAGGTAAACTGGACCGCATTGTCGGAGATCTTGAGCAGTGTGGTTTCGTAAGTGGAATTGAATACGGGTCTTGTAGACTGAACTTGGATGTCAGCTGTGTAGAGGTTGTTGCCTAAGTCACCACTGATATTGAACTGAAAACTGCATTTTACTTTTTCGTTGTTTTCAAATTTATCGTCTGTCCATTTTTGAGAATTTAGGAATTCCCTGATGTTGTTTTCCATCTGGACAAAAATATTCTTGTCGCTGATTACCAGATTCGGTGCATTTACTCTGACTTTGGCGAGTAATTCTTGTGATTGCACCAGAGGACTACATACTAAGCAGACTAAAACAGTAAGGAATATTTGTTTCATTTTTTCTTATAGCTTATAAAAATTTCTTCAAGAATGTCTTTGGCTACATCGGCCTTTGACTTCAATTCAAACGATTTGAGCTTTCGATTCGCATGTAGAAGGCTGATTTTATTTGTATCTTTTCCAAATGCAGCACCTTCGTCCCTGGGACTATTGATTACGATGATGTCCATGTTTTTATGCTCGAGCTTTGCCTGAGCGTGAGAGAGGACGTTTTCTGTTTCTAATGCAAATCCTACCATAAACTGGTCTTTCCTCTTGTGTTTACCTATGAAAGCAGCGGTATCTTCAGTATTCTCCAGCTCGATAAGGCGAATCTGGTTTTTTGACTTTTTGATCTTTTCAGCCGAGACCTGAGCAGGTCTGAAATCTGCAACAGCTGCTGCCAGCACAAAAACGTCTGTTTGTTCAAGTAGATTTTTGGATTTTTCAAATAAGTCTGCCGCAGTATTGATGTGATGTATTTCAAGATTTGGATGAGGTTCTATCTGGAGGGAGACCGGACCAAGGACGAGCTGACATTTGCCCCCTTGGCGTAAAATTTCTTCCGCTATACGTAGTCCCATTTTACCAGAGGAATGATTGCCGATGAATCGCACAGGATCTATTGGCTCTTGAGTGGGTCCTGCTGTCACAAGAAAATTGATCCCGGAAAATCGCTTGAGTGAGTTGAGGTGTTGGACCACAGTCTGGAATATAAATTCCGGTTCTGCAAGTCTGCCATCACCAGAGAGGCCACTGGCCAAAGGTCCATGCCCAACAGGAATGATTTGGTTGCCGTAGGATTGGAGCAGCTTGATATTGTTTTGAGTCGCAGGGTGGTGCCACATATCAACGTCCATGGCAGGTGCCCATATTACAGGACATCTGGCTGAAAGGTAACATGCTGTGATGATATTGTCCACTTGACCATGAGCGCATTTTGCCATGGTTTGGGCGGTAGCAGGAGCTACAATCATTAGATCGGCCCAAAGCCCGAGTTCAACGTGTTGATTCCATTGCTGATCGGTACTCAATCCACTGATGACTTTGGCTCCACTGAGTGTGCTGAATGAAAGCTCACCTACAAATTCTTTGGCGCTCTCAGACATCAGGACTTTCACTTCTGCTCCGGCTTTGCTGAGCAGCCTTAGTAGTATGATAGACTTGTAAGCTGCAATGCTACCTGTTACTGCCAGCAATATTTTGTAATCCTTGAGGGACGTCATAGATGGGGACGAAAATTATTTCTCCTCCTCGTTTTCTGATTTGTATTGGAATTCGATGCTGCCATTGATATATTCATCCACAGCTATCAATACTGGATTTGGAAGCTTTTCGTAAAATTTTGAGATTTCAATCTGCTCCTTGTTTTCGTGTACCTCTTCGATGGTATCTGAGCTGGAGGCAAATTCTTCCAGTTTGTCGTGCAGTTCAACTTTTAGATCGTTGGAGAGCTGGCTGGCTCTTTTGGCGATGACGTTGATGGTTTCGTAGATATTTCCTGTACGGGCGGCTAGATCTTTGACATCTCTGGCTTGGATATTAGGATTTATTCCTGTCGCCTGTGTTTTGATATCTGTCATATTCTGGATTTTTATGTTTTTTATTAGCTTCTTTTTTAATGGCAATCACCTCTTTGGAGTAAGTGCCTGTAGGATATCGATTGAGAAAATATTCAGACTTGTTGACTGACTCCACATATCGTTCTTTCTGTTTTTCAAAGATGCTGTTTTCAGCAAGTAGAAACATCGACTTTGCTATGAGATATCTCACTTCCCGATCATTTTTTGTATCCGGAAAGTCAGTGAGTAGATTTTCGAAAGTGCTGATAGCAGCTTGGTAATTTTTGATGTCAAGGTAGAGTTTACCTTGCTCATAAGCCTTTTTTTCCAACTTAGCACGCAACTCATCGATCAGCTTGTTGCTTTCAGCCACTTTAGGTGATTCCGGATAAGTGTTGACGAAAGACTGGAAGGCATCTATCGCTTTGATAGTTCCGGATTGGTCCAAGCGATAGTTTGGAGAGGTTTTATAGATCGCTTGTGCTGCATTAAATTCAGCTGTTTCTTTCAATGGACTGTTGATGAATGTGCTGGCGAAATTCTTATAAAGGTGAGCCGCCATCTCATATTCTCTCAATTGATAATGACAGTCCGCATAGTTGTAATACAATTCTTCTGCTTCTTTCTGACCCCTGTAACTGGACAAAGCCAATTCGTACAAAGCCTGTGCCCTGACGTAATCTTTCTTTTTGTAAAAATCATTTGCCGCTTTGAACTGCAATGCGGCGTCATTGCTGGTTCGGATTTTTTCATAAGACGACTTACATGCCGAAGCAGCAAGGAGTACGACAAAGAAGACAAATCTGATATTCATTCTGAAGAAACCGCAAAATTAAGGTAAAATAACGAGATTCCAGACATAATGTTGTGCATATAGATGTAGAGCCATGCTAAAGTAATAGCAAAAAGATAGGTTTCTTCGGCGTCGACAAAACACAACTCCTGAAATCCGGTCAGTCTCTGTTCAGATTATCAAGAGATAACACATTTGAATAAATAGAATATTAATTAAAATAAATTTATATATATAAGATAATGAGCATGTTATAAATTAAATAAAATAATATTTAAAAATAATTTATGTATAATTAGGATTATATAAAAGCTGTTATCTACCTTTGGGCCAGATAATGATAGAACCTTGGTCGACAAGATCACTGTTCTGTATTCCTACCTGAGTGGACTTTTTTAAGTCTTTCCACATTGATTTTATTTCTTACTCTGTAGATACAAATTCGAATTGCTATTCGCATTTGTGTCCTTCTGAAGCATAATATTTTTTTTCGTGAATGTCACATCTTCATTTTCAGTGGCACCACGGATTTCAATTTAAACCTTGAAGCAATATGAATCCGCTGACTGTACTCGGTAACGGAGTAAGAAAACTATGCCCTTCGGGGCTTTTTAGACTCACCTTTGCGCTCGTCCTGCTCTGGACTGGTAGCGCTGTAAATAATCTTGCACATGCTCAATGTTCTATGGCCTGCCGGGGCAAGGTAAATGTCTCTGTAGGAGTGGACTGTGCGGTGGAGTTGACTCCATCCATGTTTCTCACTAAAGGGGTTGATTGCCCCTCAGCAAGATACCGCGTCGATTTGCTGGATTATAATATGAAGTTGATACCGGGCAGTCCTTTTGTTGGGTCTGGCCATATCAAGAAAAACCTGATCGCAATGGTATATGACTCCACGAGCAAAAATTCTTGCTGGAGTTATCTTCTCATTGAAGACAAAGGTGGTCCTATCATCGAATGTAAGAATGATACTACATACTGCAATGATACCGCAGTGTACAATCCACCTGTTTTTTATGACTGGTGTGATCCTCATCCTACAATTGAATTGGTGGACCGAAATCCTATACTCCTTGATTGTGACACTGTTTTCGTAAAAATGATCGTCAGGTCCTGGCAAGCCAAGGACGCATGGGGCAATTTGTCAAAAATTTGCGTGGATACCATCTGGTTGAAAAAGATTCCTCTCGATTCTGTCCATTATCCTAAGGATTATGTACATGCAGATGAATGTCACTTAGAGTGTAATGGCATATGGCCAAAAGACGACAAAGGACATCCACATCCTGACGCCACAGGAGTACCTACTGTACATGGATTGCCTCTCTGGCCGGAATACAACGCATTCTGCAACACTGGAGCTTCTTATGAAGATATTGTACTCGTTCAGAATGAGTGCAAAACAAAAATACTTCGCGTGTGGCGAGTAGTAGAATGGTGGTGTGGGCAAGCAAAAGTTCACAATCACCCCCAAACGATCGAAATCATTGATAGTAAGCCTCCATATATCCATTGTCCCTACAATCTTACTGTAAACACAAGCTCCGGATACACTGACTGTAGGGCAATTTTCAATCTCCCTCCTGCATTTGTGTTTGACTCATGTCAGGACAGTATTCGAGTAGATGTTTATTATGAAAATGGCATTTTGCTCAATTCGAATGGCGGTTTGGTGACTCTTACCGAGGGAGAGCATACAGTAACTTACAGGGCGTATGATCGTTGTGGTAATCTGGATACTTGCCAGGTGCATGTGAGCGTATTGGACAGAACTCCTCCTGTAGCGGTGTGCCAACGGCAGACCGTCATCACAATGAGTCGCGATGATGAAGTTCACCTCTACGGTACGGCATTAGATGATGGAAGTCATGACGAATGCCATCTGGATAGTTTTCTGGTGCGAAGGATGGACCTCGGTTTTGGATGCGGATTCAATGACAAAATATTCAGACCTTACGTCAGATTCTGCTGCATGGACGTTGGCAAAATCATCCCCGTGGCGCTTCGTGTTGTGGACAAAGCCGGCAACTATAATGAATGCATGGTATTAGTAGAAGTTCAAGACAAAACTCCACCTGTCATTTATTGTCCTCATGATGTGACAATCGCATGTTCAAACCATATTGATACCGCCGATTTCAAAAATCATTTTGGCACGGCAAGCTATTACGATAATTGCGTTGTTACTATGCATGAGTATATTGAGCCCCATCTGAATCAGTGCAATCTAGGCTATTACGATAGAAATTTTGTAGTGCGCGACAATATGGGAAGGTATGACACTTGCACACAAAAGATATTTGTGCGCGATACAGACCTCTTTGACGAGAGATATATCATATGGCCACATGATACTACGATAACGAGCTGTGGTGCTAACACAGATCCTGCCCATTTCAGGGATACATTTGGATATCCTATCATCTTAGACAGAACTTGTGCTCTTATCGGTATCAGCTTTGAAGATCATGTTTTCAATTTTATCCAGGATACAAATCTGTGCTTTAAAGTTCTGCGCAAATGGAAAATCATTGACTGGTGCCAGTTGACATATGATCAAGACAACAATCCTATCATACCGACCTGGACACATGAGCAGGTCATTAAAGTACACAATAAGCTTCCACCGAAAATGCTGGATGATTGTGAACCACTGACGATTTGTGTCAGCGATGACAATTGTTTGAAAGGGCTGGCCAGATTGCGCCATATAGCCGAAGATGACTGCACGCCTGATAGCTTGCTCAGGTCCGGTTTTAAACTCGATTTGTACAATAATGGCTTGTTTGACAGTACCTATTTCCAATTGGGAAATCGCATATCTGTGGATATTGAGTTACCTCTCGGTGAGCACGAATTTTTCTGGTTCTTTGAGGACCAATGCGGCAATCAGACGGTATGTGCCCAGATCGTGCGAATACTCAATTGCAAAGGACCTACTGCTTATTGCTTGACAGGAGTTGCTGTCAATCTAATGGGAGTGGACACTGACAAGAATGGAACCATCGACGATGGTCTGGCTACAGTATGGGCTTCAGATCTTGACAAAGGCTCTTATCAGATTTGTGGTAATCCTGTGACACTGTCGTTCTCACGGGATACCAACGACAAATACAGAAATTATGACTGCGACAGTCTGGGATTGCGCAGAGTGACGATATGGGTTACAGACCAACTTACCGGTTTACAAGACTATTGTGTGACGAATGTCGTCGTGCAAGACAACAATAAAGTTTGCTCCGGTAGCTCTACATTTGCCAATATCGCAGGGGCAATATTGACACCATATGATGAACCAATCAAGGGTGTCGAAATACAAGTCAACGGTCGATCCAATCCGATGGCTGGAAGTTTTTCCGGGCAGTTTGCTTTCTCAGGATTATTGAGAGGAGAGAACTATACAATCTCTGCAAGTAGGGAAATAAATTATCTGGAAGGCATATCCACACTTGATATTGTGAAAATTCAAAAACACATTTTAGGGAAAGAAACATTTTCCGAGCCTTGGCAGTATCTTGCTGCTGATGTGACCAATGATCATCGGGTGACAGCATCAGACATATCTGCATTGAGAAAATTGATACTGGGAGTGGATTCCAAATATTTGAATAATCTCTCCTGGAAATTCATAGAAGGAAATTATGTGTTTCCGGTTAAGGATGATCCTTGGGCTGAATCATTCAATGAAAAATATCAAATCCAATCCTTGCCAGGTGATATGATGTACCTCGATTTCAGAGGCATCAAAGTAGGCGACGTCAGCAAAGATATGTGGGATTTGTTGAGCTCCGGACAAGCCAGATCAGCTCAAGATGCGGTATTAAGAGCAGAGGTAGCAGCGGATGGATCCCGAATTGCTTTCAGAGCAACCGAGACTTTCGAAATGGAAGGTTTCCAATGCTGGCTAGAGTTCAATCATGATCAAATGCATGCGGTAGGTGTTCAACCTGGAGCGATTTCACTCCAAGAGAATCAAATTAACTGGATGTTTGCTGACAATGGTTTGCTGCCAATATCGTGGAATAGTGAGCAGAAGAAGCATGTAGAAGCAGGAGAGGTCTTGTTTTATCTTCTTACAGATCGTGAAGTAAATCAGGAAATAGTTGCCAAAATGGCCTTTAATGTGGGACGGATACGACCTGAACTTTACCTGGCTTCAGGTGAAACTAAGAATCTGGTACTTGAAAGCAGAGAGAGCGATATTGCTAAACAAGTGGTATTTAAGCAGCTGCTTCCAAATCCGTTCACCGACCAGGCGACAGTAGAAATCGATTCACCTCTCGATGCTGAAATGCAGATAGAAATCATCAGTTTGGAAGGTAAAATTTTGACTACTAAAATGAGTTCAATGCAGAAAGGACATAATCTACTTAGAATCACAAAAGAAATGGTTGGTCAACCAGGTGTGTACAATCTAAGATTGACTCTTGGCTCTGCATCCAGGATGTATAAGCTGATACTACTGAACAATTAAGTCGTTTAATTTCAGTGTTGTTGAGGCCTAACAGGCTGATAGCTCTATGCATGTGTTTTGTATAGCAGATGCGTTCTGAGGTATACATTTCGAAAAACAAATTGACATAAAATCAACTTTGCCGTAGTTGCGGCTATATGAAGGCTTCAGGGTTTATATAATATTTACTACGACCCTCGCGGAGTGAAGACTGCGAGGGTTTTTTTATTTTTTTAGTTTAATGCTGCCTGAGCACCAAGAATTTGATCTGCTGCATGTCCTATAAAAATTTTTTTCCCTACAACAATTACTGGACGTTTGATAAAAGTATAGTCACTGAGGATATATTTTTTGTAGTCAGCTTCAGTTAAAACTTTATCTTTCAAACCCATGGTTTTGTATTTAATCGCTTTTTTACTAAATAAAGCTTGATAAGATCCCGCGAGTTTGGCCCATTGATCCAGAATTTTTTCATTGATTGGGCTTGATTTGATATCAATTAGTTCACAAGACTCAGTATTGAGATCTGAAATTATTTTTTTACAGGTGCCGCAATGAGGGAGATGGTAGATTTTTTTTGCCATGAGTTTTGTCCTAAGCTTATAACGAATGAAGGAACAAAAGAAGATTTTGTTTGAATAAATTATAAATTTACAGGATGGAGAAAAATAATGCGAATTGGATATTGAATACTGATGGAAGCATTTATCATTTATGTCTAAAACCTGAAGATGTTCCCTCCAACATTTTGACAGTAGGAGATCCGGATCGAGTACCCGAAGTGAGTCGACATTTTGACACTATCCATAAAAAGATTCGAAACAGAGAGTTTGAGATTCATATTGGCAAGCTTGGTGGGCATGATATTTTGGCAATGTCAACCGGTATGGGCACTGATAATATAGACATCGTCATGCAGGAATTAGATGCTCTTGTCAACGTGGATTTTAGTACTATGGAGGCGAAGCCGGAGATTAAAAATTTGAAAATCATTCGACTTGGTACTTCAGGGAGTATTCAACCTCATATATCTGTAGATCAAATCTTGCTTACGGATTTTGCGATTTCAATGGACAATCTGCACAGACATTATGTGCTCAAACGAAAATTTGAAAATTATGAGATGGAATTATTTCCTTTTCTGGGTATGGTGCATGTGACAAGAGCAGACGCAGATTTATTAAATCAGTTCCAATCACCTCAAACTATCTTAGGCAACACTTTGACGGCACCTGGTTTTTATGGTCCTCAAGGTCGTAAAACCCGACTCCCATTGCGGGAAGATTCTATCATTGAAAAACTTTCAGATGCTGATTTTTCCTTTGGAAAGATAACTAACATGGAAATGGAAACTTCAGGTATTTACTCTCTGGGAGAAAGCTTGGGTCATAAATGCCTGAGTGTAAATGCCATACTTGCTCAGCGCAATACAAACCAATTCAGTACCAATCCTGCTGGGATTGTCAAGCAAATGATAGAATACGTTTTTTCTCGTCTGGTTTTTTAGAATATTTCAGTTCCTGCAAAGTGGAAAGCTGATTCAATTGCAGCATTTTCATCAGAATCAGATCCATGTACTGCATTTTCGCCTACACTTTTGGCATATAATGCTCTGATCGTTCCTGGCGCAGCATTTGCGGGGTTGGTTGCACCGATAAGTTTTCGAAAATCTTCTACTGCATTTTCTTTTTCAAGAATTGCTGCGACGATAGGTCCTCTTGACATGAATGATACCAATTCATCAAAAAATCCTTTATCTGAATGGATTGCATAAAATTCTGATGCTTTTGCCCGGGAGAGTCTTGTGTATTTGAGTGCTTTGATTTTAAATCCTGCACTGCAAATTTTATCTAAAATAGCGCCGATATGTCCAGATTCAACTGCATCGGGCTTAATCATTGTAAATGTCCTGTTGGTAGCCATCGTTATAAAGTTTTTTGTAACGCAGAGTAAACCAGCCGTATGGTTTTTGGTTCATACTTATGAATCCGAATTCTCAAATCAATTGTTAATCCTTTTTCAATGATTCATCCCGTCAATATAAACTCTATCCGAGAGCTTATTTCCTTTCCTAAGAATATATCCATCTTGTCACATCGAAATCCCGATGGGGATGCATTGGGATCAACCCTTGCTTTATCTCATTACCTTCAAGGATTGGGGCATCAAGTCAAAGTCATTATGCCCAGTGAGTATCCGCTCAATTTTGAATGGTTGCCACAGGCTAATCAGATCATTACTTATGACCTTTCACCCAAACAGGCTGAAGATTGGATTAAAGCGTCACAGTTGATTTTTTTGCTTGATTTTAATTCTTTGGATCGCATCGACAAAATGGGTTTATGGGTCCAAGAATCTTCTGCACCCAAAGTCATGATAGACCATCACATCGAGCCGGAGCCGATCGCAGACGTCATCCTATCTGAAGATTGGAGATCCTCAACGTCTGAAATGGTGTATATCATCTTATCGCAATTGGGTCGTGAGGCAAAATTTTCTGATGAAATAGACAAATGCATTTATACAGGGATATTGACAGATACTGGCTCGTTTCACCATAATACCAGTCCGGAACTCTATCGTATAGTGGCGGATATGAAGGAACGCGGATTGCAAGATGGCACGATTCAAGAGATGGTAAACAACAGCCAGCCGGATAAATATTTGCAATTGTTAGGGCATTGTTTGTACAACAGAATGGAATTACTTCCTGACCTTCACGCCGGATATATTTATTTGACCCGAGAAGATTACAAAAAATTTGATATCCAAAGAGGGGACACCGAAGGCATAATCAATTATCTGATGATGTTGAAAAGTGTAAGAGTGGGTGTGTTGGTGATGCATCAGCCATCTATCATTAAACTTTCCATGAGATCCAAAGGGGATATCAATGTACAAATGATTTGCAGAAAGTATTTCAATGGTGGAGGTCATAAAAATGCTTCCGGAGGCTCAAGTAAGGTTTCATTGGATGATACACTCAACCATTTAAAAACAGCACTCAGAGAACTTGCTGGCACGTGATAAATTTGTTTCTGGATAAGCTAAATCAGATTCAATTAATGTAATTTCTTCACCTTAGCTTCAGGTAATATTGTGAGGTCTTGACCCATAATGACAATCTCCTTTATCCAATTTACACCCGGAGATTTACCAGGACTGAAACTGCCATATTTGTCTTCTATTCCAAGTGCATTTGCACCTTGTTTGCACGCCCAGGAAAGAACAGAATTTAATGATAACTTTGATTTATACTTAAGGATAGTTTTGATTTCCGATAATATATCCAATTGCCAGTTTGATGACAAACTATCTGTCCCGATACAAATTCTATGACCAGCCGCTGCAAATTGTTCATAATCCGGCAATTGATTTTCGATATATAAATTAGCATTTGGACAGGTGACGAAGTAGGCACGATCAAAATTTTCTATTACTTTTTTGACGTCATTGTAGTGAGTTTGGGTATTGTGTACAAACAGAGTTTGGAATTTTTTGTCAAGATGAATGAGGTTATGGTCGATTGCATTATATGTTTTTGCTTGAAAGTGGGAATAATCAAATCCGAATCCTTCAAAGAAAGGAATAAATCCTCCTCCTTTGGATTCAAACAACTCGTCCTCATCTTTGACCTCTTGATTGTGTATGGAGATGATGGCTTGCTCAGAATTGAAAGTCCGGATTTTTTCAAACAATCGATCTGAAACCGAATACGATGCATGTGGCACTATGGATCTGGGTAACTCACCAAATGAGTGATAAACGCTGCTGTATTGATCAAACATTTGTTCTGCTAAATGATCTTGCATAAAATCAAAAGCTTCTACAAATGTGTGGTAGTAAATTTTGCTTGATTTTTTTACAGCATATGTATCAGATTGGTTAGAAATATCTCCCACAGCAACAATCCCATTTTGATACATTTCCTGATCTGCGCGAATGATGGCTTCATCGATTTCGGATTGGCTAATTTCCCTTTGGCTAACCACCTGCTTTAGAAAAGCCAACAAACCCGTGCCACTGGGGATTCTACCTTTGAGGTGCGATAATTCCAAATGACAATGGGCATTAATAAATCCGGGTGTAAGAAGACCGGGATAAAATATGAATTCCTCTTTGCGAAAATTCCCGGCAGGAAGTAATTCAACAATTTCATCTTGTTGATTGAGTATAAGTCCTGCATCAAATAAAAAATTAGCTTCACCGTCAAAAATACAATTGGAATAGATTTTTTTCATTTCAGCATAAAATTACTTCTGATTTAATTCGGGTAAGTTTAATTCCTGAATCAAAATACCATTTCGAATCCGTGGTTCGAACCAAGTACTTTTAGGTGGTAGAACTTTGTGTTGATCAGCTATTTTTGTAAAATCTGTTTTTCGCACCGGATAAAATTGGACAGCTAGGGTTTGCTCAGGATGAGGCAAATTTTTTATCACAGTTTTCCAAGATTTTGTGCCTTCGACATATCCTATTCTTTGATCCGATCGGATATCTTTGATATGCAAAATATCCCCTAAAATATGTTTGTTGAATAAATCAATATCAAAACTTACTCCGTTCAGTTTTTTTGAAGCGCCAATCATTTTTTTATCCCAAACAAAATTGAAGTATTTACCTGCAAAATAAAAAATGAGCTGGTGTTTTTTTGTCGGTTTTGCGGCATCACTCAATTCCTTCAATTTGCCAAATTCAAGCACTTTCTCAAAAAAAACTTCTGCTGAAATCAAATTGTCTAATTGGACAAATCTGTTGTAAGGGAAAATCGAAAGTTCATCGAAATCGAAGAGGGCACAAAAAAGATATTTGAAACCTTTATCTGACAGATGATGACCTTGTTCTAATATTGTACTGATTGATGACATTCTATGGTGACCATCTGCGATGTATGCTGTTTTTACATTGCGCTTAAATGCTTTTTGAAATTCTTTTATATCCTTTTTGGATTTGATGCAAAACAGATCGTGGATTTGATCATCTTTCTTAAAATTCAAATGAAAACTCGGTTTTACTCCAAGAAAGTTTTCTACAATCAGATTTTTAATTTTTTTAACAGGTTGATAGGCGAGTAGTACGGGTTTGATCACTGCATCACGCTCATACATGAGGCCGGCTATCTTTTTCTCTTGTGCAGTTAAAGTATTTTCATGTTTTTTAATGTTGCCTTTCAAATATTCGTTGATATCAACTCCTGCAAGAATACCGTAATGAGTCCTTAATTTCGTCTTGATACGGTAAATGAAAATTCCAGGATTTTTTTCTTCATAAAAAATGCCTTGTTTGTTTAACTCTGGAAAATCATTTTTTACCGTCTCGAAAAATCCGTCAATGTCATAGATGGAATTGAAATCCGGATGCGCATATTTTATTTCTTTTATATTCACAACTCCTTGATTTGAATTACTTTAAAATTTTCATGAGTGTGTTGAAAAACCAATGAGAATCAGCTTTGATCAGAGTGTCTAGAGCAGTGTTGGCTTTGAGAACAAAGTCAGTAATATTTCCCAACATCTCGCTGAATTCTTTTTGCTCTTCGCCGCATTGATGGCAGGATTTCAAGGTTTTGAGCTCCTCGATGAGAGGATCCAATTCCTTCTGTTTTCTGCGTTCAAGGATGGTCTTAAAGACGATGTGGATATCTTTTTCGGCAACAAAATAGTCACATCTCATACCCGTTTTTTGAATTTTTCGCACCAGATCCCATTCTATCAATGCTCGAATATTCATATTGGCATTTCCCTGAGAAATATGCAACTCAGAAATGATTTGGTCTGCGTTAATCGGCTCTGCAGCGATGAGTAATAAAGCATGGATTTGGGCCATAGTTTTGTTGATACCCCATTGTACCCCTAATGTACCCCAGGTATCAATAAATTTTCCCTTACACTGTTGAAAATCTGCCATTTGACGGTATTCATAGAAATACCACAAAGGTCAAATAGTTCAATACTCCTTTGCTAAAAATTATTTCGGAGACTGATAGAATGGGATTTTGCAAATCTTTGCGCTCATCAATTTATTACCCATTTTCACAAATATTTGATTATCCAAAGTCGCTTGATCGGCAGGTACATAACCCATGCCTAAAGGAATTTCAAGACTGGGTGATTGGGTTCCTGAACTGACAACTCCAATTTGATTGTCCGCCGCGTCGCAAATAGGGTATCCATGTCGAGGCACCCTTCTATCTTCCATAACAAAGCCTACTAGTTTTCTGGAAACGCCTGATGCTTTTTGCTTATTCAAATAATCAGACCCAATAAAATTACCTTTGTTGAGTTTAGTAATCCAACCTAATCCGGCTTCTAAAGGAGAAGTAGTGTCATCGATGTCGTTGCCATAAAGACAAAATCCCATCTCAAGTCGCAATGTGTCTCTTGCACCCAAACCTGCAGGCTCAAGACCTTCAGTTTTACCTGCTTCAATTACTGCATCCCATATGACATCAATTGCCTCTGCATTTGCATAAAGTTCAAATCCCCCTGATCCCGTATATCCTGTTGCTGAAATGAGAACATTGGGAATACCAGCCAAATCACCCTTACGAAAAGAATAATAAGAGATTTGATCCAAAGGTAGGTCAGTTAAGCTTTGTAAGATCTTCATAGCTTTTGGACCCTGGACAGCAACTAAACCTGTTTTCTCGGATATGTTGGTCATTTTAGCATCAAATGTATTTTGCTGTGATATCCAATCCCAGTCTTTTTGAATATTAGATGCATTGACTACCAACATGAATGCTTTTTCGCCTTCTGCACATTTATCTTCAGGAAGTCGATATACCAATAAATCATCTACTATTCCTCCTGAAAGATTCGGAAGACAAGAATACTGTGCATCACCAATTTTTAATTTGGACACATCATTGCTGGTTACATGTTGGATAAGTTCCAGAGCCTGCTTCCCTTTTACGATAAACTCACCCATGTGTGAAACATCAAAAATACCGGCATTTTTTCGTACGGCTTCGTGTTCGATGTTTATTCCTTTGTAACTGATAGGCATATTGTATCCGGCAAAGGGAGCCATTTTGGCTTGCAGCGCTTCATGCCTGGAATGCAGAGGAGTATTTTTAATTTCCATTTTATTCTATAATAATTTCTGTAATTTGATCATTTGGTGTGATGTTAATTAAAACATCCATTCCTGAAATTAATTTTCCAAAAGCGGTGTAAATTCCATCTAAATGAGGCGTTGGAGAATGAGTAATGAAAAATTGTGTGCATTCAGTATTTGCTCCTGCACTAGCCATTCCCAAAATATAAGATGATTGAAAATTCAAATCGCTAATCTCAGTCCGTATGGTATAATTCAGTCCACCATAACCATCTCCCCTTGGACAACCTCCTTGGATAACGAAATTTGGAACAACTCTGTGAAAATATTTTTCTTTATAAAATCCATTTTTAGCGAGCTCAACAAAATTGAGCACAGTAGCCGGTGCTTTTTTTGAAAATAATTGGCATTGCATTTCCCCTTTTGCAGTTTTGATAATACAGTTTAGTGTATCATTCAGATTAGCCACATTTTGCCAATTTACGGGATGATTGTATTCTGGAATTTTGGCTACAAATTTTCGCTTTTGAAGAAATGAAATAGCTGATTCCATTTCATTGTAGCTTTCGATATCACGAGGCAAAGTCAGTTTTGCTTGTGCTAGAGGCAGCAAGGAATCCGGTTGGCAGTAAGCCGAAATTAGACCCCTTTCTTTGGTAAAAAAATTACCCAATACTGCACAAACTCCTGGATCAGCATGGTTCATTTGTCTTTGAAAATACAATGCGAGCTCTATATAAATCGGGTTTCTGTTTCCTTTGTACACGTATGGAAAGTCAGGTCTGGAGATGAGCTGACCTATCGTTTCTGCAATTGCAGTTTGTACTGCGGGATCTTGCTCATCTCTGGAAAGTGCAAAAAGGTAAGATAGTTCTTTGACTTCAGTAGATAAAGCACGTATATATGAAGCTTTAGCTACCGGAATGGACGTCGATTGGATTTGGCTTTTCAACCTGTCTACATATATCTGTCTGGTGAGGGACATATAGGCTGGGACTTTTTTCAAAACCAATTCAAAGGCTTTCGCTCTAAGTTGAGGTATGAAAGAGTTTTGGTCCGCCAATTGCTTGTATTCCTCAATTTTTTCTGCATTACCATATTGAATCAAATAGTCAAATGCGGGGAGTGAAACTTGATAAGAAGGATTCTGTGTAGCACGGAGCGCAAATGTGGTAGCTTGCCCAGCTTTAAAACCATCCAGATTTTTGAAGATATTGCTTATGACCCTGTTTTCAAGGCCGCGCGAGTATAATTCTTCAAGACTTTGGAGGACTTCAGGCGTGCCAATTCTAGAAAATCCTGCAACCAGTGCCATTCTTATTTCGGCATTCTTTTCTTCTATACAAAGTTTTGACAGACGAGCAAGCTCAGGGCTAAAATCTAAATTTTTGAAGCGCTGGATGCAATGAGCAGCCATCATTCTTGTGGTCTCCGAATATTTCGGATTTTCCAAAATCTGGATAATACGCTCTACACTACTTTTACAGAACTTATTGCGCAGGCCAAATCTATAAATTGCCATTATCTGACCGTAGGATAGACTGGAATCTTTGGGCTCATAACTTTTGATGGCACAAATTTTAGCCAATGTGCTATCTCCACCACACTTACCCAGAGCTTCTAGGATTATAGCATTGGTTTTCATATATGGACCTACTGAGTCCACATTAATAAATGCAGAGATCAAGTCATTTTCTGCGCTCGGATGTCCGATTTGGCCGAGGGCAAAAGCTGCTGCTTGTCTAACTTCTTCAACAGGATCCTTTAAATTTTTAATCAGTGCGGACACGGTTGTTGTATCTCTTACAGAAGCAAGAGCAAAAGCTGCTGCGTATCGGTAAGCTGCTTTGGAATGGCTCAGGTATGCTGTATGGGTTTCTGTCCACTTTTTGTCTTTACCTTCCCAAATATTGATAATATTTGGATCATCAGCTTTGAAGGAGATATCATTCGGATTTTCTTCAATAGGCGGGAAGCATGCACTAAAAAAAATACAGATCCCAAAGAGCAAGGATAATAATGTAACAGCCGTGCTTGAAGAAGAGTAACGATATTTAATCAAGAAAGTCAATGTTGAGGCTGGAAATTTGTTCGATTAAACAGTTTTATGGATTCTATTTCGATATTCCTTGTAGTATATTATAACTGCAAATAGCACTGCCGCAAGCATAAGAGAAACTCTCAATACAGCATAATATTTATCAGGTTTGGTGGATTGAATCGTATTGCGCATGGGCAAGAGCAATAGTAATACGATTAGACTACTTAATATTCCGACTGCTTCCAGGGCATACCTTCTATTTTCTTTCAAAGGTTTGTAAAAAAAAGAAAGGAGAATGCCGATAAATGGAATTGATAAAGTATGGAGATCCCTACCGGAAGCTTCATAACTCCATAAGCCCACAATCACAAAGATGGCACTGGTCAGTAAGTTGGCCTGGTGTGGCTTCATTTTTTGTTTTCAAATGAGCTGCTAATATAATGCATTCCCGACAAACGCCCGGGTTAGCCGGTGGCTTCATTCCGTTTTTGACAACTCTGACTTCAGAAAATCAATGACTTTAACCTCCACCGGGTCAATGTTGTAATCTAATGCCAGATAAACAGAAACGAAATCCAGCAAATGCACCAGATAAAAACTTTTTTCTATCAGGTCGGCACCCTTCCCATAGATTTCAAAGACAGACCCGGCATAATGGCCTATTATTTCTTTACACAGGTCTGTCCTAAGTTGCACCCTGGGATGATCATCACCGGACCTTAAAAACAGGACCGCAATATTCGGATCTTGTTGTCTCCATCCCACAAGTTCATTGTGATTCATTTCAGGAATAACATGGTGGCTGCAGAGCCTTTTTGTGTTTTCATTGATTTGTTGCCTGAACCTGATGGCTACGGGTTCTAATAGGTCAGAGCTGTAAATGATGATTCTTTTTCCGTTCAAATGATCTGCCAGCCG
This sequence comes from Saprospiraceae bacterium, assembly GCA_016710235.1. Taxonomy (NCBI): domain Bacteria; kingdom Pseudomonadati; phylum Bacteroidota; class Saprospiria; order Saprospirales; family Saprospiraceae; species Saprospiraceae bacterium. The sequence continues at coordinate 2,306,491 of JADJLG010000001.1, forward strand.
CCTTGCATCTTGCATGATTACTTGTTGTCCAAGTGAAAGTCTTTGGATAGTATTTTTCAGAGAAGTTTCAAATTCTGAACTCAGCAATTCTAATTTTTTCAAAATAAACATCTGAGCAACGACGGAATAACCTAAGCAAGCTCTAGGTGATGTCCATCCTGTAGGAAGTTGGATGAAGTCATAGGATTTAGCGAGGGCCATTTTTTTAATCTCCCCACCAGAGCTTATACATTTTATTGAATTTACCCGATTCTCCAAAGTGTTTAAGCAAGAAATGGTTTCTTCAGTATTTCCTGAATATGATGAAGCAATGACCAATGCTGCTGAATCAACAAAGGCAGGCGGGTCATATGATTTCCCTACGATATAAGGAATCTTTAACTCATTTTTAAAAAAAGAGGCAACGAAATCTGCACCAATCCCTGATCCACCCATGCCCGCCACAAAAACCAAATTTGGATGAATAGGGAGCTTTGTGATATTTGACCCGGCCCCAATCTCAATTGCTTCTTGCAATTGGTCAGGAAACCGCTTCACCATTTCTAACATACGTTAATGATTTGAAGGTCAAAAATACTTTGATCCATTGGGATTTTCGAACAAATCGACAAAGCAATGTCTCTCGATTTGATTAATTGTTGGCCGAAAGCAAACAAACCAAATTCAAACGAAAGCTGATGATTTATTTGGTTTAAGCCAATTTTTTGCTTTGAGATTCCATCTCAAAGACAAGATCGCGATATACCTAAAGTAAATTTCTCCATTGATAAAAACAGTTTGGTGTAAATTTTCTTAGGACTAAGCACTAATCAGAGATGTTTAGACTAAGACAGCAGGGATGTGTAAATCCACTTGGAAGATTTATTGCATCAAATTGGAATTGGGTGTAAAGCAATTTTTGGAGTCCATCCATGTTTGACGACAGCATACTGGGACAAGAAACCAAATGATAAACCTTTCAATTCTAAACTTGTTTGCGCCTTGTTAATTGAGACAATATATGAAATGGATATTGGTATTGCTGATGATGTCATGGAGAGTATGCTTCGTGGCTCAAAGTGTAGGAATAATTGAAGGTCGGGTGGTGGATAAAAATACAGAAGCTTCTATCATAGGTGCAAGTGTGCTTGTTCCTGGTACCGATCCTATGGTAGGAACAGCGACGGATGAAAATGGAAAATTCATTCTCAGTCTACCTGTAGGAACATATCAAATACAGGTAACTTATACAGGCTATCTGACTCAAACGATTTTCCATAATGAGGTTTCCAGCGGTAATGTGAATGTAGTTAAAATTGAAATGGAAGAGGACGTCAAGCTTTTGGATGAAATAGAATTATCTGCAAACAGAAGTATCCAAGTCGGTAGTTTGGAAAGTCCTAACTCACTGCAGAGATTAAGTGCTCAGGAGATTAAATCAAGCCCCGGAGGAAATTTTGACGTTTTTAAAGTGATCCAGTCATTGCCTGGTATAGCATCAGTGCCTGGGGTGGGAAATAGAAATGACGTAATTATCCGTGGAGGATCACCTTCAGAAAATGTATATTATCTGGACGGGATTGAAATTCCTGTCATTAATCACTTTACCACTCAAGGTTCTGCAGGTGGATCCAATGGGATTATCAATGTGGCTTTTGTCAATGAGCTGACATTGCACTCAAGTGCATTCGACGCGAGGTATGATAATGCTTTATCGTCGATTTTTCAGTTTAAACAAAAATCTGGCAATAGCACTCGCTTGCAGACCAATTTTCGTTTGAGCTCATCTGAATTTGCAGCGACAGCTGAAGGCCCGCTTTCAAAAAATACAAGTTTTTTGGGATCGGTGAGACGCTCTTATTTGCAATATTTGTTTCAAGCTCTAAATCTCGCAATTCGACCGAATTATTGGGACTTTCAAACAAAAGTACAACATCGATTTTCATCCAAAACGACTCTCACTCTAATAGGTCTGGGTGCATTGGATAATTTTTTTGTTGATGCCGGGGCTGAAAAAGATGTCACCAATGCCTATATCCTGAAGAGGGCTCCTTTTATTGATCAATGGAATTACACTGTTGGATTGAATTTGAAGCACATTTTTTCGAGGTCGGTTTTGGATGTAGCATTGAGTAGAAATACGCTTAACAATCAGTTTGAGCAGTATGAAGATGCAGATAAAAATGATCCGAACAAAAGAAATATAAGTACCTTTTCACAAGAGGCTGAAAATAAACTAAAAGTGAATCTAAGCCAACAATTAACTGGTTGGACTATACATTATGGAGGACATTTCCAGTGGGTTACTTATAGCAATAATTTTGAATCGATCCTCAAAAGAGAAATCAGAGATAGTTCAGGCCAAGTTCTACAATCCGAACTAAAATATATGTTTCAGACAAATATCGATTTTGCAAAGTACGGTGTTCATGTGCAGGCTTCGAGGAGCTTTTTACAAAATAGCTTGGGATTGTCGGTGGGAATTCGATCGGATGCTGACCAATTCACCGGCCCAACACTCTTGCACTGGGTCGATCATATTTCACCCAGAGTATCTTTATCATTTACATGGAACAATCATTGGAAAACAACTGCGTCTGTCGGTAGATATGTAAAATTACCTGCATATACCATTTTAGGATACAAAAACAATAATGGAGAGTATGTCAATAGCGACGCATCTTATATTAAATGTGTGCATTATAGTATGGGAACTGAATTTTTGCCTCGTGCAAGTACTAGAATCACGGCTGAAGTTTTTCTAAAAAGGTATTGGGATTATCCGCTTTCTCAGAGGACGGGGATAAATCTAGCCAATACGGGATCAGAGTTTGGATATATTGGAAATGAGGACATTAATAGCAATGGAAAAGGCCGTGCGTATGGATTTGAATTTTTTGTACAGCAAAAATTAGTCAAGAGTTTTTTTGCTTTAGGTTCTTATTCATATATCTTAAGTGATTTTAGTGGTGAGGATGGAAGTTTGATTCCTTCTTCCTGGGACAATCGCCATTTATTTTCGATCACTTTGGGAAAAAAATTCAAGAAATCTTGGGAATTAGGTCTCAAATACCGATTTGCGGGAGGAACACCGTACACCCCTTTTGATGAAGCTGCATCGCGCTTAAATTATCTGAGCAGTGGAGTTGGAGTACTTGATTACGAAAAGTTAAATACAAAAAGACTCTCAAGTTTTCATCAGGTAGATTTTCGAATTAACAAGAAATGGAACATGAAGAAATGGAGCATTGAGGCATTTTATGATATGACAAATGCACTATTATTTAAAAATCAAGATGTTCCTGATTATGTGTTCGAGCGTACTGAGGACAACAGTGGTTTTAAAACTTCAGATGGGCAACCCATAAAACCTGATGGTTCAAATGCTATTCCAAAAATTCTTTCTGAAGCGCAAGCAAGTTTTATTCCTAGTCTAGGATTTGTGCTAGAATTTTAAATAAGAAATCCTGCTAACTCTTACATTAGCAGGATTTCTTTCAGGTTTGAATTTTAACAGCTACAGTATCTGATTGGCTAAATATTTGTGTCGATTATATTTCATTACTTGAATCGTTGATTCAACAGGAACGTAATATATTGTCAAAGGACTCACACAATTTATTAGCAATAACCTGCAATGAACAGGGCCCGGATAGAATTTTATTTTCAGCTTATTTTAATGCCAACTTCAAATAATTTTGAGCGATGTCATAACCCATCGCCGCTCCTTCTTCAATACTTGTTCGGAAGTGAACCGAGCCGGTAAGATCTATGAATGAGGCTTCCTTTGCTAATTCATGAAAAGATGAAAAGTATTTCTGCTTTACGCGAAGGTTAGTCCTTTTAGCTTGTGTATAATCCATGAATTCATACCTGTAACCAAAAGTGCGAGACAATATCTCTGATGCATTGTAATATACCACAGCATCATCAGATACGAATTCCGGAGTCGGTTGACTTGAAACAGGTGGTATGAAAAACTTCTGGATGAAGGTCCTGATGTATGTGGAAGGCCGCATCAGCTTATATGTGTATTTCTGTTGATAAGCTGCAACCATAGCATCATGATTTGACCACGACAAAAGACATATAGCTTCAAGAGTCTGAGTAAAATTCAATTCAGCACTTTCGCAAAGCTGCAACAATAGCCATGAGGTATGACAAATGGCTGAAGCTTTTGGATCCATCTCACCATTATAGTAATCAAGCAAATCCAACTCGGCTTGGCTCAGATTTGTTGATTTCTGATAAGCCTCGAAAGCTTCGGTGTACATGATTGAATTTGGATCTGGGCTGTAAGCCAATATTTTGGACGGGCTCACGCTTGAGACACTTTCTGTGAGGATCGTTCTGGTTCCACCCCAATAGGGCAGGAGTGGATTGGGAGAATAGTCAGGAGGTGTAGGTACCCACATTCCTGGACTTTGGGGTAAAGTATAGCCTTTGATATAATTTTGCAAAAAAGCCGCATCTTGTCCATCAGTAGTAGAAAAATTGTAAATCTCTGAGCCTCTTTTCGCTCCTAAGAGGAGTGATCTGTGCACAATGTTGGAATCAATGCCTAAGGATAGTTTAGTGACCCAGTTTTGGTACATATTCTCTAATAAATCAAGGTTTGACGAGCCGGCTGCACCATAGAGCGATTGTGCCAGCGTCAACATTGCTCGGTTGTACACGAGTCCATAATTGTATTCCAATTCAGGATCTCCTTGGCTCAGCTGAGTTTGAAAACCGCCTACACGGTTTTGTAGAGATTTGTATTCAGGCAAAGCAGGTATGACATTTTCATACATGGTCAATGCCATATAACTCAATGCTCTAGCGGTGACCGGGTCTGAATAACCGTTGACCCTGCTACTCAGCAAAAGGCTCATTTCAAACCAGTCAGTAAGCATCTTTGGATCAGCAGATTGAAGTGAGGTGGGTGGTACAGGTGATGGCTCTTTGCGGCACGAAGTGACGAAAGCGCTGAAAGCGAGGAGCAGACAGGCTGCTACGTTCGACCTGAATCGTTTCATATTCTAAAGATTTAACTGTTTACATGGGCTAAAATGCCCAATCAAACACAAACATATTACATTTTTATTTAATGTGTAAGTATTTGATAAAATATTTTCCTTTTTGCAGCTAAAATCTACTATTTTTTTTCGTTTGCTTTGAATTTGAACAGTTTTTCCATTACATCGCCCAACTGTTCGATGGCGATTTTTTTGGTCAAGATCTTTTTGTTTTCATCCAATATATAAACCTGGGGAGTGCTTTTTACGTCGTAGAGTATCCTAAAATTTGAAGAATGTGTAGGATCACTTGTGTTGATCCAGTTATCCATATGAAGGGATTCAACTCCTTCCCAACATGATTTTTCATCTTTACCTACTTTGTTGCAAAGGGCAAATATTTCTACTCCTTTTGACTTATACTCGTTATAAAACTTGATCAATTCAGGCATCGAATGCTTGCAATGGGAACAATCAGGAGCCCAAATGACGAATACCGTATATGGCGAATTAACACTATGTAGCGTGATAGGAGTTCCATCTTGTTTGAAAACTTTGATGTCGGGGGCAATTTTGTCGATAAGCAAAGGCTTCAAGGCTTTGGCATCCTGGACAATTTTGGCTAAAGTTTCTGCATCAACCCAAGGAGCTTTCCCTGCTCCATAATACTTTTCGGCGAGGTGTACATAAACCCCATCCATCCCAACATACTTGCTATTGCCATAGTTATTGAGTGAAGAAGACAATAAATATTTATATAATTCACCCTTCTCCGGGCATTTTGAAAAGATATAATCCAAAGCTTGATTGATTGAATCAGGGACCTGTGCAGTAAGTTTGGTTAGGTAACGGTCAATTTTATTATGAAAAAGCGGTAATCTGACCGCCCGATCGTCTGTAAAGTCAACGAAATCAAAATAATGCGTTCTATAATAGAGGAAAGCTTTCTCATCTTTTTCCATTTGTGTGGTGCCTTCGAACACTGGAATATCGACATCCAAAGACCATCTGATCAGTGTAGAAAGTACACTTTTGTCCCTCGTCTTAAGAATTAGGTTTTGTTTGTTCTTGACCTCAGTATCCAAGTTAGCAAGTCGCTGTTTGATCGGAGCCTGCTTCAAACTATCAGTTTCTGACCTTAACTTGCCTTGTAATGAATCAGCTTCAGAACGTCTAGATGAGACGAAATCTACATATTCTATGAATTCTTCATTCAGTTTGCTATCCTTATACTTAAGTTTTCCGCTGAGATCATCTGCACTGGTCCGGATACTAAAATTTTGTTTTCCACTTTCAACCAGCATCTGGAAATAATCATTGTCTGGTCTCGTAACTATCAGATACATGCCTGGTTCGAGTTCGTCTTTTCCTTGAAAAATAAATTCTCCATTCTTCCCGATAGCGGTATCTTTCAAATATTGCTTTTCTCCATAGTGATACCCTAACATCAGAGTATCGTTGGGGTAATTGTCTATGGTAACTTTTATTTTGTAAGCCTGACTAAAGACAGCCTGGACAAACATTAAGTGGATAATAAATAATGTGATTCTGTTCATGAAATGGAAAGCTTTCTTCTCTGGGATTAAAAAAATTGTGCCAACTGCTTAATAATACGTGAAGAAACATATTTAGTTGCCTTTTTGCGTGATGCAGGCAGAGATATTAACATTTCTTTAATTTGATAATGGGCGGTTGGCAAGAAGAAATAAAACTGCCATTCTGACCGCAACTCCGTTTTCCACCTGATTGAGTATAATAGAGTGCTTGCTATCAGCAGCATCTGTGGTTAGTTCAACTCCCCTGTTTATGGGACCGGGATGCATCAGGATAATTTCTTTGTCAAGACTGTCGAGAAGTGCTCTATCAATCCCAAAATACTGTTGGTACTCTCGGGCAGATGGAAAATATTGAAGATCCTGCCTTTCAGTTTGAATACGCAAGACATTGGCTACATCACACCATTTCAGAGCTTCTTTGACCTGGTATGTTTGTTCTACACCAAGTGATTGGATAAACTTGGGTAAGAGTGTAGGTGGACCACAAACTTTCACCTTTGCCCCCATTTTGCGCAGTAACAAGATATTAGAAAGAGCCACTCTGGAATGTAGTACATCACCTATAATGGCTACTTTGATGTCTTGCAATGTGCCTTTTTTCTCCCTGATTGAAAATGCATCTAGCAAAGCTTGGGTTGGATGTTCATGTGTGCCATCACCGGCATTGATCACTTGAGCGGGAATCCTCTCAGACAAAAATCTGGCAGCTCCTACAGATGGGTGCCGGACTACAATCATGTCCACTTTCATAGCCAGGATGTTTTGTACGGTATCCAGCAAGGTTTCACCTTTGCTGACTGAGGATCCTGAAGCAGAAAAATTGATGATGTCAGCAGAAAGTCTTTTTTCTGCCAGTTCAAATGAAAGCTTGGTCCTAGTTGAATTCTCAAAGAAGAGGTTTCCTATTGTTATATCTCTCAAAGAAGGCACTTTCTTTATCGGTCTTTGCAAGACTTCTTTAAACTGCTCTGCGGTCTGGAGAATGAGCTCTATATCTTGAACGCTTAGATCTTTAATGCCAATCAGATGTCTTCCTGTGAGAGTTTGGTTGGTCATATTTGTTTAGGTTCGGAGTCAAACATTATGATCTTATCAGTATCACCTTCTTCAGACCATTTGACTTGTACGTAGGCTTCTTCCAGAGCGTCCACCCTCATACCAACATAGTTTGGCTGAATAGGAAGGTGGCGGTTGAATCTTCGATCCACAAGAACCAATAATTCTACTGATGCTGGTCGTCCAAACTGTTGCAGGGCTTGTAATGCTGCCTGTATTGTCCTGCCGGTATATAGGACATCATCCACCAAAATAACTCTTTTATTTTCGATCAAAAAGTCAATTTCTGTGGAAGCGGCAGTCAGGATTTTGTTTCCTTTTCGAAAGTCGTCTCTAAAAAAAGTGATGTCTAACTTTCCGGAAAGAATTGCAAGCTTGGGGTCAAGTTGATATAATTTTTCTTTTAGGCGCTCAGCTAGCCAGACACCTTTGTTTTGTATGCCAATGATACATGACCCGGAAAAATCTCCATGGTGCTCCATCAACTGAAAACAAAGACGCTGGATGCTTCTTGTGAGGCTATCTTTACTCGCGATTATTTTGCCTTTGCTTTTGGTAACTGCATTCACAGGAATCAAAGATAATTCATTTTTGAGAAAACGAATGACGCATCTATATTGTTAGCTTATCTAAATGTCAATAAAATCAGGCTTTCTACGGATAAAATTTCAGTCAAATCATTTTATCTTCGCTTAATTTAATTGCATTTGGAGTGAATTGAGATTGTCTTTAGAAGAATACTCTACCTCAATTCAATTCGTGCGTTCTTTTTAACCTTTAAAAAAATAAAGATGAAGTTATCTCTAGGTATTTGCACTTTTCTTTGGATGAGCATCCAATTGTGTCAGGCACAAGTTGTGATTAATGAAATCATGTACAATCCGCCGGAAGCGGGCACTGATTATTTGGAATTCATCGAACTTTATAATCCCGGAAATTCAGACATTCCTTTAAAGGATTATAAGATCAAAGATGGTGTCACCTATACTTTCCCGGATACAATAATCAAAGCTCGATCATTTTATGTGATCTGTGGAAATCAACAAAAGTTTGATTCAATCTTTGGTTTTAAACCTGCCTTTTGGACAGGGACTTCTGCATTGGCAAATGGAGGTGAATTGGTTTCTATAGCGGACCCCAGCGGCAATCTAGTGGATTCAGTGAGGTATTCACCAGGCTTGGGAGGGTGGAACAGCAAAGCAAATGGCCAAGGCTATTCTCTAGAACTGTGTAGAGCAACAGCTGATAACTCTCAAGCAGGCTATTGGAAACCTTCCAATAGAAGTACTGGGTTTTCGATCGATGGAAAACAACTTTTCGCTTCGCCTAATATTGCCAACAATGTAGAATGTGCTGAATATACGATTGGCATAACCAACAATACGTTCAATCCCGCTCAAATTGAAATTTTCCAAGGCGAACATATCGAATGGCAAAATATCTCAGGGGTTAACAATGTCAATGGGAATTTGTCCACTTTCCCATTGAATCCTGAGGGTTTTGGTAATGGAAGCCTTTCAGGTTCAAACTGGAGTTATGTAAAACGATTTGACATTGTAGGAACATACCAGTACCAGTCCGATTCTGACCCTAATCAGCTTCATGGGATCATTACCGTGAAACCACTGTCTGGTGGATATCCTGTCTATCCGATTGGTGTAGTCACATCGGTGAATTCATTAGGCGACGCAGATTCGTTGAACATAAATTGCCAACTTGATGGTGTAGTCTATGGTGTTAATTTGAGACCTCAGGGCCTTCAATTCACGCTCATAGATCAATACAACGATGGAATTGCAGTGTTCAGCCCAAATAAAAATTACAGTTATACCGTTAAAGAAGGAGACAAAGTTTCAGTCAGAGGATCTATCTCCCAGTTCAATGGACTTATCCAAATCACACCCATCACAGCTCCTGATACGATCATTTACATCTCATCCGGAAACAAACTTGTAGATCCTACAGTTGTGACCAATCTAAATGAATTAACCGAATCACAGTTGGTAACAATAAAAAATGTGCACATAGAGAACCCAATCACTTGGAGTAACAATCCAACTGGATTTACAACCCGCGTAACTGACGGAGTGAATAGTTATGAAGTGAGAATCGATAATGACGTAGATCTTGTTTCAAAAAAAGCGCCGGGTGGAACATTCAATATTACTGGGATTGGAAGCCAATTTGACGGGGCAAGTCCTTATTTTGACGGATATCAGTTGATGCCTAGGTATATTTCAGATATCAATCCATATGATCCTGAGGGAGGATTCTATAAGGCGTTAACTATTGGAAAAGTAACCACCTCAAACATTGAAGGAAAGGCAGATTCGCTAGGCGTGAAATGTGAACTGACCGGAATCGTTTATGGTATTGATCTCAATGGAAATCAAGGATTGCAATTTACCATAATTGATGCTACAGGCGGAATTGGAGTTTTTTCAGGTCTTGAGTTTTTTGGATATGACGTGAAAGAAGGAGATTTGTTGACCGTGAGAGGGACCATTGATCAATTCAGGGGTTTGACTCAAATCAATCTTGATACATTATGGAAATTATCTTCTGACAATCCGCTGAAGTCGCCAAGCCTTGTAATCAAGTTGGATGAGTCAACTGAATCTGAGCTTGTTGAATTGAAAAATCTGACCCTCGTTAATCCTTCAGAATGGAAAGGTGACGGGTCTAGTTTTAACGTTACACTTACGGATGGGCTAAACCAATTTGTTATGCGCATTGATGATAATACTGATATTTCATCCAGTCCAGCCTCAGGTACTAAACTCAACCTGATAGGTCTCGGTGGACAGTTTGACTCTACTGACCCTTTGACGGGAGATTATCAGATACTACCACGATATTCTTCTGATCTTCATTGGATAACTGCCAACGAAAATGTAAGTAAAGATGGATTAATCATTTATCCTAATCCGGTCCAGAACACTATTTATATCCAAGATGGGCAAAAAAGATCATGGAGCTATAAATTGCTGAACACTGGCGGCAGAACTGTAAAACATGGTTTTGCGATAGATCAAGTAAATGTCGTTGACTTGCCACCTGGTATGTACTTATTGAGGATGTCGAATGAGGAAGTAGAAACTTATTTTAAAATTATCAAATAAGACATGCGAATAGGCCTATGCTTGTCAGGAGGGGGTACTCGCGGGATATTTCATATCGGCGTACTCCAGGCATTGGAAGAGTACGACATTAAACCTGATATAGTAGCAGGCTCTAGTGCTGGAGCATTGGTTGGAAGTTTTTTTTGTGCAGGCATTTCTGCTAAAGAAATGCTCAATGTCGCATTGAGCACAAGTTGGTTTCATTTTTTTAAACCTAAACTTCCAATCAATGGTCTCACCGGTTTGCATTATTTAGGGGATTTGGTAAAGAAGCATATCCCGCACAATAGTTTTGACAAATTAAAGATACCACTTCGAATTACCGCTACAAATTTGAATACTGGATTATTAGAAGTGTTCGAATCAGGTGAGTTGAGCAGGCCTATCCGCGCTTCTTGTTCTGTCCCAATGTTGTTTAAGCCTGTTATGATTGGAACACAAATGTATCTCGATGGAGGTATATTGATGAATCTACCGGCTACCTTGTTGAGAAATTCTTGCGATTTTTTGATCGGGTCGAGTTTGTTTCCGCTTTGTGAAATGGATAAAAAACAGCTTTCTGGGTACATACCTTTGATGAGCAGATGCCTTGAATTGTCCGTAAATAGTAATTCTGCATATCAAAAACAAAAGTGCGACCTTTTGATTGAGACAGATGATCTCAGCAAGTATGGAAGATTTGATTTTAAATCTTCAAACCAAGTCTACCAACTTGGATACGAAACAGCAAGCAGAATTTTATCTCAAGCAGATATTCTCAGCTACCTTAAAGACGATTCACTTCAATTAAATCCAGGAAAATAGATACCACAATCATTGCATAGATGCAAGAAAAGCGCCATTGTTTTGTATATCTACAAGTATATTATCTTTAGTTGTAGTTGCCAGACGCAAGCCCATGTAATCTACATGTACAGGAAAGGACTTGTGTAGTCTGTCTATCAATACTGCCACTTCCAATCTTTTGGGCAAAGATTGAAATAGAGGTTGAAAGGCAAAGAAAATAGTCCTGCCTGTATTCGCGACATCATCAATGATGATGATGACTTTATTGCTTATTTCTTTATTCTCCAAATCCAAACTTGCTTTGTCTTCGAGTGGAGCTGCAGGATTTAGCCGAATTCGGCCAATTTTCACAGGAAGTTGATGTATAGAATTTAGTTCAGCCTGAATCAAACCAGCCAATCTGAATCCATTGTTGTTAATCCCAGCTAGAATGATGTAGGGTTCATCTGCATGGCGCTCAATGATTTCAGCAGCCATTCTGCGAATTTTAAAAACGATTTGCTCATGCTGAAGAATTACCATAATACAAAGTTACACTTTTTTGTCACTTGGAAAGTTTGATAGGGTCCAGCCATTTGACCTTTAGTGTCCAGATTTCTCGGGTACAATGGGAGCAGATTTTTAGGAAAACTTATATCTTTAAGCTTGATTGCTTATTTCGGTGAATTGGAATAGGGAGATTGGGTCGAATTTGACATCATTTTTCACAAACAGATTCATAGATAAATCATGCAGGATAAAAATTATCAAGTACCGAAAAAATTGATGATATGATCATCCAAATCGTTTTATTCCTTTTAGTTACAATTACTGTTGCATTTATTGCTACTAAAAGATTCAATAGAATCTTTCGTATGATCATGTTGGGGAAAGAAGGTACCCTGCCAAATGATCATTCAGGTATTCGATGGAAGAATATGATTATGTTTGCTTTGGGGCAAAAGAAAATGTTTGAAAAACCGATATCGGGCATATTTCACCTATTCATTTATGTCGCATTTTTATTTACACAAATTGATCTCATTGAAATTGTCATTGATGGCATTAGTGGACAACATAGAATATTAAGACCATTCTTGTCGATTCTTTATCCACTTATGATCAACTTTATTGAAATTCTTTCCGTATTGGCATTTATTGCGACAATTGTTTTTTTATTGAGACGAAATGTTCTGCGCCTGGACAGATTTCAAAAACCGGAGCTAAAAGGATGGCCTTTCAGAGATGCGAATTTAATTTTATGCGGAGAGATACTTTTAATTACTGGAATTTTCCTGATGAATGGAGCAGATCAAGTTTTGCAAGACAGACATTACGGCCATTACATCAACACAGGCAATCTTTATATGTCGGGGATGTTGGTATCGCCTTCCTTATCTGAACTTTCAAATGCTTCTTTGGTAATGATTGAGAGGTTGGGCTGGTGGTTGCATTATCTGGTTATTCTCGGATTTATTTTGTATTTGCCATTTTCAAAACATTTACACATTTTTTTAGCATTTCCTCAGGCTTATTTTTCAAAGCTAAGCTCACGGGGTATGATGAGCCCAATGTTTGCTATCGAAAATGAAGTTAGATCCATGCTAGGCCAGGAACCAACACATTCAGAAACTGTGGCAGTAGAAGATTTTGGTGCCAAGGATGTTTTCGATTTGGATCAAAGAGTGTTATTGTCAGCAATGACTTGTACTGAGTGTGGTCGATGCACTCAACTTTGTCCGGCAAATCAGACTGGAAAAGTATTGTCACCAAGGAAAATTGTGATGGATGTAAGAGACAGAATGGAAGACATTTCTACAATGAGTGCTAAAATCTCAGTTGAAAGAGTAAATTCAAAATTACAGTTTGATGATGGAAAATCATTGTTTGATAAAATATCAGCAGAAGAATTATATGCGTGTACTAGTTGTAATGCATGTGTAGAAGCATGTCCTGTTTTAATTGATCCTTTAGAAATTATTCTTCAAATGAGAAGGTATGATATATTGGTAAATTCATCAGGACCCGCAGAATGGTTGCCTATGTTCAACAGTCTTGAGAACAATCAATCAGTGTGGTCTCTTTCTGCCTCTAGAACCGAATGGTTGAATGAAAATATTTAAAATCAAAAGTTGCATTAAAATAAAAGAGTAAGTGATGAACCAAGTACCAATCATGAGTGAAGTATTCGCTGCTGGGGAACAAATAGATTTTTTATTTTGGGTTGGGTGTGCAGGAAATTTTGATGCCCGCGCCCAAAAAATAACTCGAGCTTTCTGTAAAATATTAGATCATGTAAATGCAAAGTATGCAATACTCGGTGATGAAGAAAAATGTACAGGAGACCCTGCGCGTAGAGCTGGAAATGAATTTTTGTTTCAGATGCTGGCCATCCAGAACATAGAATCCTTAAATTCTTATCAAATAAAGAATATTGTCTGTACTTGTCCACATTGCTTTAATACTTTGAAAAATGAATATCCTGGATTGGGTGGAATATATCACGTATTGCATTACTCAGAGTTCCTGGATGAACTGATTAAAACAGGTAAATTGAAAGTGAATACTCACATCGAGTCTCAGAAAGTTGCTTATCATGATTCGTGCTATCTAGGTAGAGTAAATGATGTATATGAAGCTCCTAGGAATGTATTGGAATCTTTGAATACTGAAATAGCTGAAATGACAAGGAGTAGAAAATTGGGAATGTGCTGTGGTGCCGGTGGCGCTCAAATGTTTAAAGAAGAGGAGAAGGGATCTATTCGTGTGAATGAAGAACGCGTTACACAACTTCTGGATACAGGCGCAACAAAAATTATTGCCAATTGTCCTTTTTGTATCACCATGTTGCAGGATGGAGTAAAAGCCAAAGACAAGCAAGATGAAGTGACAGTATATGATATATCTGAATGGATTATTCAGCAAAATATATTTTAAATGGTAGACTTTCTTGGTTTTCCGGAAGATTCGCGAGTGTGGATTTTTGCATCAGATAAGAGAATAGATGATTCAAAAATTTCAGACCTGTATGAGAGAGTGCAACAGTTCGTTCAAAACTGGTCAAGTCATGGCACACAGCTTAGAGCAAGCGGTGGGGTGATCCATAATTATTTTGTAATTTTAATGGTGGATGAAGACATCAATAAACCGGGCGGATGCTCAATAGACTCTTCTGTCCATTTTATTAAAAGTTTGGAAAATGAGTTTCAGCTTCATTTTTTTGACAGGCAGTTGTTGTATTATATTTTTGAAGATGAAGTAAAAGTTGTTACAGTAGATGAGCTGACTGACTTGTATAAATCAGGCGGAGTGAAGAATGATACTTTATTCTTTGATTTACTTGTGAAGTCGAAATCTGAATTTAACCAGTTTTGGCTCAAGCCTTTGCAAAATTCCTGGCATAGGAAATTCGTCCAAATTTAAATTTTTATTTAGACCACACCCTCAGTTTGGATATATTGAATCATTTATTACTTCTATTTCAGGATTTCGTAGCTTGGAATGAGCAGTTCGTCGAAGTATTTTTATTATATTCAATTTTGCATTAAATTTGGAGTATGATCAGTAAGATTAAAAAGTATTTTGGGATTGAATCAGTAAAAATTCAAATCGTTGAATTGGATAGGGTTGAGAAGAACCTGTTTTTGTTTAAGCTTCAGATGAATACGATTACAAGTGCAGAAGTAGAAAGCATAGAAGTGGAACTGATAGAACACTATTCATTGGGTAGAGGGCGATCTAAGAAAAATGAAAGTTATGTATTGGGCCATTCACACTTTTCTGGACCTTGGAGCATTGCAGAAGATGAAGATACTACAATTGAGGGCACTGTGCTATCCATATCTCTTAAATCACCCATTGATGAAATAGAAAGTAAGAATATACTTCTCAAACCTGCAATCAGATTAGCAAAAATTCTAAAAGGTGTAAATTCACTCTATGAGTTGAAAGTCAGAGGGATAGTCAAAGGTAGCGCTGTCCCCGCTTTAGCATCAAAAAAATTTGAAATCAAATAAAGGCCTCGCGATTTGGAGGTTCAAACGGAATTTTTGCTGGATGATGCCTCATTGTAATAGATTTCTTATAATATTCTGAGAATGCTAGATCACAGTGATATCTAGTATTTGTTGTGTATCTTTGTTACTTCTAGAACAGGTAACTTAAAATTTGTTATTAGTACATCTAGATACATTTATTGTTTGCTTACAAGTATTTATGAAGCCACACCTATTGTCGGACTATAGAAAGTTTCTATACCTTGGAATATTATTTGTATGCTTGATTTTGCTCACTTGGCATTATAACAGGAATACAAAACCACTTTATGATGTTTTTGGATATTATCTCTATCTCCCGGCGATTACCCATATCAACGACATCAAGTTGAAAGATTACAATAAAGTTGAAGATGTTTATCATAAGCTTGGTGGTGATGTAGTCTATCAAATTTACAAAGCACCAGGTACCGAAAACAATGTTATCATGTATCCTTTGGGTTTGTCCCTGGCATATTCACCGGCTTATTTTTCTGCTTATGCCATTTCTGCGATTTTGGGCATAGACCATGAGTTTGGGACAAATCAGATTTACGTAAAGGCGGTAGTGTATTGGAGTTATATATGTGTCTTTATAGGTTTGTTCTTCCTTTTTAAATTTTTAGTGAAATATGTGGAAGAAAAATATGCTTTGATCACATTGATTATTTTGTCATTTGGCACCAATTTATTGTTGCATGGATTTATGAATGGGCAAGCGATGATGTCTCACTCATATTTATTTATGTATTATGCACTTTTATTATTTTATACAAAAAGTTTGATTGATGAATTTTCTGAAATAAAATTGACCATTATTTTTATAGTTATGGCTTTAATAGCTGTTATTCGGAATTCTGAGGTATTTTGTATTTTCCTTCCAGCCGGAATGTTGTGGTATCATTGGCCTAAGATGAAGAGTGAAATACTTGTCATCAAGAATATGAAGACTTTAACTCCGGGATTGATTATTTTGAGTTTGCAAATCATTTATTGGAAGGTAGTAACAGGCCATTTTATTTATAATTCATATCAGGGGAATAATGGTCAGGCTCTTGAATTATTTAATCCCTATGTTTTAGAAGTACTGTTTAGTTTCAGGAAAGGATTATTCATATATACACCAATGGCAATATTTTTTGTAGTTGGATTTTGGAGTTTGTATAGGCATTGTAGAGAATGGTTTTGGCCGACAGTGATATTTACTTTTCTCAATCTTTGGATTATTTGCAGTTGGACATGTTGGTGGTATGCGGATTCATTTGGGCAACGAGCTATAATTCCAATGTATGTGGTATGGAGCTTGGGTTTAGCATTATTTTTCCAACATTTCAAACGACTTAAGCTTTTATTTAAATTAATTACCATCGGCTCTATAGCTTGCTTTACTGTGCTAAACATCTTTCAGATTTGGCAAATAAATAAAGGCATTTTGCCTACTGATTATATATCAACTCCTTTCTATTTCTCCACATTTGGACAAAGACATCCTATTTCTGAACAACAAAGGAGTTTGATGCTGGAAGATGATAAATCTGTTATGATAGACAGTTTGCCGGATTTCTATAAAGAGAGAGTTGAGTATGAGTCTAGCTATCATGTAGATGCGAATTCTTTGAATTCCTTTCAACATTTAGATGCTAGCGTTGTAGTTTCACCTGAGCATGAATTTTCACAAGGAATCGTTTTGTCAAACCGGTACTTCAATCAATCTGAATATAAGTGGATAAAATTAAGTTATACTTGTAAAGCTATGGTAGATACTACTGGTGTAGAACTCAATTTGGTAGCTGAGAGACAAAGAAAAGGTAAAAGTTTTGCTTGGAAGTGCAAATCAGCAAAAGATATCCTTTGGAAAAAAGATAGTGCCATTGTTATATCCACTTGGTATAAAGTTCCTCAAGTTGAAAGAGATAACGATGTGTTCAGATCATATCTCTGGTCAATGTCAAAAATTCCAATCGAAATTACCGGAATACAGTATGAGCTTTATAAATCAAAGAAAAACGCTAAGATTTTTTTATTCTAAAATGATTGGTGTTAAGCCTATTACTTTTTGTTTTTGTCCATCAATTCTTTAAGAACTTCTTCATCGCTTTTGCCGACATTTTGCAACAGGAGTTTAGCATCTTTTGCAAATTCATGATTTGGATATTTTTCAAGAAACTCTGTATAGTATTTTCTGGAATTAGTAGAATCAGCAAACGTTCCATCGAATAAAAATGCTTTCATGAACAATGCCATCGGAGCTCTTTTGTGGGTCGGATAATTGTCTATGATCCAATCATACAATGCAAAAGACTTATCATAAGTTCGTAAGGTATTTGAAGTTTCTGCTGCTTTGAAAATGAATTCAGGAGTTTCTGAATCATTTGGAATTGTCAGTGCATATGCTTCACATGCATCTACGTAAACCCTGGCATTTTCTTCGCTAAAACCCTTTATTGTATCTGAAAAAATAGCTTTACCGATTTCCAGAATGTATTCTTCCGGTGTAGCTATTGAAGGTAAAGTCTTTTTCAGTTCAGCAGATTTTGGATCTTGAGGGTTTGCTTTTATATAGCAAAGTGACATCACATGTGCTGGAGCCAATCTATTCAGACTATCGAGCAGCTGTACCATTTTCAATACATTTGTATTATGATCAGCCCTGTTGGGATACTCTTTCATCAAATTATTTAAAAATACGACTTGCTGTCCTTTATTACCCATTTTTTCACTTGCAGAAAGAGCCCTTTCTAGCACCAGCTCCTGATTTTTTTTGTCTTCTTTGTGATTTTTTAAAAAATCCAGATAGCTGGTAATCAAAGCATTATAAGTTTCTGGTGTGGCGTTTCCCGCAAAAGTATCCTCTGCAGTTTTTACCGCTGGATCGGATAACGATGATGAATTCTTGCATGAAGCCAAAAGAAGGCTGAAGGTGATGAGAAAACTATAATAAACGAATTTCATAACATGATTTGCTGCAAAAATAAAGCAAATTAAGTATTGACTGTCAATACATTAAGATTTAACAAAAAATTGTATAGATGCTGATCCTCAAACCTGAACAGGGATTCACCAGTGAAGGAATCAAGGATTTAACTTAGAGCCAAACCCCCGGCATCATACGTCTTGACTTGAAGATTCCTCCGAAATAAAAATATGAGATTGTTTATAATATCCATTGAAAATTAAATTCATATTGATTAAAGACGATTTTTAATGTTGTAAAATTATCCCAATGCGAATTATATTGTACTTCTGTCCAAATTAGTGTAATTTTGCGAGATATTAGGCAGCAATTTTATAAAATGGGCATAATACTTGAGTAAGTTGAATATCTTCAAAGAATTTATCGAATATTATCAATTGTTCCAAAAAAATACAGCATGAAAAAAAGTTTAATTGCATTGTTTTCCCTCGTCTTTTTCTGCATATCCTATATCACAGAAGCACAAGTTTCTGATTATACAGTTGCAGGGAATGTACTCACTGTTACTAAAAATAAAGTAGCAAACTACCCGATTCTGGTGACAGATTTGTCTACCAAGAAAACAGAAACCATCCTAACTGATCGGAATGGATATTATTTTTATGAAGCGAAACCTTCGGCATCAAGTATTTCGGAGTATTTGTTCCAGGTAAAGGATCCATGTGCGACCACACCTCAAGAGTTCAGATACAGGCCTCAGAAAGGACTTACAAACCATGATTTTATAATCTGTGATCTTGCAGTTAATCCAGCTGGCTGCCCTGTGAAATTCAATTATAAGGTTGGAGTGAACAATACAGTTGAGTTCACAGCAACACCTCCTAATAAATCAGGTGAATACTCTTGGGAATTTGGTGACGGAAGCAGTGGGACAGGTAATCCAATAAGTCATACCTACGCTGCTGAAGGAACATACAAAGTAATTTTGGTGTACAAGGATTCAATCTGTACATCCAGTGCCATACTAGAAGTGGTAATCGGTTCAAATCGCAAGCCTACGTCATTCAATGCATCTTGTTGCGCTAAAATTATGATCAAATCAGTAGCGCCTACTGTAAGTAATACAGGATTATTCTTCGAATTTACAGCGAGTTCAGATGCAAAGAATGCCAAAATTACCTGGGATTTTGGTGATGGTAGCCCAAAAGAGGAAGGCAACCCTGTTAGACACAAATATGATTCTGTAGGGAGGTATTTGGTCACTGCATATATCGAATCCGAATTCTGCAAAGTAGCGGTTTCAACCTGGATTCAAGTAATAGATTCAAAAAAC
Organism: Saprospiraceae bacterium; assembly: GCA_016710235.1. Taxonomy (NCBI): domain Bacteria; kingdom Pseudomonadati; phylum Bacteroidota; class Saprospiria; order Saprospirales; family Saprospiraceae; species Saprospiraceae bacterium. The sequence goes on from JADJLG010000001.1 coordinate 2,326,247, forward strand.
CCCAATCCATGTGCAATTGACTTTAGTGCCAGAGTAAATCAGTTGGAAGCCAGCTTTACACCCACCTCTAGTCAAAAACCGGACAAGGTGTTTTGGGATTTTGGCGATGGAACAACATCAAATGATTTGCAGCCGGTCCATGTGTACTCGAAAGAAGGAATTTATAAAGTAAAACTTGTAATGGTGTTTGGTACACAAGAATGCATTATCGTCAAGGAAATACAAGTTGGGAAGAATACCGGAAATCCTTGTGGCTTTGACTGGTATTTCAAAACTGACCAACTTACACTTTATGCTCAAGGTAATTTTAGACAAAAGCCGGATAGCGTGTTGTGGAGTTTTGGGGATAGCACATATTCAAAGGATCTGGTGGTCACTCACAAGTACAACTCTCCCGGAACTTATGTGGTAACTCTAACTGTTTGGATAAACGGGGTTGAATGTAGCGTGCAAAAGAAAATAGAGATTAAAGCAGGATTTCAAAACCCGGATATAGAAATTACAAATATTAACCCTAATCCAGCTACAGATAACATAGATGTCACTGTCAAAAGTGATGGACAGTACAAAGTAGTTGTTGCCATTTCTGATGTGAGAGGAAATGTGCTAGAGAAATATAGCTTAGAGCTTATGCCAAATGAAAATCATATTCCTATAAATCTGGATAATATTAGTCCAGGTGTATATTATTTACTGATTTATTACAATAATAACATCGTTGCAAAATCGAATTTTGTAAAGAAATAAAGACCATTAATAAAAATTTGTATAAAAAGGTCTCGAATGTTGAAATTCGGGACCTTTTTTATTAGGCAGGAATATCAATTGGAATGAGAACTGAAATTCACGCAATAATTAAACCAATACGAAAATACCAAAAATATAATAATTATATTTGGACCATAGTCAGATTAGATTACAAAACGCAATTTATATCATTATGCCATTTGATGAATTGTTTGCTAATAGAATAAGGAAAGTACTTGATGAAAAAGATGTTCATTACACTGAAAAGAAAATGTTCAGTGGGATTTGTTTTCTTGTCGATGATAAAATGCTCTGCGGGACACATCAAGACAAAATGACTATGGAAAACCTGCTCCTTTGCAGGTTGAGCGAGGAGGATTTTTTAGAAACAATTGAACTTGCTGAAAGTAAAGAGATGAATTTTACCGGAAAACCGATGAAAGGATTTGTTTATATCACTGAACAAGGCACACAATCAAACAAAGCACTTGAAAAGTGGCTGCAACTGTGTTTGAACTTTAACCCTTTGGCAAAAAAAAGTAAGAAGAAATAAGACGATTCTCATCTGAGAACACCATCGGATTCCTATTGAAGATCGCAAGAATGATACGATAGAATTTTGATTTTTAATGATTTTAGATTATTTTTTTGAAAATTTTGGATAGACCCAACGGATTTGTTGACATACTGCCTTTAGTTTGCATGCCTCTGTATTTTGATCACCAACTGTCTTTATTCTCCCAAACTGCTGAGTCTTATTCGATATATTTGCTGTCCAGATAGAAGCTTAACTTGATTCAGTGAAGCCACTGTCTATAAAGATGGATATTTTGTTTAAGCTATACTGTAGAATTTATCAATGGGTGCTGAGGTGCACTTCCAATGTAATGCCGTGGCGAGTGCCTGAACTTTTGGTGGGGCCGGACAGTATTTACTTGCTTCCTGATAAATTGAAAAACAGGAATATCCGAAAATTACTAATCATTACTGACAAAGGTCTGGTGCAGAGTGGCTTGGTCAGTATTTTGCAGGATATTTTGGTCAGTGACCATTTTGACGTGGTGTTGTATGATGAGACTGTAGCTAATCCAACAGTGGATAATGTAGAGAGTGCCTTGAAACTGTTTTTAAAGACGAGTTGTCAAGCTATTATTGCTATTGGAGGTGGGTCACCTATTGACTGTGCCAAAGCAGTCTGTGCCAGAGTAGCCCAGCCTGGCAAAACTCTTTATCAGATGAGAGGAATACTGAAAGTTTTATGGAAGACACCAGATTTGATAGCTATACCAACCACTGCCGGTACCGGTAGTGAAGTAACTCTGGCCTCAGTAATTACTGATCCAGATAAATTTGCTAAGTATGCAATTACTGATTTTCCATTAATTCCTCAAATAGCAATCCTCGACCCTAAACTCACATTAGGACTTCCGCCATTTGTTACTGCTACTACCGGGATGGATGCCCTCACTCACGCGGTTGAAGCTTATATTGGTCAAAGCAATACAGATGAAACTAGAGAATCAGCCAGAAAAGCTGTCAGATTAATTTTTGAAAATTTGATACCTGCATTTGAACAAGGTCATGAAATCGATCACAGACAGAATATGCAAATAGCTGCATATCACGCCGGATTGGCATTTACCAGAGCTTATGTGGGATATGTGCACGCAATGGCGCACTCACTCGGGGGTAGATATGGTATACCACATGGACTAGCCAATGCGGTTATCTTGCCTTACGTTTTAGAAGCTTATGGATCTTGTATTTATACCCAATTGGCTGAATTGGCAGATGAAGTTTCAGAGGAGTTTAAAGGAAAAGACATCGCATCAAAAGCGAATTATTTTATTCAAAGTGTAAAGCTTTTGAACGAGCGCTTAAATATTCCACAAAAGTTGAAAGGAATTCTTGATGCAGATATCGAAGATTTAGTGAATAAGACTTTTTATGAAGCAAATCCGTTTTATCCAGTACCGCAGATCTGGAACAAAGCGAAAATAAGAGAAATATTTTATCTTCTCAAAGGATAGAATCTTCTAAGATTGAAGAAAATTTAATGCCAATTAATCAGAAATTTTTTTATTGACCTTAAAATATTTAGAATGCGGGAGAACGAAATAGTGGAAAATTCAATTCAAGCGGAATTCAAATCAGCTCCAATCGAGAAAGTAATTCAATTAAGAGATGAGCAAAAGAATTATTTTAGAAAAGGGGAAACCAAGAGTTTGGATTTTAGGGTAAAAACATTAAAAAGAATAAAACTATATATTCTTGAGAACCAAAATAAAATTTCAGAAGCTCTTTGGAAAGATTTGAAAAAATCCTATGAGGAAGCATATATGACTGAGCTTAGTTTGGTGATGGCCGAACTCGATCTTCATATCAAAAAATTAAAGACTTGGGCTAGGGATGAAAAACGTCCAACACCTTTATTTTTGTTTCCATCGAGGTCAAAAGTTATACTTGAACCATTGGGGGTAAGTTTGATCATTGCTCCTTGGAATTATCCATTTCTTTTAGTGATGGCACCATTGATAGGGTCAATTTCAGCAGGGAATTGCTCAGTCATTAAACCATCTCCGGATGCTAAATTCACTGCCTTATTCATGGATCAGATGATTCGTGATTTATTTGATGAACATTATGTATCCTGTATCTTGGGAGGGAAGGAATTAAATGAGTTTATATTGACACTACAATGGGATCATATTTTTTTTACTGGAAGCATCCGTGTTGGGAAAATTGTTATGCAGTCTGCTTCAAAATATTTAACTCCAATCACATTGGAGCTCGGTGGAAAGAGCCCCTGTGTAATTAACAAAGGGGCGAACATCGAAATAGCAGCTAGAAGAATTGCTTGGGGCAAGACTATCAATGCAGGCCAAACCTGTATTGCTCCAGACTACATTTTGATCCACCAATCTCTCAAAGAAGAATTTGTGAAGCATTTCAAATCTTGTATCCAATCCATGTATGGAGGCTCAGTGGGATCTAGCCATTTTTATCCTCGAATTATCAATAAATCTTCATTCGATCGACTTGTATCCTATCTTACTGATGGTAGGGTGATTTACGGTGGTCAGTATTCCGAATCAGATCTTTTTATTTCTCCTACTTTGATGGATCAAATACAAGTCGATGCAAGGATTATGCAGGATGAAATATTTGGACCTCTATTACCTATTTTAAGCTTTGAAGAGAATGAAGAAGCTTTAAATGAAATCAATAAACATGACAAGCCTCTGGCTTTCTATTATTTTGGCCCTGAATCCGGTTCGGTTGATTTTTTGAATTGCATTTCATCGGGTAGCGCTTGTATTAATGAAACTGTTTTGCATTTTGCCAATTCAAGACTACCTTTTGGTGGCGTATCAGGAAGTGGATTTGGAAAATATCACGGAAAAGAAAGCTTTCTTGCATTCAGCAATAAAAAGTCAGTGCTCACTACGCCCGTTTGGATTGATCTGCCATTTCGATATCCACCTTTTAAGTATTTTAAATGGATCAAAAAACTACTATGATTCCTGGTACGGATATATTGTTTATAGTATTACTCCTCTCTGCTTTTTAATTTTCGATTAAACAAAGCAGTTCTTACACCTTTTAAACGGCGTAATGTCATTAACATTTCATATTTACCTATGGAATCACCATCGTAAGTAACTAAGTATAAGTTCATATAAGGTGAGAGTTTATGTACAACTTTCAAATTGTATAATGAATAATCTGATATCAAATTTTCTATAGTATAACTTGAATCTAAATCTATTTGGAGTTCATTATAAATAATTTCTGGGTTGATCATATCCTCCTTTTTTTGGATCTGGGTCCATGCAGAACTTTTAGAAATGTTTGCCAATTTGGTTTGGATCTCTTGTAAGTCGTCCGGCAATTTAGTATTGGAAGTAACCTCTTTTATTTTCTCTCCTTGTGTGTTGTAAAACTGAAATGCTGTACTTGGAAGATCTGGTATATTTATAAAATATCGATCTTGTAATTTTGAATGATCAATTTTTTTTAGATCTCTTACCAGTGAGGAAAACACATCGTCATTTAGTTCTGTAAAGTAAACACCCTTAAGTTCCACATGCTCCTTCCCTTCAAGTAATGCGATACCATTTTGCAAAACAGTGATAGAATAGACCCCGCAGTTTCCAAAACAGGGTCCTTTAGTCATAATGACCGCTCTGGAAATTCTTACTGGTTTATTCATTGACTGAGATTTTTTTGAAGTGCCGCACCTGAAGAATGTAAGTGAGATAGTCATCGTTAGTGCTATAAGCAAGGTAGAAGTACTGAATTTTTGCATAGAATTCAAAATTAATGAATCAATTTTAACACTGAATATCTGTTTTCATAATTTAACTCGATAATGTAAACACCGGAAGGCAAAGTTAGTCCCTGTTCCGGTATATAGAAAGTTTGTTGATCTCTAAAAGTATGGTGATGGATCAACTGGCCATTTATATTAAATAATTTATAATGTAATGCTGAAATCGGGTTACCTTGATATTTGAGCAGCCACCCATCATATATATTGATAATTCTCCAATCATCTTTTGAATCAATGTTTTGAGATTGACAATTATTCATTGTCACATTAGCTCTTTGTGTGAGCAAAACCGTTCTCATTCTCTCGCACTGTCCTTTTGTAAAAAATTTCATGCAATAGTCATCTACCAGACACATAATGTTCTGCACCATGGCTTCGTTGCCACAACTGAATTGAGGATATTCCGGACAGTCCCTATAATTTGTTTCCTGGATAGGAGTATCTGAGATTCCATCATCCGAGCTGCAATTTTCATTTGGACTTAGATGCAACAGACCGAGATAGTGACCAACTTCATGGACCAAAGTCAATCCTAGATGGTAAGGTGAATGCAAGAAATTGTAACCAAAAAACCGAGGGTCTATGATTATTCCATCCTTGCTCTTAGTTGCATCTTCCGGAAGCACAGCTTCACCAAGCGTGCAGTCAGCTCTATCAGCAATGAAAATATTCAGGTATTTTGCCGGGTCCCATATATCTATTCCTCCTAAAGATTCTTTCATGACAAAATAGGTGGTCATATTCTGTCTGCATCCAATATTTTGAATGGTGGTTTGTGTTTTAGTGATTGCAGTTGTTGGATTTCCTAATGGATCCATATTTGCCAGACAAAAATGTATTTTAGGACAGGCCGCCAATTTTCGATATACTTCTGGCAATGTCGGATCTTGGCTCAGATTTCTATTGCTGTAAAAATCGTTCAGAATTTGCAGTTGCTGGAAAATTTTATCATTGCTGATACTGTGTGAGCTGTCTTCCGAAATGATATGAAATACAGTTTGTACATATAAAGTTTGGTCTCTAGGAGATAGCTTTGCACCGTCAGATGTGTGAATAAATTGCTGTCCTGCCTGACATCTTTGTGATTTGGAAGGAAGAGAGAATATGAAACAACATACTATGAAAATATGTATTTTCATTATCTCGGGCTAAGTGCGATCTCAATTCCAGCAGGTGTAATACCTTGCCTGTTGTTGAATTGTCCAAATGGTCTGGCTCCAATCGTTACCTGGGTAGGCGAAATACCGGAAACCATCATGAGCTTGTTGATGGTATTGGCTCGTCTGTATGACCCATCTAAGGTTTTACTTGCATTGGAATCTGAAGATCCATATCCAACGATATCAATATCGAGTGGTTGACTCTTTGGTAATATTGAAATTAATTCTGTAAGAAATGTACTGCCAGGTTCTCTAAGAGCGACAGTCTCTCCTTCAAAGAGAAAAGATTGGGGTACGAAAATGCTTGCTGCAGATTCCGAAATTCTATAGAATAAACCCGCTTTAGGGTATTTCTGTGGAAGGGACTCAAGCTTTTCCAACAACTCGTTTGGAATTGTGGATTTTAGAGTTTGATTTTTAGGTTCTGTTTTTGTTACTTCAGAATTTTTGTCTTTTAATAATTTGATTTCGTTTTCTTTTTCAGCCAACATTTTTTGGAGGTTTTCCAATTTTAAATTTTGTTGCACAGAATTATTTTGTGCATTATTCATTGATTCGATCTTTTGTCTACTTTGACTCAATTCGGATTGAGTTCTCTGATTTTGTATGATCAAGGATTGAATTTCATTTCTTAGGGAATCTTCGTTGAGCTTGTTCTTCAGTGTATTATTTTGACTGTTTATTTGAACAGTGAGTTCTTGATTTTGTATTCTTTCTTTTTCCAGGTTATTCCTTAGTATAATTTCTTCATCTTTTAGTTGGGCTTGTGATTGTTGAGCACTGCTCAATTGAATGCGGAGAGCTTGTATTTCGTTTTCTTTTTCCTGAAGTTCTTTTGATTTAGATTTTGGATTCTCAGCTAATTTAGCTTGTAAGGTATTGAATTTATTTTGTTCAACTTCCAGTTGATTATTAAGTTTGCTGATCTCAGTTTCGTAACTTGAGGCTTTTTCTTTTTGTTCTGTTAGTTTATTGTCCTTTTCTGCCAATAAATTTTTTAGTGTGTTTAACTCTATGTCAAGTGATTTAATTTTATTTGAAATTTCTTCTGACTCTGTTTGTAATTTAGAGTTCTCTCTCTTTAATTGTTCAACTTCTTTAGAATTGACTTTTTTTGTAGTTTTAGTTTCTGATTCTTTGCTAATTTGATTAAGTTGTCTGTTAAGATCCTGAATGGTAAGTTCGCGTTTATTAATTTCTTCTTTAAGTTGATTGTTTGAAGACTTTAATTCGGCAAGATCATTTTCGACCTGATCATTTGATTTATTTGATTTTCGATCTTGAATAGTGTTATCGAGTGTCTCTTGCAATGTAAATACCTTGGATTGAAGATCGGAATTATTCTGTTTCAATTTATTGACTTCGGATTCTTTTTCTTTTAGTTGATTTTCATTAAAAGAATATTTTGCCTGTAAATTCATTAATTCAACATTATTTTGAGCGAGTGAATTTTGACTGAGAATTTTCAATTTTTGATTTTCATCTTGTAAATTTCGTGTTATAATATTTTGGTTTTGTAAATTTTGATTCAACTCAATATTCAAGGAACGTAGAGAATCGCATTTTGACACATTGACTTGTCTGGTTGGATAATTTGTCTGATATTCTTTGCCTTCAAATTTCAAATAAAGCTCTGTGAGGACGTCTTCCGTTTTGCTTAGTTGTAATCGGCAATCATTTAAGTCGGTCTGCAATGAATCTGACTTTGAGGTAATCGTACTAATACTCTCATATTTTTTCTGAAGTGTATAATAGTCTGATTGAAGCAGAGCATATTTTTTACCAGATGAACAAGCTGCATATACCAGCAAAAGACCAACGAGACCGACCCAATAAACAAACTTTAAGCGCATATATGCTAAATTTTCTGCAAATATAATTCCAAAATTATACGCGGATTGTGACTTTTTCAAATGCAGGCAGTCAAGGAAGGTGGGTTTGGTGAACATTTGATGGTTTAGATAGTTCTTACAAATTGTTGTGAAACAGGGTAAGTTGACAAAATCGGGTTTGACTTGGAGGTCATGGCATTCACTGGATGCCTGTGCTTCACTATGGGAATCTCTGGAGGGCTTACCTGTTGCAATCTCCTACGATTACCTGTCTGCTATCGAGTGTAGGCCGCCAGATAAAATGAGCTTTATCTATGTAGTCCTTTTCAAAGAAGAACGGCCCTTAGGATTGGCTTATTTCCAACTGGTTGATTTTTCTGCCGCAAAAAGCTTGAAACTACCTCAGGACAAAAGCTGCAATTCTTTCTTTAGTGCTTTCGTCCAGACAACCAAGAAAATGCTTGCGGCTCACATTTCTTTCAAAGCTTTGATCAATGGAAATCTACTTTCATCTGGGCCCCATGGATTTTATTTCCTTCCTGAAGTGCCTTGCAGAGATCGGGAAGAGATCATGATGGAGATGATTGATCAACTCTTTATTGAAGAAAAAGTCTTAAAGGAAGTTTCAGTTTGCCTACTAAAGGATCTTCCGGCAAGCAAGAGGTTTCAAGTGCAAAGAACATTGCGGAAATTCAAATTTTTTGAGTTTCAGATTCAGCCTGGAATGCGATTTTTTGTTCGGGAAGATTGGAATGAATTTTCAGACTACCTGGATGAGCTAGAAAGTAAGTACCGCCTTCGTATTAAAAAAACTCTTGAAAAATCTAAAGACTTAAGCATTCGTAAAGTTCAGGCTCAGGAACTCCATAAATGGAATTCCGTATTATACGAAATGTATCTGGAAATTCTCGATAATGCAGGCTTCAATATGGTGAAGCTTCACCCCAATTATTTTATTGAGTTCAAAAGTAAGTTACAGGATGCCGGCGAGGTGATCGTTTTTTTTGAAGACGAGTTACCTATTGGTTTTTGCAGTTATATTTTGAATGGAGATGAAATGTTGGCTCATTTTGTTGGTTACAGGAAGCAGAAAAACGCTGGATATCAAATATACTCAAATATCCTTCTTGTACTAATACAAGAGGCCATTCGTCTGAAATTAAATTCGATTGATTTTGCGCGCACAGCATTAGAAATTAAAAGCTCTGTTGGTGCCCAAAGTGAGCAGTTGTATTGTTATATTTCACACCATTCCAAGATATACAATCATTTTATTCCTATGTTATTGCAATGTTTGCAACCGGAAAATGAGTGGGTAGAAAGAAGCCCTTTCAAAAAGGGCAAATCCCCTTTAAAAGTTCCGCAGGTCTAAATTGAATCATTGCCTTTTATTTATTCTCTTTTATTATTAATTGACGAAAAATCAATGAGTTAAACTCCTGTTAAAGAGGGGTAATCAAGCTGGAATTATAAAGCAGATCATACCTTTGTATTTCTAGGCATAGAGCATGGTTAAAATTTAATTTCAGTACTTGAAAAAATAATTCAGTATTTTTAAAATGGCAAATCATTTCAGGATAAAAGTGAATTATTATTGGATGCAAAGATTCTATTTGTTTTTGCAGCTAATTTTTTTCTTTTGTTTTGTTTCGGGAGCTGCTGCCCAAAAGGATATTATACCTTCAGAGAAAACCACACTACGATATCTGTCAGAAAATTATGCTTATTTCACAAATGGTGATTCCGTTTTAATCAAGGAGACTTCGGACCAACAGTTAATCTATGCTTTATTTAGAGTTGAACAAGACACGATTGGGCTTGATCCGGGATTGAGTACCGACGGTAGGTGGAGAGCAATCAAATTGATGAAGCTTTTTAGGAATATCCCATTGGCTTTATATTCTTCTACACCCTTCAGACGAAATATCTTGAGTTTGCAGCCATTATTGGATGCTAAAAAGGCAAAGCTCGTATATTATGATCTTTCTGATCTTAAAGACCTTTATGTAAAAATTGATCAGGTATATCCAAAATCTGTTATCATTATGGTTCATCACCCCTCATTTGAATCAATAGCGGAACATCTTACCGAAGCTGATCTTGAAACAAGCACTAAATCTGAACCATCCAATATTCTTTTTATCTTGCGTCGCGATAAAAATAAAAAGGGTAAAATTTTTAGTTTTTACTACAACAACAAATAGATGGCTATATCAGAAAATGATATCAAGTATCAACCCAACAGGATTGAAGAAAAGTGGTATACACATTGGGAAAATAGGAGTTACTTTTCTTCCAAACCCGATGAAAGACAGGCATATACCATTGTCATTCCGCCTCCGAATATAACTGGGGTATTGCATATGGGTCATATGTTGAATAATACCATTCAGGATTTACTCATCAGAAGAGCAAGATTGCAGGGAAAAAATGCTTGCTGGGTTCCGGGAACAGATCACGCATCGATAGCAACTGAAGCAAAAGTTGTTCGAATGCTCAGAGAAAAAGGGATTAAAAAATCAGATTTAAGCAGAGAAGAATTTCTGAAATATTCTTTTGAATGGAAGGAAAAGTATGGAGGTATCATCCTGCAGCAATTGAGAAAACTGGGAGCGTCATGTGACTGGGATCGAACCGCATTTACCATGGATGAGGCTCGCTCAAAACAGGTTATTCGTTCCTTTGTGGATTTGTACAACAAAGGCAAATTGTACAGAGGCAAAAGGATGATCAATTGGGATCCTGATGCAAAGACCGTACTCTCCAATGAAGAGGTCATTTATTACGAAGAAAATGCTCAATTATTTTATCTATTCTACAAGTTGGAAGGATCAAATGAAGGAATAACAATTGCGACACAGAGGCCAGAAACGATTATGGCAGATGTCGCTGTAGCTGTTCATCCTGGTGATCCAAGATATCAACACATGCATGGTCGTAAGGTAATCATCCCTTTGATCAATCGAGCGATTCCAATAGTTTGTGACGATTATGTGGATCCCGAATTTGGTACAGGCGCACTCAAAATTACTCCAGCCCATGACCAGAACGATTACGAGATAGGATTGAAACATAAATTGCCGATCATTGATATTTTGAATGAAGATGGCAGTCTGAATTCGGAGGCAGAGATTTTGGTAGGGATGGATAGATTTGAGGCGAGAAAAAAAATCAAACCTTTACTCGAAGAAGCAGGTTTGCTAGTGAAAGTAGAGCCATATAGGACAAATATAGGCCGTTCAGAACGAACAAATTCTGTGGTAGAACCAAGACTCAGTTTGCAATGGTATGTTGACATGAAATCTCTTTCTGGTCCTGCATTAAATTCAGTTTTGGATGGTGAGATCGAATTTTTGCCAGACAATTTGAAAAATACCTACAAGCATTGGTTAGAAAATATAAGAGATTGGTGTATTTCAAGACAATTGTGGTGGGGGCATCGTGTTCCTGCTTATTATTATCAAGACGAAGTGTTTGTTGCAGAGTCTATTGAAGAGGCTTTAGCACTTGCGAAGAGTAAATTCCCGGACGATCAAATAGCGCAACATGATTTGCGTCAGGATGAGGATGTCCTGGACACATGGTTTTCTTCATGGCTTTGGCCATTTTCAGTATTTGAAAGAGAAGAGGACTTGCGATATTATTACCCAACATCCGTGTTAGTGACAGGTTGGGATATAATTTTTTTATGGGTAGCGCGCATGATCATGGCTGGATTTGAATGGCAGGGTACCCGCCCTTTTGAGAAAGTCTATTTTACTGGGATGGTCCGCGACAAATTGAGACGCAAAATGAGTAAATCTCTGGGCAATTCTCCCGATGCTCTAGAGTTGATTGACAAGTACGGTGCTGATGGTGTCCGTTTTGGAATGTTATCATCATCACCTGCCGGAGGTGACTTGCTTTTTGATGAAAAATTATGCGAGCAGGGGAGCAGTTTTAGCAATAAAATATGGAATGCCCGCATTTTAGTTGGAAACTGGACGGGTGATCCGCAACTTGAACCAAGTAAATCTGATTTACTCGCTTTGAATTGGATTCAAAACAAATTCAATTTCATCGTCGTCGAGACAAATCGAAGTTATGAGCAATTGAAGCTTTCGGAAATATTAAAGATTTTATATTCTTTCATTTGGGATGATTTTTGTGGATTTTATCTTGAAGCGATCAAACCTAAAAAAGATCAGGCCATCTCGCAAGAGATTCTCAACCAAACGATTTCAATTTTTGAAAGAATTTGCACTATTTTGCATCCATTCATGCCCTTCATTACCGAAGAAACCTGGCATAGATTAAAACCACGAAAAGAGGGCGATGATTGCATGGTATCGTCATACCCTTCAGAATCCTCTAATGATGTTGGTGTGATCCAAATTGTCGAAGAATTGAGAGGAGTTTTGACCCAAATTTCCGCACTTAGACAGAAACATTCTGTGAAAAATGCTGTCACGGTACCATTGTATATCTTGGAACAAGAAGGATTTTCTAATCTAAGCTATGTCGATGGGGCATCAGAATTATTACAAAAATTGGCTAATCTTGAATTTGTTCAGACCACAAAAGCAGAAATCAATGAGGCACAATCTTTTTTGGGATTAAGGAACAAGTATTTTGTCATCCTTCCTGTTGAAATGAATGTGGAAGATGAAAAGCAAAAATTACAGGAGCAGATCAGTTATACCAAAGGATTTATTTCCAGCGTAGAAAAGAAACTGGCAAATGAAAAATTTGTGCAAAATGCAGCGCCTGATGTAGTCGAGAAGGAACGACAAAAAATGTCCGATGGGTTGACCAGACTGAAAGCTTTGGAAGATAGCCTGTTGAAGTTGAATTAAACTAATCAATATCTGGAAGTTCTTTGGCGATTAAGATGATTATGCATCTATTTAGACCAAAATAGAATTTATAGATAGTTGATTACATGATTTCTTTATTCAATCAGCTTAGGTTAATAAATGAACTTTCTAAATAAGGACATCAATTTAATGCTGGCCAAATATTCCATGGAATTCTAAGCAAAATTAACAGCACGCCAATACCAAAATATATAAGCACAGTCGTTAATCCTTTTGATTCATTCACCTGTCTTTTGGACTTTGAATATCCGATAGTTATCAAGACTGCTGCGATAATCATGGTGAGCGGATGTTCAATGATTTGGAATCGCATGGTCGCATCTTTCATAAAACCTGAGCGCGCAGCTGAGATTCCATTTGGAGAGATAAAATATAATATTAAACCTAGTAAGATTTGAAAATGAACAGCGATAAGCGTGTAAAATACAAATTTTTTGTTGAGTGGACTGTAAATTTTTGATGTAAAAAAAGATAACAATGTATAGACTATTGTAATCACACAGAGTAGGACTGTCAAATATGCTATACTCGAATGAAATGACTTAAAACCTTCGTACATAAAAAAGATTATTTCTTGATTTGAACACTGAATATGAAAGCCAAATATAGAATTTCCTCGGCGCCATTTCAAATTTTCTCAATTAATTTTTGAGCAGAACGCTATAATTGGGCTCGACAACCTTAATCTTGTATACCTCGGATTAATTTAAATACAGATTTCAATTTCACGGACAAGGGTAACTTTGGTGGCTCCTTTGGCAATTCTTGAAAATGTTCACCAAGGTGCAGTATGGAATGAAGAAAGTAATTGGCGCTATAATTCCATTTTCTCAGGAATTGCAATCTTCCTTTGTTTTTACGTATTCTTCCTGTGGATTTTGATCCGAAATGATAAACCAGACTTGAGCCAACACCTTTGAAATATCGCACTCCTGCCAAAAATAATTTGTGGGACAAATCAGGGTCTGAATACATTCCAGGACTAAACTCGACACTCATTCCACCAACAAGATCCCACAACTCCAATGGCATGACATTAGGCGGCCATGTGCTTCCTGCCCAGTCATTGCGCACTAAATTTTGATATTCCCGATCACAGCTTTCTCTGTTAAATGTAGAGGGATTGGATCCAAAATTGCGTACGACGACGCACTGGTTTCCAGTATCTATTCCTTCAATCATGGTGGCAGAAAGCATCCACATCTTGTGAGGAATTTCAATTATGGTATCTACCAAAGGCACATCCCAACTGGGTAAAACATACATATCATCATTCATGTACATCACGTAGGGAGAGAGTATCAATTTTCGGGCAGAATTTAATCCAAAACAGATTCCTATATTTTCATTTGCCAGGACATAATCAGCTACTTCCTTTTCTTTTGCCCACTGGGATGTGCCGTCTATTCCTTCGTTGATAATCAAAATGATTTGATGCGGATAGGCTGAGTTTTTTTGTATGGATTCGACACAGAGTTGAATATATTCTAAGTTGTTCCAGGTAGGTATTAATATGCTAAAAACCGTTTTCGCTGACTCCGGCAATCGCTCTTTGTTGAAAAATTGTAAGCTCTGAATTTCCATTTGTAATTGTTGCGCTCTTGAAAATTACCAGCAAACTCAGAGATCTCGGTATTGATCTAATACAATCCGCCCTTGGTCATTTTTTTTAACAGTACATGCAGCATGATCCGGGTCATGTTCTAAGATGAGTATATGCCCAAATTCAACAGCTTCTTGTAGCAATCTATTTTTTTCTTCTAGACTGATCAGTGGCCTGATGTCATAAGCCATTATAAAAGGTATGGATATGTGATAAGAGGATGGAAGTAAATCCGCACAATACACATAAGTTTTATCCTGAAATGGAATGAAAGCAAGCATCATCGCTTCTGTATGACCATAAACGAATCGCAGACTAATCCCTTCTAACCAGCTGTGATCATGGCTCGAAATGTTTATGAACTCAACTAGTCCTTGTTCTTCTAATGGAATGAAGTTTTCTTTCAGAAATGAAGCTTTTTCCCGGTCGTTTGGAGATTTTGCCCATTGCCAATGCAATGCATTGCTCCAATATTTAGCTTGAGGAAAGCTTGGAACCAATTCTCCTGAAGGTTTTTTGCTTACCGCTCCACCACAGTGATCGAAATGCAGGTGAGTCAGTAAAACGTCAGTGATGTCTTCTTTCTGGATTCCAAGCTTATACAAGGAGGACATTAGGTCATCCGAACCATGAGGATGAAAAAATGATCTGAACTTTTCATCTTGCTTTGTTCCCATGCCGGTATCTATGAGAATATTTCGTGTTTCCGTACGGATCAACAGACACCTCATTGCCCATGTACACATATTGGTTTCATCTGGTGGGTTGAGTTTTGACCACATGGTCTTTGGTACCACGCCAAACATAGCACCTCCATCCAGTTTGAATTTACCTGTTTCTATAGAATGAATAGATAGAATCATGCATTATAAACCCTTTTGTTGATACAGAGTTTCGGTTAACGATTATTTATCGTTCAAATTTGTATCGTCCTCTTGAGAAGCAACATCTTACAGATAACATCAGCACACTCTTCGCCTTTTTTGGAAACAGGTCCGATGGTCCTTGATTTTGCTTGCTCTAGATTATTGACAGTGAGAATTCCCAAAGCGAGAGGTTTGGAGTATTTTATTTGAATATGTAACAAAGTTTTAGACACAGCGTGGTTGAGAACATCATCATGGCTTGTTTCTCCTTTGATCACGCAACCAAGTGTTATAACACCATCTATCTGTGGAAGCTCAAGCACCCATTTTGATGCTATAGGAATTTCAAATACTCCCGGAACTCTACAAATAAATAGTTGCGAATCCTTAAAGCCAAGTTCGTGCAATCGATCAAGGCAGTTAGAGAGTAGTAATGAGGTAATGCTTTCATTCCACTCCGAACAAATGATTCCCAAGGAAATCGAACGAAGGTAAAGTAAATCAACTTGGGAGAAGTCAATAGGAGTAGGAGCAAGGCCCATACTTCTTTACTTCTCTAAAGCAATGATGAATTTTTCTATGTTATTTCCGTCAGGGGACTCAGGGTATTTATTCTTAATTTCCTTGTATGCTTCTAATGCCGTAGAATTGTCTCCCAGCTTTTCAGACAGCAGTCCCAATTTTTTCAAATAGAACGGTGTCAGGAAATCGTTCTCAACTACTTTACTGGCTTTTTTGTAACTGTCTCGTGCTCCTTCGAAATCGTTCATCTCAGCTTGGATATCTCCTGTGATTCCTTCTTTCATTATTGGCATGATATTACCTGAAGCTTTGTAGGAAGAAATAAAATCTTTAGCTTCCTGGTAGTTACCAAGTTTTAGGTTGCATATTGCCGCATAATATTTTGCTAGGTTTCCTGCATCAGTACCGCTATAATTTTCAGAGATTTCTTTAAAACCAGGGAAACCCGCTCCCGGATTGTTCAGGGCCATTTCAAATGAGTCTTTTTCGAATAAAAACTCAGCTTGATACATTTGCTCCAAAGCTTCCTTGTTTCTAGGTTCGCTATAAAGAAACTTATAGGCAAAGTATCCGCCTACAAGCAGTATTAGGCCGCCTGCTATTCCAAGTATTGTGTTTTTGTGAGCACCATAATAATGCTCTGCAGAGGTCTTTACTTCAGAAAGATCTATGATGGTTTCGTCCGCTTGATTGCCTCTGACAGTATTTTGTGGATTTACTTTACTAGCGCGATATCCTTTTGCCATAATATAATATGCTAAGAGTTTTAAAAAGCGGTGCAAAGTTAATATCTTCTTTTGTGAATAACGATAATTTTTATTGTAATGCTGGAATTTCAAATAATAAATTCATTTGGTTACCCTTTACGACGAAGTTCGTGGCTTGTGATTATTGGTAAAAGCCCTGTGGCTGCTTCATTCAATATATGAATATAATTTATATATAATCTTATCTTAATATATAAACCGATCATTTTTAATTGTAAATCTTTTGTTATTTCATTTTCTCTGCCCTTTGCTTCGTATTGGATGTAGTACTTTTGTGCCCTTTATAAATTGTCTTTTATGAAACAGTTACGCAACATTGCCATTATTGCTCACGTAGATCACGGCAAAACTACCCTGGTAGATAAGATCTTACACCAGACCAAGTTGTTCCGCGAAAATCAATCCACTGGAGAGTTAATATTGGATAACAATGAGCTGGAGAGAGAAAGAGGGATTACCATCCTTTCTAAAAACGTTTCTGTCAGGTGCAAAGATCACAAAATCAATATTATAGACACTCCAGGTCACGCGGATTTTGGTGGAGAGGTGGAAAGGGTTTTAAACATGGCTGACGGTGTTATTTTGCTTGTGGATGCATTTGAAGGTCCTATGCCACAAACTAGATTTGTTTTGGCTAAAGCCCTGCAGTTAGGCAAGAAAGCCATTGTCGTTATAAATAAAGTAGACAAACCCAACTGCAGACCTGAGGAAGTTCACGATCAAGTGTTTGAGTTATTTTTTAATCTCAATGCTACGGATGAGCAACTTGATTTCCCAACCATCTATGGTTCGTCTAAGCAAGGATGGATGAGTGCTGATTATCACAAACCTACTCAAGATATTACTCCATTATTGGACACGATCATCGAGCATATTCCAGCCCACCAAGACTTGGAAGGATCACTTCAGATGATGATCACATCACTGGATTACTCCTCTTATATAGGGCGTATCGCCGTAGGGAGGATTTCGAGAGGAACCATTCGAATCAATCAGCCGGTCAGTCTTGTGAAAAGAGATGGGAGTATCCAAAAGTCAAGGGTAAAAGAGCTTTATGTATTCGAAGGTTTAGGCAAGTCAAAAGTTGAAGAAGTTTCTCAGGGAGAGATATGCGCAGTTTTCGGAATTGAAAATTTTGAAATTGGAGACACTGTTGCAGATTTTGAGAATCCGGAGGCTTTGGAACCTATCCAGATAGATGAGCCGACCATGTCGATGTTGTTTACTATCAACACCTCACCTTTTTTCGGTAAAGAGGGAAAGTACGTGACTTCAAGACATATCAGAGAAAGATTGGAGAAAGAATTGGAGAAAAATTTAGCCTTAAAGATTGAGGATACAGCCTCGCCGGATTCCATCTTGGTTTATGGTAGAGGTATTCTTCACCTGTCCATATTGATTGAGACGATGAGACGTGAGGGATATGAATTGCAAGTGGGGCAACCAAGAGTAATTATCAAGGAAATCCATGGACTAAAATGTGAACCCGTCGAGTTAATGACAGTAGATGTACCTGAATCTTTTTCTGGAAAAATTATCGAATTGGCAAGCCAGCGACGTGGTGAATTGACTATGATGGAGACAAGGGGCGATTTGGTACACATGGAGTTCAATATTCCATCTCGAGGTTTGATTGGATTGAGAAATTTAATGCTGACGGCATCTGCCGGTGAAGCTATAATCGCTCATAGGTTTATGGATTTTGAGCCCTGGAAAGGCAGCATACCTTCTAGAATAAATGGCGTTATGATCGCAAAAGAAGCGGGAATGGCAACAGCTTATTCTATCGGATACCTTCAGGAACGAGGTACTTTTTTCATTGATCCAGGTGACCAAGTGTATATGGGTCAGATATTGGGAGAGCAGATCAGACCAGGGGACTTGGTGGTCAATATTGTAACTGCCAAAAAGCTGACCAATATGCGGGCTTCCGGTTCAGATGGAACGATTCAGATCATTCCTAAAAAGAACTTTTCTTTAGAAGAAGCTTTAGAATACATCCAGGAAGATGAGTATCTTGAAATAACGCCAAAATCTTTGCGTCTCCGCAAAGTGATTCTGGATGAAAATGAGAGAAAGAAAGCAGGGAAATCATTGGAAACTATAGAATCTTGATTGTTTTACTTTAGCGGCCTCTCAAATAATTACTTTAATCTGGCAATAAGATCCAAATTACCTTTGACTTTTTGATCAAGTGTTACTAGTATCTGGGCATCTAAGGGAAGAAACAAATCAACTCTGGAACCGAATTTGATAAAACCCATATCCTGGCCCTGCACAGCAATCTCTCCTTCTTTTGAATAGCAGACTATTCTTCTCGCCAAAGCACCTGCTATCTGCCTCATAAGGATTACTGGGCCGGCATCAGAATCGATGCCCACTGTTGTTCTTTCATTTTCAGTTGAAGATTTTGGATCCCAGGCTACTAAATATTTACCTGGATGGTACCGAGAATAGGATACTTTTCCTCCTATCGGATACCGGTTGACATGTACATTCAGCGGATTCATAAAAATTGAAACCTGGATACATTCTTTTTGGAGAAATTCTGGTTCAAACACTTTTTCAATCACAACAATTTTACCATCTGCTGGGGCAAATACTTTAAATTTGTCTGGTTGAGAAATGCCTCTTTCAGGATTTCGAAAAAAATTGAGAACTAAAAAAAAGATAACCCCAAAAAATATACATGCCCAACTAATTCCGGGTAATCCTAAAAAATACCACAACAGCATAAGCACTGCATATATCAGTAAACTAAAAATCAAATAAATTTTTCCTTCTTTGTGAATATTCATATTATTTTATTGGTAATACATTTTAAAGAATATATAGATAATTGTTCCTATCGGTATAATGAAAAAGAAACTATCAAATCTGTCCAAGAATCCACCATGACCGGGCAATAAGTTCCCACTATCTTTAATGCCAATGATGCGCTTCAACCTGGATTCAAACAAATCACCTGCTGTTCCCGCTACCCAAATTCCAATGCTGAAGAAGATGGATGGAAGCATGTCCATTTTTTCAGAATAAAAATAAGTATTGAGCAAAAATCCAACTAATATTGCTGCCAATCCACCTGAAATAAATCCTTCCACAGTCTTTTTTGGTGAAATTGCAGGAGCCAAAGCTGTTTTACCAATCAACCTGCCTCCTATATAAGCGAATACATCACTTGCCCAATTGATTGCAATCATTCCTAATAATATTTTCCTGTTCACATAGAAATTAGACACCAACAACATGATCCCTATAATCAGTGGCATTCCAATATATAAGACACCAGCTTGCCATTCAAGAACTTTTTTTTGATTTGGATCAGCCCTGAAAGTGAAATCAATAAAATAATAGAGTATAGTAGAAGCAAAAATCCCAAGAAAAAAAATAGTACTCATCTCAGGATGCCCAATCAAATGAGATGTGATCAAAATCAAGAGAATTCCAGTGAGCAAACTCGCACATAAAAAATAAAACCTTGTCCGTTTTAGTTCAGTTGATATGAAATTTTGGGACCATTCGATTGAAGAAAAGATCAAAATTACTAAGAAGAGAATAAGAGCGCTGATCCAATGCCCATATATTGCAATGATCATCACGGCAGCCAGAATAAATCCGGTTATACTTCTTTTAAGCATATTACGATGTCTTTGGTGTAGAAATCCACCCTAATTTTTTACTTATAAAAAATAAAGGAACCAAACTGAATAAGGTCATTGCTCCTATTTGAAGAAACTTGACAAGATCTGCCGATTGAAAAGCGTTTGATTCAATATTTGTTTCACCTAATAAATATACCGCAGTAATTTGAACGCCATTAAATAAAAAATGTAAAAGGATCGAATTCCAGATGCATTGAGTTTTCCAATAAACCAATCCGAGGAGAAGACCCAATAGGATTCTTGGAAGCACTCCTTCCATTTGCATATGTATTACTCCAAAAACAATTGAACTCACTAACCAAGCAGAAATCTGGCTTTTGAACAAATGTTTCAATTGATTTTGAAGTATTCCCCTGAACACCCATTCTTCGGCGACTGCTGGAAGCACAGCTGCTGTGATCATCATTACCAGATAATCTGAAAATGAATCCATTTTTAACATTTTTTCCAACAATTCAGCAAGTTTATCTTCTGTGCTGGTAGCCCATTCAGGAAGTGGAATAGATTGATTGACAACTGCACTGTAAGCGACAGAAGGAAGAAAACAAATCATAAAAGCCAGGATCCAATAAAAGCTATCAAGTTTGAATAATCGAGGAGAAAGTTCACTTCGGATCAAACTTTTATTGATGGTGACAAGAAATGCAGGTAACAAAAGTCCAAATATCTGACCGGAAATCTGAGCAATAATCAGTTGTGGACCAGTCATAAGATTTGTGGGATCGACAGAGCTACCGAAGTCAGACCAAGATATTTTTTGATTAAAATATAGAATCAACATGGTCATACTGTTCGAAAACAAGATACCGCTGAAGAGAAGCAACGCAAATTGTAGTAAGTTTACAGCAGCTTTTTTTTGCATAATGGAAAAGATGAATCCAAGATTGAGCGTAAATATCAATAAAATTGCACTGATAAGAAACTCTCGAGGTGCAAATCTACCCGATTTGTCTCAAGTAGCAAGAGACTGTGAAAGATTTGGAGCCCAGGGGATCACCGTCCATCCTCGGCCAGACGAGCGCCACGTTCGAAAAAGTGACATATCTTCTTTGAAAAAAATTGTAAGTACCGAATTCAATATTGAGGGATATCCTTCCTCAGAATTTGTGGACTTGGTAGTCAAAACAAAACCGGAACAGGTGACTTTGGTCCCTGATCCTCCAGGAGCCTTGACTTCAGACCACGGTTGGGATATAAAGGAGTATTTCAATTTTCTTGCAGATGTATTGGCAGCTTTCAAAAGTGCGGGCATTCGAACTTCCCTATTCATTGATGCAGATCCTAAGGCAGTTGATTGGGCCAGAAAAGTAGGAGTAGATCGAGTAGAGCTCTATACAGGTCCTTATGCGGCAAGGTTTGACAACAATCCGGGCATGGCAGTAGAAGCTTACAAGCTTACCGCACAGAGATGCCAGGCTCAAGGTTTGGGCATAAATGCAGGCCACGACCTCAATCTCAGAAATTTGAGCTATTTCCGAAGGAATGTGCCAGGTTTGTTGGAAGTCAGCATAGGTCATGCATTAGTTTGCGATGCCATCTATATAGGCCTAGAAAATTCGATTCAGAGGTACTTATGGGAGCTACAAAGCTAAAGTATTTAAAATTAACAGGTTACACATTATATGATTTTTTAATATTATTTTTTGTTTAAATTTATCTTAATTTTTTGTAAATAAATTTGGCATCAATATTAGAAAACCACATAAATTGCGGTCATTTAAATTTTTAAACAAAAACTAACCCATTATGAAGAGAAGTTTTCTGATTTTCTTTTCGCTCTTGTTTTTTGCGTTAACAGCGCATGCACAACGGGTGATAAAAGGAACGATCACTGACAAAAAAGGTGATCCCGTCATCGGAGCAAATGTAGTGGCCAAGGGTACTACAGTTGGAACAGTCACAGACATTGACGGACGTTATATGCTTTCAGTTCCAGAAGGAACGACAGCTTTGGTTGTGAGTTATACTGGCTACACAAATCAAGAATTGGCGCTAGGAGCCAGCAATATTGCAGATGGAAGCTTAGAAGAAGGAATTCTATTAGCTGAGACTGTAGTGAGTGCTTTAGGTGTTAAAAGGAATAAAAGTGATGTCCCTTATGCGAATCAAACTGTATCCTCCGATGAATTAAACACTACAACAAGTAAATCTGTCCTTAATTCTTTGCAAGGCAAGACAGCCGGAGTAAAGATTAATCAAGCTTCAGGAGCAACGGGCGCTTCTACCAGGATTGTTTTGAGAGGCGAAACGTCTTTAACTCAAGGCAATAATGCATTAATCGTTGTCGATGGCGTACCTATCAACAACTCTACAGCATCAGGAGGTGGTGGGGTAGGTAAAGATGGAGATAGAGACAACTATGTTGACTTCGGTAATAGAGCTAATGATTTGAATCCTGATGACGTAGAGTCAGTGACTATTCTTAAAGGACCTTCTGCCACTTCTTTGTATGGATCAAGGGGAGGGTCTGGAGTAATCCTGATTACTACTAAAAAAGGAAAATCAAATGACCTCGGTAGACCAAATGTAAGTCTGAGTACATCTTACAGCAGTGACAATGTTTATTTGATCATGAAACAGCAACAACAGTTTGGTTCTGGTTATCAAAGCTGCGGTGGCTGTGGTGGTGGAATAAACATTTTTATGGGAGAAAATTTTGCATGGGGTGCCCCTTTCGATGGTAGACTTATTCCTTGGACAGCTCAGCCTGCTGATGAGGATGGAAATTTACTTCCATTAAAAAATGGAAAATATGAACAATTGGTTAGGCCATACAGCTCAGTCAAAAATAATTTGAGAAATTTCTTTGATATAGGAAGTACTAAAAGGATAAATGTTGGAATTGATGGTGCAACTGATAAATTTAACTATTTGGTTTCTTATACAAATTTCAATGTTGATGGAATCGTACCATTTACTAATCTAAAGAAAAATAGTTTCCTGATAAACGTTGGATCAAACTTCTCTAAGAAATTCTCAACTGGATTCTCATTAAATTATGTTAAAGTAAAACAAAGAGGAGCTACTGAAGGAGGTTACCCGTTTGGTTATTCAAGTGGAACTCCAGCATATTCTTTCGCTTTACAAACACCATCTAATATTCCATTCGAAGAACTGAGAGATTACAATAGCCCTTACCATGATTTTAGAGGCTTTTATGGACAATACTCAATAAATCCATATTTCATCCTTGATCAGCAAAAATTACTGAATAATGTAGATAATATTATTTCTTCAATTTCAGCAAAATATGCTGTCGCAAAAGATTTGAATATTTTGGGTCAAGTGAGTACAAATGTAAGTACTGGTTCAATTCAGGAAAATATTCCTAAGTTCACTTATGAAAGGGCGTTATCTTGGTCAGATGGTGAATTATCTGATTTTGGTAGTCCAAGAGAAAATTATAGTCTAGGCGGTTATAAAGAGAAAAACGAAACTCGAATCGACCTAATCTATGATTTAAAGGCGAATTACAATTGGAAAATAAACGAAAGTTGGAGTTTGTCTCCAACAATTGGTTTGAATTCGATTGAAGAAAATTATAGAGAAGTAACAGGAGCTACAGTTGGCGGATTAGTTATTCCTGAATTTTATCATTTGACAAATGGCGTACAAGGTTCCATTTCTACAAATACTTCTTCAAAATATAGACTTTTTGGAATGTACGCGAATGCGTATTTAGGTTTCAAAAATTTTGTTTTTGCGGAGTATAGTGCTAGAAAAGACTGGTCTTCCACTTTGCCAAAAGGTAAAAGAGGATTCTTCTATCAAGGGGTAGGTTTATCATTTGTTCCATCTAATTTGAGCAATTGGAATGATAATATCGTTTCATATTTGAAATTAAGAGGAAGCATTGGAACAGCTGGAAAAGATGCTCCAAAGTATAGGTTGAATACATATTATAACCTTAACCCAATTATACTTGACTATGGCGACGATTACCGCGTTAGATTCCCTTTTGGTGATGGAGCTGGTGCAAACAAATCTAATTTCATCGGAAATCCTGATTTAAAGCCTGAATTATCATTGACAACTGAGGTTGGAATTGATATAGGATTAATAAAAGACAGACTGTCTTTGGAATACACTTATTATATCATAGATTCAAAAAATCAGATTGTTGACGTAAATATCCCATGGTCCTCTGGTTTTTCTGTGATTCCTTCCAACATTGGAAGAATGCAGAACAAAGGGCATGAGTTGAGTTTAAAAGCTAAGCCAATAAAGACTAAGAATTTTAATTGGGATTTATTTGTCAATTTCTCTAAAAATGATAATGTTGTAAAAACAATTTTGGAGAACGAAGATGAAACTGATGAATTGAATATTTATGCTGGCTTAGTTCATTTTGCTGGGCATGGATCTTTGAATTTAGTTGCTGCAGAAGGAAAACCATTCGGTACCTTCAAAGGAACAACATACGTGTATAATGAAGGTAGATTAGTGGTTGATGGAACTGGTAATCCAAAACAAAGCAATACTCTTGAATACTTAGGTTCTTATCAAGCAGATTATTTAATGAATTTTGGAACTGAACTGAAATTCAAAAATCTGGCACTAAATGTTATATTTGACAAACGACAGGGAGGACTTTTCTTTTCTGGAACAAAATTATCCACAGAGTTCAATGGAACAGCTAGTACTACAACTTTGAACGACAGAAAAGAATTCGTTATTCCGAATAGCGTCGATGAAAATGGAGATGCTAATAAAGCAAATACACAAGCATATGCATATTTCAAAGGACTACCTGCATCTGCATTTTTGTTAGATGCATCTTATCTCAAATTAAGAGAATTGAGTCTTTCATATGAACTTTCTGCAAAAGGATGCCTAAGCAACACTGGATTTAAGTCTGCAATAATTTCAATCTTTGGAAGAAATTTGAAGTATTGGTTGCCATCTGAAAATACTTTTGCTGATCCAGAAGTTGGAGGTGTTGGTGGAGCATCAGATGCTGTTGGTATTGAAACAACAACTACTCCTTCGTTTAGAAGTTATGGAGCCGAAATAAGATTGAAATTTTAATTCAATAAATTAAAAGTTAATTAAATGAAATCATTAATAAAATTATTTACGATATTTAGTGTCTTGGTATTTTTTTCCAGTTGCGATAAATACTTCGACGTCAATGAAGATCCAAATAGATCTACTTTGACCCAAAATAATCTTCAGCTCAGCTCTGGGCAATTATATATAGGCAATGCCATTGGAGATCGTCTGTTTTCTCAAATGAATGTTTGGTGCCAATATAATACTGGTGGCCCGGGCGTAGCACTTGGCGATTGGGACAAGAACACAATGTCTGCTGCTGATGCTAATCAGGTATTTAGAGATTTGTACAGAAGTAGTAGTAATTTAAAACCATTACTCAGCAGTTCAAATCCAGCCTACAAGGGTATTGCTCAAATTTTAATTGGCCATAATTATATGATTTGTGCGGATTTATTTGGGAATATTCCTGTGCTTGACGCATTAAATGGTGATATTACAGATGGTTCAGTGTTCAATCCAAAGTATGATGATGCTGCATCAATTGTTTATCCTGAAGTAGAAAAGTTAATTGAAGCAGGACGGGCCACGATAGCTTCTGCTACTGCAGGAGACCATGTTTCAGGGGATTTGATTTATGGTGGAGATTTAACTTTATGGGAGAAATTTGCTAATACCATTTTACTTCGTCTTTATACAAGATTGGGTGATGCAGGCAAAGCCAAACTAGCTGCTGTTGCAGCTCGTCCTTTGATCACTTCAAATAGTGAGATGGCCAAAATTTCTTACCCTGGTGGATCTTTAGCTTCAAACCCATTCTGGCAAGATGCTAAAAGTACCTCTCTCGGAAATTTTTATATTGCTTCGTTAACTGCATTGAGTTATTTGCAAGCAAATGAGGATCCAAGGATTGATGCATTTTATAATCCTGGTTCAGCTGGTCATTTAGGTTTGAAACAAGGTGATATCCAAAATGCACCTAGTACAGCAGACTATTCAAGACCACATGGTGCTCGCTTGGCGACTGGCGGTAACGTTTTTGGCCCAGAGATTCCTGTCATATTGGCAAGTAGTTGGGAGACGAACCTTCTTCTGGCTGAAGCTGCTGCAAAGGGTAGTATTGGCGGTTCTGCTGCTACATATTATGACAATGGCGTAGCTGAAAGCTTTAACTACATGGGGCTTGATACGAACGAATTAAAGACTTATCTTACAAATTTGGGTGCATTCAATGCTGGATCTCCAATTAAATCAATAGCATTGCAAAAGTGGATTTGCATGAATAATCTCCAACCTGTTGAGTCTTGGATCGAGACAAGAAGAGTTGATAATAGTTCATCTCCCATTTTTGCTTCATCAGGAGGGATATTTATTGTCCCAACTTCAAATGTATTGGGAGGCTCAAATTTCCCTAGTATATTATTTTATCCTGAGAATGAACAAGCATTGAATTCCAATTTTCCAGGACAACATACATTATTAGACAAGGTATTTTGGGACAAATAAATTAAATGAACATGAAAAAAAATTATTTTATAAAAAAATTGTATATTTTAGGGATTTGTATTCTTCCACTATTATATGCATGTAAGAACGATGACTTTGTAGCTTCTTACCCTCAAACTACATCAATTCCAATAATAATAGAACAGTTTGTTGAAGCAAGTTATGTTTATGGAAAGGGCAATTCAAATATCATTAACGACATCCCAGATGTAGTTGCTATTGCTGTTGATTCCACAGTTGGATTTGAAGGTGGTTATGGTGGTAAAACTGGTATGGATACAATTAAAATATTAAAAAGTGATATCGTATTTTGGCCAGACACAGTAGATGTGGGAGGTTACACTATTTCATTTGAAAAATTCAACAAATCCAACTTTAAAGCAGTATTAAGTTCTAATATAGTTATTGCCGGTCCAATCTCGGACCCTGGTCCTACGGATCTTGCTGGTACATATAAAAGGACTGCTAATGGATTTTTGATCGAAATCAAAAAGGTATTTGATGGTGTTTACGTAATTGATAATCCTGGAGGGGCTGGAGTTCCAGCATTTCCTTATTTGCTTTACAATCACAAGTCTAGTACAGGAGGTGATGAGTTGAGATTTCCAAACCAAACAAATCCATGTGGGGGCGGATTAATGTTAGTTGCTGATAATGCACCAAATGGCTTGAAAAGTTCTGAGTATAGTGCAAGTTATCCACCAAAGATTACTGCAACGAGTCCTTTGACGCTAAAATGGAAAATATTTGAATTTCCAAGTGCGAGTGCATCTTCAGGGCATACAGGCGCTGCTTTATGCCAATGGGGCTTAGGTGTAAGAACATTTGAAAAACAATAGACTTAGGGAAATTAACCAAATAAAAAAAGGGCGGGTATTCACTCGCCCTTTTTTTATTTTACAGCTCCATGATGCAATTTTCCCATTCTGAACTGATCTGGCATCGATATTTTAGATAAAATGACTTGGCTAGTTCATTCCAATCAAGAACTTGCCATTTTACTAGTTTGCACTTGCGATTTCTAGCTTCATCTAGAAAGGACTCAAACAAAAGCTTTCCAATGCCAAGCCTGCGGAATTGAGGTCTGACAATAAAGTCCTCTAGGTATAAGGTCCGCCCTTTCCAGGTACTGAAATAATCAAAATATAAACACATTCCCGCAGTAACTCCATCCTTCTCGACGATGAAGGCTTCTATTTGTCCTGAGGTAAGGGCTATTTCAAAATCCGCAATCTGGGTGATCATCGATTCAGGTTCATTTTCATAAACCGCAAGCTCATATACCAATTCAAAGATGTTAGAGGCATCTGCTATTGTAGCTTTCCTAAGCATAAAATCCATGTTTTCTTTTTTAAAGCGAAGATATACTCCTGCTTTGTCTAAACATCTTGTTAATTTGAATAAATATAATAAAAAAGTAAAGAGGGGTTTGTCAATATTGCGAAAAGACTGTACCTTTGCGATTCCTTTTGGGATAGGTATATCATAAAAGGTTGAAAACGTGTAAGATATAGTAATTTGATTTTTAAGCGATAAGTAAATTATGCCTACTATTAACCAGTTAATCCGGGTTGGAAGAGAAAAAGTGGTTTACAAAAGTAAATCCAGGGCGCTACAGTCTAATCCTCAAAAAAGAGGTGTTTGTACTCGTGTCTATACCACCACTCCCAAGAAACCAAATTCCGCTTTACGCAAAGTAGCTAAAGTGAGATTGACTAATGGAATTGAGGTAATTTGTTATATCCCCGGCGAAGGACATAATTTGCAAGAACACTCTATCGTATTAGTTAGAGGCGGTCGTGTGAAAGATCTACCAGGAGTTCGATACACTATTGTAAGAGGTGCGCTGGACACAGCAGGAGTGAATAATCGTAAAAAAAGCCGTTCTAAATATGGCTCTAAAAGACCTAAAAAATAATAGATAGATATCAAGTAGTATTGTAAAGTCATGAGGAAGCATAAACCAAAAAAGAGAATACTTGAACCGGATCCTAGGTACTCAGATACCATGGTCACACAGTTTATCAATAATATGTTGTGGCAAGGGAAAAAATCAACTGCTTATAAGATATTTTATGACGCTATGGATCAAGTTGAGACTAAGTTGTCAGAAAATCCTCATGAAGTTTGGAAGAGAGCATTAAGCAATGTCATGCCTCATATTGAAGTTCGTCCAAAAAGAATTGGTGGAGCAACATTCCAGATTCCAATGGAAATGAGACCTGAGCGCAAGTTGTCAATTGGTATTAAATGGTTGATCAGATATTCACGGGCACGTGCCGGTAAAGGTATGGCCGATAAACTGGCCAGCGAAATTATTTCAGCTTCTAAAGGAGAAGGCGCTGCAGTAAAGAAAAAAGAAGATACACACAAAATGGCGGAATCTAACCGCGCTTTTGCACATTTTAGAGCGTAATCAGGGTACAGGCTAGAGAAAATAGAACAATGGCAAAAGATTTAAATTTTTTAAGAAATATAGGAATTGCGGCTCACATTGATGCAGGCAAAACCACTACCACAGAGCGTATCCTTTATTACACTGGACTTACTCATAAGATCGGAGAAGTTCACGATGGAGCTGCTACCATGGACTGGATGGCACAAGAACAAGAAAGAGGTATCACAATTACTTCTGCGGCTACCCAAACCAATTGGAATTGGAAGGATACATCATATACAGTAAATATCATTGATACACCCGGTCACGTCGACTTTACCGTTGAAGTGAATAGGTCTCTTAGAGTTTTGGACGGCTTGGTGTTTTTGTTCAGTGCCGTTGACGGTGTTGAACCTCAGTCAGAGACAAACTGGAGATTAGCTGACAACTACAAAGTCCCGCGATTGGGATTTGTAAATAAAATGGATCGCCAAGGTGCAGATTTCTTCATGGTTGTCAATCAAGTGAAGAAAATGCTGGGTTCCAACGCTGTACCACTACAAGTACCTATCGGTGCAGAAGAGCATTTCAAAGGTGTTGTGGATCTGATTACCAATAAGGCCATGATTTGGGACGAAGAATCCAAAGGAATGACCTACACTGAGATTCCAATTCCGGATGATCTAAAAGATACTGTTCAGGAATATCGTCAAAAACTCATAGAGAATATAGCTGAGTATGATGATGATCTGATGATGAAGTTTTTTGATAATCCTGACAGCATTACTGAAGAAGAAATGATCAAGGCAATTCGAGCCGCTGTGTGCGATATGAAATTCGTACCGATGATGTGTGGATCTGCCTTTAAAAATAAAGGTGTTCAAGCTGTACTGGATGCTGTTTGCGCTTTCCTTCCTTCACCATTGGACGGTGAAGCAGTAAAAGGAACCGACCCTAAGACAGACCAGGAAGTGATCAGAAGCTCTAGTGTTGATGAGCCGTTTTCAGCATTAGCTTTCAAAGTAGCTACTGACCCATACGTTGGTAGACTAGTGTTCTTACGAGTTTATTCCGGACGATTGGATGCAGGTTCTTATGTGCTCAAAGTGCGTTCAGAGAAAGATAAATTGTCCATGGAGAAAGAAAGAATCTCCAGATTATTTTTGATGCACGCTAACGACCGAAAGGCAATTGATTATATAGAAGCAGGAGATATTGCTGCGGCAGTTGGATTTAAAGATATAAAGACCGGTGATACACTCTGCGACGAAACAAAACCAATCATTCTTGAAGCGATGGTTTTCCCGGAGCCAGTAATCAGTATCGCGATTGAGCCTAAAACTCAAAAAGATCAAGACAAACTCGGTATGTCTTTAGCCAAATTGGCGGAAGAAGATCCAACATTCAGAGTGATGACTGACGAAAATACAGGTCAAACCATCATTAGTGGAATGGGTGAGTTACATTTGGAGATATTGATTGACAGATTAAAGCGTGAATTTAATGTTGAATGCAACCAAGGTGCACCTCAGGTGAACTATAAGGAAGCATTGACAAAAACGATAGAGCATAGAGAAAGATTGAAAAAACAAACCGGTGGATCGGGATTATTCGCCGATATGGCGTTTGAAATTGGTCCTGCTGATGAATCTTTCCTTGAAAGTGAAGAGTTTAAATCAGGTAAAACCAGAATGCAGTTTGTCTGGGATATATTTGGAGGTTCGATTGACAAATCTTATTTGCCGGCGATTACCAAAGGATTTGAATCCATGATGAACCAAGGGGTATTGGCAGGTTACAATATTGAGAACATGAAAATTCGTGTTTTTGATGGATCTATGCACCCTGTTGACTCTAAGCCACAAGCATTTGAGCTTTGTGCAAAAGATGGTTTCAGGGAAGCTGCTCCTAAAACAGGACCGCAAATTCTTGAACCGATCATGAAACTCGAAGTGATCACACCGGAAGAGTATGTTGGACCCGTAATTGGCGACCTCAACAGACGAAGGGGATTGCCAAAGGGACAAGAAACCAGAATGGGTGGTGCGGTTGCGATTCAAGCGGATGTTCCTCTTTCTGAAATGTTTGGATATGTGACTCAACTTCGTACCATTACGAGTGGACGCGCAAGCTCTACAATGGAGTTTTCACATTACTCTCCGGTACCTAAGAATATCGCAGATGACGTGATTGCAAAGTCAAAATAAAGAAATTAATTATCAAATTGAAATAAAGGCATGAATCAAAAAATTCGGATTAAACTTCGCTCTTATGACCACAATCTTGTAGACAAGAGTACGGAGAAAATCGTCAAAACTGTCCGCAACAGCGGTGCAGTAGTTGCTGGTCCGATTCCGCTGCCAACTGAGAAAGAAATATTTACGGTATTGCGGTCTCCGCACGTAAATAAGAAAGCTCGTGAGCAGTTCCAATTAAGGACCCACAAGAGGTTGATTGAGATTTATACTCCATCACCGAAGACGGTTGACGCTTTGTCAAAACTTGAACTCCCCAGTGGTGTGGACATTCAGGTGAAGTTGTCTTAATTCATCATGCAATAAAATTATTTTTTCTCTACTGTCAGGTGCAGGCGAGAATTTAACTATAAAACTTTCGTATAGTGAACGGAATTATAGGTACAAAAGTAGGTATGACAAGTATCTACTCAGCAGACGGCAAGTACATAGCTTGTACAGTTGTGGAGGCATCTCCCAATATCGTCACTCAGGTAAAATCCACAGAGTCTGATGGCTATTCTGCGCTTCAGCTCTCCTACGGTGAGGCAAAGCCAAAAAATGCAAATAAGGCCATAACAGGTCATTTCAGTGGCGCAAACACGACACCAAAGCGAAAATCTCTTGAGTTTAGAGATTCAACGATCAATAAATCCTTGGGTGAAGCGGTAAGCATTGATGACGTGTTCAAAGAAGGCGACACAGTACACGCTTTTGGCATGAGCAAAGGAAAGGGTTTTCAAGGTGTGATCAAGCGACATGGTTTTGGCGGGGTTCAAAATTCTACTCACGGTCAGCACAACAGACTGAGAGCGCCAGGTTCCATTGGAGCTTCATCTTATCCTTCCAAAGTAGTGAAAGGTTTGAGAATGGCTGGTCAACATGGCAATACTCAGGTAAAAATAAAAAATTTGAAAGTAGCGAAAATCCTTCCGGAGAAGAATCTTATTCTGATCAAAGGAGCTATTCCTGGTCATAAAGGATCATTTGTTGTCATCGAAAAAAAATAAGGTAAAATGCAATTAGAAGTATTAAACCTCAACGGTACAAGCACAGGGAGATCAGTGAATCTTCCGGAGGCAATCTTTGGTGTAGAACCTAACGAGCATGTACTTTATTTAGCGGTAAAGGAATATCTCGCGAATCAACGACAAGGCACGCATGACTCTAAAGAGCGAAATGAAGTCGCAAGATCTACACGGAAGATCAAAAGACAAAAGGGTACAGGTGGTGCTCGTGCAGGATCGTTGAAAAACCCGATGTTTAAAGGTGGTGGACGTATATTTGGACCACACCCAAGGGATTATTCACAAAAGCTAAACAAGAAGGTGAAGGCTTTGGCAAGAATATCCGCATTGTCCCAATTGGCGTCTGCAAATAATATCATCGTCATAGAGGATTTGAAGTTCAATGAACCTAAGACTAAAGATTTTAGTTCGATAGTCAAAAGCTTAAAGCTGGATGATATGAAATCTCTTTTTGTAACACCTGAGTACAATGAAAATGCATATTTGTCTTCACGCAATATTCCAGGGAGCAGCATTCAGGTTGCAAAAGATTTAAATACCTATGAATTGCTGAATACAAAAAAATTGGTACTTACAGAATCCAGCGTCGAGAAACTTATCTCTACACTTAGTTAATTATAATTCAGATGGAGAAGAATATTATCATAAAACCGGTCATCACGGAAAAAGCAGAAAATCTGTCAAAAGACAGAAACACGTATACTTTTTTTGTGGAGAAAAAGGCAAATAAAGTTGAAATCAAAAAAGCCATAGAGGCTGCCTATAGTGTAAACGTGGAGTCAGTTAATACCTCCATCAAACCGGGAAAATCGAAAGTGCGCAGTTCTAAAAAAGGCGTTTATCGTGGTCAGACATCTGCTCGTAAAAAAGCGATGGTGACCCTTGCAGCCGGTGAGTCAATCAATATTTTTGGTGAAAATTAATCAGTGAATCATGCCTGTTAAAAAATTAAACCCCATCACACCTGGTACTCGTTTTAGAGTAGCGAATACTTTTGAAGAGATCACTTGCAACTGCCCCGAGAAATCACTTCTGAGCAGTAAGTCTTCAACAGGTGGTCGTAATAACCAAGGTAGAAGAACAACACGTTATAGAGGTGGCGGACATAAGAAACAATATCGCATTATTGACTTCAATAGAAACAAAGATGGGATAAAAGCAAAAGTTGTGTCTATCGAGTATGATCCAAATCGTACGGCATTCATTGCATTGTTGAATTATATAGATGGGGAGAAAAGGTATATTATAGCTCCTCAGGGACTCAAAGTCGGTACTGAAGTCGTTTCAGGACCCGGTTCTGCTCCCGAAATCGGCAATTCGCTCCCACTCGCTGAAATTCCTTTGGGAGCCAATATCCACTCTATTGAGCTTCATCCACAACAGGGAGCTGCACTCGTGCGTAGTGCTGGAACTTCTGCTGTAATGATGGGAAAAGAGGATAGGTTTGCGGTAATCAAAATGCCATCTGGCGAAATCCGAAGAATTCTGGCAAGTTGCCGAGCTACAATTGGCTCAACTTCAAATCCGGATCATTCTTTGGAATCAATCGGCAAAGCCGGTAGATACCGTTGGATGGGTTTCAAACCACGCAACCGAGGAGTTGCCATGAATCCGGTGGATCACCCAATGGGTGGAGGTGAAGGGCGCTCATCCGGAGGTCACCCAATGTCAAGAACTGGTGTTTATGCAAAAGGTTACAAAACCAGATCGCCTAAAAAACATTCTGACAGTTTAATTATCTCGAAGAGAAAATCATCTAACAAGTAATCTCACCAACAAGTAAGATAAAATACAATGGCAAGATCAATTAAAAAAGGCCCTTACGTTCATCACAAACTGTTGGCAAAGGTCCAAAAAGCCAAAGAATCTACCCGTAAGACGGTGATCAAAACTTGGAGCCGCTCATCAATGATCATACCGGACATGGTAGGAGAAACGATAGCTGTTCACAACGGCAAAATCCACATTCCTGTTTACGTCACTGAAAACATGGTAGGGCACAAGCTCGGAGAGTTTTCACCTACACGAACATTCAAAGGCCATTCAGGAAATCGTTAAACCACTAAGCTAATTACATGGAAGCAGTAGCTAAACTAAGAAATTGTCCTATGTCTCCTCGAAAGATGAGATTGGTAGTGGACCTAATCAGAGGCAAGAAAGTGAATCATGCCTTACATATATTAAAATTCACAAAGAAGGAAGCCTCTGGTTGGTTGGAGAAATTGCTTCTTTCTGCTATCAACAATTGGGAGCAAAAACACGGTGAAGGACAGGCTGAAGAAGCAAATCTTATCGTCAAAACGGCTTTTGTTGATGGTGGCACGGTAATCAAGAGATTTCAACCTGCACCTCATGGTAGGGCACACCGCATACGTAAGCGTAGAAACCACGTGACTATAGTAGTAGGTACTGATCAAAAAACATCCGCAAACAATCTATAATCAGAAAAAATGGGTCAAAAGGCAAATCCAATAGGTAATCGTTTAGGCATCATCAGAGGATGGGAGTCTAACTGGTTTGGAGGCAAAAACATGGCACAAAAAGTAGTTGAGGATGAAAAAATCCGAAATTACCTAACAGCCAGAATTCCAAAAGGTGGAGTAGCTCGAATTGTGATTGAGCGTACGCTCAAGAGAATCACCGTGTCGATCCAAACTTCTCGACCAGGTATTATCATTGGAAAAGGTGGGACTGAAGTTGATAGAATTAAGGAAGAACTTAAAAAACTTTCTGCGCAGGAAGTACAGATCAATATATTGGAGATCAGAAAGCCCGAATTGGATGCTGCGATAGTTGGCGAATCCATTGCAAAGCAGATTGAATCAAGAATAAATTACCGACGAGCTATCAAGATGGCAATACAATCTACAATGAGAGCTGGTGCGGAAGGTATAAAAGTGAGGATATCCGGACGATTGAATGGTGCTGAAATGGCGCGTTCCGAGGAATACAAGGAAGGGAGAATTCCTCTCCATACATTCAGGGCCGATATAGACTACTGTATCAAAGAAGCCCTTACAGTTTATGGTAAAATAGGAATCAAAGTTTGGCTTTGTAAAGGTGAAGTCTTCACGAAGAGAGATTTATCTCCTCTGGTGGGTGTGGCAAAGAAAGACATAAAACCAAAACGAGGCGGTTATGATTCTCCACGTAGAGATGGTGCTGGCAGAGATGGTAGAGAAGGTAGAGAAAACAGAGACAGAAGGAGATAAGCCCATTGAAAAAAAATTTGTAATTTTGCGACTCTTTTGCGAAAAATAAAAAATTGAATTATGTTACAGCCCAAGCGCTTAAAATACAGAAAGCAACAAAAAGGCAGAAATAAAGGTCTCGCACACCGCGGGAGTACGATAGCTTTTGGAACTTTCGGGCTCAAGGCAGTGGATTCAGGAAGACTGACGAACCGCCAGATCGAGGCAGCCAGGGTCGCGATGACCAGGCACATGAAAAGGGAAGGAAATGTTTGGATACGTATATTCCCAGATAAACCAATTACAGCGAAGCCGGCAGAGGTGCGTATGGGTAAAGGTAAAGGTGCCCTAGACCATTATGTGGCTGTAATTAAAGCTGGTGTGATTATGTTTGAAATGGAAGGTGTACCTTATAAAACGGCAGTTGAAGCTTTTGCATTGGCAGCACAGAAATTGCCAATATTGACAAAAGTTGTCGTTCGTAGAGAATTCCAAAGTCTTGTCAATTAATAAACCATTTGAATTATGGGATTAAAAAAATATAGCGAAATCGCAAAACTGGCTTCAGAGACATTGAAGACAGATTTACATATGGCACAGAAAAGTCTGCACCAAAAAAAATTAGATCATGCCATCAAAGGCTTGCAAAATCCTAACGAACTCAATCAGTTACGTAGGGAGATTGCTATGATCCAAACAGAAATCAGAAAACGCGAATTGGCAAATTAAAATACTTCTATATCAATAAAATATCCGAAATGGAAAGAAATCTTCGCAAGCAAAAAACTGGAGTCGTGACTAGCAATAAAATGGAAAAAACTATTGCGGTTACGGTAGAAAAAAGTTTGCTGCATCCCAAGTATGGTAAGTATGTCAAAAAGTCAAAGAAGTACTTTGCCCATGACGAAAAAAATGAATGCAATATTGGCGATTTGGTCCGTATTATGGAGACTCGCCCATTGAGCAAAAATAAATCATGGAGATTAGTTGAAATTTTGAAAAAAGGCGAATAAGCTTTAAAATCCAAATCAAATGATCCAGCAAGAATCAAGATTAAAAGTAGCAGATAATTCAGGTGCCAAGGAAGTACTCTGTATCAGAGTATTGGGAGGTACTGCCAGGAGATATGCTTCGGTAGGAGACAAAATAGTCGTATCCGTAAAATCTGCAACTCCAGGAGGTGTAAAAAAAGGATCTGTTTCTAAGGCAGTTATTGTACGCACAAAAAAGGAAATCAGAAGAAAAGACGGATCTTATATTCGTTTTGACGACAACGCAGTTGTACTCCTTTCAGCATCTGACGAGCCAAGAGGCACGAGGATTTTTGGACCTGTAGCCAGAGAACTCCGTGAAAAAGATTATATGAGAATTGTTTCACTTGCACCAGAAGTGCTTTAAGCGAGTAAAATGATAAAGATCAAAATTAAAAAAGGCGACCAGGTACAAGTCATTGCCGGATCGCACAAAGGCAAAAAAGGTACTGTAAACCTTATCATATCCGCACAAAATAGAGCTATAGTGAGCGGTGTCAATATTATTAAAAAACACGTGAAGCCGGCTAATAATAACCCGGGAGGCATTGTAGAAATGGAAGCACCTCTTCACATTTCAAACCTTGCACTTTTAGATCCTAAATCTCAAAAGCCGACTCGTGTAGGTTACAAAATGGACAAAGGCAAGAAAGTCCGCATTTCTAAACAATCAGGAGAAATTATTAAGTGATGAGCTATATACCGAGGTTAAAAGAGCATTACAAGCAAAATGTCATGCAAGCACTCATGGACGAGTACAAATACAAGTCCATCATGCAGGTGCCAAAACTGCTTAAGATTACAGTAAATCAAGGTGTTGGTAAAGCCACACAAGATAAAAAATTGGTGGACGTAGCTGCAGGAGAAATCAGCCTCATAACTGGACAAAAGCCTGTGCAGACAATGTCGCGAAAGGCGATCTCCAACTTCAAATTAAGAGAAAACATGCCCATCGGTGTTAAAGTAACTCTTAGAGGTGAAAGAATGTATGAGTTTTTGGATCGTCTGATCACTGTGGCACTCCCACGAGTACGTGACTTTCGAGGAATAAGTGACAATAGTTTTGACGGTAGAGGAAATTATACTCTGGGAATCACTGAACAAATTATTTTCCCTGAAATAGACTTAGACAAAATTAATAAAATATCGGGAATGGATATCACATTCGTGACTACCGCTAATACAGACGGAGAAGCATTCTCTTTGTTGAAAGAATTAGGATTACCATTCAAAAATCAAAAGAACTGATCAGATGTCAAAAAAATCTATCATAGCCCGCCAGACAAAACGTGAAAGAATGGTTGAAAAATACCAGGACCTTCGCGCTAAATTGAAAAAGGAAGGAGATTGGGATGCACTGGATAAACTTCCAAAAAATAGTTCTCGTGTGAGATTAAAAAATAGATGCCAACTTACAGGGAGACCTAAAGGATATATCAGAAGGTTTGGTGTTTCCCGATACGTTTTCAGATTGATGGCGTTGGATGGGAAAATTCCGGGAGTAACAAAAGCGAGCTGGTAAGCAAACAGATATTTTAAAAGCAAAGAAAATGGCAGTAACAGATCCAATAGCAGATTTTCTGACACGCGTCAGAAATGCTCAACAAGCAGGTCACCGCGTAGTTGATATTCCTGCATCTAATGAAAAGAAAAAAATTACAGAAATTCTGTACAATAATGGATATATCCTCAAGTATAAATTTGATGATACCGATAACAAGCAAGGTGTTATCAAAATTGCATTGAAATACGATCCCATTACAAAGTTGCCCTCAATTAAATCTCTGGAGCGAATTAGCAAACCAGGTCGCAGATTCTATAGAGGAGTGTCAGAGATTCCAAAAGTAATCAATGGTCTTGGTATAGCAATTGTGTCTACTTCTAAAGGAATTATGACAGACAAAGAAGCGAGAAGAGAGAATGTAGGTGGAGAAGTTTTGTGTTTTGTTTATTAAATAATTCTAGCAATGTCAAGAATTGGAAAAAAAGGCATCGAATTGCCAAAAGGTGTTGAAGTAACTGTAGCTAAGTCTAAAGTTACTATAAAAGGCCCTCGTGGATCAGCTATCCAAAATATCGATCCGGACATGGAAATTAAGGTCGAGGATGGAGCAATAAATATTTTGCGACCAACTGATCAAAAAAGACATAGAGCTTTGCATGGATTGACAAGAGCCTTAGTAGCCAACATGGTGACAGGTGTAAGCACCGGTTTTCGTAAAGAATTGGAACTAGTGGGTGTAGGTTATCGTGTAGCCAACACCGGAAATCTTTTGGAAATGTCAGTCGGTTATTCTCACCCTATTATGTTTGCTATCCCGGATGAATTGAAATTGGAGACTGTCACGGAAAAAGGACAGAATCCGAAGATTATTCTCTCTGGAAATGATAACCAGTTACTGGGTCAAATTTGTGCTAAAATCAGGGGTATGAAACCACCTGAACCATTTAAAGGTAAGGGTATCAAGTTTAGCGGAGAAGTGATCCGTAGAAAAGCAGGAAAAACAGCAGGTAAATAAACAATAAAAATTTTGTGACATGGGCACAACAGGAAAAGCTGAAAAAAGATTAAAGGTTAAATATCGCATACGCAAACGGTTAGAAGGAACAGCTTCCAGACCAAGGTTGTCGGTTTTTAGAAGCAATAAATCAGTTTATTGCCAAATCATCGACGATGCTGCGGGCAAGACTTTGTGTCATGCCACCTCATTGGATAAGTCAGTCAATGGAGTAACCAAAATCGAACAGGCAAAACAAGTAGGTCTCATCATAGCTAAAAAAGCGAAAGATTTGAATTTGGAAGATGTGGTTTTTGACCGTAACGGGTTTTTATATCATGGCAGGATCAAAGCTATCGCTGATGGTGCACGTGAAGGAGGCTTAAAATTTTAATAAAGACTAAACAATAATATGGCAAAATCACATGTAGTCAGAGTAAATGCCAGTGATTCAGAACTGAAGGACAAACTTGTAGTTCTCAATCGTGTGGCAAAAGTGACTAAAGGGGGACGGACTTTTAGCTTTTCAGCTTTGGTAGTTGTAGGCGATGGAAAAGGTGTAGTAGGACATGGACTGGGAAAAGCAAGAGAAGTTTCAGATGCAATCAGTAAAGCAGTTGAAGACGCTAAGAAAAATCTGATCAAAGTACCCGTGTACAAAGGAACTATCTCACATGAGCAGAAGGGGAAGTATGGTGCTGGTAGAGTGTTGATCAAGCCGGCAGCGGATGGAACAGGAGTTATTGCAGGTGGTGCCATGAGAGCTGTTTTGGAAATGGCAGGCGTTCACAATGTATTGGCGAAATCACACGGCTCATCAAATCCTCATAATGTGGTGAAAGCAACGTTGGATGCATTGACTCGGATTAGAAGTCCTCATGTGATTGCAAAAACCCGCAAAATTGAAGTCTCAAAAGTATTCGAAGGCTGATATTAAATTTAGAATATGGCAAAAGTTAAAATTACCCAGGTCAAGAGTGTCATCAAAGCAAATGAACGCCAGAAATTGACAATGCAAGCTTTGGGATTAAGAAATGTTCATGACTCAGTGGAATTGGAGTTTACTCCACAAATTAAAGGCATGACAGACAAATTAAGGCATCTTTTAACAATAGAAAAGATCTAAACTATTATGGAATTACATAATCTAAGACCAGCTAAAGGCGCAATCAAGAAACGCAAAAGAATCGCTCGAGGCGAAGGATCCGGTCATGGTGGTACTGCGACAAAAGGTCACAAAGGAATGAAAGCCCGTTCAGGTGCAAAATCTACTAAGAATTTTGAAGGGGGTCAAACGCCTTTGCAAAGACGATTGCCTAAAATAGGTTTTAAGAATATTTCTACCAAAGAATATGTTACATTTAACTTGGATCAAATCCAAGACCTTGCGACTAAACATGGGCTTTCAACATTTGACCATGAAACTTTGCGTAAGTATCGTTTAGTTGGTAAGAATGACCAAATTAAAATATTAGGCCGAGGTGAGTTGAGTTCTTCAATCCACATCAAAGCAAATAAAGCAACAGCATCTGCCGGCGAAAAAGTAAAAGCAAGCGGCGGAACTCTAGAAATTGTTTGATTTTCTACACTGCAGTCATTCTCACAGGTCAGTTGAATAAAGTGAACCAAAAAGTAATGACGCAACCAAAACAAGTATAAATGAAAAAATTTATTGAAACGCTGCAGCATATTTGGAGTATAAAAGAATTGCGTGATAAAATTGTTTACACGCTTTTATTGCTTTTAGTCTTCAGATTGGGTTCATTTATCGTATTGCCGGGAGTGAATGCTGAAGCGCTCAAGAACAAATCTAACAGTGCAAATAGTTTATTTGGTTTGATCAACACGTACACAGGTGGTGCATTTGATCAGGCGTCCGTTTTTGCCTTGGGTATTATGCCATACATTACGGCATCTATCATCGTGCAACTTCTTGGATTTGCGGTGCCATATTTCCAAAGATTACAACAGAAAGAAGGCGAGAGCGGAAGACGAAAACTCAATCAAATTACACGATTACTTACCGTTTTAATTACACTTGTTCAAGGTGGTGGTTATCTGACTTATATTCACTCTCTCGGTGTTGTAAATCCGGATATGAGCGGTTTTACGTTTTGGTTTGCGAATAGTATCATCCTCGCAACTGGTACGATATTCTGTATGTGGTTAGGAGAAAGAATTACTGACAGAGGTATTGGTAATGGTACATCAATGATAATTATGATCGGTATCATTTCAAGGTTGCCGGGTGCATTTGCATTCGAACTTCAATCCCAGCTTGCCAATAATGGACTGATATTGTTTATATTTGAATTGGTGATTCTTTTCCTGATTATAATAATTTCAATATTGATCGTTCAGGGTGTTCGAAAAATTCCGATACAATTTGCAAAGAGGATGGTAGGCCGTGGAGCTGGATCTATGCCAATCAATACAGATCGTGATTATATTCCACTGAAGGTTAATGCTGCCGGTGTAATGCCAATTATTTTCGCTCAGGCAATTACTTTCCTGCCATTGACAG
Source organism: Saprospiraceae bacterium (assembly GCA_016710235.1). NCBI lineage: Bacteria > Pseudomonadati > Bacteroidota > Saprospiria > Saprospirales > Saprospiraceae > Saprospiraceae bacterium. The sequence goes on from JADJLG010000001.1 coordinate 2,367,976, forward strand.
CAGTCCAATATTTAAGTGGAGACCCTGCATTCGGATCGACTGGAGTATTGAGAGAATTGACCGACCCATATGGTTTCTGGCACAATTTGCTGACATTTGTATTGGTTGTAGTGTTTACTTATATTTATACAGCCTTGATCGTTAATCCACAAAACTATGCAGAGTATCTCAAGAGAAATAATGCATTTGTCCCTGGAATAAAGCCAGGTGAAGATACTGAAGAATACATCGATACGACCACTACACGCATTACATTACCTGGATCTATTTTTCTAGGTTTTGTAACCATTATTCCTGCAATTGCGGTGTTATTTGGTGTCAATTCCAATTTCGCCAGGTTCTTTGGAGGTTCCTCGGTGCTGATCTTAGTAGGTGTGGTACTAGATACTTTGGCTCAGATAGAATCCTATCTTTTGATGAAAAAGTATGATGGATTAGTGAAATCTGGAAGAATTGAAGGTAGGACAAGCACCGGAGGTATCGGACCTTCAATAGGATAGAATACCAGCGCAATGATATACCTCAAAACTGAGGAGGAACTTCAGAAAATTAAAGCAAGCAGTTTATTGGTCAGCGAAACGCTTGCATTGATGGCGTCCTTATTGAAGCCGGGTATTACCGGAAAACAATTAGATGTTCAAGCATATGAGTTTATCCGCTCCCAAGGAGCGAAACCTTCATTTTTAGGTTATAATGGATTTCCTGCTACACTTTGTATTTCAAAGAATGAGGAGGTCGTCCATGGCATCCCCAACGATCAGCCTTTCAAAGAAGGCGATATCATATCTGTGGATTGTGGAGTTTTCTTTAATGGATTTCATGGTGATTCGGCATATACATTTGTCTTGGGCCAACCCAATGATGACATTGTCAGATTGATGAAAGTTACTCAAGAATGCCTCTATTTGGGAATTGCTGCAGCCAAAGAAGGTAATCGCATCGGAGATATCAGTTATGCGGTCCAATATCATGCAGAGCAAAAGCATCAGTTTGGAGTGGTGAGAGAGTTGGTGGGCCACGGTATTGGAAGATCGTTGCATGAGCCTCCTGAAGTCCCAAATTTTGGGAAATCAGGCCGAGGAGTGCTATTGAAGCAAGGTATGACACTTGCTATTGAGCCGATGATCAATCTCGGGACTAAGAATGTCAAACATTTGAAAGACGGTTGGACAGTAGTTACCGCCGATCGTAAACCTTCAGCACATTATGAGCATACTATTGCTGTGGGTAAAGAAGGCGCAATATTACTGTCGGATCATTCAAAAATAGAAGAAAAAGTTAAAAATAATACTAATTTGTACGCAGTCTAAAGAAAAAGTGCGATATTTGCACTCCGAATTTTGTAAAATGGCCAAAAAGAACCTAATCCAACAGGATGGAACGATTGAAGAAGCTCTTTCCAACGCAATGTTTAGGGTCAGATTACAAAATGATCATTTAATCATAGCCACCATTTCAGGAAAAATGAGGATGAATTATATTCGAATTTTACCGGGAGATAAAGTGGCTGTAGAAATGAGTCCATATGATCTAACAAGAGGAAGGATCACTTTTAGGTATAGATAAAGTCAAAAGGTATGAAAGTTCGTACATCAGTAAAGAAAAGAACCGCAGATTGCAAGTTTGTTCGTCGTAAGGGCAAGCTGTATATTATCAATAAAAAGAATCCAAAGTTTAAACAACGTCAGGGATAAACTCATAAGGTATGGCGCGTATAGCAGGAATTGATTTACCAAAATCCAAGAGGGGCCTCATAGGCCTTACTTACATTTATGGCATAGGAAGAGCGACTTCAGCCAAAATATTAGAGGACCTCAAAATTGATCACAATATCCGTGTTCAAGACTGGTCTAATGATCAGATTCAGTCCATACAAAAGGCTATTCAGGACGATTATAAAGTAGAAGGAGAGTTGCGTTCTGAGGTTCAACTCAGCATCAAACGATTGATGGATATTGCCTGTTACAGAGGTATTCGGCATAGAAAAGGTCTTCCTGTGAGAGGTCAGCAGACAAAGACCAACGCACGTACCCGTAAAGGAAAGAGAAAAACAGTGGCAAACAAGAAAAAAGTTACGAAGTAATCTACTGCTTCCCGCAATAAATATATTATGGCAAAAGGTAAAAAAGCAAAAAAGAGGAAAGTTAAAGTTGATTCAGAAGGCTTTGCATATATACAAGCTTCATTCAACAACATTATTGTTTCATTGTGTAACCGCGCCGGTGAAGTAATTTCATGGGGTTCTGCCGGAAAATCTGGATTCAGAGGTTCCAAAAAGAATACTCCCTATGCAGCCCAAATGGCAGCTAATGATGCTGCTGCTGTTGCATTTGAAGCAGGAATGAAAACCGCAGAAGTTTATGTCAAAGGACCCGGTTCCGGAAAAGAAGCAGCAATTCGTGCGATAGACAGTTCCGGCATAAAGATTATGAAAATCACCGACTTAACTCCAATTCCTCACAATGGCTGTAGGCCGCCGAAACACAGAAGAGTTTAATTTTCCATTATTACGACAAGCAGATTATGGCAAGATATACTGGTCCAGTTACAAAAAAATCTCGAGCATTTGGTCAATCCCTTATCGGATATGACAAATCATTTGAACGCAAAAAATACCCACCGGGACAGCATGGGCCGTCTCGAAAGAAAAAACAAAAGTCCGATTATGCTGTTCAGCTTGTTGAAAAGCAGAAGGCTAAATATACATACGGAGTTTTAGAAAGACAGTTCCGAAATATCTTTCATGATGCCCATAAGAAGGGTGGAGTAACAGGTGAAAATTTGCTTCAATACCTTGAGGCAAGATTGGACAACACAGTCTATCGCCTTGGAATTTCCGCTACAAGAAAGGGATCACGACAGTTAGTTTCACACAGACACATCACTGTCAACGGACGTGTTGTAAATATTCCTTCTTATAGATTACTTCCAGGAGACGTGATTGCAGTACGCGGCAAGTCCCAATCTATGGATCATATTCATCATCAAGTTGCGCAAAAATCTGATGTGAGAAAATTCCCATGGGTAGAATGGAACGCAGATAAGATGGAAGGTAAATTTTTACAATACCCTTCGCGTGATCAAATTCCTGAAGTGATCAATGAGCAGTTGATCGTCGAATTGTATTCAAAATAATCTTGTTCTTTACAAATTATCACCATTAGTTATGAGTATTCTTAACTTTCAGAAGCCGGAAAAAATCATTCTTCAAAAATCAAATGATTTTGAAGGCTCCTTTGAGTTCAAACCACTAGAGCCGGGATTCGGACAAACTATTGGAAACTCACTCAGAAGGATCCTTTTGTCTTCTCTGGAAGGCTATGCGATATCATATGTGCGTATCGCAGGCGTGGATCATGAATTCTCTACCATCAAAGGTGTTATCGAAGATGTAGTGGAAATCATTTTAAATCTTAAAAAGGTAAGGTTAAAACCACGAAACTTCAGTGAAGATATCAAAGAGCAGAAAATTTATCTTTCGCTCAGCGGAAAAGACAGTTTTAAAGCTGGCGAAATTGAAGCAAACACAAATATTTTTCAAGTGACAAACCCTGATCAGGTCATTTGTCACATGGAACCTTTTGTTAATCTTGAGATAGAACTTACGATTACAAAGGGCCGAGGTTACGTGCCTGCTGATGAAAACGTGAGTAAAGAATTGCCCATCGGTGTAATACCGGTAGATTCAATTTATACTCCGATCAAAAATGTATCGTATTCCATTGCAAATACGCGTGTGGGTCAAAAGACAGACTACGAAAAACTTAACCTTACTATTCAAACAGATGGTACAATCCATCCGGAAGAAGCCGTAAAAGAAGCATCTCGTATAATGATCCAACATCTTTTATTGATAACTGATGAAAACATCACCTTTGAAGATGCAGTGCGTAAAGAAGACACAATCGTGGATGAACATGTGTTACACATGCGCAAATTGCTCAAGACACCTTTGGAGGATCTGGACCTTTCTGTGAGAGCATATAACTGTCTTAAAGCGGCAAAGATCAATTCACTTGGTGAAATGGTAAAGTATGACAAAGACGAACTATTGAAGTTCCGTAACTTCGGTAAGAAATCTTTGGTCGAAATAGAAGAGTTACTGCAAAGTAAATCACTCAGTTTCGGGATGGACCTGAGCAAGTATAAACTGGACGAAGAATAATTGTAAGTAAATAAAAAATTCTCAGGCATGAGACATGGTAAGAAATTCAATCACCTCAGCAGAAAAAAGGGACATCGCGTAGCCTTACTTCGCAACTTGGCTGCGGCATTGATCAAAAACAAAAGAATTACAACGACGCTTGCTAAAGCAAAAGCGCTTAGACAATACATAGAACCTCTGGCAACTAAAGCCAAAACCAATTCTACACATTCGCGTAGGACAGTTTTCTCCTATCTTCAAAGTAAAGATTCAATCGAAGAGTTATTCGGTGCAGTAGCAGAGAAAATTGCTGCTAGACCTGGAGGATATACGAGAGTGATCCGTACAGGCTTTAGAAAAGGAGATGGGGCAGAGATGGCTATGATTGAATTCGTCGATTTCAACAGCACCATGGTATCTGCGTCAAAAGCATCTGAAGTGAAACAAGCTTCTAAGCGTAAAACCAGACGTAGCAAGACTAAAAAGACAGAAGATGGAGCAAATAACGAAAGTAATGCTCCTGAAACTAAGGAAACTGAAGAATCAAATGCATAATTATAAAAAAGCGGCCAAGTGCCGCTTTTTTTTTTACCCTATCAAGTCGAATTTTGAATAATTCCGGATTGATCAGTCAATATGATACCTATTAGAAATTCAAGCTTAAAAATTGAGATAATCTGAAAGCGTGCACATCCGTTATTCATATATTTGCGTTATTTATATATAATCCGATTGCATGAATCGTGAAGAAAATAAGCCTGCTTTACTCCTACTTCAAGATGGAACCTTATTTAGTGGAAAATCTTGTGGAGCCATTGGCACAACCGGGGGTGAAATCTGTTTCAATACGGGTATGACGGGTTACCAGGAAATCTTTACTGATCCAAGTTACTTCGGACAGATAATGGTGATGTCCAACGTACATATAGGTAATTATGGAGCTTTTGAGCAGGATAATGAATCTTCTAAGGTATACATTAATGGATTAGTGTGTAGGAATTTTTCAAGTTTTCCAAGCAGACCATTAGCAAACTCTTCCCTTCAAGAATATCTTGAAACCAACCACATAGTCGGAATAAGTGACATTGATACCCGTAAATTGGTATCTCATATTAGGCAGAATGGCCTTATGAACGCTGTTATCTCTTCAGAGATACTTGACATTGATGTATTGAAGCATAGACTGAATGATGTGCCAAATATGTCGGGTCTAGAGTTAGCCAGTCAGGTAACAACGAATCAGTTTTATGACTATAGAATCGTGGATGGATCAAAAAAATTAGCAGTACTTGACTTCGGAATTAAAAAAAGTATACTCGAGCAACTGGCAGCATTCCCTTTAACTATAAGAGTGTTTCCCGCAAAGAGTAGTTTTGATGAATTGCAAAATTGGCAGCCTGACGCATTTTTTTTATCAAACGGACCCGGCGACCCAGCACCGATGTCATACGCCATTGAATTGACAAAGCAATTGATTTCTACCAAAAAACCAATTTTCGGAATCTGCTTAGGACATCAAATTCTATCACTTGCTTTTGGCGTAAATACCTATAAAATGCATCACGGGCACCATGGGGTTAATCATCCCGTATTAAATCTTGAAACCGGCTTGGGTGAAATCTCGAGCCAAAATCATGGTTTTGCAGTAGATAACGCCGCCCTCCAATCTCGAACTGAACTAATGGTGACTCATCGTAATCTAAATGATGATACAGTGGAAGGCATCAGGCATATCACATTGCCTGTTTTTGGGATACAATACCATCCAGAAGCAGGACCTGGTCCGCATGATTCCAGATATTTGTTCAAGCAGTTTTTTCAAAGCATAGATTCAGGATCTAACAATTAAAAATAAGTGGAATGAGCATTATTGTCGATGTATTGGCGAGACAAGTTTTAGACAGCCGCGGTTTTCCAACTGTTGAAGCTGACATTATTTTGGAGAATGGAATTCGCGGCAGAGCAATAGTGCCTTCTGGGGCTTCAACTGGCAAACATGAGGCCGTTGAACTGCGAGATGGTGACAAATCTTATTTTTTAGGGAAAGGAGTAATGAAGGCAGTAGATCATGTCAATGATGATTTATCAGAGTTACTTATCGGTATGGATGTAACAGATCAGAGATTGATAGATGAAACAATTATTGAAGCTGACGGAACGAAAAATAAAGGGAACCTCGGGGCCAATGCTTTGCTTTCTGTCTCCCTTGCAGCTGCGAAAGCTGCAGCGAAATATTCTGAACTGTCATTATTTCGATACATTGGAGGAACAAATGCACACCTTTTGCCGGTGCCCATGATGAATATCATCAACGGTGGAATGCATGCAGATAATAAATTGGACTTTCAGGAATTTATGATCATGCCTGTTGGCGCAGAAAGTTTTGCCGAAGGATTGAGGATGGGAGTTGAAGTTTTCCAACATTTAAAGACTGTACTCAAGTCAAAGTCATATTCTACAAATGTTGGGGATGAAGGAGGTTTTGCACCTGAGCTCAAATCCAATGAAGAAGCAATTGAGATAATATTGACAGCTATTCTAAAGGCTGGTTATAAAGCCGGTAAAGATATTTTCCTTGCTATGGATGCTGCGGTTACAGAGATGTTTGAACCCAAGAAAGGAATTTATAAGTTTCATAAGTCAGGCTCAAAGGATCTTAGCACTTCAGCTATGATCGACTTGTGGTCTTCTTGGGTAAAACAGTATCCTATATTCTCCATTGAAGATGGCTTAGCAGAAGATGACTGGTCAGGTTGGAAGGAGCTGACAGCAACGCTGGGTGATAAAATCCAACTTGTGGGTGATGATTTATTTGTGACCAATACCGATAGGTTGCGTAAAGGAATAGCAGAAAAATGTGCTAATTCTTTATTGGTAAAAGTAAACCAAATAGGTACTTTGACTGAAACCATCGACGCCGTACAACTCGCCCAAAGAAATCGCTATTCTACAGTAATGAGCCATCGGTCGGGTGAAACAGAAGATACAACCATAGCTGATCTAGCTGTTGCGCTCAACACAGGTCAAATCAAAACGGGATCTGCTTCCAGAAGTGACAGAATTGCCAAATACAATCAGTTACTGAGAATAGAAGAAGAACTGGGAAGTCAGGCAAGTTATGCCGGTAAAAATATACTTAATAAGTAATTATCATGTATATTTGCCTCATTATTAAGAACTCACAAAATGAAAACTACGAAAACTGCCAAGGGGTTCGAAATATTTGTTTACCTATGGCGACATAAAATTTTGCTTGCTGTGATCACTTTCGTGATTTATCTGGGCTTTTTTGATAAGTATAATTTTTCTACCCAATACAAATTACAAAAGTCTGTGCGAAAGCTTGAGAGAGAAAAAGCAAAATACCTTGAGCTCACAGAAGATGCAAAGAAAGACAAACTGGATATTGAGAAAAATTTTGAGAAATTTGCACGCGAAAGGTATTTGATGTCAAGAAAAGACGAAGATGTTTTTGTCATCGAAAAACAAAAGAAAAATTAACTGATCGAAAGGTATGAGCGTTTTAGTAAACAAGAATTCAAAAATCATTGTACAAGGATTCACAGGAAAAGAGGGTACATTTCATGCTGAGCAAATGATTCAGTACGGTACTCAGGTTGTAGGAGGTGTAACTCCCGGTAAGGGTGGACAAACTCATCTTGACCGACCTGTGTTTAACACTGTTAAAGAGGCGGTTGATCAAGTCGGTGCCGATACTTCATTAATCTTTGTTCCACCGGCATTTGCCGCAGATGCCATTATGGAGGCTGCTGAAGCAGGTATCACAGTGATCATCTGCATCACTGAAGGAGTACCTGTCCAAGACATGATCAAGGTGAAAGATTACATCAGTAAGTATCCATGCAGGTTAATAGGACCGAATTGTCCTGGTGTTATTACGCCGGATGAAGCAAAAGTGGGCATCATGCCCGGGTTTATTCACAGAAAAGGCCGTATTGGAATTGTTTCAAGATCAGGAACTCTTACATATGAAGCTGTCGATCAAGTTACCAAAGCTGGAATGGGACAATCCACATGTATTGGAATAGGAGGAGATCCTATACCTGGTACAACTACTTTGGAAGCCGTCCAAATGCTTATGGCTGATTTCGAGACAGATGGAATTGTAATGATCGGTGAGATTGGTGGTAGTATGGAGACTGAAGCTGCACTTTGGATAAAAGAATATGGAAACAAACCTGTGGTTGGATTTATAGCAGGACAAACTGCCCCAAAAGGAAGAAAAATGGGTCACGCAGGTGCCATCATTGGTGGAGCACAGGATACTGCTGAAGCAAAAATGAAGATCATGAGTGAATGTGGTATTCATGTAGTAGCTTCTCCCGCAAATATTGGTGTGACCATGAAGAAGGCTCTGGAGAATGTATCTTCCTAGGAATTCTAATGATTGAATATTGATCGTTAAATGAAAGCACTATAATTATAGACATTTATTAATTTTTCAATATTCAATAATTTCATATTTTCCCTACCGGTTTATATAATTTTGCGAAGCAATGAAAAAAATTAAACCATCAGTTTTATTTTTTTTCTTCTTGAAATAAACTCAGTTTACAAAGTAAATTAATATCTCTTTTTACACAAAATGCAAATAAATGAAGAAGCTTTTTTTAGGTATCATTTTAATTTCAGTGATTGCCATTAGCTGCAAGCAAAACAATAAAACCAATGATCAATCTTCACAAGCAACTCAGTCGAAACAAGTGAATACGCTGGCGATGTCTCAGGTTTGGCAGGGACCTTATGGAGGAGTACCGCCTTTTGATAAAGTAGTTATCAGTGATTTCGTATCGGCGTTGGAGTCCGGAATGGATGAAAAAGAAAAGAGATTCAAGCGATTATCGATAATCCACAAGCTGCTAGTTTTGAAAATACAATTTTAGCATTAGAGAAAACAGGACAAACATTGAAAAGGGTTCAGGCAATTTATTATATCTGGACAAGCAATATGTCTAATCCTGAAATGGATTCAATACAAACTCTGATGGAACCAAGATTTGCCTCGTTCAATGATTCCATTATCCAAAATAAAGCCTTGTTTGCAAAGATTGAAGAGGTAAATAACAATGCAAAATCAATACAACTCACCGATGAACAGAAAAGATTATTGTGGAGGTATTATACGACTTTTACATTGGCAGGAGCTAAACTTGATGAAAATTCTAAAGTAAGAGTTGCAGAAATCAATCAAAAACTTGCAGGGCTGTTTACTCAATTTAGTCAAAATCAACTGGCAGATGAATCGGACAAATTTCAGTTAATCACAAACGAAAAGGATCTGGACGGACTGCCTGAGAATTTAAAAGCTGCGGCAGCACAGCTCGCTGAGTCAAAAAATAAAAAAGGGAATTGGATAATTGCTAATACAAGGTCAGCTGTGGAGCCTTTCCTAACCTTTGCAAATAACAGAGCTCTAAGAGAAAAAGTGTGGACAATGTTTGTAAACAGAGGTGACAATGGAGATGCCAATGATAATAACAAAATCATTCCGGAAATCCTTCATCTTAGAGCTGAAAGAGCAAAATTACTTGGATACAAAACTCATGCTCACCTTCGCCTCGCAGATAAAATGGCTCAAACGCCGGAACGTGCTATGGCTTTGCTCGAATCCGTATGGACTCCGGCAGTCAACCGTGTCAAAGAAGAAGTTAAAGACATGCAAGCTATTGCCGACAAAAATGGTGATAAAATTAAGATTGAACCATGGGACTACAGGTATTATGCTGAAAAAGTAAGAAAGGCAAAGTATGATCTTGACCAAAATGAAATCAAGCAATACCTGCAGTTAGAGAAATTAAGAGAAGGAATGTTTTATGTAGCTGGAGAGTTATTTGATTTGTCTTTTAAGCAAATAGATGGTATTCCTGTTTTTCAATCTGATGTTAGGGTATTCGAGGTGACCAATAAAACAAGTGGCAAGCACGTAGGGCTTTGGTATTTTGATCCTTATGCAAGACAAGGTAAGAGATCAGGCGCCTGGATGACAGCATACCGAGAACAAGAGAAACTCAACGGAGATATTTCGACAATTGTTTCTAATAATTGTAATTTCATTAAGGGACAAGCAAACGAACCAATTTTAATTTCTTGGGATGATGCTGAGACCTTGTTTCATGAGTTTGGTCATGCTCTGCATGGATTGTGTTCACAAGTAAATTATCCGAGCTTATCCGGAACTAATGTTGCTACAGACTATGTAGAATTTCCTTCGCAAATTTTAGAAAGATGGTTGTCTACTCCTGAAGTACTACAAAAATTTGCCATACATTATAAAACAGGAGAACCGATGCCGGAAGCATTATTAAAAAAAATTCAGGCTGCTTCCAAATTTAACCAAGGCTTTGGTACAGTGGAATACTTAGCCAGCGCACTCATTGATATGAAGTTGCACCTTGCAGGAGATACGCTTATCGACCCTGACAAATTTGAAAAAGAAACTTTAGCTGCATTAAAAATGCCTAAGGAGATAGTGATGAGACATCGAACTCCTCAATTCGGTCATATTTTTGCCGATGATGGTTATTCAGCCGGGTATTACAGTTATTTATGGTCTGATGTAATCAGTGCGGATGCTTATGAAGCTTTTACAGAAGCCAAGGGTGGCCCATATGACAAAGAAGTTGCAAAACGACTATTGGATTATGTTTTCAGCGTTGGAGGTACTATGGAAGAATCGGAGGCTTATCGAAAATTCAGAGGAAAAGATCCAAACAAAGATGCCTTGATGAGAAACAGAGGATTTATTTCTAAGTAGAATTATCCCTGCTCAGGATTTTTTCTCATTTTAGGGTCTACGAATAATGTAGAGTATGCGATGTTATTGCAGTTAGAGTTTATGAACCATTGTGTCAATTTTTGATTGTCTCATATATCAAAATCAAAAAGGTAAAGCTTTAATTTCGGGAATTTATTTTTATGCTATAAAGCACTAAATGAAATTAATTGTTGAATTTCGTTCAAGAGGGGTATTCCCAGCTTTCAATGGTTACGATTTCATGAGTGGAAGTTCAACAACAAACTCAGTGCCATGAGTTGGTAAACTATTGAAATAAATTTTTCCGTTTACAGCTTCAATTATCTGTTGGCACATTGCAAGCCCAAGCCCGGTGCCTGATGATTTGGTTGTGAAATTCGGAAGGAATACCTTAGACTGCATTTCTTCTGGGATTCCAACGCCATTGTCTTTAACTTTTATGCACGCAAATTTGTCTTTGCTTGTTAAGGCGATTTCTATCTTACCTCTTCTGGTTTCAGGTATAGCTTGGATTGCATTATTGATGAGGTTATTGAGCACACGAATCAATTGATTTTTGTCGCAGAATGCATAAAGTTCATCAATGGTTACTGAAAGATAAATGTCTAGGTCTTCTCTTTTTCTGAATAAATCATGCACATTTGAAACCACCTCATTCAACAAAAGTTTTTCATTGGTAGCTATAGGCATTTTAGCAAAATTTCCAAACTCAGTAGCAATCTGTGTGAGACCATCTATCTGTTCAAGAAGATTCTGACTAATTTTTTCTGTCATGGGAATCACTTCCGACGACCCGGATTTAATCATTTGTTGTAGGTACTGGATACTGAGTTTCATCGGTGTCAATGGATTTTTTATTTCGTGAGCCACTTGTTTTGCCATTTCTCTCCAGGCATTGTCTCTCTCAGATTTAGCTAGCATATGTGCACTTTCATCCAACTGATCGACCATCTGATTATAAGTTTGTATCAATTCGCCAATTTCATCTTCTGCTTTCCATTCAAGCATTTCGTTTCTTTTTCCGAGACGGAGTTCTTTAATTTTATTTCCTAGAACCTCAAGTGGAGAGGTAATTGAATTTGCCAGGATTGTAGCTAAACTTGCGGCGATCAAAAATAGAAATACATAAATATTGAGCAAGGTGTTAATTAATATGGCAAGTCTGTTGTTAGAATTATTTCCTGCATCGATAGTAGTTGAAACTTCGCTCGTGCCTATCCTTTGATTTTTGAAGAATAGATTCTTATAAGCTAAGATCCGTTTTCCAAGAGTCTTGTCATCATATTCGGTGATTACAACATCTGCAACGTCACTTGGATAGTTGAAGTAAAATCTTGGGTCCAAAAGTTTAGTTCTTTCTAAAGTAGGTTTTGAACTGCCATTGTTTTGAATCATGTAACCTTTGTTATCATAAACCTCAACACTGTAATCCAACAGGCTGTTTGCATGATTTATCTGCCCTTGAAGAACTCTTTCAGCATCTTCAAACAAACTCTGTGATGCAATCGAATTTTCAAGATAAAATGTCAGGTTGTTTATTTTAAGTAATAGAGATTCCTCCAAAATCTGACGTTCTGATCTCTTTGTGAAAAATACAGTAATTAGAGCAATGATCACAAATGAAATGATGATTCCCAGAATGATATAAAATTGAATTCGGTTTTTTAATGAGGGTTTGTCAGGTAGATTAAATTGCAAACCTTCGGGAATGAATTTATATTTCTGATGAATAAAATTGATTACGTAGCAAAATAAAATTAAAGCAGAAAACAGATATGAAAAAAGTGAAATCGCATTGAGCATAGACTCTCGATCATGTGACAGAGCAATAATAGTATCGGATTGAGGTCTGGCGATCATATAGTCTTTGCCTTCTGCGATTACTCGTCTTGAAGAGAGTTCACCTAATTGATTCACAAGTTGAGAATATACCGGTTTGTTCGTGTTGGTGGCATAATTTAAAAGTTGATTTTCAAAAATGTATAAATTTACTTTTGATGAATAAGCTCGTTGGATGAGGTTGGCTGTGGGATTGATGGAAGAAGTTGTATCTTTTTTTGCTTTTGTCAGGTCTTCTTTATAGTGACTTAGAATTTCTGTTTCAAGATTTCGTTTCTTTTCGTTTTGGTAATGGAAGATCAGACCGGAAGTCAGGAATGAAATGATGATAATCCAACTTATCAACCAAAGAATATTTGTTTCATAGCCATCAGCAAAATAATCTAAAAGCCAAATGACAATTGATGAACCCAGGACAAATACAATGACATTGATTGAAATGTTGATTTGCATAGCGATAGGCACAATCACTAATGCAGCAGCTGCAAATACCAGAAATCTCTCATTCAATTCAAGTTTAAAGCTAAGAGTGCTCATGCATAACTTGTGTGCAATCAAGAACACAGATACCAATACTAAAAGGAGATTGATGAGAAGGAAATAATTTTCAACAGGCATCATCACAATGTTATCCAGTTGAAAATGAAAGCCGCTATTTACAAAAATGGCCTTATAGACAGAAGTATAAAGCAAAAATGCGAGGAAGGTAGCCAAGTAATTGAAGAACGGAATAATATATGTATCAATTTTTCTTTTTGAATGGTAGAATTCTTCAATTTTGTAGTATTTACTAAAAAAATATGTTAGATGAAAAATGATGCCTGAGATCACAATAAACTCGAACAAGGTGTAGTGAAAGTAGTTGGTGTGAATTTGAGTGCTGGTCAATATGGAATGGTAAAAGCTATTTTGATTGACTATCCATTGTGATAATGAAAGTACAATGAGAAGTGCTAAAATGATCGTGAGAAATGCCCAAGAGTAATTTTTGTGGTTAAGAAAATATTTTGCAAAGTGATGAAACGGATAATAAATTGAGAGTAATACCAATAGGTAAATGATAATAAGGATATTAGCATAAACTGGACTTAGATAATCTCCACTTGGACTTAGAAAGCCTACTGCGGCTTTTTTTGTATCTAAGATGGGCACTTGATTTTTTGCTATTTTTTGATTGGTGAGAATCAGGGGAGATTGATTCTTCTCAGTTTGAAAAATAGGCCCATAAACGATCACACAGCTGTCAGTGCACTGAGTGCTTTCCAGATTTTGATATACGGCAAAGAAGTTTTGAGAACCTATTTGATAAAACTCAAACCCTGCTTGAGAATTGTTACAAGGACACCAATGGTTTATAAACGATGATCCGGCATGGTTCCAGTATGTGATTCTACCTTCTCCACAAACAAGAATGTAGGTATCAGGATGTTGGTCCGTAAATTGGTTGATCCAATGACTTATACTTTCGCCCTGAGAACTGGAGTGTTTTGATTTGTCAAGTGCAGAAAGAAATTTTTCTTTTGCTTGATAAATTTCGGATACTTTGGATTGTACAAAAGTATGTACCTGATGAGAATGCGAATGACCAAAACTCACATAAAACTGTTCATAGGTTTTGCATAGTAGTAGAACAATAAATGCCACTACCCAGACTGCATACCATCTGATGTTTTGTTTTCCGACCAAAAGCGCCCCAATTAGGCCATAAAGATAATGATTTATACATATAAAAATAATCTAATGTGTTAGACTTGATTTGAATTAAAAAATCATTAGTACCTTTCCCGTGAATTGTAGTCTATCGCTGCAGATCTTAATGATTTGTGGAGGAAAGTCCGGACAAAGCAGACAACATGCCACCTAACGGGTGGGCTTCCCTGGTAGAGGAAGACAGCTAGTGTCACAGAAAATAACCGCCCAGATTCTGGGTAAGGGTGAAAAAGGGAGGTAAGAGCTCCTACGGTTTGCAGGCAACTGGAAACTGGGATAAACCTCATGTTTTGAAATGCCAAGTATATCCATTCATTCTTCGGAATGCCTGTGTCTGGAGGGTTCTTTTGAACGATGGAAGGGTAGGCAGATGGAGACTAGTCAGTAATGATTAGTACAGATAAATGATGGATACCGATTTTTCGGAGACAGAATCCGGCTTATTCAATTCACTACCAAAGGCTTGCAGAAATGCGAGCCTTTTTTAATTAAAACTGTATAAAATTCCTCAAAAAATCTATCGTCCTGAAGTGCTGAATTTAGTTTTCAGCAGGAGTACTCTTATTTTTATTTCGATTGGTAAAATCAAAAAATAATGTGAATCGCAAAGTATTTGCCAGGGGACTTCTATTGTTTGTTGTAGGCACGAGATATGAAAGATTCATACCAAATATATTGTATTTCAAACCGAGGCCCAGTGTCAAATATTTTCTATCTCCTTTCAATGAATTTTCATGAAAATAGCCAGCTCTGACTGCAAATTGTTTATCATACCAATACTCCAAAGCAACATTGTACATCAATTCCTGCAACTCTTCTGTAAATCCACCCGGAGCATCGTTGAAAGAACCAAGTATTCCTTCAAACAAAGGCTTTTCTCTATAATCTGCGTATGAATTATGGTTTGCATCGTAGGCAGAGTCTGAAGGTTGGATTGGTGTAGGCACCAGCAATTTATTTATTTCTCCTGTTATGGAAAGCGAGTTAAAGTCATCAAAATTCATTTCATAGGTAGCACCAATTGCAAGGTTTGTAGGAATAAAATCTTTGACTACGCCTTTTACATATGTAACTTTTGAGCCTACGTTGGTAATTGCCAGTCCTGCATTGAGATAATTTCTTCTGCCGCTTTGTCCTAATTTATTTCTGTAAAAAAGGCCCAAATCCGCTCCAAAAGACCGAGCCGCACTAATTTGACTAGTACCCACGAACTGACCTGTGGCGAGATTTGAATAGACAAATTTAGCCGACAATGAGGCCGAGAGTACAGGTGACAATTTTCTGGAATAACCCAAATTGATCTCAAACTCATTCGGACGGCCTGTTCCTTGGTCATTGCCATTGGCATCGGTAAATTCAATCGTACCAAGACTAAAATATCTTACAGCAAGACCTAGAGCCTGATTGTCGTCTAACTTCTTAAAACCACTCAGGTAAAGCAAGAAAATATCATCAATGCCAAGGTTTCTTAACCAGGGAGAATAAGTGATGGAGAGTCCCAGATCTTCTTCTGCAAAAGCCAATCTAGCAGCATTGTGATGCATGGCTGCAGGGTCCGCAGTGAGAGATACACCTGCGTCCCCCATTGCTCCGGAACGAGCATCAGGACTTATCCGAAGGAATGGTAATGCTGTGAGGATAGTATTGGAAAGGCAGTCGTTGGTTCCGCCATCTATATAACATTTTTTCGTTGGGTCCCACTGAGCGTGTAATGTTGTAGAGGTAATCAATAGGGCGAAAAACAAAAATTTGAATTGCATAATATTCCGAATAATTGAGCGCAAATTTAATAATATTACTAATAAATTTAATATTTTATAAGTCAGCCTCCTTTGCGAAGCGGAAGTATATAGAATGTAAAACAGGACTCTTTTATTATCTCAGAATGAGCAATTTTTGATAATCCGAACTCTTTTTTACTGAACCGGAAGGATCAGAGGAGCTGACATGAACCCGATACAAGTAAACACCATTGGCTAGCGGGTTGCCAAAATCATCTTTTCCATCCCAATTGATATTATCTATACGATAGCCGTTAGGTTTAATTTTCTGTCCAATAGTGCGCACCACTTTACCCGAAATGGACTGGATTCTAATCTGCACCTCCAGCTCGGATCCGGAAATATTGGTTTCAAATTGAAACTGGGTACGAGTGCTGAAAGGATTTGGAAAGTTGTAAACATGGTCTATACTTGGATTTTCACTGTTTTTGACCTGAAATTCTAGAGTGGCTTCTCCCAAGTTATTAGACAAATCCCATGCAGTCAAAGTCAAAGTATGTGTCCCCGGCGAAAGATCTTTGAGTGGATAGAGGATTTCTCCTTTCTTAAATTCATTTAGTTCTGATTTGAAATAGGAGTTAAGGATGATGGGATTTCGTGAATCACGATCAAGCACAGCCAGAATATCGTGACCGATACTTGAGCCCGAGATATTGATACCTGTATCGTCTGAAAGTTTTGAATATATTTTTGGATTTTCATCTGTGATTCCTCCGGTGACAAATTTGTCATCATTCATAAATAATTGGACGACTGGTGGCTTATCATCAACAAGTGAATCTGAACTCGTGCCGCCGATGTAGAATCCTTCGAAATAGGAAGCAGCATCTGTGTTTTTTTCGTCAGTAGCATAAAGACTCATCTTACCCTGGCCCAATGAATAATTGATGTCTTTTGGAATAATAAAACTGAATTCCCAATCCCCGTTTTTAATCGCTGCGATACCTTTGAAAATGGTGTTTTTCTGCACATAATAATCTCTTGGGTAACTTCCTTTATCGTTTCCTCGAGTTGTCAGTTTGGATGGTTTGTCAAAAATATTTATATACAATTTTCCATTGAAGTTGCCCAATTTGTCGCCATTGTGCTGAGCTACATATCCACTCACTTTTACTGTTTGCAAGGAGCTGAAAGTATCAGGCACTGCTGAAATGGATTTGTCGTTGATAGAAGTAACTGCAAGTGAATGCTTTGGTAAAGCAAGGTTTTGTGCAGGGTCACCAAACATCATAAATTTTCTGGAATTTTCTAAAATTCCTGTTGAAGAATTCTCATTTTTTGCTTTTCTGAGGGTCTCGCCTAAAGTCAAATAGCTTCCATTTTGCTGTTCAATCAGGTGCTTTAAAGCTGAGCTTGTCAACAAGAAATTATCATCTGAATACACTGCCCGTACTGTTGAAAATAATGCAATTGCACCTTTTACTCTACTGTGAATAGCTTCTTCTCCGGCATTTGTGATCGATGGATCATCGAATCCATTGAAAGTGCAGGTGGCAGTAATCATCAATGGAAGTTTATATTGATTGTCCCAGTCTATGATATCAGATGATTTAAGGACTCGCTCTTGAGTTAAAGATGTTGGTCCACCGTGGCCCAGATAGGTATATACGAGCTGCCCTTTAAACATATCATCTGAGATTGCTTTGGTTACTGTAGGATATCTTTCCCCACCCGGAGTCGTGATCTGTTCGTATGCATCGAGATAGACTTTGCTTTGATTGTAAACAGGGTGACTTTTTTGGAGTAATGTACTCAGTTCTTCGACTTGATCCAAATGAATGTTTCCATCTTCATCGTCTGCCATAAAACACATGTTCAAGCGCCATTCTTCAAAGCATTTTGGATCTGTATCATAACTGATGACCTTGTCGACAATATTCTGGGCTTCAGCGTTTGTCCTGCAAACAAATCTGCCTATGGATATTTCAAGGCCACCTCTCAAACCTTCTCCCTCCGAATCATCCAATAGTCCAAAATAGTCATCACTTGGGTAAGATATGATAGGTGATAATGACTCTAAAGTTTCATAAGTAGGAACAAAATTCTGATCATCTGTTCTTGTATCTACATGTCGGAAATCATAACTTCCATCGCCAAATAGCAAAAGATATCTAAATTTTGAGGGAGCTCGAGAGTACAACATCCTGCACATATCGCGTAAAGCTGAAGGGTCTTTCACTCCTCCACCAAATTCATTGGCGACCTGATCGACATCGACTGTCACTACATTCAACCCTGAAAAACTGCTTCGATGTTTTGCAAATCGCAGCGCCTCATCTTTAAAATTTTTATGATACACTACGAGCATATCAGCAGTTTCCAATCCATGCAAATTTTGATTTTCCAGTTTTGCAATAAATTTAGGATTAGGCAGATTTATGTCATTTCTGTCAAAATAAACATATCGACCTCGAGCCTGATTATTTAATACTTGAAAATTGAAACCTCCGGGGATAATTTGATCGGTTTTGATCCCGCTTATATTCAGCGGATCGGTTACATTCCACAAGTCTTGATACACGGTTGAGCTCAAAACATTGAAACCGGTTGAATAAAAGTTCACTTGGTCAGGATGCGAAATCAAAAGCGGTTTGTTAAAATATTTTAGATTAGTAAACGCGGAAGCTTGTACATAATCCAACCAACCTTCAGACACCACACTTGTATTTAAGTAGTTTACACTCAGTGTTAAATTGTCATTTGGACTTTTGAAGGAAGTAGATAAACTGCCAGGATTTGCATAGATATTATTTGTACCATAATAGACTTGAGGTGTGTTGATCCTTCCAATAGTTTGATTACCACTTTTTATTTCAAAAGTGCTGAGTTGGGCACATCTTCCAGCCACAACTGCCTGGATGAAAACGTTTTCATCAGAAAGAATTTCGTCAAAAGTAAACTCGTTGCCGAAACTTTGAACTCTGGTACCCGAAAGCTCTTCTCCGAACCAGCGTTGACCTGAACCATGATTTCCGGGATCATGCTCTAAAAGGTTGACTAAATCTTTTTGGTGGTGTATAGTCACAAAATTTTGCTTAAAAACTTTTTCTGCGGTTGAGTTGCTTGGCAAGGAGTTGATTCTGAGACCCGGGGTCTGATCAAATTTTACGAAAAAATATGCGTAATCTGAATATATGTTTTTACTGTAATTAAGATCCCCATTTGTGGTGTAAGAAAATGAATGTGGTCCTTTTCCATAGAAATAAATTGCATCTTGGTCGTTGAATACACCATCAGCTTCGCCAGTGACTAAAATGGCAATCTCCGCCAAATCATCTACCCTTGGAGCTGAGTTAGATTCCGGGAGCATACCGCCACCGTTCGTGAATATTCTGATGTTTTTTGGATTGATACTGCTTAGATCTTGAGTCAAGTTGTTTTGGATGAAACTTTTGTCCAGTTTGTACACTCCTTCTTTATCAATTGCAATTTTATAAATCAAACCATTTTCTAACACAGAATTTTTGGTAAAAGGAGGTGGTGGAGTTGTCGGTAATGCAATACTGCTTGGATTGTAGGAGAGCTCATAATCCAATAAGCCTTCAATCATGCCGTTGCGCAATCTGAGAGGTAAAATTTCAACCAAGGTGTTTTTTTCATTTCCAGATTTGGAGTTGGTAACTTGTATTAAAAACTGGTCGTTTTTAAGGTTGGTAGGATGGATGAAGGTCCTATGATTTTAGTATTGAGATCTATCAGGTTTATATCTGAAACTGTAGCTGATCCCAACTCCAGAGCTTGTATAAGTAGTGGCGCTTGATATTGAAAACTCCATACTGCACCTTCAAAATGAAGAAGTTTATTGTTTGATAATACTCCTGTATTCGGAACTTTTTTATCAAATTGATTCCAATTCACATTACCTTTGAGTGAAGAGGATCGCTGGGCAAGTAGAAAAGTGCAGGCGGCTGTCCAAAATGTAAAAATCAAAGAATATTTCATCCAAATAAAATTTTTGTTGTTAGTGACTGCGTTGAGAATGAAATCAAAACGACATACAAGTTTGGAAAGTACAATTGTCCAAAATTTTAACAAATATAAGCCATTCTTGCTGGGCTTAATGTTTTTTTGGGCAAGCGGGAGTTATGCTCAAGATCCTGTATTTAGTCAATTTTTTCTATCTCCATTGCACAATAATCCTGCGTTTTGCGGATTAGATGAGGCTCCAAGATTTTCATTGCAGTACCGCAATCAGTGGCCGGCAATTGAAGGCAATTTCAATACTTATACGACCACTGCATTTAGCTATGACCAGTTTTTTGGAAAGTGGAAGAGTGGTATAGGTGCCCATTTATTGGCTGATAATTCAGGTGATGGAATTTTGAGATCTTATAAGGCTACGGCTGTGTATGGTTATCAGGCACCCCTTTACAAAAAAGGTTATTATATTAAGGGAGGACTTGAATTTGGGCTGGCACATTACAGTTTAGATTGGGACCGTTTTATTTTTGGAGATCAGATTGACCCTGAATATGGCCCGGTGAGTCCCGGAGGAACACCGTATCCAAGTGCTGAACTTGAACCGAGCCAAAAAGGAAGAACATATATTGATGTTGGTGCAGGAATACTGTATTACACGCCCGTATTTTACCTCGGTGTAAGCAGTAAGCATATCAATACTCCCGACAACAGCTTGTTGGATCAGAGTCTTAACCCTAATGATGGTCTCCCGGTCCGGTGGACTATACTTACTGGTGGTGACATCAGATTGTCCCGTGCGGGAAGGACGCTCCAGGTATTTAGTCCAACTCTGCTTTATGCTCTGCAGTCTTCTTTTTGGCAATTGAATATAGGGGGAATTTATCAAATCAGCAGCCTGCAGTTGGGGCTATTTTACAGACAGTCGAGACAAAACTCAGATGCTTTGATTACAATGTTGGGGTTAAAAAAAGGTATTTACAGGTTTAGTTACAGTTTTGATTATACGCTATCTGATCTTGGAATTTCACAAGGTGGAAGCCATGAAATCGGAATTGGCATAAATTTAGCTCCCATTCGACAACGGTCAAAAGTTAGAACCGATTGTTTTGATGCTTTCAGGTAAAATCCCCGGCTTAAAGCATTGCACATTTATACATGCGTTTATTTTTTTATTTAAAAAATATTGATATTCAGTAAGATAAATATATTACTATTTATAATATATTGAATTTGGGTAAAAACTGCCTGAGGGTAAGAATCTGATTGATTACTAAAGAAATAATTTGTGGTTTGTACAATAAATTATTCTTAATTTTGTTCTTCTAAAAAAAGTAGTAGGTAAATGAAAACCAAAGTTTTCTTCGCGTATGCATTGCTTGTACTAGGGGTACTAGGGACTTCTTGTAGCAAGAAAAACACAGATCGCTCAGACTCCACAGGCTGGAAATACAATGACCAGCAATGGGGTGGTTTTGAAAAAGTTGATTACGAAGGTCAAGCTACCGGTCCAAATCTGGTACTGATTGAAGGAGGAACTTTTACCATGGGCTTGACTGAGGAAGATGTGACTTATGAATGGAACAATATTCCAAGACGGGTTACGGTTTCATCTTTTTATATGGATGAAACAGAAGTTTCCAACATCAATTATCGTGAGTTTATTTATTATCTGGGAAGAGTTTACAAGTCTTATCCGGATGTGATGCGCAAGGAATTACCGGATACCTTGGTATGGAGGGAAGAACTTGCCTATAACGAACCTTTTGTTGAAACTTATTTTCGTTTTCCAAGCTATGATGAATATCCGGTTGTAGGTGTAAACTGGTTGCAATCTAAGGACTATTGCAAATGGAGAACAGATCGGGTAAATGAAATGGTGTTGATTGAAAGAGGGGTCTTGAATCCTAACCCGGATCAAGTAGATGCTGACAATTTTAATTCAAAAGCATATCTAGCCGGTCAATATCAAGGTAATGTGCGCAAAAACCTTCCTGATTTGCAGACAGGAGGTGAGCGTCAGGTTAGATTTGAAGATGGTATCCTCTTACCTGAATATAGACTTCCGACTGAAGCTGAGTGGGAATACGCAGCATTGGCCTTGAAAGGCAAGCAATCAGAGAATAAAGACGAGCTGATCACAGACAGAAGGATCTATCCATGGGATGGGTCAACAGCTCGCTACAAGAGAAGAGACAAATACATGGGAAATATACTTGCTAACTTCAAAAAAGCAGGTGGTGATTATATGGGTATGGCCGGTAAGTTGAATGACCATGCACATATTCCAGGGCCGGTACGCACTTTCTGGCCTAATGACTTTGGTCTTTACAATATGGCAGGAAACGTAAGTGAATGGGTAGAAGATGTATTCAGACCCTTGACTTCAACTACACTCCGCGACGTCGAAAATCACGATTTAAATCCTTTTAGAGGAAATGAATTCAGTGAGTTGATATTGGACGAGAATGGTAATCCTGTGGAAAAAGATAGTTTAGGAAGTTTGCGCTATCAGATCGTAGGAGATAGCACTTTGACATTGAGAGAGAACTACAACAAAGCAGATGTGAAAAATTACTTTGATGACGATGATGAGGCTATAGAGTATGCTTATGGAAAGTATTCTTTGATCAGCAATAAGTCACGTGTAATAAAAGGTGGAAGTTGGGCAGACAGATTATTCTGGCTATCTCCGGGTGCAAGACGATTTAAAGACGAAGACAAAGCGGACAGGACACTTGGTTTTAGATGTGCAATGACAAGAACCGGTGGCCCAGAAGGAAATGAAGATGCAGGTGGTCTTCAATTCAAACGCAAAATGCCTAAAGAAAAGAGAAATTATAAGAAATAATTTGAATAAGTTCAAATCAAATCCCCGAAACAAGTACTTGCTTCGGGGATTTGTATTTTTATAAAGAACAAGGATATGGATAATGGCATCAAATCCATTTACGAGAAGTTGAAAGAATGCAATTTTGCAGTGTCCACAGACACAAGGCAGATCATTCAGTCAAGTTTGTTTTTTGCATTGCCCGGACCTCGATTTGACGGCAATGATTTTGCAAGCCAGGCACTTGCAGCCGGAGCTTCTTATTGTGTAGTTACAGATCCGGATCTAATCCAAGACGAAAGAATGCTGCTTGTGAATGATAGTCTTTTAACACTACAACAACTGGCTGCATATCATCGACATTTGATGCGAGCCAAAGTTGTTGCAATAACAGGTTCCAATGGAAAAACTACAACAAAGGAGTTGCTCTATTCGATCATGTCTAGAGTCAGGCCAACTGTCGCTACATTGGGAAACCTCAACAACCATATCGGTTTGCCTCTGACTTTATTGAGGATTTCAGAAGAAACTGAATTTGCTATTGTAGAGATGGGTGCCAATCATATGGGTGAAATTGCAGGACTTTGCACCATCGCAAGTCCGGATATTGGATTGATCACTAGCATTGGCAAAGCTCATCTAGAGGGGTTTGGAAATTTTGAATCCGTGATTTTAGCTAAAAAGGAATTATTCGATTATTTAGATGATCATAATGCTTATTCATTTTATAATCTGGAACAAGCGACTTTGAGACAGTTATATTCTCAATCCGCTAAGCATATCCCTTTGGGAACTGAATTTCCAATAGGAAGGTATCGGGTTGTGGTGAGTGAGTTTCATGACAAAATCATATTAGAGCTCATCTCACTTGAAGGTGTAATAGTGAGAATAAATTCGAAATTGTATGGACTTCACAATGTCGAAAATATTATTAATGCAGCCGGTCTTGCACACTTTCTTGGAGCCAGTGTGAACCAAATTGCAGAAGGAATCAGTGAATACGTTCCAATGAACCAGAGATCTCAGATTATAAATTACCGAGGAAATAAGATCTACATGGATGCCTACAATGCAAATCCGAGTTCAATGGAGATTGCTTTGGAGAATTTTCGACAAATGGTTCACCCGAAAAAATGGCTGATTCTGGGAAGCATGGCAGAGCTGGGAAAATATTCTACAGAAGAACATAAGAAAGTGCTGGAAATGGCGCTGGAATGCAAACCTGAGACAATCATTCTTGTTGGAAGTGGGTATGATGCAATCAAGGAAACTCCTCAACATGTGGTGAAATGTTCGGTTGTTGGTGAAGCTAAAGACTGGTTGGATAGATACCTACATGAAGGAGCATGCATCCTGATAAAAGGTTCACGAAGCAACGCACTCGAGAAACTTATAGATTGAACCCAAGAGTTTTTTGATTGAAAAACAACTTATAGGCGATTCAAACCCGTTATTGAAAATTTTCCGACTTTATTTGGACAAAAAATAGAATTAATTATAATCTTATCTTTTCCAGTTCGGCCTCTAATTCTAGCTTTGCTTCTCTTTCAGTTGTAGTCAAAGTTTTATCCAATAAATTATTGGATTCGTATGGGTCGGTGGAAAGATCATATAATTCTTTTTTACCGCTGTCTTTGACAATAAGCTTATATTTTCCATTTGATATGGCCCATGATTCATTTAAACCATCATTTATCTCAGTGTATTGATAATCTCGGATAATCTGATTTTGCGCCAGCAGTATTTTAAAACTTTTACTGTCGTTGTATTGGGGTACATTAAGACCTGCTATTTCTGAAATAGTTGCAAAAAGATCAGTACTATTGAGTAGATTATCGTCAGTTCCTTTTCTGACTACATTTTTACCTGCAATAAATAATGGAACATTTACTCCTGCCTGATAAACTGTATTTTTTGACCTGACGCTTTTGTATGGACTTTGCACGACCTCATTTGTTGTACCGTTGTCCCCCAAAAAAATAATTACAGTATTTTCCCTTGTTTCATTAGAAAGTGTATCCAAAAATCTGCCTATCTGATAATCCATAGCTTCAATGGCTGCCATGTAAAAAGGGGTAGGATCAAGACCTACCACATAATTTGGTAATGATCCTTGACTATGCATATGGGTGGGAGGGATATGAAATGGAGTGTGAGGAGCATTGTAAGCCAGCCACAAGAACCATGGTTTGGATTGTTGGGAGACCCAATCGATTGCCAGATCTGTAAAAAATTCCGTAGTATAATTTTGATTCGCAATCGTTGATTTATCTTCAGTAAACTCCCAATTGTAATAATCGTCTACCGTACCTTTTATTAAACCT
The DNA here is from genome assembly GCA_016710235.1 of Saprospiraceae bacterium. Classification (NCBI taxonomy): domain Bacteria; kingdom Pseudomonadati; phylum Bacteroidota; class Saprospiria; order Saprospirales; family Saprospiraceae; species Saprospiraceae bacterium. The sequence continues at coordinate 2,393,297 of JADJLG010000001.1, forward strand.
GCATAATAATCGATGCCATAATTTTCAGGGTTCACATCATTATTGTTTCCGGATAAATGCCATTTGCCAATGACTGCTGTCGCATATTGGTGATTCGTATTATCGCTGATGTATTTTTGAAGCAGGGTTTCTGAAGTCCCTAAAATATCACCAACTGCTTTCACTCCGGTTCGATAGCCATATTTCCCTGTAATGATTGTTGACCTTGTTGGTGTGCAGGTAGGATCTGCCCAAAATTGGTTGAAGCTTATCCCTTGATTTCTTATATTGTCAAGGTGCGGTGTCTTCGGTTTGACAGCACCCTCAGGATAACCATTTATTGCATCCTTTCCCAGATCGTCAGCTATGATGAGTAATATGTTTGGCGGTATTGATCCTGTTGGATTTCCATTCTCAGTTTTTGAACAGGATACATTCGAAAAAAAGAATTATTGCAAAAAAATGTACGTAAAATTTCATAATAAGTAATAATCGATTTGAAAGATGGACGATTTTGCTTTTCCCATTAAGAGCGAAATGTTGAAAGTAATGCGTTGATCCAAAGGTAGTGAAATTGATTGACGGCAAAGCCATCCCGGTACCCCGGAAATGAATGAACATTACAATCAACTTTTTCCATGGAATATGACGGAACGCCATTTCCCCAAAAGGAGCTATAAATTTCTGATAAATCAATCCAGTATCCCATCAAAGCGAAATGTCTTATGTACCATTGCGGAGAATTTCCTGATTATCTCAAGAAGGAAAACGAAATTGATATTTTTCCATACTTTATAGCAGGTTCCCCAAACCTGCTCCCTCCTCACAGAGTGCCTGACATTTTGATTCCGGATTTTCATGCTTCAGCTTCATAACTTGGATGGTCAAATTTAATAAAAGTTTGAAAATGGATAGCCATCTCAAGTTTGATTCAATTCTTTGCATAGTTAGGTATCCATTCGGATGTCGGATGGTTATAAAGTGTGCCTAAAATTCTGATTGATAGGGGAGCAGCATAATTTATCAATAGACAGAATGGAAAGCTATTTCCATTGATATATTTTGCCAATCCGATATCAAGTATAAATAGGATCAATGACCTAATTAAAAGTTACATTGATTATTTCAATAGTCATGACACTAGCCTGATTTAAAAGTCAGGCTATGACTTTATTTAATTCATCGCCTATTTTTCACAAATTTCCTTTAGTTTCTCCAGGGCTTTAGGAAATGTTTTATTCATGTATTCTAGAAAATCTTCGTTAGAATCTAAGTCGATTGTCACTGTTGTGATCCCATCCTTTTCTTCAAATGTGTAATTTTCAAATCCATTGGCCCATTTTTCTACCTCTGGACCTTCCATTATTTCCTCCTCGGCTTTTATTAATCCATAATGACGTACTGAAATGAAACGATTGGGTAGATTTTCAAAAACTTCTGAAACCATACCACCTTTTTCTCCCTTCTCGTCAATCCCAATAAATAGCATTTTACTTCCTTTTTCCCAAGTTCCTTCATATGTGGATGTAGGATTGAACATTACTGTCCATTGTTCATATGTAGACTTGTTGCTTATTCCGAGCATGATGTCAAAAACCTTCTCATGCGGGGCATTAATATTTACTTTAAATTGCAATTTTTTCATGCTTTTACAAGATTTATAACTAATAAAATGATATTGGTCAAGATGTCCTATAACTGATCGATTGTCTTTTAATTTAAAATTTTGATTTCTAATGGATTTAATCTTGGCTTGAATAATAATTTTGTTTGCTTATATCTCAAAATTAGAAATTATCTGAATATAATTAGAAGCAAATGTACGATTATATTGCTTTGGGATCAACCTCAAATATACCAAAGATATTATTATCCTGATCTAAAAAGTATCCTTGCCAGCAAAGCGAAGGCACTGCAAATTTTGGAATTGCAATTCTGCCGCCGCAAGAAAGTATTATTGATGCCGTTTCATCGAAGTTTTCTATCTGAATGGAACAAGTAAAAGCATTGGTCCCGAATTCTTCGGGTGGTATTTTGCCTGGTCTGGCTAACAATCCTCCATTCATTCCTTTGGTTTCAATTCTATAATATTCAATGGGAATATTCGTCTCTCTCTTAAAGCTCCAGTTGAATATGTTTTGGTAAAATTCTATTTCTCTTTTAGGATTAGATGATTGAATTTCAAAATAACTGATTGTATTCATATTCCTTTTATTTTTTAAGATCCGGTTGGCCTTTACCCGTTTTGATCAATGGGATCAAACTATTCATTAAGTAATGAGTCCATGCTTTAGAACACGCCTCATAACACTCCAGATGTGGTGTTAAACCAACATGTGTAATATTTAATTTTGTTTTATCCTCTACTTCTGTTATTTCAAATATTAGTCGAGATTCATTCCATTCATCATTTTTTTTAACAAATGTCAATTTGCTGTCTAATGTGAGCCATACTATTTTAGTGAACTGATTTACTTCAATTAACTTGTGTTTGGAATAGTGGAATTCACCATGTTGATAAATAAACTCGTCATTAAGCAGTTCCGAATTTCCTTTTAAATCTTCTGACCACCAAGCTCGCACATTGGTTATTGCCTTGAAAATATTTTCAGGCGATTGGTTTACTAAAAATGAAATGTTGAAGTCACGTTTTTGCATGTGAAGATGATTTTGTAAGGAGATTTGTTGTCGTTGTGCAATGTATGATTTTACTATATTTATTCATAAGATGGCTACTAAAGTTGGATTTAGTTATAACGCAAGTTTGAACCATTTGTTGTTATACAATCTAGTAGCCTGTTATTAATCAAATAATATTACTCTTCGACTAGATTATTTGTCTCGATGGAGTATAATGGAAACTTTTGCGGTAAAGGGAAAACTAAGAACAGATAGCGAAAATACTAAATTTTCTTTAGGCTTCTTTGGCCGAATTAATCGTTAATTATATTTTATTTATTTTAATATAGTTTGAGCCTTCAATTATAACCTTGGATAGTACATTCATGTTTATATCTGCTATAGTTTTGAATTTAATACAGTACGCAGTTACCGATTCCTTTCCGATTTTTTTACCTATAGTTTCTTTCAAATAGTTTTTGTCTTCAAGACCAATTACATATACAGAGATACCTGTTGAATTTCCGCTAATTCCTATTTGATAAAATTCCTTTTTATTTCCATCTGAATAGTTGATAGTTCGTGTGCCATACCCTATATTAGGATTAGAAATAACCTTGCCACTATTGTCTTTGCCGTCAAAAAACCACACTTTACACCCTGGTAGTAAAAGGAGGATAGTTTCGTGTAATGATAACATATCTTTCCTTTTCTGAGCAGGGAGACTGTCGATATATTCGGCTATTTGTTTATTAATTTCCATTTTACCTATATCTATTCACATTTAATCCAAATCCGAAATTTCTCTCATTCTAAGTTTTATTTCATTGTTCGTTCAACTTGTTTTGGATCTAAATTTATCAGTAGAGTCAATTTTTGAAAGGGAACCAATTGAAGAATGGACCATCAAAAGTACGATAAAAATATTGTGATCTATCGCTTGAAACAATATTTTATTTGTTATAATTAACTGTTCGACGTTTTCTGACATGAATTAATTGAATCTAACCCTAACCCAAAGGTCCGCAATCAAAATATGTTGTAATGAGGGGATTAAGCAAATCAGGAATGGTGCATACAAATGTTTTCATGTTTCTTCTATCATAAATGTGTATAATTGGTATATTGAAATGATAGTAAATTTGCCTGAATTGAAGGTATTTATTTTACCGGACAGCTAGTATGAGTTAATATTTAATTCCTCTTGCTGTGTAGTTACTTTGGCGTTTGCCGTATATTATTTTCGTTAAGGGATAATTTAATCCAAGTGGCAAATTTATTTTCACAGTTAAATATTGCATTTATCGGTTGGGTACAGCAGATCAAATATCCTGGAAACATGTTATGTTCATATAAAAACACCTATCTTGCTACCTAAGCTCATTAAAAATGAAATATGCAATATATGGTAAAAGAAATATACAATAACTGGAGGCATAAGAATATTCTAAGTAATCAATCAAACCTGTCCTCTGATTTTGTTTCCCGTATGATTAGGTAATTACACGGAGGCATCCGCTTCGTTCAACACAGGATTAATCTATACAAAGCTTTGTTTTAATTCATATTTATTCTGCATAGTTTTTTATTAAGCTTTGGCGATTTGTTTTAACTTTCCCAAGGCAATGAAATATGGAATTATAAAATTGAGAAAGGAAAACACCTGTAAAATTTGTTTAGTGTCGCCATTTGAAAACTGAATTCCCATAAACATATCAAAACTTTCTCGCGCTATATTTATTATCATTGTAAAAGCTAAAAAATTGCGTTTTGAGAACGTAATGCAAGTTTAGTAACAACCAGCATTGCAATATTTCTTCCTGCCAATTCCCATAATACTTTTTTTGTTGCTTCTACTGTATCTTCTACTGTACCGTAAGCCAATGCAGGATTTACAAAAGCTGAATAAGTTTTAAAAAGTAAAATGAGTAAAACTATACCCGTTAATATGTTTATCTATATCGGGATTTTGTCTCGTTTGTAATTTGCGTTTACACTCATTTTATGAAGCTTATCATATAAATTTTTGTATTAAATCTTCAGTTAGTTTCAAGAGTTTTTCGGTGTCTCCTGCTTGGGTCGCTAAAGTTAATGGTTTCCGCTGCTTGGCGTAAGAGAATAAAGCATTTCTTATCTTATTTGCATTGATTTCATTCATTACTTTAAACAAATTTTCTGAGGCTTTTTCAGGTGTAAGTCCGATGATAACATTCATAATCTGAACAAATAATCGCATAGGCTGAGGTTCATTTTTCAAAATTTTTGTTTTCACCAAGCCCGGCATAAATAGATTCATAGGCGTTTTTTTATGCTGGTTGTGATGAGTCGTATAAAGATTGATTGCCCATTGCCAACGTGTAAGCCCTTTTCTACCCGTAAAATCCTTTTCTATACTGATATCTCTAAAGTCAATCCTACTCGTATCTAAACCAATGACAGAAATTATCTGCGAATTGGGCGTATTTTCTAAGATCTTCTCTAATCTTTCAATCATCAAAACCCTTGAAAGATAGCCGATAGCAAAATTTTGCTCGTTGCCATCTTCGGTAATAATTCTTTCATTGGCGATGGCATTGGCATTTAATACCAATACATCTAAGTTGGAATAATTTTGCAAAAAGGTTTCACAAGCCCGTTTTACCTCCGAAAGTTTAGATAAATCTGATTTTATACCAAAAATTTCGCTATTTGAGTACAGGTTTTTTATTTCAGCAACAGTCGCATTTACTTTTTCAGCATTTCGCCCAATAATGCTTACGGTATAGCTTTCTTTTACTAATTTGAATGCCAATGCTTTACCAATACCGTCGGTTGCTCCAGTGATTAATGCAATTTTTTTCATGATTACTTTATTTAATTATTTGTCAATTTAATCGCTTTTTCCGGGCAAGCTGTAACACAAAGTCCGCAACTATGACAGGCTTGTGGATTTATCACTACCGCTTTTTCTCTTCCGTGAACTGTCGTTTTGAGTTTGCCTATGAAAGATAGTTTTGAAAACTGTTCATCGCTGATTTTTTGCATTTCAAATACATCATACGGACAAACTTCTATGCAAGGTCCTTTTGCTTCGCATCTGTTGTAATCTACCACAGGCATTATTTTTCCTGCTTCTTCTTTACAGTGATTACTCATTTATTTTTTTGTATTAATGAATGAAATGCAATGACTGATGGTAGTAAAATAAACAACAACCAAACTCTGAAAATAACCATTGAGTTCATTACATCTCGTCTAAATTATTGCTCGGTTAATTGCAAGGATTTCATCATTCCTTCTTTGGTTAATTCAGTGATTATGAAAATTATTGCCGCGATTAACGCAGAGAAAATATAGAGGCGGAAAAAGAAATTCCGCCAAAATCTGAGTTGTTCGTTTGTGATTTATATTAAAACTTATACCCAATTCTTAAAATTATACCTGCTGGTGGCAGCCTAAATGATTGTTTATCAAAGGTATTGCCGCCGACTGTTAAATCTTTGTCGTTTAAATTAACCGCCAAAGTTGGGTCAATTAACAAATTGATTTTTTTGAAAGGGTACCAATAATAGCCGAAGCGTAAACCTATACTTTCAAAATCTTTGCTTGCCGATAAGTTACTCACTTTTTCGGTTACTTTAAAATCTTGAAAATGATTAAAAGTACCACCAACAAACCATCCTTTCAAATGTTCTTTCAAAAAAAAAATAATTGTACGAAACTTCAAAGTTTTTGTACTCACTATCAAAATCATCTTTTTGCTGTGCAATGGGGTCAGATTTGGAAGTTTGACGATATTTCAATTCCACTTTGTGCTTGCTAAATCCATAACCCACACCAATATCAAAACCACCATTGAGTGGTGAAAATGGTTCTACAATTAACACGAAATTGGTTTCTTTTTTTGCTTGACCAAAGAGATTTTGGTTTGTGAAAAAAAACATTAGCACTATAAAATAATATTTGAATTGTCTTTTCATATTACAATGATTTCAATTGTTTCATCGCAGTTCCCCAGTCTTCGAGGTGATGTACTTCTACATCTTTTCCGTCTTCAAAGCGATGAATGTCTATCGTCATAATTTTGAACGATTTGGTTCCATCTGTTGGCAAACCCATAAAATCGCCATTGGGTGTTCCAGTGGCTATGCTTCTTACCACATATTTGTTGCCTTCACAAACAATATCTTGAGGTTCCCATTTCAAATCGGGAATCAATTTCCAGAAAAATCCAACTTGACCGATAAGTTGGTCTTTGGTTTTGCTTTCTACGCTTCCGTTAGAAACAAAATTATCTGCCAAAACTTCTGCTAAAACTTGAGCAGGTGTAGTTTCAGTGTTTACGGTTAATGCTTTTCTATAAAATGCAATTAACGCTTCTCTGTTTTTATCCATTTTTTTGATTTTTAAAAATTAATTTGCAAACTTCATTCAATGGTTTTACTTTTGCAAGTAGTTATAAATAAATGTCATAGTATGAAAAAACATACCATTGAGGAAATCAGTGCTTTAAGTAAGGAGGAATTTGAAAAAATATTTGATGATTGTCCTATTACCTACACCATGAATGTAATTGGCGGCAAATGGAAACCCATAATTTTGTCGAGAATAGGCATGGGGATAAATCGTTTTGGTCAAATGCAACGCAGTATCCCGACTATCAGCAAACAAATGCTTACGGCACAATTAAGAGAATTGGAAGAAGCCAATTTAATACACCGAAAAGTGTTTGCAGAAGTCCCACCAAGAGTTGAATATACTGTTAGCGAAAATGGAAAAGCTGTTTTTCCAATTTTAGAAGCTATGGCATTATGGGGTAAAAGTCAGCAATAGTCATAGTCATTGCTCGATGGGTACAACTACTTTTAGCTGCAGCATTTGGGATTAGCATTTTTTGTTTTTGGATATTTTAAACACCTTGGAGTAGCTCAAAGCCTGGAATTCAAGAGTTTTGAAAGCCACATTTTTATATCATCGTTCAGTTCTCTCAAATGGAAGCGCTTTCACAGGCGTTGAAAAGTCAGTTTTGAGTGAAGGAGGGTATTACTTGAAACTATTTTACAAATCAGCTTATCAAATGCTTATGCAAAATTGAAATTCATTTGGTGGGTACTTCCACTCTCAACAAAGTGGTAAGAATTATTCCAATTATACGTTCACCACTAAAAACAATGATCGCAAAATGACAACATTAACGGATATGTATTTCAATTTTCGAATTCCTAAAATTCGCGTAGGGGAATGTACGAAATCCCTGCTGATAAATCTGTAGTTTTGAATAAACTGGAGAGATTCCCCAGCCTCTATCAAGCGAAGTCACGCTTTAAAGTCACTTATAGAAACCCTTCAGTTTCCGGCTTCAGCTGCTTCGTTGTACACTGCATTGCGGAAAGCTCATTTTTTTTCTAGACTCGTTAAATTAGTCCTCAAGGATTCGTTCTTTGTAGAACTTTCCTCAATACGACAGAATGATTTAACTGCTGCTTGAATTATTGGGTCAGGTTATCCTTTCCAGTCTTTTACTGCATTTTTATAGTCATTCGATATGCCCCAATGTGAAGTCAAAATTACCTCCACGTTTGGTATGTTTGTAATTTTTGAGATAGATTTTGTAGTCATATCGTGATCAAGGTCAAAAAACTTAACTGAATCTCCAAGTTTACCATTGTGCAAACTTAGAATGTCACCAGTAAATAGGTATTTTTCGTTTACTTGAAAACACATTGAACCACTTGTGTGTCCTTCTGTAAGTATGCAATGAATTTTATGTTTTCCAATTTCAAGATTTTGTTGGTCATCTAAAAGTATATAGTCATTTCTGCTAATACTGTTGTTGTAACCTGGTATTTTTTGCTTTTCGCCATTCAGCATTTTTACTTCATTTCTTGCCATATACAATTTGGCATTTTTGAATAAAGGAATACCAGCAACGTGGTCCATGTCGGAATGTGTCAAAAAAACCGCGATTACTTCATCCGGATTTATATTTAGTTTATGCATTTCAGATATTATAACTTTTATATCCTTTCCGGCGTCAATTGCTATGTATCCTAAGCTGTCTTTGATAAGATACATATTGGCAAACTCATCTTTTATAGCAAACCCGTGTTCCGAAATTTGTCCTGTTGGAACAGGTGTCATTTTACCAGTTTCAGAACTGAATTTATATAAGAAGTATCCTACAGTTATTGCTGCTACACCAACAAGTAATCCAACTCCTTTAAGTGTATTTTTTACTGTTTTGTTCATTGTCTTTTAAGAATTTTAAAATTTATTCTGCAAAATAACAATGACTGAATAGGTCAAAACGATAACAAAAGATAAGAAAATTGGAAAGTTATTTTCTTGTCACTCGATTTCTAATTCGGCTTAAAGAAACAGGCGTGACTCCAATGTACGAAGCGATTTGACGCTGTGGAATGCGTTGAAGCAATTCTGGTCTGTCTTTCTGTAACATTAAATATCTTTCTTCCGGACTATTAAGTAGGTATGATATAAATAAGTCGTGAAGCAGGATAAATCTCTGTTCAATAGCCTTTCTAATAAATTCGTTCATTTTTGGAAATATCTCATACAATTTTTCTTGTCCTTTGTGTGTAAGTATCAGGACTTTACATTCTTCTAATGTTTCAATGGCAACTTTGCTTGGTTTTCGTGATAGAAAACTGTCATACGAACCTGCAAACATATTTTCCGTAAAAAAGTAAGTTGAAAGTTCTTCTCCGTCTTTCTCACAGTAAAGTCTTATGCAACCTTTAATTAAATAAAAAACTTCATTTGATACTTTACCTATCTCTAAAAGAGTAGTTTTTTTCTTGATCTTTTTGGGTTCAAAATAGGGCATAATTATTTTCAATTCACTGTTGTCAAAGTCAGTGAACTGTCTAAAAATTTCTATTTTTTCTTGATCTGTCATTTCTTTTAGTCCGGTTTGGGCAGGTTGCAGTTAACGTCGGACTGTGAAAATACCATTTTTCTGTTTTCAACTGCATAAAACACCTGGTAAAAATTCATATAACCGAATTTTAGACGTGATAAGGACAAGATTTTTATGTACCGCCGAATAGGTTACAAAAAAATAAGAGCTCCCACAGGCTTAAAACAAGCCAATTTTGTGATGGGCTTGGGTCTTTCTTGTAACTATTATGGTAATCAACTTACCACTTGCTTATCCAAAAGTGAACGGCCATAGGCGGGTACCTTTGCTCCGGTTAATACAGTCATGCGGGATATTTGTCACACCGAGGAAAAAAGCTGCGTATAGCAAACTTGTATGATCAACTGATTTGCCGCCACCAATGCCGAAAGTTGAAGTACCAGTTCTTTTGTGCATGTTGATCAAAACAGGAATTGACATCAGTTTGTGCCCCATCTGCAAAACTGGAAAATTAATCTTGATCCAAACAAGTATTTGCATCAACGGCATTTTGATCGATGTAAAGACTATACAAAACAAAGGCTCTCCATTAATAAACATCGACATTCCATGAAAATTACCCTAAATAAATATTGTTATACATTTACTTCCACAAAAAATTAATGTAGATTTTTCTGTAGCGAAGCTATGCAAAAAAACTAATAATTGTACCACTAAAAAGGTAAAAGCTTGACCAAAAAAAACTCAATTGATATACTATGACACCTAAGAAGAGGTCTCGTTGAATATGAACGAATGAAGTCTTGAATTTTATTCAAGACCAGATGCATAGAGATGCATCTGATGAGAGAACTGAGAGATCCTTCTCTCAGCTTACGAATGAAGTCTTGAATCTTATTCAAGACCAGATGCATAGAAATGTATCTGATGAGAGAACTGAGAGACCCTTCTCTCCGCTTTATAGCAGAAAGCCCTTTGTAGTTTTATTTTATCATTATCTGTAAGTGACGATTAGCTTTTTATTGTATTTTTCCTTTGGGCTTTCTTCTATACGGCTAAATGTTACCGGATGCCCTTCTGTCTGTCCGTAGTGTTGTAGTGTAAAGTTTGCAGACACTTTGTCCCAAGTGATTTACATTAGAAACACTGTCTGTCGAGTTAAGCACTAAGCCTGTGCAGTGGCGGAAAAAAAACAAAAAAAATAGGGGTGGAAAAAATTCTTCTTGGGGTGGAGAAAAAAATACTCTCTTAAAAAAATTGCTTGCAGCGTTGCCTTGTGCGTTTTTTAAGAGTGTATTTTTTTGTGCGTGGGCTTTTATTTCCATTTCATTAGTGTCTTTTCAAACAAGTTAATAATACCTGAAAGGAAAAGAGCCAAAAGTATTATACAGATTAAAGAAGCTAAAACCAATGAAACATCATAAGTTCCACCAGCTTTTAAAATTCTATGTCCCAAACCTTCATGTGCTGAAATAAATTCTGCAACGAAAGCACCAAGCAAGGCAAAACTAATGTTCAGTTTAAGCGAATTAAAAAGCCAAACCAACGATGAAGGCACAATCAGCTTTGAAAATATTTGCGTCCGTGAGGCTCCAAAGGAGTGAAACAGTTTTATTTGTTGAACATCAACATGTCTTGCACCTTCATAAGATTGAGTGATTGCAATTACTACTGTTGAAAGTGCAGACATCATAACCTTTGCATACATACCAGTTCCAAACCACATTATCATCATAGGTGCAATGGAAAAAATAGGAATTGCTCCAATTGCAATAATGTAAGGTTTTGTTAAATCGGCAACTCGTTTTGAATACCATAGGGAAAGTCCGAATGCTGCACCGCAAATGTTGCCAATTAGAAAACCATAAATCGCTTCTTGTCCTGTAATAAAAATGTCCCTTGGTAAAATACCATTGGAGAAGTTTTCAATCAGCGAATGAAAAACTCTGGATGGAGAAGAAAACAAAAATAGTTTCTTTTCAGTTGTTGAAATTACAAACTGCCATAACAGCAAGAAAACTGTTAATGGCATCAAACCCAAAACGATATTTATGATTTTTCTTTTCATTGTTCGTCTTTCTTTGGAAGTGATTGCCATATTTCAGTAAAGTATTTAGAAAACTTTTTGTCCTGCTTAACTGAAATTGGACTTCTCTTTTCTACATCAAAAGTTATCTGTAATTCCTTGAATGTTTCGTTTGGCTTGTGATTGAAAATTATAGTTCTGTCACTTACTGTTATTGCTTCATCAATGTCGTGAGTAATCAGTAAAACTGTTTTGTGATTCTCTTTTGACAAAGCATGTATTTGTTCTTGTAATTCAAGCCTTGTGTTGTAATCAATTGCTGAAAAAGGTTCGTCCAAAAGCATTATTTCAGAATCTAACATCAGAGTTCTGATAAGAGCAACTTTTTGTCTTTCACCGCCTGAAAGTTGTGAAGGATAACTATTAACCAAATTTGAAATGCCAAAGCGTTTCAAATACTGCATTACATTTTCTTTTGTGGAGGAATTTATTTTGCCTTGAATTTCAATACCTACAATTATGTTTTGATAAACTGTTTTCCAAGGGAGCAATAAATCTTTTTGCATCATGTATGCTATTGCAGTGCTCCTGTCTGCAATGTGGTCAAGTTTTACTTCTCCGCTATATTCATTGTCAAGTCCAATTATTAAGTTGAAAAGAGTTGTTTTTCCACAACCATTTGGTCCCAAAATAGAAACAAACTCCCCTGAACGGAAAGTGAGATTGAGGTTTTTAAAAACCTCAACGCTACTCGTTGGAGTGCTAAATGATTTGGTTATATTTTTTAACTCAATGTTCATTAGTGCTTGGCAATTTCTTTTTGTGCATTTGTAACTCTTGACTTTGCAAATGTTGCTTTAGGGTAACTTTGATTAAAAATTTTAAAACAATAGGTTTCTTCTTTGTCTCTCAAAATAAATTGAGGAAACTTCTTTTGAATTACTTGATATTCTTCTTCGCTTAAATTGATGTTTGTAAACTCGTTCAATAAACCTTTTCCTCTTTCAACTCCTCCAATTCCAGCCCCTTCCATCAAAGTCATTTTCTCTCTTGAATAAATGTATTCAGGTAACAAATCTTTAAATGCTTCTCTCAAAATAAACTTTGTAGTTGTTTCTCCGGTGTTTGTCTTTGCTACTTTTAAAGAGGGATGAATGTTTAAAGCATACTCAACCAAAGCTCTGTCAAGAAATGGTTCACGAACTTCAACAGCATATTTCATCCCTGTTTTGTCAATTCGCAAAAGTTGTGTCCTGTATAAATCGTTTAAAAGATTTTTAATTTCATTTTGAAATTCTGTTTCATCAGGAAGGAAAAGAAAATCACCATAGCCGCCAAATATTTCATCGCTTCCCTCGCCACATAAAACAATTTTGAAACCCTTGTCGTGTGCTAACTCTGCCAATTTCATTGAAAGTAATGAGCCACGAATAGGGTTTGGTTCAAATGTCTCAATGGAATAAATCACATCAGGAACATTTTCAAGCAAATTTTCTTTGCTTGTTTTAACGTGGTGAAACTTCAAATTCAAATCATTGCAAAGTCGCTTTGCATAAATCACATCTTCACCTGAATCTTCACCTACAATTAAAGCTGTAACATCATTGTGATACCTGCAACACAATAAATGAACTATTGAACTGTCAATGCCACCGCTTAAAAAAGTTGCAATAGGCAAATCTGTTTCAACTCTTTTCTTTACGGCCAATTCAACAAGTTCACGAATATTATTTGCAATTGTGCTTACTGAATCAGTATTCCATTTCGTGCTTGGCGTTTTATAATATTGGAATACTCCTTCATCGGTTATGTAGTGTGCTGGTTCAAGTTCTTCAAATGTTTCTACTTCCAATTCAATAAAGGATTTCATTTCAGAAGAAATATAAACTTCATTCTCTTTTTTACAATAGAAGAAAGGTTTTACTCCAAAAAAATCTCTTGCTCCAAAAAATCTATTTTGAACGGAATCATAAATTAGAAATGCAAACATTCCTTCCAACTGCTCCAAGAAATTTATTCCGTATTCTTCGTAAAGATGAACTAAAACTTCTGTGTCGCAATCTGAAATAAAAGTGTGTCCTTTTAATTGCAGTTCTGATTTTAATTTTTTATAGTTGTAAATCTCACCGTTAAAAACAACTCCTAGCGTTCTGTTCGCATTGAAAAAGGGTTGTGAGCCGTTTGTTCTGTCAACTATTTTAAGTCGAACACTTCCTAATATTGCATTTCCTATATGAACTTGTGTTGGTGCAGAATCTCCCCGATGCTCAATTTTTTTGAGCATTAACTCCATTTCTGTTTTGCCTTTTTGAGTAGGATTAACAATTGCTGCGATACCACACATTTTATTTCTTTTCTTCTTTATTAAAATATGAAAACCAAGGTCTGCTTCTTATTCCCTTACGAAAAGAATAAATCTGTAGACTTGGAAGGTTAGGTGCAATTAGCTCCTTTTCATCATCTGAGGTGTAAGTTAGAAAGACACTTTGAGAGTAATTCTTTTCAACAAAGTGCTTTTCAAGTTGATTCAGTTCAATATATGCATAAGCAGACTGTTCTGTAGTGTCAAATCTCAAATCACCAAATATTTGATTGTTTGAATACCTGTAACTATGTTTTGAAGCCGAATTCTTCAAAAGTTCAAATGAATGGTTGTTTTGAACATAGGTTGATACCTCATTAATTTTACTACGGTCTATTATTGAAATAATTAAATCATTTATGTCTTTCATTCGATGTTGCCTTATGAATGGCATCAAAATTTCTGACATTAAAATATGGCTATAGTTGAACTCATTTAAAATTGTCTTTAATTCCTTGTAATATTTTTTAAATATTTCTTGTTTATACCCATTGAGCAAAACATGACTGTCGGTAAAAATAACAGTTAAATGAACTTCCATTTTGTATTGTTTCTCGATTACTCTCAATAAACCGAATAAATTAAAAAGAGACTCGTAATCATATTTATCAAGAGAATCCTTATGAGATGCACCCCAGTATTGAATAAAATACAATATTTTTTTACCTTTTTCTTTTCTGGCTTTAACATAATTTTCTAGCCCAGAAATTTCTCTATTTCGAACCTCATCCTTTTTTGCTGCCAAAAAAGAGCCTATTGTTTTACCGTTTCGCAAGTTGCTATTCATATCTATAAATATACTTGTCGTTTTCTTTAAGCTTTAATAATCCTCTAGACAAGAGAACGAGCCCAATAATCATAATGTTGAAATAAAAGAAAGTGATTAATCCCAAATTTATTGGGAGATTAATTCCATACCATTCATTTTTGTGATTAATTCCAATTGGAAGTTCAAAGCGAATAGCAGGAATATGATAGCCATAAATGTGAAACATACTTGAAATAACTTCAAAGATTAAAAACAAGGAACCGACTGTATAAAGGTATGAGGTCTTACTTACATAAAGCCATAATTTAGTTCTCAGAGTATCTCTCCACTTTTGCCGAAAGAACATGAAAGGAGAAGCAAAAAGAATTAAAGCATCAGTCCGTTTTTCTTTCAATCTAAGTTTGTTAACCTTATGCTCATAAGTCAAAAATTTGTTTTCTGTTTTACGCCATTCACTTAACAAATCTTTTTCAATCAATTCGTTAATTTTAGTGTCTGTAATTTCAGTTTGAGATTGTATACCTTCCTTTCTTAATTCGGAAATATTTTTTAAATCATTTGCAGAGGGGGTAGTCCTATCGTAATACAAGTTTCCCCACATTTTCCATTTATAAAGTCGGTCAACATAATACCTAATGATAGTATCAAAAGTGAATGTCACTTTTCTTTCATCGTGAATGTCGGTTTTTATTTTCTCTCGACAGTCTGTGTCAGCAATAAGTAAATCTAATAACTCTTGTTCTTTTGAATCTGAATAATTGAATTTTCTCTTAAGGAACTTTGTAAGCCCAGTTGTATTACTCTCTTTAAGAAATCTAAAAATCTCAAATAGATTTTTGTCAATGCCATATAACAAGGCTTGCAATTTGTTTTGATTTTTTAGTTCACAATTACCAAGAATTCCTGTGAAAAGATAATTCTCACGAACTGTTGCCAAGTCTTCAATTTCAAAGACCTTACTTTCTGTATCTAAATTTCGTTCCTTGTTAATTAAAAAATCTAATGAAACATAATCACAGGTAATTGCTACCGAATCTGTATAAGCACTCTGCTGCAAGAGTTTCAACTCTTGTCCGAAATCTTCTGTTTTAACTTTCGTTTTATTGTAAACGGCTGAATGAATTTGACCAATGCAATAACCAGTTGAAGGTTCAGCATAATAGATAAAATGGCCTGTTACTTCATCTTTAGTAAATTTTCTTTGTGTTGATGTTCTCTTATGAGTTCTTCCAAATTTCTCATTTTGATTATTGTATATGTCATTTTTTACCTTTTCCTCTAAACTCGGACTACAAGCAACGGAAAAGGCAATTTTAGAAATTATTCCGCCTATTACTTTTTTGTCTTTGAAGAGTGTATCAAATTTATTTACATCAGTTATTGATAAAATATCTTTCTCCGTGTCATAACTTAATATCTCCTTGAAATCCTTATCTGAACTTAATGATGATTTTGTATATGAAGTAAGGAGTTTTTCAAAGAGTGAAAATTCTTTTCCTAAATCTGTTGTGGGGTCTTGGAGATAAACCAAATATGAAGGGTCGCAAATTGAGGCATCAGATAGTCCAAATATCAAACAGAAAGTAGCGAATCCATCTCCCTTTAGGTTTGCGTTTTTATCAAAACGAACATCATCTTTTTTGCCTATAATGTTCACTGATAACTTGCCAAACGGGGTATCTTCAAAATCACCGGCATAGTATGCAAGGAAGAAGGGAGTATAAAGAATTGTGTCGGCTGAAATTGCGACATTAAGTGTTTCAATTCTCCGTGAATCATTTCTTTCTTCTGCTGTGCTCATAGGAAATTATTTTTGCTTTGCTGCATTCTCAGCAAAGGAATTATCAACTGCATCTGATGTTGGTTTCATTTCCTTCATGTCGCCTATATCAACCCTTACTTGCATCGCTTTCTGCCATGCTTCATCACTCATTACAGCATGGTCAGGAATTGTTTTGTCATTTACCATTCTTTTTACAGCATTTGCAACAACTGTTTTGTCAAGATTAGGGAAAAGTTTCGCTGCTATTTCGGCTGTTCCAGCTTCATCCGTGTGGCAATACTGCAATGCTTTTTCAATTGCATTCACAAATTTTTGAACAGTTTCTTTATTTGCGTTTATGTATTCCTCTGTTGTTGTTAAACCAGTGAAAGCAAATCTTCCATAAAATTTCGGTGAGGAGTAAACAACTCTGTAACCTTTACTTTCAGCTATTGATGTTCCTGGTTCTAAGTCCATCGCAATATCTGCACTTCCATTTTCAAGTAAAGCCAACTGTGAACCAATTGGGGCTTGAACAATAGTTGTGTTCTTCAATAAATCTCCCCCTTTCATTATTGTCTTTTTCATCAAAGCGTAATTTGTTGATGGGTCGGGGAATGTTCCAACTTTCAAACCAGCCAAATCACTTGGCTGTTCTATGGTTTTGATGTTATCCTTGTTTGTTACACCCCAAATGGTTACTCCGTCAACGATAGAACCAATCACTTTTCCTTTTGCTCCCTTCTCTCGTGATATGGCTGTGAATACAGGGTCGCCAATTCCAAATTGTGCTTCGCCTTTCAAGACAGTTGCAAAAACTTGGTCGTCATTACCTGAAAACTTTACTGTTATATCAAGTCCTTCGTCTTTGAAAAAACCCTTCTCCTGTGCAATGTAAAAAGGTAGGTAAATTAGATACTTCTCTTGTCCCCACTGTGCTACTGTTATTTTGGTAGCTTCGTTGGTTTTTGGTTTTTCAGTGTTGCATGAATTGCATCCTCCCAATATGACTGAGATGACAAGTGTTGCGACTAAAATTATTTTATTCATTTTGACTTTTTTTAATTGTTATATTATAGGGCAAAGATAGTTATTCACTTAATATTTATTACGATTTTTACTTGGTAAATTCAACAATTACATCCCTTCCCAAATAGCATTTTCCAAAGGAACGTATCAAACAACTGCGAAAGATTATAAGTCAGGAACAAAAACAATGTTCCTCCCAACAGTATTGCTAAAAACCATTTCCAAAGGTTGCTATAATTTTTGAGTTTTCCATCTATGAATGCTACATCAGCGTTGAATTCTTTATCATCATTTAGGATTCTTTGAATGTCCTCTTTCTCCAAAAGGTCTGTGTAACGTTCTTTCAAATTTGTGTAGCTATCAACAAATCTTTTCCGTTGTTCTTTCACTTCCCACTTTGCTACTAAGTAGTAAAGGAATGAGCCGAACAAAAAAACAATTGAAAGAACTGTTGTGTCAAGTGTAAACACATTTAAAAAATCTCCGTTGCCTAAAACTTTTATTGCAATTGCTGAAAAGTAAAAAGTGATTAGTGCCAAAGAACTTTTTTGAAAACCACTTGCAAAAGTTTCAATGACTTTGTTTGCTCTGTTGTTGAAGTCAAGCAACTGGTCAGAAATTTTATTTCTGATTTCAATGTATTGCTTGATGTTCTGCTTCTCGTAAACTTTGTAACTGGATTGAATAGATTGAAAGGGATGCCCTTTCAATTCTATCTCTCCACTTTTTTCAAAGTGAAGGGAAATAATGTTTCGTGCTAAACCTATTTTATCATTGAGGTTTCCGGCACAATAAACCCAATTGTAAATATTGAAATATTCATTTGTGCCGTTTATCGGCAATGTTTTTACATCAACTTTCCCCTTTATTGATTTGTAGCCGTTGATTTTAAATTCAAGTTCGTTTGCTTTTAGTGTAGTGATGTCAAACAAATAAACAACGGAAAGCACAACAGCATAATGATTGAAAAGCAAACACAGCTTGCTGTGTTTTGCATTTTCAGTTTGCATTTGAAAATCATCAGGCGTTAAGTTGTGTTCTTCAATGTTCGTGTAATTACTTGCTGAAAGAATACTGTCAAGGCGTTTACGCCTATCAGTAAATGTTTGAGTAGGTGCGTTACCACCTACTTGTGTAAAGAAAATATTGGCAGTGTTGAATGACTTGTCAAGTTTCAACACATTGAAGTTTATAAAAGATGTATTTGATAAAACACGATTGAAAATTGCAAATGCTTCTGCAACTGATAATTTTTCAAGAGTTGCTGTGAAGATTTCTAAATCATAAATAGAAATGTTGCTTGCAACATTTCCTTTAGTGATTTTAAAAGTTGCTGTGATTGGTTCGCCTTCTTGATGTTTGTGTTCATCCTCAAGTTGTTTTTTGAATTTTGCAAAGTCAAGTGAAGTTGAATAAAGTGAAACTGGTTCTGCATCACCGAATGTGATTATAAAAGTTAGTTGGTCGCTTGGTTGTATAAAGTTGTAAGCAGTTTGAATGCTAGCAATGTCTGACAGTGAAAAGTTTGTTGCTGATAATTCACAAATAAATTCCTTGTCATTCTCTGAAACAGTTGTTTGAGAATAAGTAGAGAAAAAACAGTGAAGAAACTTATCAGCGAATTGCATTAGCTATTTCCGTTTTGTCTGTTGCTAAAATATTGGTAGCCCTGTTCGGATTTGATTTTTACATACCTTGTTCCGTCTGCATCTTTCTCGGCTGTGATAATAGTTTCAAGGTTCGGAATATCTTCTTTCAAGTGCAAATCAATTTGGCTTGTCAATGGAATAGTGTTTAGAAATTTTGCCCTAATCTTTGCTTTTACAATCGTGAAATGTTCGTCAAAAGGTGTTCTTGGTTTTGAGGGCAATTGTCGGATTTGAGTTTTGATTTCTGCAACATCGAGGCTGGAATCAAAGGGAGTGTAGTTTCCAATTGCTTTGTCCAAATACTCTTGCATGTCAAAGTTGTCATTGGCTCTGAAATAGCGAACTGTGCTGTTACGCAAGTGCAAATAATCTTGTGGGTGCTTCTTTTTAATTTTTGTAAAAATACCTTTGTCAATTGCTTCAAAAGCATTTTCTGTGTTGTCCTCGTCCGAATAAACTTTGGTGAGTTCTAAAAACTCTTTCCACCAATAATGAGAAAGGTTTGGATTGGTGTCATACACCAAAACATTTGTAACAGTTTGGTCGCTGTTAAGCGAACAAACAAATGCTTTGAAAACTTTTTTCTTTAATGGTAGTCCTCGTGAGATCGTAAAGTTTATTTCATTTAGGAAATCGCTATGGTCTGCTTTGCAAATAACAAGTTTGTTGATGCTGTTTTCTGTCACCAATGCCTGAACAACTATTCCCTTTTGAATTTCAACTCCAAGTTTCAACATATTTGCTTGTGCCTCTTGCTCTTTCTTCAAAAGTCGTGTTACAATTGTTGATGCAATTGCTGGAAATTCTTCACCTGCAATAATTTTTGTAATCTGTCCTCTTACTTCTGTTGTGTCACTGTCAAACTTAAAGTTTCTGCCACTGCTACCTGTCGTAATGAGATTTACCAGTCCTTGCAGGTATGTATTGAAGTCAGCACCATAAATTGACTGCTCAATTGACTCTACTGCTTGTTGGTGAATATCAACCTTAAATATTTGTATGGCTGTTATGTCCATGTTTGATAAATTAAAAAAGTGAAAGATAAAGATTGTCGGTTAAATTGTGCTGATAAAGCGTTGACGATTGCACTCTTTTGACTTTGCCTTTGGGTTGGCTTGTGTGTGAGCAGGCAAAGGCAAATGTGTGCAATGTGCGTTGGCATTAGAATTTTTTCGTGCGTTGGCAATTTTTTTTGTTTTTTTTCCTGAAGCGTTTGCCATTCAAAGCGGTGTCGGTCGGTGTCGGGTTTTGTCAAAATGTTCATTTTTTGTCTGTCAGTTTATGTTAGCACTGTCGTCATAGGGTTTCCGGTAACGGCAGACTGTGAAAATACTATATTTTCTGTTTTCAACTGCATAAATCACCTGGTAAAATTTCATATAACCTAATTTTAGACGTGATAAAAGCAATATTTTTACAGACCGCTGAATATTTGCTTAAAAAATAAGAACTCCCACAGGCTTAAAACAAGCCATTTTTGAGATAGGCATAGGTCTTTCTGGGGACTATTCTGGTAATCAACTTTCCACTTGCTTATCCAAATGTGAACTTTCTTTGGTGGGAACCCTTGCTCCGAATGATACACGTCATGCCGGATATTTGTCACACCGTGGAAAAAAGCTGCGTATAGCAAACTTGTATGATCAACTGAAGTTGCCGCCACCAATGCCAAAAGTGGAAATACCAATTCAATTGCGCGTATTGATCAAAACAGGAATTGACATAAGTCTATGTCCCATCTGCAAAACTGGAAAATTAATCCTGATCAAAACAAGTATTTGCATCAACGGCATTTTGATCGATGTCAAGACCATACAAAACAAAGGCTCTCCATTAATAAACATCGACATTCCATGAAAATTACCTTAAATAAATATTGTTTTACATTTACTTCGAGAAAAATTAATGTAGATTTTTCTGTATGAAGCTATGCAAAAAACTAATAATTGTACTACTAAAAAGTAAAAGCTTGACCTAAAAAAAACTCAATTGATATACTATGACACCTAAGAAGAGGTCTCGTTGAACACCGTATAGCAGAAAGCCCGTTGTAGTTTTATTTTATCATTATCTGTAAGTGACGATTAGCTTTTTATTGTATTTTTCCTTTGGGCTTTCTTCTATACGGCTAAATGTTGTATGCTGTTTTTTATAATCCAATTTGTTTATCCCAGTCGTTAATATATTGCTCAATTCTTCTAAATTCTGAAGGAAGTAATAATCTGTTATGTGCTATATAATTCCTCGCTTTTTCTAATTCATCAAATCTTTGTTTTAACCAATGTTGAGTTGGAATTAAATCAGAAAAATTATTCCAATTGTGTGTAATAATATCAGACAAATGTCCAAATTGAGTAAACTCAATTATTTCAGTATTGTCACCCTCAAGCCAAGAATTTAACTGCGCTTCCTCTTGTCTCTTTTGTGCAAAATCTCTAACAGTTTTTGGAACTCCTTTTTCCCACCAGTCTGTTGTATATTTATCCTTTAATCTTTCTTTGATAATATCTCTAACTGAATTTTCAAAACAATTAATAAGAGCATAAATTCTTGCCATTTTCAAAGCTTCATTCCTAGCTTGTATTGAAAATGGTCTTAATGATTCACCCATTAATGATTTTTCAGTTTGTTCATTGTCTGCTCCAACTTGTATACCAGCAGATTTAAAATTTTCAGCTTCAGCTTCAAACATCAATGCTCTAAACATCCATTCTCTAACATTTGAATTATTACTCATTTAATAAATGTTCTCTTAGTGATTTAAAAATAGAATTATATACTTCTATATCCTTTGTCGCAGGTAAGTGAATTTCAATATTATATCGAAGATTTGGAATAATTGGAATTTTCACTTCACTAATTGGGACTTCAGAAATAGTATTTTCATTTTCTTTAACTTGGTGAGTAGTAGATTTCTCTTTTTTAATTATCGTTTTGGAATTAATATCAGCTAAATCTAATAAAGTTAAAAAAGTATTAGCCATAAATCCTGCAACTTGATCACTTACATTATGAGTTGATTTGAACAACCCAGAAATTGATTGTTTATCATTATTACTTGGATTTTCTGTTAAGTGAAATATGTCCGAATATGCGATTTTTAATACTTCTCCTAAAACTTGTCGAGACCTTGCAGGATTTCTATATTCATGATATATCTGAGTTGGCACACCACTTTCTGATAAAAATCCAATATCTTTTAATAGTCCAATTACAGCTTGGTCATTACTACTTTTAAATCCAATTTTTTTAAGGTGTTCCATAGAAAATTTTTCTGGGGCAGTACCCTCTACAATTTTTTTCATAATTGCAGGTAAGTTCTTTACACTATTTAGATATTTTTTTGAAAGCATATTTCTTATTTAATTGTTTAATTATTAAGGTTTGATAAAATAGCATACAACGGCTAGTATTTACGAGGTAGCTGCCTTTGTCAAATGTAAAAAGCAAAGAATTGAATATTTACTTTTTGTTGAAACTAAAAGTGAAACATTCGATCATTGGCAGCAATCTCCGTAAATACATTGTTATCAGATGTAAAAGTCTGATTTAGTTACATAGTACATTTGTTGCTTAATAACCTGTTGCACAAATAATAAATTATTCCTGCAATTAAAGAATAAAAAGATTCGAGATACACTTCCGAATTATTATTAGATTTAATATTATATGCTAAACTAAAGTAAATAAATCCGAGAAATCCAAAAATTAATATACTATAAGTAAAGTTAAATTTTTTTAGAAGTGTATACTTGTTTTCGAAATGCTGCATAAAAAGAATCACAATGAGCAAAGGACTAAAAAAAAACAAACTTAACTTAAAACCAAAAATAAAATTACTTATTGAAAAATTTGATTCCTTTATTATAACTAAATAAATAATTCTAATTATCAAGCATGCTATCCAAATAATCAACCCCGAAATGAATAGTTTTATTTTCATTTTAAAAACATTGAATGCATGGTGGCTTAACTTTCTCAATAGGTGGATTGAAACAATATTTTTCCCATGCCTCCTGAAGTTTTTTCAGATCTGGTCTGCAATGAAAGCTACAAGTAGTGCCAGCACCTTGTAAGCTTTCAATTTCAGTTTTAAGCTTATTAAAAATACAATCCCAGTATTCATCAGCGTCCTTATAACCAGACTCACCCCCAAACCATACATGATACCAATTTGTTAATTTATCGACACCTGCTGTATAAAACTCATAACACCCATTTTGGTCTATTTTAATACCAAATTTCCTATTACCACTAACTGGGTGAAAACCATTTCCACTAAACATACCTCCATCGCTCCATATTGTTGAAAATATCCAAGACTTATCATTCTCCGAAAATTTTGAACAAATAACATCACCATTATCCGCTAAGTCAATATTAAATATGGTCCCTAATGGATCATCAAACCACTTAACTTCTTGTTCATCATTGAAAAATGTAAAGTCACCGTTACATGCTTTATCTATAGCATCTTCATAAAATATTGTACGAATGTAAAGAAATAAATCCTCTAGTGAAAATGTTTCTCCGTTTGGATATTTTGGTAATGTACAAATCTTAAGACAATGATAATCTACATTAGTTGCTCCTCCAAAATTAGAAGCATCTTTTAATCCCATAATTTTAGAACTTCCACCCAAGACCTGATTTAGATAAGCTAAAACAGATTCTTCAATTTCCATAGTACCTAGCTCCAACCAAAGTGTGAAGTATGGTGAATTTTCTAAACACTCTTTTCCGCCATATAATAAAAAAGGGTCATCTTTTACCATATTTATGAAAAGCTCTAACTTCTTAAGTGCACCTAAAGAAACAAATTGGCCGCAAGGATCTGGTCGAGGAGTACTTAGATAGTCATTAGTCTGTTGTATTAAATCAATTTGATCCGCTGTAAGTGTTGTACTTCCAAATGCGAGAATTTCAAATTCTTTAACATCTTCCATTATTTTCCAGTAATAACCTGGAGTCTCTATTTTTGATCTGATAAAATCAATATCATATTCATTTACTCTTGGACTTGTTAATCCAGAATATGAGATCTCATATCTCATTTTAATGATTCGTGAACTATCAGAATTAAAAATTGGAATTTTTACTAACGTAATTTCATCTTCTCTCATTGAAAGTAGATCAAAACTATTTTCTTCTGAAGTTAGATCTTTATCTTCCGAACAAGAACTAATAAAAATTATGTAAAAAACTAAATAAAATAACTTTTTCATATTTAATGTTTTATTATAATGTCCTACTTTGTTTTTAGGTGTTTTCGGAACAAATATTTCACCCGTTACCCGGATAATTAAAGAATACTTCGCCAGAAGCATGTCTTTCATATTTTGATACCAGAATTCTATAGTATCTGGTATTCAATTTGTTAGATATTTTTCTTTTTCATATCTGATAACATCTTTATATACGCCATAAAATATATACGCCATTATGGCGTATATATTTTATGGCGTATATATCTTCTATGTGTGATAGGCTTTCTTTGCATATTATAAGGCATTTTAAGGTCTTTGTACAAAATTATTCGATTTATTTCGTATTTGATAACAAATGAGAGCTTTTTTATTCTAAAGGTTCATATCGTCTATCGGGCTACGAAATCGGTATTTGTTCGTATCCTGCACATGTGTGTATATTTCTGTAGTCTTGATAGAGTTATGGCCCAAAGCTTCCTGTATTCTTCTCAGATCTACTCCCAGTTCGAGTAGGTGAGTAGCGTAGCTGTGTCTGAGTGTATGAACGGTAGCATAACTATCTACAGCGGCTTTCTCGATTTGAGTATGAAACATATTTTGGATACTTCTGGGACTGTATTGTCCACCTTCCTGACCTTCAATAAGCCAGTAATTGGGGTTATAACGGCCATGTACTTGCATCGTGCCGCCACTGGTCAAGAAGCCAAAAGTAAGACATTTTATATTCATTATTAGCCAAAAGTGAAAAATGGATTTTTATTGGCGGCATGATTGTAAGTACAATGTTATACGCTTTACTCAATCATCAAATAAATTTATCTCTTTAACTATAAGCATCTTATCACCTTCAATATTCATTCTTTGAATAATTATTCTTCCATTATCGTTTAATTTGTAATCTAAAGGATTAGGGTCTTGCTCTTCATTACTAGCTTCATAGTTCCAACCAATTCTTTCCACTACTTCTAATTTATTTGGCTGAACCCATTTAACAACCCACACTGCCCCCCACATATCACCTCCATCACCACCAAGTGACTTTCCAATTATATAAGTTTTGTTTTAATTATTAACTATTGTATCTATCCAAACAATACCGATGCCTTCCAATAGAATTTTATCTAAAACTGAAATGAACTTTAATTTGTTTGAATCTATAAGTTCCCACAATGTAAATAAATAACTAATAGTTTCAAATCCTTGGCTTTCAAATCTTTTTATTATTTTGTTACCTATTTTAATTGAATCCTTATACTTTTTTTCTTTATCAAAGAACATTTGTTGACCTTCACCTCTTTTGTAATATTTATTATAATTTGTTCCTTCAGCATAATATAAAGTAGAGTCAAATACGTCAAAATGATATTGAGTATCTTGATAATTGTATGAAATCTTAAACGCAAGTCCAATAAAATTTGAAACAAACAATTCTTCATTGTTATTTAATGATTTCCATTGAATTGATGTATCATATTCGAATTCTCTTTTTGTTGGCTCACCCGTAGTAAATTTATAATCACAACTTACTATTTGTGAAATATTTGTTTTATTACTATCATAAGAAGTGTCTTTGCAGCTTATAATCACCATTAATATTAAAATTCTTACTTTCAACATCTCAATTCATCAATTTGCGTATATATCTTCTATGTGACCAGGGTTTCTTTTCATTTTTAAGGGCGGTTTGAGCTTTGACAAGCAAATATAAGGAGGATTTAGTCTCATTTTGTTGAGTGGATTCAGGATTATTTTCTCAGACTTCTTTCCTTAGAGTGAGCCGGCCGGAGAGCTGCGCAGCAGGTCAGCCGCACCAGGCTGACGGAGCGAAGAGCGAACCTCACAGGACGGCGACCCCAAGGACTTCGTGCGCAGGGGGCACTCCCTGAATATTCTCAAAAGGCAGTTGGAATTGATACCGCTACTTTGCTGCTTGGAAATCAGTATCGCAGCAGTTCGGCGATCTTGACTTGGAGTTTTTCTGCATTGAGCAGCATCTCCGCTTCCAATGTGGAATTCAGCGGTATTGCCGGCAGATTGCGTGAGCCTACAGTCACTACAGGGGCATCCAGCGAGCTGAAACAGTCTTCCTGTATCCTGGCGGCCAGACTTTGTGCAAAACAGTTGTCTATCGTCTCCTCTGTCACGACCAGACAGCGGCCATGCTTTCTCACCGAGACATAGACGGTATCCAGATCGAGTGGGGCGATCGTGCGCAGGTCGATGATCTCAATCCTCTGATCGAAGGCTGTCGCAGCATTCAGTGCCCAGTGCACACCCATACCATAGCTCACGATGGTCAGGGTGCTCTGTGCTGGAGATGTCTCAGCCTCGAGCACCACCCGAGCTTGGCCAAAGGGTAAGATATAGGATTCGTCGGGCATCTTGCACCTGGCAGCTTCTGTACCGGGTACTTTTGACCAGTACAGCCCCTTGTGTTCGAAGATGACCACGGGATTGGGGTCGTGGTAGGCGGCCTTGATCAGACCCTTGAGGTCAGCGCCGTTGGAAGGGTAGGCGATTTTGACTCCCTTGATATTGGCGACTATAGTCTCGACACTCGACGAGTGATATGGTCCTCCACTGCCATAGGCACCTATGGGTACGCGCAGGATCATGGACACGGGCCACTTGCCATTGCTGAGGTAGCAGGACCTGGCCACCTCGGTGAAGAGCTGGTTCAGTCCCGGCCAGATATAATCCGCAAACTGCACCTCTACGATAGGTTTGAGTCCTGCAGCCGACATACCTACGGTGCTCCCTACGATGAATGCTTCCTGGATGGGTGTATTGAATACCCTGTGATCTCCAAACTTCTGTGCCAGCGTAGCTGCCTCCCGAAATACGCCTCCCAATCTCTTGCCGACATCCTGGCCATAGAGCAGACATTCGGGATAAGCGCTCATAAGCTCTTCTATAGCAAACAGTGCGCAGTCCACCATCACTTTTTCTTCTGCTTGATCCGGGCATCTTGTCCCGGATTCATGCAGTACAGGAGTAGGGGCATAGTCATGCAGGTAGAGATCCTCAGGGCGTGGATCTTCTGCTGCTCTGGCCCTTTCGAAGTCTGAGGAGACTGCCTGTACGCTTTCGCGCTCTATCTCTTCGAGCTCCTCATCGCTGAACTCATTCCTGAGCATATAGTCCTTGAGCTTGGGCAGTGGATCCGCTGCCAGGGCCTTGTCGAGGTCGTCGCGGTACCACTCCTTCCGCACACCCGATGTGTGGTGGTTGAGCAGAGGTACTTTGGCGTGGACCAGATAGGGTCCTTTGCCCGACCTCAGGTATTCGAGTGCTGCTTGGATTTCCTGATAGCAGGTGGAGAAATTGGTGCCGTCTATAGTGATCGCTTTCATTCCGGGAAACCCCTTGGCATAGTCCACAGCATTACCTCTCCTGATCTCTGTCGAATGAGCGGAGATGTCCCATTCATTGTCCTGGACGAGGTAGAGTATAGGCATTTTTTTGAGTGAGGCCATGTGAAATGCTTCAGCCACTTCCCCTTCAGTGATGGAGGCATCTCCCAGGGAACAGACCACTACCTTGTCGCTGTCAGCCGGATCAAGACCCATAGCCCTGCGATATTGCAATCCCATGGCGATGCCTGTGGTAGGGATCGCTTGCATCCCTGTAGCTGAAGACTGGTGAGGTATTTTGACCCTATCGTCTCTTCTCAGACTTGGGTGGGAGTAGTAGGTTCGTCCGCCGGAAAAGGGATCGTCGCGCTTGGCCATCAGTTGGAGCATGAGCTCGTAAGGCTGCATACCAATACTGAGTAGCAAGGCATCGTCTCTATAATATGCGGACAGGAAATCCGTCGCTTTCAGCTGCAATCCCATTGCGATTTGTACAGCCTCGTGGCCCCTGGAAGTCGCATGTACATATTTAGACACAAATTTGAAATTTGCTTCGTACAAGTCTGTCATCGCCTTGGCAGTCGTCATCAGCTTGTAGCTGCGGAGCAATAGGTCTCTGGTCAGTTTAGTCTTCAAGAATTCGATTTTTGTTTGAATCTGGCGATTTCGTTTTTAGAAAATGGTGACAATATCAGCCTGCCACTGATAGCAGCTCTGTTGGTCAGGAGTGAGTCCCAATCTTCGGTGCCTTCCCAGAATATTTTTTTGAGTTCGGAGAGTGCTTCAGGGTTGTATCCTTTGAGCTGATTGATGAAATGCCATAGATAGTTGTCCAGTTTTTCTACATTTTCAAAAACTTCCTGGTAAAGTCCCTTGGATTTTGCCCATTCAGCAGTTTGCCAATCTGCAGGAGTGAGACTGAGCTGTGTAAAAGCCGAGATACCTATTTTGCGCTGTACCACGGGCCCGATCACAAAGGGTCCGATGCCTACAGCCAGTTCACTGAGGCGGATGGTGCCCCAATCGCAGGACAGGGCATAGTCCGAAGCAGCAGCTAATCCGACTCCTCCTCCTATCGCTCGTCCGTGGACGCGTGCGACGATGATTTTTGGACACTTTCTCATGGAATTGATCACCCTGGCGAATCCGGAGAAAAATTCGAGACCCTGTGATTCGTTTTCGATACGTACCAGTTCATCAAAGCTCGCTCCCGCGCAGAATGTCTTCTCCCCTTCGGAACGAAGTACAATCAGATGCACATCCGGCGAATGTCCGGCTTCTTCTATTTTGATACTGAGTTCCCTGAGCAAATATGCAGGGAGAGAATTGTGTGCAGGATGGAAAAAACTAATGGTACAAACTCCATCACTGATCTGTGACAGGACATAGCCTTGATTCATTTTGGACCTATTGGATGAATGGTAAAGGTAGGTATTATTGCCTATAAGTCCATATAATGAAGTCCTTGGATTTTCCGATGAATGTAGTTTTTCCGGCGCAAGCTGCCTGTAGAGAGGGCATCGTGATACGGATCTTTTCATGCCTGATGTACTGTGCTGCTCTGCTCAGATTCATGCCTGAAGCAAGGCAGTTTGAACTCCATAGGGAGCTATACCCGGGGTCAGGAGTTTTTCCTTCCCCAGGAGGCGTAAGTACCGGCAGGAGTAGGATAGTCAGCGGGTTTTTCTGTGAGTGGAGAGACCTCTTCCAGTTCCGTATGACATTCGGCAGCGAGTTGTTGGTATAGTTCAGTGCCCTTGTCCTTCCATCGCAACATTTCGTCAGAAACGGTTTTGATTTTCTTAGCCGGATTTCCAACTACCAGGGAGCGGGGTTCAAACACACTGCCTTCTTTGACAAAACTCATAGCCCCGATAATACACTCATCCCCGATGTTACTGTCATCCATGATCACCGAGTTCATCCCCAACAGACAATCTTTTCCAACTGTGGCGCCGTGGATGATAGCTCCGTGGCCCACGTGGCAGTTATCTTTCAACCACACCTTGACTCCGGGAAACATATGTACCAGACAATGCTCCTGAATATTGCACCCTGCATCAACCTGTATTTCACCAAAGTCTCCACGCAATATGGCATAAGGTCCTACATACACATTTTTTCCTATACTCACGCATCCTGTGACCACCGCCAATGGGTGTACAAAGGCAGTAGGATGGATGACCGGAATAAAATTCTTGAATCTATAGATCATGATGCAAAGGTAATGTCTGCGGCTGCCTTGTAAGCCTGATTGCTGTCAAAATGTAAGGTCCATGATTGTTAAAAGAAAGCCGGTCATTTCAATGCATTCCGTACATGATGGTACAACGCCGGCAGGCGCTCAAAAAAATGGTGCTTGACATCTGGCGCATCAGTGAAATATCCAACTCTTGGGAGATTATCCCTTATCTTCGTAGGCGAATGATGATATAAGGAAGTGAGATCGCAGGTCAAGAAAAAAATGCAAGTAAGGATAGCAATGAAATATTTTACAAAGAAATCACTGGACTTTCTCAAAGAACTAGAGCAAAATAACGACAGAGAATGGTTTCATGCCAACAAGTCGCGTTTTCAAAATGATTTGGAAGTACCTTTTCGGGATTTTATAGAAAACCTGATCGACGAATTTCAGGCAATAGACCCGAAAATTGTGATCACCGCCAAAGAAGCGATTTTTCGCATCTATCGCGACGTCAGATTCAGCAGCGACAAGTCCCCTTACAAAACCCATATGTCCGCTATCATTAGCGCCGGTGGAAGGAAAAATCTGATCGTACCCGGTTTTTATGTTGAGTTACAGAAAGATAAAATGATGCTCTATGCGGGAATATATAATCCTGACACCAAGACTCTGGAAAAAATCAGGTACTACATTGCGGAACATGGCATCGAGTTTAAAAAGCTGATAGCTGACAAAGATTTTGTAAAAGTATTCGGTGAGATACAAGGAGAAAAATCCAAAATAATACCCAAGCAATTTAAAGAAGATGCTGCGGAGCAACCACTCCTTTACAATAAAGCTTTTTACTATATGCACGAAGTGCCCCAAAAAATTGTGCTGGGAGAAGATCTCATTTCATACCTG
Source organism: Saprospiraceae bacterium (assembly GCA_016710235.1). Taxonomy (NCBI): domain Bacteria; kingdom Pseudomonadati; phylum Bacteroidota; class Saprospiria; order Saprospirales; family Saprospiraceae; species Saprospiraceae bacterium. The sequence continues at coordinate 2,423,996 of JADJLG010000001.1, forward strand.
GGAGCAAGTGCCGCTGCTGCACAAAAATTAAATGTCTTCTTCAGAAATGCTATCTGAATCTGAACGTTTTTTGATGATTTGACCAATATCTCTGTTGACTGCTATGGCAGCATTCAGCTCAAATCCCAATATCAATATCATCACATTGATCCTAATCCAGATCAGGGCTATGATGAGAGCAGAAATGGCTCCATAAATTTTGTGGTAGTTGCCAAAATTGTCCACGAAGTAACCAAACAAAGTAGAAGTGATGAGTGAGCCTGCTGTAGCAAATACAGCTCCCGGGGAAATACCTTCAAATGGCTTGTGAAGTGCAGGTCCGAAGCGGTAAATCACAGCTATGATAATGTAAAACAAAATCAACAGCAGGACGTATTTACTCAACTGGACGACCACCAGAAAAAAATGTGTCAATTCAAAATATGACCCGATCCAATTGAAAATCTGGCCACTCAGGATGATGACGATCATCGAAATGATAAAGAGCAATGCCAGCAGAAAAGTCAGGAAATAAGCCACGAGTTCTTTTTCCCACCAACTTCTTTTTCTGAAACTGGAATTGTAGGTTTTGTCAAATCCCTGCATCAGTGCCAACAATCCGTTGGAGGCAAAGTAAATAGACATCACAAATCCAATAGAAAGTATGCTGCCTTTCGCTTGAGGCAAGAGACCGACAATGATATTATCCCAAAAAAATTCTTCTGCTTTGTCAGGGACGAGTTTTTTGAGAGAATCTTCCATCGTAGTGAAAAAATGCAGGCTTTCAGGTAAATAAGCCGTAAGTGTAAAAAAGAAAATGAGTGCTGGAAATAATGCAAGGAAAAAACTATACGAAATGGCACTGGCTCTCAGATTCAAATCATTTCTTTTCAATTCCAGGTACAAAAAAGTAAATGTTGTGTACAATGATACTCTTTGAAATCCTGGAATGGTGACATTTTTTGACCAGGTTTTCAGTCCAATGAAAAAGCTGCTGTTGAGCAGTTTGGTGATCCGCCCGGAGATAAATTTATTCAAAATAACTCTTCAATGGTAAAACAATCATGTCTGGTGCGTCGATTCTTTTTTTAGTTTCTGCACTGAGAAAACACAGCAACACTTCTGCGCGATTTATACACTTCCCACTTTCATTAAAAATCTCAGAAACAAAAAGTATATCGTCCTTAGGCAGATAGGGTATTTTGGTATGTACGCGGAGAAGGTCATCATATTTTCCCGGGCGGAGATATTTTACAGAAAGACTCATCACGGGCATAAAAATTTTAAAATCATCTTCGAGATCTCTATAGCTCAATCCCAATGTTCGCAGCGCTTCCACTCTTCCGAGTTCGTAGTAAGCAGCATAATTGCCATAATATACAAAACCCATTTTGTCAGTCTCGCTGTATCGCACCCTCAAGTCAATCTTATGCTCAAACATCGTCTCAGTTTTGTATTTGTCTCAGGATCGGGCAGGACATACAATGTGTGCCTCCTCTTGCTCTGGACAGTTCGCTGGATGGGAGCGTAATAATCGTATTATTCAGATTTTTTGCATAGTCTTTATCTTCATTCAATCTGACCAAAAAGTCATAGGCATGAATGACAGTATATCCATGTTTTTGAAAAGCAATTTCAGTCATGGGATTTCTGTCGTAGGTGAGGGCCACTCCCGGCCTTACTGTCAAGAGATTGCATCCATCTGTCCACTGTTCTCTTTCCTGATAGGGAGAATCTCCGTCTCCACTCCATATGAATTCGATCTTTGGATTGATCTCAGTAAGCAGAAAATCCAGTACTGACGGATATTCTATCAGTTGGCCATTCTTTCGATGGACGCTGACGTATGATCCCAAACCATCTTTTACGATGGGTTTGTATCCTACAAAATGATGATCATTGATTTGTGTAAAAATGGTATCGATATGCATGAACGACCTCTCTTTTGGAACATCCACTTCAACGATATTTTGCACAATATTTTTTTCGAACAAAACTTTTTTCAGAGATTGAAATGCATGATCTGTTGTGCGCTCACTGTTGCCGATCAACAGATAATCTTTATTCAACAACATAAGGTCTCCGCCTTCTATGGAAATGGCTTCACCTTTTTTGGATGGAGGAAACTGATCGACAAGATTTAAATTGATGAGTTTGTTTTCTTTGTCAAGATATTGAAAGTAAGGATGTGCATGAAAAAAAAATCGAGCCAACAAATTTTCACGATGTCGCACATATTTATTTGCTTTTGTAATCACCACATGATCATTGATGGCAATGGCGATATCTCTGGTGAAAATAAAATTGGGAATCGGATCAAATAAAATTTGATCATTCTCTTTATAATATCCTGAAATTAAAACCTGGGCGAGAGTGCTGTTGGGCAAAGAAAACAAAATATCCATAGTCGCTTTGGGCAACTCTTCAAAATCTTTGATCAAGGTCAATACTTCCATTTTAATTTCAGGAGAAGCATCCAGTCCTTCTTTTATCAGTGTTTCTGTCTCCAACACATTGTTTTTTCCAATCAGGGCGTTGAGGACTTGAATGTATGTCTCGTGTTCGCGCTGCATGGTAGGCAAATGTACAATGTCATCAAAGAGCAAGTCTCCTGCTTTTCTTGGGCTGATACGGTTGATCCCTTCGTCTGGCTGATGTACGATCACTTTGTGAAGAGATTGAATTTCCGAATCACAGAATACTTTGAACTCCATAAACATTTGTTTTGCAATGCAAAGGTCGGCTTTTTAGTCCAGATTTCAAATTTTATCGTAATTTTCAGCCGTCCATCAGCCATTAAAAATCAATAATCACAATATATTTCCACATTTTGTAAGAAATAGTTTATGCTGAATTTATTTGATATCAACAATACATTTTTTTCTGTAGGATCTTATCCTGTCAGTTGGATCGAATTTGTGGGAACTATTGCTGGAATTGTAGCTGTATGGATGGCTGCAAAAAATAATATTTTGACCTGGCCAATAGGATTGATCAATATTACTCTGTTTTTTCTGATATTTTTTCAGGTGCAACTGTATTCCGATATGTTTTTGCAAATTTATTTTTTTTCAATTAGTGTTTATGGTTGGCTGTTTTGGAAAAAAGAGTTTGCACAAGATCAACCCATACATCTGTTGAGTGCGAAGTCTGCACTCATCCTGGGAATCGTGACGCTCGTGTCAACTTTGGTTTTAGGGTTTTTGGTCTCAAATATCCATCATTATTTTCCTGAATTATTTACAAAACCGGCAGCATTTCCTTATGTGGATTCTTTCGTAGCAGTCGCGAGTATTATTGCAAATACACTGATGGCAAAAAGGATATTGGAAAACTGGATAATTTGGATTGTTGTGAATATTATTTGTGTTTTTCTCTATTTCCAAAAACATATTTTGTTTGTGTCGTTCGAATATTTAATATTTTTGGGTCTGGCGGTTTATGGATTTTGGCATTGGAAGCAAATTCACTTCAAAGAATTATCCGTACAAAAATAAAATCCTTCTGCTTTCTTTTTTTGATGAGTATGGATTGATATCACCATAAATTTTGAATTTACTGCATCAGCAAATGAAGATATTCAGAAACATAGTTATTTCATTGCCTCTGATCAAGTTGATCCAAACCCCGAAGCATATCTTTCAAAAGATAATCAGGTTCTTCCAGTCCTATGTAAAATCTTACCATCCGATGACTTTCATCATCGGGATTAAAATCATCCGGTTGTATCCCAGCGCATCTTGGAATCACCAGACTTTCGTGACCGCCCCAGCTCACTGCAATCAAAAATGTTTCAAGCCTTTCACAAAATTGTTCAATCTTTTTTTGTCTGCGCTCCTTAAGTACCAAAGTCATCAATCCACATGCTCCGGACATCTGTTTTTTTGCCAGAGAATATTGAGGGAATGTTGCGTCAAAAGGAAAAATCATTCTATCTATGGCGGGATGATTTCTGAGGCCATCCATGACTTTGTTCATTGAGTTTTGCAGGCGATCCAATCGTGCCGGTAAAGTGCGCAATCCTCGCAACAATAACCATGCATTGAATGCCTGAATGCCATTCCCTGCAAGCAAATACTCCAATTGGAATATCCTGCGGATATGTTCATGAGATCCACACAACACTCCGGCTACGGTATCGCTGTGTCCACCTATATATTTTGTTGCTGATTGGATACTGATGTCTATTCCCATGGCAATGGGTTTCTGATAGATAGGGCTGCAGTAGCTGTTGTCACAAATTGTCATGATATTTTTTGATCTGGCGAGTTGAGCCAGCAGTGACAGATCCTGTATGGCATAATCCCAGCTGTTTGGAGATTCCAGGTAAATTATTTTAGTATTTTCTCTAATTGCATTCTGAAAATTTTCAACATTCTTTCCATCTACATAACTGGTATGTACACCAAACTTTGGTAAGAACAAATCAAAACATTTCTGAGCCCAACTGTAGGGATTTTTCACAGAAATGATGTGATCACCATTTTGAATAAAAGGTATTACAGAACAGAAGATAGCAGCGGCACCACTGTTGAATACCAGACAATCTTCAGCTTCATCCAGAGCAGCCAATTTTTTTCTTAGAATATCAACGGTCGGATTCATTCCCCTGGAGTAAAGATATCCGCTGGATTCATCAGCAAAGAGATTTCTCAGTTCATCAATAGTTTTGACTGCAAAGTTGGAAGTCTGTATAATCGGTGGAGCTATGGCACCAAAATATTGATCTCTTTCTTCAGCTAAATGGTTGAGTATATAGGATAATTCCATTTACGATTTCTTGTTTTTAAAAATAAAATAAAGCCCTGTGAATATCAGGAATACGATCGTCCCCGTCAAAGCCATTTCAGGTCTTGTTTTAATCAAGGTGTAGGTTACAAATAAGTAGCATATAATAAATATTATAGTGGGAAGGGGAAATAATTTCATTTTGTACAAACTGTTTGCTCCCTGTGGTTCAACGTTGTTTTTTCTGAAAATAAATAAAGTGGCCGAGGCGAACACCATTCCAATAGAATCCAGAAACATTGTAAAGCCAAGCAATTTTTCAAAGGTGTTCGCAAAAAACAGAATGACGATCACCAACAAAGTGAATACGCTTAGACTGGCTACAAATACGTTTTTTTGATTTTGTTGTTTGAATATATTGGGCAATGCGCCATCACGCGACATCGCAAACATCACCCTTGGATTTGTCAACAGCATGACATCTACATAAGCAAGTACAGCAAAAAATAACAATAAAGCGATCAGATATTGTCCTGTCTCACCAAATAGTTTTCCGCATATGATGGCTGCTACTCCTTTTGTTGATTTTAAATCCTCGAAGCCGATGACTTTGACGTAGGCAATGTTGACGAGCAGATACAATACCAGCACTATCAAAATACCACTGATGATCCCTCTGGGCAGCGTATGTGAAGGTCTGTCCACCTCTTCACCAAAATTGATGGCTTGTTGATATCCTCCATAGGTAAAACATATTGCGATCAATGCTGCTCCCAAAGAGGAAAGACTATCACCATTCCACTCTGGAAATTGAATTGGCACCGGTACCGGATGATGATAATGTGGAAAGAAAAGTGAAAAAATCAACATCAGCAATATTCCTATTTTGATTGCCATCAAGACATTGAGAATTCTGGACGAAATTTTTAATCCACTCAAATTGACGGCATAAAAAAGCGCAATGGAACCAATAGCTATCATCGATCTGGCATTGTCACTCAGTTGCCAACTTGGAAATGCAGACGAGAGATATTCGCTCCCAATAAGTGCTACTCCTGCCAATGCGGCGGCATTGGATATAATAATGACACAGTTGAGAGCAAATGCCAACGCCGGATGGTAGGCATAGGCAAATATCTGATAGTATCCACCTGTATTCGGATATCGGGAACCAATTTCTGCAAAAGTCAATGCGCCGCAGATTGCTATGATTCCCCCAAGGATCCAGGCACTAAAATAAATACCCGGATTAAGTGAAGCCTGTGCTGAATCAGTTGCCGTCCTGAAAATGCCAAGTCCTATCACCAGACCTACTGTGATCATTGTGATCGAGTATACTTTTAATTTGTGGTCCGACTGCATGGCTATTTTTTGCTAGCAAGGTATGCGAAAATGTTCAATTATTATTCTCTCCGAGCATGGATTTGCACTATAAGCTTTTGCCATAGAAGATCTCCAATTATTTGGCTCGCTAATTGATCTGATATCATCAGCCGTTCCACTCTGCACTAGTCATATTATAGGTAGCTATCAGTATGGATGAAGGGACAGAGTATGGAATCATCGTAAGTTTGCCATTCAATGTGGAAAAAGATTTTCTTCTGGACCCTGAATGCTTTGTCCTTCTTTTCATGCAATGTCAGGAGGGAGGACTCTGACATTAATTTGCAGATGAAACTCATGTCAACGCTCAGGGCGGTTTCTCCAGATGGAAACATTCAGTTTTTTATATTGCCCGAGTCTGGCGATTTCAAATCCATCCCCCAGGACAGTACCAACCCGATCACATCGGAGAAAGTGATCCTGGGGCAACAGCTGTTTTTTGATCCAGCTATTTCATTCAATCCCAAGTGCACCGCCGCAGCAGGTACATTTTCTTGTGCTTCATGCCATTTTGCCGGTGCAGGCTTTTCATCAGGGGTTCATCAGGCCATTGCAGGTGGAGGTAGGGGATTTGGCTTGTTGCGACACAAGCACCCACAATGCGATTCTTCCGAACTCGATGTACAAATGGTCAAAACACCAAGCATTGTCAACTGCGCTTTTCAGGAAGTGATGTTGTGGAGTGGTAAATTCGGCTGTTGCGGACCAAATTTTGGAACTGACAGCCTATGGCCAAAAGGAAGTTTCACCGAGCTCAATAGATTGGGTCTTTCTGGTGTGGAGACCCAAGCCAGGATTGCTCTGGAAGCTCATGGTATGAGAATGAGTCCTGCATTGGTCACACAGACAACTTACAAACAACTGTTCGATACTGCATATCCCAAAGAACGGCCTGACCTTCGTTATTTGCGCTTTACCATGGCGAGAGCCATAGGTGCATATGAAAGAACGGTTTTGACCAACCAGGCAGCTTTCCAGAAATGGCTGAAAGGGGATTCTTCTGCCCTCACGAATGAACAAAAAAAAGGTGCAATCCTTTTTTTTGGAAAAGCCTCATGTGTCGATTGTCATACAGGTCCCGCCCTCAATTCTATGGCTTTCTATGCACTCGGGATGCCTGAAATGGAAGGTATCGACATTATTCATAAAAAAGACAGCTTTGCAGATTTTCTTCTGGGTAGGGGAGCACTGACCCACAGGCAGGAGGATATGTTCTGTTTTAAAGTGCCACAGCTCTACAATTTGAAAGATCATGGCTACTATGGTCATGGAGCAAGTTTTTGTTCCGTAGAAGAGGTCATCAGATACAAGAATGATGCTGTTCATGCTAATCAAAATGTGCCAATTGAAAATCTAGCTAAAAATTTTAAACCACTGGGGTTGGATAAGGACGAAATAAAATCGCTCGTTGATTTTGTAGAAAATGGGCTTTATGATCCGAATCTCAGGCGTTATGAACCCGGATCGGTCGCCTCCGGGCGCTGCTTTCCCAATCACGATAAACTGTCCAGAGAACAACTGGGTTGTAAATAAAGACGTCTACTCTCTACTTTTGAAAAAAACGTACACAAATCGCAGTATTACAACAAACCACAGAATCGATTGAAAACTGAAATTGATTATCTCATTGTCGGAGCGGGTTTAGCCGGGTCGTGTTTGGCATGGGAACTGATACAATCCGGGGAAGAAGTTGTCCTGACAGACGTACACCTGGAAGGAGCATCCTCATTAGTGAGCGCAGGAATCATCAATCCGATTACCGGGAAGCGCTACGTAAAAACATGGAATTGGGATGTTTTAGAGACGGATTTTACCCATTTCTATCAAAGAGCGGAAGCATTTTTCAGAATGAAACTATTGCATCAGAGAAAGATCTATCAGATTTTAGATACCATAGAAGAAGAGAATCAATGGTTGTCCAGAATGATGCAACAGGAATATGCAGAGTTTTTGAACTGGTCAAAGCACAGCTTTGATCTGTGTCCAAACCTGCAAGCCGGACAATCACTGGGAATTATAGAACGAGCCTATCAATTGGATATTTCCAAATTATTAAACTTGCTCAGGCATTTTTTTAAATCTTTGAACGTTATACGGGAGAAAGTCTTCAATTACCAGGAAATCACACGTGAAGACTTACATTGGATGTATCAGGATTTGTGGATAAAAAAAGGAATCATTTTTGCAGAAGGCTATCGCATATTTGAGAATCCATTTTTTAATTGGTTGCCATCCTTTGCAGTAAAAGGGCAACGCATTCTGTTTGAAGCCGTCAGATCAACACAGGATTTATTGAAGTCGGAATATACCATAGCAAGTACATCTGATGAGAATATATTCTGGTGTGGATCCAACTACGAATTTCAAAATACAAATCCTCAAGTTGACCCTGGTGAAGAAAGAAGACAGCAATTATTTATTCAGAATCAAGTAGATGGAGAATTCAAGTTCTTAAATAGTCAATGCGGCATCAGACCTGCGATGAAAGACAGAAGACCCATAATAGGCGAACATCCACATCTGAAGGGATTATTTGTTATGAATGGTTTAGGCACCAAGGGCAGTTCGCTGACCCCATATGTAGTAAATCACATGAATAGATTTTTGAAAGGAACAGCAAGTATTGACAAAGAAATGAATATCAGTCGTTTTTATCATTTAAAAGACAAATTATGAAGTATTTGGGAGTGGGAATAGTATTGTGTGCAATTAATTTAATGGCCTGGTTTAGCAAGGATAAAATGAACTCAATGGATGATTACAATTTTCCAACATATGAGAAGGAATGGAAAAAAATCGAAGAAAATTTAAAGTCAGGGCTTTACAAATCCGCTCTGCCTGAAATTGAATCTGTATTGCAGAAATCTATCAGTGACAAAAATTATCCTCAACAGTACAAAGCAATCCTATACCTTGAAAAATATCAGGCTTACCAGGATAAAAATGATTTGAGATATACGATCACAAGATTGGAAAAACGGCTGGAAAACGCCGACGCCCGAGTCAAGGCTTTATTGCATTCAGTCTTGGCTACCATGTATTTTCAATTAAGGTATTTTGGTCGTTATGACGCAGATAAAACAGATATCGAGGGTGAAGAACAGGATAAAGACGATATCCTCACTTGGTCTACAGCAAAATGGATAGAAAAGAGTAACCAACACGCATTGGCTTCTTTGGAATTTCCTGAAACCAAAACAGCCAAATTAGAGGATTATCAGGCGATACTGTATTACAAAAATGATGAGCATTTGCAACCCAGCTTATATGATGTATTGGCTTATCGGGCCATTCAACATTTTTCACAGAATGAAACTGATTTGACTTTAATACCCAATCAATCATATCCTAAAGAAAAGTTATGGGGCAGTATTGAGGATTTTCTCTCACTTGAGATTCCTGCAGACCAGAACAATATGAATCGCGTATTGAAAATCTTTCAAGTCCTCATGTCGAACAACAAAAACAGTAAACATGAAGAGGCATTGTTATATGTGAATCTAAAAAGAATAGAGTTTGTCAGAAGATTGAGTTCCGGTTATAAAGATGCTGCCGCTATTCTGGGTTTGTATGATCGAACGATTCAAAAATTTTCGTCTAGCAATTTTATTTCCAATTATTCTTTATCATTGGCTGAGTGGATAATCCAACAAGCCTATACTGATGAAATTAAAAAATTAACCAACAATACTCCAAAAGTTTTTGCAGACAGCATTTGCAAGGATTTGGTGATTCATGCCAAAGATGAAAGCGTAAAATCACAGGCCAAAAGCATGTCTGCAAGTTTGCATTCGTCTTTCCTAACCATTGTATCAGAGAATGCGCAACTTCCTGAACAGGCATTCCGAATCAAACTGGATTATAGAAATGTAAAGAAACTTAGATTGAAACTGATCCAATTGACGGAAGCAGAATCTATGACAGCAGTCGAGTTCCGCCATGATACTGAAAAAATGGGAGGGATGTTAGAAAAGAAAGCGATCGCTGCCTGGTCGCAGGATCTTCCTTCTGAAACAGACCTTGAACAACATTCGATCGAACTCAAAGTAGATGCACAAAAGATTGGCCAGTATATTTTGCTTGTCGAGCAACTGGATGAAAATAACACAAATGTGAAAGCGAAATTTTTTCAGCTCATACAGATCACCAATCTCGCTTTTTCAACTTCAAAGACCAAGCAGAACTCACAGTCTATTTATGTTCAGCACAGGAAGTATGGATCTCCGGTTGAAGCTGTAACAGTGAGTTTTTATAAATATAATTACCAGGGACGGAACAAAAGCAATATAGAGGAAAGTGAAATATTCCAATCGTCCGCGGAGGGTCGTGTGGATTATAACCACGAAAATTATTATCTGATAAAACTGAAGCAACGTGAGGATATTTATTATTCTCAATTCAATACCATTTATGGAATGGCGGAATTCGGAGATGTACGCGAAAATACTGTTTTTTTTACCGATAGGTCAATCTATAGGCCCGGACAAAAAGTGCAGTTTAAAACGCTGACAACGATATTAAAGCGGTCAAACACAATGCCTGATTTAGTGCCAAATAAATCACTTCGTATCAAATGTTTGGATGTAAATGGTCAGGAAGTGTTTGTGACACAATTGACAACAAATTCTTTCGGATCTGCTTCTGCTGAATTTATTTTACCCAAAAATTTGTTGAGTGGTGATTTTAATTTAGTTGCTGAAGACAATTCATATCACTCCTTTAAGGTCGAAGAATATAAACGCCCTGCTTTTGAAGTATTGATTGATACGATTCGTGAGGCTTACAAAATAGGTGATCAGGTAAACATCAGCGGGAACGCTGCGAATTTTAGTGGCGTTCAGCTGGACAATGCAAAAGTGAGATATAGAGTGGTGAGGAATGAATTTAATATCTGCACGCCTGTTTGGTGTACATTCTATCCGGGATATGGCAAGATTGGAAATTTGGCACCTATTGAAATTGCTCATGGGGAAACGGTGACTGATGATAATGGGCAGTTTAGCATTGATTTTAAAGCGGAAGCTCCAGAAAATAAATCTTTCGATAGGGGATTTCCACAAAATTACCGGTATCATATCATGGTAGATGTTCTGGATCAAAATGGAGAGACACAATCAGGTGAATCCGAGATCATGTTGTCCTCAAACCCTTTCTTGATGAAATCGAATCTAAACTTCTACCAGCTTCAATCGGGTTTGGATAATTTTAAGTTGGAAGCTTTGAATTTGAATCAGATTCAAATTCCTCAAAAGTTTTTTGTGGAGATTTATAGCTTGGTCGCACCACAACAATTTTTGCGCAACCGCCAATGGAATCAGCCTGACAGATATTTGTTTTCAAAGGAAGAGTACAAAAAGTATTTTCCACATGATATTTACGCTGACGAAAACGATCCTTCAAAATGGAATGTCCAGAAATTAGTTTGGAAAACAAATACAGCAGCTATCGGGATGTTGGAAGCAAAATTGGCTGATGTGTTGAGTTCAGGGCCATTCAAATTAGTTGTGAAGGCGGAAGCAACAGCCAATTCCGAAATTTTGCACGAAGATTATTTTTATGTGATTGATGCAAGCAGCAAACTGAATCATCTACCGCCTTTAGTGCTGAATGATACGGGAATCAAATCACCCGCTCAAAAGTTGAATTTATATTCTCCTGGTACTGATCAAAAATTTCATCATTTATTTTATATCCGATCCCTTCAGAATGCAAATACTTCCTGGAAAGTGCAAACTCCCGAGTTTCATAGCCAACTCATTGGCGAGTCTGATCGTGGTGGAATGCAATGGCAATCTGTCTGTATCTATGAAAACAGTCTGTTTACATATTCAGGTAGCATAGAAGTCCCTTGGTCAAACAAGAAACTGAATATTATTACAAAATCTTTCAGACAAAATTTGCTACCGGGACAGAAAGAACATTGGAGCTTCAAAATTGATCAGCCTTCTGATAAATTCCAAACAGTGGAAATTGCAGCAGCCATGTACGATGCTTCGTTAGATAAAATTTATCCCCACAGCTGGACTTTAGATGTGTTTCCTTATTGCGAAGCTCCTCTGATGCAACCCGGTATTTTTGGCTTGGATTATTTCAATACGATCAGTGAGAATTACACAATGGATTCTTACAACTACACTCCCCAGTCTCCTAGTGAACTGAAACTGTTTGAAATTTTAGATTATTATAATTATGCTACTCCAAGGAGTCGAAATGTTCAAATGAAAGAGACAGCTGCGCCGGGTTCGGCTGACATTCTCATGAGTGGTAAAAGAGAAGAAAGGATGGCTGATGCTTCTGGAGCAGCCGAAGTCAAGCCGGATGAATCAGTAAAGCCAAGAAAAAATTTATCGGAGACAGTCTTTTTCTTCCCTGAAATTCGTACAGATAAGAATTCTGAATTTTCGCTCGACTTTACCATGGGAGAGAGTCTCACCAAATGGAAATTGCAAATTCTCGCTCATACAGAAGATTTGAAGTACGGTATCTATACCACAGATATTGTAACGAGTAAGCCTATTCAGATCTTTCCAAATTATCCACGCTTTCTGCGACAAGGAGATAAAATTGAATTGTCTGCAAAAGTTTCAAATGTTTCTGATAAAGCTGAAACCGGAAAAGTGAAGATGGATATTCTTGACGCAATTACAGAGAAAGTAATCACTTCTGAATTGAAAATAACAGGTGATCAAAAGTTTGATCTGGCAGTTGGTGAATCAAAATCTTATTCCTGGTTTGTCAGTATTCCTGAAGACGAAACTCGCACATATATGCTGAGATTTATTGCAGAAGGGACTACCCATTCTGACGGAGAAGAAATGATCATTCCTGTTTTGGCAAATCGGATTTTAGTTACAGAAACAATGCCTTTGCCTCTGAAAGCAAATCAGACAAAACAGTTTCAATTTTCTGAGTTTACAAAAATGTTCCAAAGTTCAACGGCATCACCTCACAGGTTCGTATTGGAATACACTTCACATCCGATCTGGTACGCGATCCAAAGTTTACCTTATTTGGCAGACTTTCCACATGAATGTTCAGAACAACTAAGTGCGAAGCTTTATGCCAATGCTCTTGGTAGTAAAATATTAAAAGAATACCCTAAGATCACTTCTGTACTCAAGAAGATGTCTGCCAACGGTAGTCTCAAATCTCCCCTGGAAAAAAATCCGGAATTGAAATCTGCTTTATTAGAAGAAACGCCATGGTTGAACGATGCGAAGTCTCAGAGTGAAGCGATGAAAAATATTGCGCTGCTCATGGATTTTATAAAAATGGATGCACAAAAAAAAGATATTCTTCAAATCCTGGCTTCTCGTCAGAATGGAGATGGGAGCTATTCCTGGTTTCAGGGATGTCCGCCGGATTGGTATATGACGCAACAAGTACTAATGAACATTTCTCAGTTAGTGGACTTAAAGGCACTGGATGCTAACGATCCAATCGTCCTATCAATATTGACGAAAGGTGCCTCCTACCTCGATTTTAAAATGAATGAATCTTATCGGGAATTAGAAAAATTGGTTGAAGCAAAGAAAGCAAAATGGTCGGACCAGAATATTGGATTCATTCATCTCAATCAGTTCTATTTGCAGGCTTTATGGGATAGAGTGGGGCTGAAATACAATGAAGAAATGACCAAGAAGGCGCGATCCTATTATTTGGATCAAATCAATACTTATTGGAGAAATTCAAATATTTTCTGGGAGGGATTGTGTGCATTGGTACTCAATCATAAGGGTGGATCTCAAGCAAAAACAGCTCAATTGATCGTAGAGTCATTGAGACAAAGAGCATTGGTCGACGATGAACTGGGCATGTATTGGAGAAATGCATGGAGTTGCTATTGGTATAATGCTCCGGTAGAATCACAGGCATTGATGATCGAAGTTTTCAACAATGTAGCACAAGACAAAAAATCGGTTGCTGATCTTAAAACCTGGTTGCTGAAAAATAAACAAACCAATCATTGGGCTACCACAAAATCGACGACAAATGCTATCTATGCATTACTCAGATTTGGCGACGATTGGGCAGAAGAGCTGAAAGATTGTGTGGTGAAACTGAACGATGAAACAATCAAGTTTGATGAATCTGAAATCGGTACGGCTTATGTTAAAAGAGAATTTTCTAAATCAGAAATTAAACCGGGTTTTTCACGAATCGAAGTTACCAATCCAAATAAAAGTGTGAGTTGGGGAGCCGCGTATATTCAGTATTTTGAACGTCTGGACAAAGTTCCGGTGGCAGGAGATAATCCATTGAATATTAAAAAGGAAATTTACCGGAAAAAGAGCACTGACAAAGGACCGGTTTTGACAGCTATTACCGACAATGAGAAAATTCGGCGTGGCGATATCATGACCTCCAGAATTATCATCAGAACTGACCGAGATATGGAGTATGTACATCTGAAGGATATGAGAGCAGCCGGTTTTGAACCTATCAATCAATTGTCCGGGTACAAATGGAAATCAGGATTGGGATATTATGAAAGTCCGGCAGATTTGGCCACGCATTTTTTTATTCAATGGCTCCCAAAGGGAACTTATGTTTTTGAATACGATACTCGCGCTTCCCAAACAGGTGAATTCTCAAATGGAATTTCAAGCATCCAAAGTATGTACGCTTCTGAATTTGCAGGTAGGAGTGCGGGAATAAGGGTGATGATCGATAAATAGTTCGGATTGATCGAAATCTGAGATGAGCAGAAGATGGATATGATTAATTTTGAAAAAAAATAAAAATGGATAACGAATCAAATTCTTATAAGGCAGATCAAATCATACGAAATCACATGTTGTGGTCGATGGGAGCGGGGTTGATATGGGTACCTATTGTTGATTTTCTGGCTGTTTCTGCCATACAGTTGGACATGGTCAGACAATTGGCAGCTCTTTATGGCAAAGACTTCAAAGAAGCACAAGGCAAAGCAATTATTTCTGCATTGGGTTCTTCAGGTGTAAGCCGTATCGCTGCCAGAGCAGTCAAATTTATTCCTGGAGTAGGTACCATTTTAGGTGGAATCACTATGTCCACCATGAGCGGTGCTTCGACTTTTGCGATTGGTGAATTGTTCAAAAAACACTTCGAGTCCGGTGGAACAGTTTTGGATTTTGATCCTGAGGCCATAAAATCTAAATATAACGACCTCTTCGAAAAAGGGAAGGAATATGCGAGCCAGTTGAAGAAACAACCTGCACCATCTCCGGATCCGTCCGCTCAAGCTAAATCTGATCAGGCTGAACCAGATCAGCCGTCTTCTTCTCGTTCAATGATAGACCAACTTAAAGACATCGCGGAATTGAAAGAAAAAGGTTTGTTATCTGAGGAAGAATATCTGGATTTTAAGCGTAAAATTTTGGGAAAATAATGTCATTTTTGCAAGGCATTATTAAGCTCAAGCATCTTGAGCTCTCATCTTTTTACAAAGGATTTGGAGAGAATGACTTTATTATTATCGTGAACTTGAACGAAATACATTCCTGACACGAAATGAGAGATGTCAACCTGGTGCTGTCTACTAAATCCCGATGATTTGTATAAAAATTGTCCTTGCGAGTTTGTGATATGAAGATGCATGAAATTTTCTTCCTGACTATGGACGACCAATTGATCGTCTTCTTCCCGGAACATCATTTTCACAGGTGATATCATGCTTTCTTTGCTGGAAACAGTAACGTGATCGCAATCTTGCATCGGATTCCAATTGAAAAAACCTATTTGGCTGTCACTGTAACAATTGATACCTGTTGGATAATCCCCATCACAAATCAGTTCACCATTTGCATTCCAGTTGAACATATAAATTAAATCACCAATTTTTTCCAGAATGGTAGATTGGGAGGTATATTCATAGTTATTGACATTTTGGGAATAAGTCACATGCAAAGCTCTCAATGCATGTCCATTGATATTCATTGTAGAAATGGAATCCACATACACGTTGATGGAATCGAGTATTTGATTTGCACCCATGAATTTGATTGTCCAGCTTTCATTTAAATCTGCATTGAAAACATACATCAATCCAAAATCCTTCAATCTCCAATCATAAAGAAATACCGAGTCGCCATTAGAAAAGACATATTCAACATCTGGTCTGTTGTTGCAGATGATATTATTTATCTTTTCCAATCTTTGACATAGTTTCCCATTGATCAGAATTGTGTCATTACAAATAATTTTTACATAGTCGACATCACCTCTGAAGGCGAATCTTTTTTCAAAATGCCACTCAGCACCTATCGGGGCAAAATTTTGTGCACTTGAGTAAACAATGGAAACTAATATTAGTCCGGCAGTTTTACCTGCAACTAAAAGATCAAGCCTTGATCTGATCAAAGACACCAATTTTTTAAAAAGAGATTTCAAATCTATCATATTGTTCAGTGTTGCGGATTGAAGAAAATGTCCATTGAGTTAAAAAAAAAGAGCTGTATTCAAAATATGAAATCAAAAAATAACAAGTCTCTAAAAAAACAAACGATCCAAATCCGAAAATGTAAATGTTGAGTCTGGTTTTTTTGAAAAGTTCAGGTTCATTACTCTGCAAATTAAGAAAAGCGACCTGAGAACTTTCTGGCCTGGAAAGCAAATCATGATGAGAAAGGGTCTCTCCTAAACTTTTCTTAATTTTGGACCGAATTGAGAAACGAATTGCGCTTTTTGCTTAAAATTGCGTTCTGAAAGCATGAAGAAAGTACTGATCTCCATTTTCATTTTATATACTTTGAATGCCACTCAAGCTCAAAAGATGGTTTCTTACAAAGGCAGCATTACGGCCCTGAATTCACAATCAGAGATGTTGAAACTTGTGAATGAAGTGAGGAAACGCGGCTGTAATTGCGGAGGAGTTAAAATGCCCCCTGTTGCAGATTTGACTTGGGATGAAAAATTAGAAAAAGCAGCCTCCATGCATGCCAGGGACATCTATCAGCGAAACGAACTTTCACATTCAAGTCGCAACGGATTACCGACTTACAAGCGGTTTGAACTCCAGAACTATATCTGGAAATCTTATGCTGAAAACGTTGCTGGTGGGTATGATACTTTCCTCGATGTACTTCAGGCATGGCTGGAGAGTCCGGGGCACTGCAAGAACCTCATGGGAAACTATCAAGACTTAGGCATTGCGAGATATCAGGACTTTTGGGTGATGGACTTTGGCACTAAAAAATCTGCACTAAAATAGTTCATATTACGAAAGACTTCGTACTTTTGTAGCTTGTTCTAAAATCATGAATATGAAAAATCAACTTTTACTGCTATGGATGGTAGCCTCTGCATCGATGGTTTTTGCTCAGGAGGCTCGACTGCTCCGTTTTCCGGCACAGTCAGGTCAGCAAATTGCATTTAGTTATGCAGGAGATTTGTACTCTGTATCATTGCAGGGTGGCGTAGCACGCAAATTGACCAATCATCCGGGTCAAGAACTATTTGCCAGATTCTCTCCGGATGGAAGAAACATTGCCTTCACAGGACAATATGATGGCAACAGCGAAATTTACCTTATGCCTTCATCAGGAGGTGTTCCAAAAAGGCTGACTTATACAGCGACCTTAGATCGGGATGATGTCTCAGACAGAATGGGCCCAAACAATCTTTGTATGACATGGAGGGACAATGAGAATATCGTATTTAGATCCAGAGGTCGTGAATGGAATGACTGGAGAGGTCAACTATATTTAGCCAAAACAGATGCAACAACTCCGGAGCAGTTGCCTTTGATACATGGTGGCTTTTGTTCATATTCTCCGGACAAAAAACAAATGGCTTACAACCGGGTATTCAGAGAATTCAGGACATGGAAAAGATATCGTGGTGGCCAGGCAGATGAAATCTGGATATTCGATTTTAACACTAAACAAACGACAAAAATTACGGACAATCCGGCTCAGGATATTATCCCAATGTGGGCGGGCAACAAAATTTACTTCCTTTCTGACAGGGATGCACGGATGAATTTGTTTTGCTATGATCTCAACACCAAGCAAACCAAGAAAGTAACAGATTTCAAGGAGTTTGATGTGAAATTTCCATCATTGGGAGACCAATATATCGTGTTCGAAAATGGAGGTTGGATTTATAAACTAAACCTGGCCAACGATCAGGTGGATAAAGTTCCTATTCAATTGCAGGAAGACTTCGCTTCAGGCAGAAACAAGTTTGTCAATGCAAAGGATTATATTGAAAATTGGGACATAGGATCTGACGGAAATCGTGCAGTATTTGCTGCAAGAGGAGATATATTCACTGTTCCTTTGAAAAATGGTCCTACGAGAAATCTGTCAAATTCTTCTTCGTCTCATGAACGAGACCCTCAATGGTCTCCCGATGGCAAGTATATTGCATATATTTCCGATGCCTCCGGAGAAGATGAGATTTATATGACTGATGCTTCCGGTGGTTCAAAACCAATTCAGCTCACTTCAAATGGAGACAATTACAAATATGGTTTGGAATGGTCTCCGGATTCAAAAAAAGTAGCCTACAGTGATCGCAAACAAAACCTGTATTTCGTTGACATCCAATCCAGGGATAATGTCAAAGTACTCTACAGCGATCACGGCGAATTGAACGACTATTCATGGTCACCGGACAGTAAATATCTCAGTTATACCAAGCAGGTAAAAAAAGCGAATTCCGTCATTCAGGTATATTCACTTTCTGAAAGAAAAAATTATACGATAACGGAAAGTTGGTTTGATTCTTATTCTCCTGAGTTTAGCGCAGATGGAAAGTATTTATTTTTCGTTTCTCAGCGCACATATTCGCCTTCATACAACAACGTGGAGTGGAACTATGCATACTTTGATCTGGCGAAAATATATTTTGTCACATTGAGAAATGATGTTAAGAATATTTTTGAATTAAAATCAGACGAAGTCGCCGTAAAGGAAGAGCCATCCGGAGAAAAGAAAGATGAATCCAAAGACAAGAAAAAGGAAGAACCGAAGTCCGAAATGGCTGCAATTGATTTCAATGGTATCTCCCAAAGACTAGGAGAAATTCCAACTTCAGCAGGAAATTATTTTGGATTAAGAGCGGTTGACAAAAAACTTTATTACTTCAAAAGTTCAATGGGTAATAAAATGAAATTGTTCGCTTATGATATCGACAGTCAGAAAGAAAGCGAGATAGCTGACGCGAATGGATATTCTATTAGTGCCAATGGTAAGAAAATGATGGCTTCAACGAATGGAAATTATTATATCGTTGACCTTCCTTCAGCTAAGGCAAACTTTGAGTCAGCACTTCAACTGGGTGATATGAAAGTCATGGTTGACAGACAATCCGAATGGAAACAAATATTTTACGAATCTTGGAGACAAATGCGCGACTTTTTCTACGATCCAAACATGCATGGTGTAGATTGGAATAAAATGAAAAAGACCTACGAACAGCTATTACCTTATGTGAATTCCAGGGTAGATTTGACTTACGTGATCGGTGAACTCATCGGTGAATTGAATTGTGGACACGCATATGTTGGCGGTGGTGATTATACCAAAGCCGAAAGAGTACCAATGGGATTGCTAGGTGCGAAACTGACCAAAGATGGATCGGGCTATTATAAAATTGAAGAAATATATAAGGGCCAAAATTGGGACAAATCCACACGATCACCATTGACAGAAATTGGTGTCAATGTAAAGGCAGGCGAGTACATTACTGCGATAAATGGAGTTTCAGTTAAGTCTGTGGGTGATATTTACCAATTGTTGGTTGGCACCGCAGACAAACAAATTAAACTTTCTGTCAATACAAACGCATCCGATAACGGTTCTCGCATCGTGACTGTCGTTCCTACAAATGATGAGCGCAAACTGATGTATTATAATTGGGTTGAATCCAATTACGAAAGAGTAAATAAAGCGACAAACGGACGTGTCGGATATATTCACATTCCAAATATGGGAAGCGATGGATTGAACGAATTTGTCAAGCATTATTATGCTCAGTTGGACAAGGATGCTCTGATTGTAGATGACAGAGGGAACGGTGGAGGAAACGTTTCTCCGCATATTATTGAGCGCCTCCGACGCGAACCTGTGCAAGTAACAATCATGAGAAACAGCCAACCTACTTTCGAGCCACAAGAACAAGTTATAGGGCCAAAAATTGCTTTGATAGATGAATGGTCTGCAAGTGATGGTGATATTTTTGCTTATCGCTTTAGAAAACACAAACTTGGAACAATTGTAGGTAACCGATCCTGGGGTGGTGTAGTTGGGATCAGAGGCTCCTTACCTTTTGTCGATGGTGGATTTCTCAATAGACCTGAGTTTTCAAGATACGATGTAGATGGTAAACAATGGGAAATAGAAGGTCATGGAGTTGATCCGGATATTGTAGTAGACAACGATCCATACAAGGAGTATATGGGTGATGATCAACAATTAGCCAAAGCAATAGAATTGATGAAAGAACAAATAAAAGGAAAAAATTATTCTGAGCCGAAACCTCCTGTGTATCCGGTAAAGTAAAAAGATTATGATGATTTCAGACGCGTTTCTTCATCTTTTAGAAGGACGTGTCTTTTTTATTAATATGATATTTGTACATGAAAATTCAACATTTAAAGCTTTGGGTCCTAATTTTTTTGACATGTATTTTGCAAAGTATGCAGGCACAGCAATTAGGGTCCGGTCAGGGGCAAAATACAGGTATTGGTAAAATTTCAGGAAGGGTAGTTGATTCCGCTAGCCAAAAACCATTGGAGTTTGTCAATGTGGTGCTCCGTGATGCCTTAGAACATCAGGATTTGGATGGTATTTTGACGGATCAAAGTGGCAAGTTTGAATTTGTAAATTTATTGAATAAAAAATATGAAATCGCCTTCGTATTATTAGGTTACAAATCCAAAGTCGTCGGACCCATAAAAGTTAATAAAGAAACACCCGACCATAACTTTGGGAAAATTATTCTGGAAGACGAAGTCAAAAGATTAGATGAGGTGACGATCGCCGGAACAAAAGATATCGTCGAAAATAAGATTGACAGACTGATCTACAATGCAGAGAAAGATGTCACTACCAAAGGGGGAGATGCAGCAGATGTATTGAGAAGGACTCCAATGTTGACTGTGGATCTGGAGGGAAATGTTTCGCTTCAGGGAAGCCAGAACGTAAAAATTCTGATCAATGGAAAACCATCATCTATCATGGCGGGAAATGTGGGAGATGCTTTGAAAATGATCCCTGCAGACATGATTGAAAAAGTTGAAGTGATCACTCAGCCTGGTGCAAAATATGACGCAGAAGGCTCAGGTGGTATAGTGAATATTGTGACTAAAACAAAGAAGATTATAGGTGTGAGTGGTTCAGTGAATGGAAGTATTGGTACAAGAAGTAATTTTCTCGGATCGAACATTTCTATGAGATTTGGCAAATGGGGTCTCACGGGTAATTTGGGTGGGCATATGTGGAGATCAAAGTCAGAATCAAAAATTGTTCGTGAATATTTCGTTCCTGCAGAATACCAAGTATTGAATCAAACCGGATCAGGAAGTAATTTGGGAGGTGGAACATTTATTCAGATCGGTGCAGATTATGATTTCAATGATAAGAATAATGTTTCTTTGAGTTTGCGTACACCTATACATGCCTTTGGAAACAAAAACAAATTAAACTATTATGGTGGTGATCAAATTGATTCTCTGGATTGGTTGTATAGAAGAGAATCCAGTGTCAACAATCTTAATCTTGGATCTGATGTAAATATTGATTACAAGCGAACATTTAAAAAAGATTCTCCCAGAGAATGGGGTATTTCAGGCCAATACAATTACAATAATCGAAAAACAAAATATATCACTTCTCAGTTCGACGAACTTTCAGCTCTTGAATACAAAGAGCTGGGGCCAAACTCAGGAATTAACGCAGAAGCAACGATAGCTACTGATTACCTGCACCCGATTACCTCAAAAATAAATGTAGAGTTAGGTGCAAAAAGCATTTGGAGAGATGTGAAATCTGATATTTATTACGACACTTTGCAAATCTCTAATGATATATATCAGCGCGATCAGTCAAGGTCCAATCTTTTTATTTATCATCAAGATGTTGCAGCGGCTTATACTCAAATTACTTTTCCGATCACGAAGAAAATTCAAGCAAGAACCGGCCTCAGGTATGAAAATACCTCTATCAGTGGCAACCAAAATAATGAAAGCGAATTCAAACGAAATTATTCTTCCTGGATACCTTCAGGTTTAATCAGCTTTACGCTACCTGACAAATCTACTTTGAAGGCAAGCTATAGCCGAAGAATACAAAGACCCTCAATGTTCTATCTCAACCCTTACATTAATTACAATGATCCGACCAACATTTCTTATGGCAATCCTAACCTAAAACCGGAATTGACCGAAAGCTTTGAACTCTCTTATACATTTTCAAAAAACTTTAAGAATATCAATGCGACCTTATACCACAAAGTGACCTCAGACTTGATAGACAATTATCGATTTATTGATTCGCTGGGAAGAATCAATTCTACCTATAATAATGATGCAAGTGGATATTCCAGTGGTCTTAGCCTCACAGGAGGAATTGTTCGAATTGGTAAAATCATTCTGAATTCAACGGTAAATCTCTATTACCAAAAATTAACTAGCGATCAGTACGCATCAGTAAAAAACGATGCTTTCAACTTTAATGTAAATGCCTTTGGAAATATTTATTTTACTAAAAAATGGGGATTTACGATTTTTGGATTTTACAATAGTCCCAAACTGACGACACAAGGTAAGCAGGCAAATTACTTTGTTTACAGTCTTGGTTTCCGTAGAGATTTGTGGGACAAAAAAGGTGGAATTAGTTTTGGTGTAGATAACCCATTTCATCCTAAAATGAAATTATATTCATATTTTGAATCACCACAGTTTAAATATGATCAGAAGAATGATCTTGAAGGCTGGGGTGTCCGGATCAGTATGGATTATCGCTTTGGAAAAATGGAATTTGGCGGACCTCAGAAGAAAAGAAAGGACAGTATCAATGATGATTTGAAGCAAGGAGAAGGTGATAATTCCGGTGGTGGAGGAGGGGGTAATAGATAGAACAATGAGTAAGCCGTCAATTTTTTTTTTGTCGGAGATTGAAATCATCTATATGAGATTTGCGTTTGTGAACATAATATGAAGGTTTATCGCAATTTTTTTTGGATTACTTGCCTTGTGATCACAGTAGAGATGGCCTATTCCCAGAATACTAGAGCAAGTCATGAGGCAGATTCAACTTTCCAAGCCAGAGTGAAGCTAAGTAGAATCAATGACGTCTATATCCCGACAGATACCAAAGATGCGATCAAAGAGTTGTATCGGCTCACCCAGGAAGAGGCAAGACTTAAGATGTTGAAGGTGCCGGAAGACACTATAGCATCGAAGTTGCATTTTAGTTTGGGCAGGTGGATGCAAATCAATTGGGGCTTCGATGAAGGCAGTAGATTAAGTGCTTATTTTATTAAAAACAAAGTAACCTTCGTAGATGACATGGTAGATTTATTGCTCAGAGCTTTCTACAGAGACATCAAAGGCGTTGCTATCGATGAAGCGAATCTGATGATAGCTTATAGTAAGATGAGAAAGCAACAGATGGATCGCGAGTTGCAAAATAAGCCCTTGATACATACTGAAAAAAGGATAAGACTTCCCGGCGCAAAATAATTGAAAGCAGTTTTTATCCATATATTGGCCAGATCATCTTAAAGAAAAACATAATGTATTACAAAAATGTATAGCTTTGCGCCGATCATATAAAATGGATTACCTCTAGCATGGCTAAAAAGTTATTAATTGTAGAGTCACCGGCCAAAGCAAAGACGATAGAAAAATATCTTGGGAAGGACTTCAGGGTGAAGTCTTCGTTTGGGCATATTCGTGACCTTGAAAAAGGAACTAAGGGCATTGATATTAAAGACAATTTCAAGCCAAATTATATCATCTCTCCGGAGAAAGTCAAAGTGGTTTCAGATCTGAAGAAAGAAGTTTCTGTTTCTGACGAAGTATGGCTGGCAACGGATGAAGACCGTGAAGGAGAAGCGATCTCCTGGCACTTGTGTGAAGTGTTGGGTCTTAATCCGAAATCTGTCAAGCGGATAGTGTTCAGAGAGATTACCAAGCCTGCTATTCAGAAAGCCATCGTAGAACCCAGAAATGTGGACCTGAATCTCGTAAACGCGCAACAGGCAAGGCGGGTTCTGGATAGATTGGTTGGCTTCGAACTATCCGAAATTCTTTGGAGAAAAGTAAAAAACAAGCTTTCTGCAGGCAGGGTGCAATCCGTTGCAGTAAAATTGGTGGTGGAAAAAGAAAGGGAAATCCAGGAGTTTGTACCCCGGATGTTCTTTAAAGTAGAAGCCAATTTTCACCATAGGGACAAATCGACACAAGACAGGTTTAAAGCTGTCTTGAATGAGGAATTTAACAATAAACAAGATGCCCAAACATTTCTTGAACTTTGCAAAAGATCTCAGTTTTCCGTGGCTAATGTTGAGGTAAAGCCAGGGTCAAGAAGCCCGGCGCCACCCTTTATAACTTCAACTTTACAGCAAGAAGCCAGTAGAAAATTAGGATTTAGTGTCAATCGAACCATGGGAGCTGCCCAGAGGCTCTATGAGGCAGGATTTATCTCATATATGCGTACTGACTCACCCAATCTGAGTGAAATGGCTATGCAAGCGATGGCTGAAGAGATCAAATCTAGTTTTGGGAATAATTATCTGCATACAAGACAATATAAATCCAAAAGCAATAACGCTCAGGAAGCACACGAGGCGATACGCCCTACATATATGAATTTGAGGAATGCAGGTGAAACTTCTGATCAACAGCGCCTGTACGAGTTGATCTGGAAAAGAGCTATGGCATCCCAAATGGCAGCCGCAAAGATTGAGAAAACCATCATCAGTATAGCGATCTCCGAAGACAAAAAGCACCTCTTCCTTGCAGAAGGTGAGGTTATCTTATTTGATGGCTTTTTAAAAGTCTATATGGAATCTTCAGACGATGATGACGCAGAGAAAGAAGGAATGTTACCTCTGCTCAAGGTGCATGATCCTCTCACCCATTTGGGTATCAGCGCAACTGAAAAATATACAAAACCGGTGGCGAGATACACTGAGGCATCTCTGGTAAAAAAATTGGAAGAACTCGGAATAGGAAGACCATCAACATACGCGCCAACCATCAGTAAAATAATGGAGGAAGGCAGAGGCTATGTAGTGAAAGAATCCCGTGAAGGCGTCCAGCGCAAGTATATCAGGATGACTCTATCTGAAGGCACAATCAAAGAAAGTCAGGAAACAGAAACGGTAGGAGCAACCAAAAATGTGCTTTATCCAACAGCAACCGGAGCCGTAGTTTGCGATTACTTGTCCGGACATTTTGCAGAAATAATGAATTATGGCTTTACAGCTGAGATCGAAAAGGACTTTGATGAAATAGCTGAAGGTCAACGGGACTGGCAAGTGATGATCGACTCATTCTATTGGCCTTTCCACAAAACAGTGGAAAGTGTCATGGAGCAAGGAGAGCGGGCAAAAGGTCGTCGGGAGTTGGGTATTGACCCTGCTACCGGAAGGAAAGTATTAGCTCAGTTGACTCGCTTTGGACCTGTAATCCAGATTGGAGATAAGGATGAACTACCGGAAGGAGAGAAACCAAAGTTTGCAAGTCTTCGTCCCGGCCAAAACATGGAAACGATTTCCATGAAGGAGGCAATGGACTTGTTTCATTTGCCAAAAGATTTAGGCACATTTGAAGGACAAACCGTCACTATCGGAATAGGTAGATTCGGACCTTATGTGAAAGTGGGCGAAAAATTCATTTCGCTGCCAAAAGGATCTGACCCTCTATCTGTGGATCTCGATCAAGCTATCGCAGTGATCAAGGCTAAAGAGGAGGAAGATGCACCAATCGGATACTACCAGGAAATGCCGGTGACAAAAGGCAAAGGTAGGTTCGGCCCTTTTGTCAAATGGAATGGATTGTTTGTAAATATACCCAAAAGAATAGACTTTGACAAACTTACTTTGGATCAAGCCATTCCTCTCATAGACTCAAAATCTGAAAAAGAAGCAAATCGTTATATACACAATTGGCCGGAACTGAAGCTTAGCGTAGAAAATGGTCGTTGGGGACCTTACATGAAGTTTAAAACCAAAATGATCTCATTGCCAAAAGTGGATGGCGAAAAAATCACGTCAGAAATGGCTGCAAACATGAGCCTTGATCAATTCAAAGCTTTCGTAGAAGCGCAAATTCCGGGTGCCTTCGCATCGAAAACTGCTGTGAAAAAGTCTCCGGAAAAAACAGTCAAAACCGCTGCAAAAAAATCTAATTCTACGTCTTCCAAAACAAGCAAGAAGAAGTAGTATCACATCTTTCCAAATTAGTTTGTTAAAAGTATCCAACACTTAGCATAGATATCTAGATGGGTCTGGCTGGCTTGACGATCAAGCTGACAGCTTTAGATGAGCATTTTACAGTTGAATCTCTGTTCAAACTAAATTGACTTCAAAATCATGGCTTCGCGCAATACCTGATTCTTAGGCAATGAATACAGTATGCTTACTTATCAATACCCGTGATTTATTGCGAATTTGATACTCATTCCAGGCTCCTCCTACAAAATCCGGGCTTAAAAAAACTAATATTCTCCTTGATGACAGATCCTTTGAAATTTATTTTTCAGCAGCTTTTTTCTTGAATTCTCTAAAGACAATCACTCCGATTAATCCGATCATTAAGATGGAACACAACATTGAAATTTTTTCGCCCAAATAAAAACTGCGAGGTTCAAATGAAAATACAATCTCATGCTTACCTGCCGGCACTTGTAAACCTCTCAATAAATAATCAGCTCTAATGATCTCTGCGGGTTGGCCGTCAATTGTAGCTTTCCAACCTTTGTTTGGTCCATACCAAATCTCAGAAAAAACAGCAAACTGTGGTTGACCAGATTCGGAGGTATATTTGATTTCGTTTGGCTTCATGTCTTCCAGTTTGATAGCTCCTGTTCCATCAAAACTTTTGGAAGTCATGACAGCATCAAATTCATTGGAAACAATTGCAGTATTGCTTACATCTGTTGAATTGATTTTTTCTATTTCTTCATTTGCATTTCCCACAGTTTCAATACTCTTAACGAACCAAGCATTTCCTAAGGCTGCAGGATTGACAAGAGGTACCTCTTTACCGGGTTGACCTAGGATGAAGTATTTCGTATTCAACATGTTGAGGCTTTTCAAAGAAGACATCGTATTCAATCGGACACTGTCGTTTGTTTGGAAAGCAGGATCGGAGAGCGCCTGCGAAAGTTTTTGGATATCTCCCTGAATCTGATGATCTATCAAGTCTTGGAATCGCTGCAATTTAGCGGCATGATTACCTCCTATACTTCTGAAAAAGTACGAGTTGATTGATGTATTGAACGTATTGATCGTTAGATCAAGCACTCTATAATTGGATTTATCTTGGAGGATCTGGCTATCAACAGCGCGAGGTTCAAAAGTGCTTTTGGCTGTAGATTTTTTTACAAAGCTGTCCCAACTGAGATACCTGTTGGATACTCCTCCGAAGTCCATCAATACAAGTGTAGTTAAAATAATCATACTGACTTGCAGATTGAAAGTTTTTTTTTTCCAGAGGTATAAAATTCCAGCAGCAAGGGCAATAAAAATTGCTGATCTGAATGCGTCAGTTCTCAATAGGGAGATTCTATCTTTTATCAATGCATCAGGATTGAATCCCTGCTGAACATATTCAGCGTCATTCAAACCATTAAAATTATAAAACAAAGGTCCCAAAATAGCCATCAGCAAGCAAAATCCACCGGTGAGAGCAGCACTCAGCCATATTTTTTTAGTCATTTCGTTTTTATCCTCACCCTCCTTGGCAATAATTCCCAAGGCGAGAATACCCAAAATTGGAAAGAAGAAGGATGTAACTGAAGCTATACTGCTAGGGGCTCGAAATTTATTGTAGAGAGGAAAGTAATCGAAAAATAATTTATTAAACCACTCCAAATTTTTTCCCATAGATAGGAGAAGACTCAATCCGATTCCAATAATGAGCCACCACCTTCTGTAATCTTGAACGAGCATGATCCCTAGTACAAAAAGAAATAACATGATGGCTCCAAGATAGAACGGGCCTCCTGTAAATGGCAAGGGTCCCCAGTACAATGGCGCTTTGAATTCTTTAGGGGGCTGGTATCCTTTACTCCGAAGATCCCTGGCAGTGTACGAATCTTTATCCAGACTTTCTCCTGAACTACCTCCTGCAAATCCAGGTATAAAGGATGCTAATACATCCGGCATACCGTTGCTCCACGCCATCGCATAATTCCACTCAAGACCTTCTACCTCGGATGAACTTTTAACAACGCCTTCTTTAGCACTCAAAATCGGTTTCCCACGCATCGTATCTTCAGCGTATTCATAAGTAGTCCAAAGTAAAGATGCAGATGCACCCAAGGCGACAAGCCCGGCTACAATCATCAATCCACTTGTGATTCCGAATCTTGTTATATTCTTACCTTTAATGTTGTCATAGATGAGAAACAAAACCAAAGGAATGGTCATGATCAGTGCATAGTAGGTCATTTGCACGTGATTGTTCATAATGTTGAATGCAACTCCAAATCCAAATAAAATCAAGCCCCAATATCTATTCCCCTTGAATGCTTGGATGATTCCTGCCAGGATGAGACCTGTGTATGCAATCACCAGTATTTTAGTATTGTGACCTGTGGCAAACAATAAAAAATTACTCGTGACATAAGCAGAGCTTATAGCTCCGACAAATGCTATCCATACCGGCATACTTAAGGCCAGATAAAAGATATATGAACAAATGGAAAACAAGATAAAGTAATACAAAGGACCGCTAGTGAACAATGCCAACGCGCTTTGAACATATACTAGATAGTTAGATTTCGCAGGTGATGTGATTTGGTAAGTAGGCATACCTCCGAACATCCTTGTGTTCCAAAGAGCGGATTCCCCTGTTTCCTTGCGATAATCCAACGATTCTTTGGATGAAGCTTCCCACATGGTAGTGTCAGACTGTTGCAATACTTTACCCTGCAGGTAAGGGTAAAAAAATACAACAGCGATTATCCAAAATAAAGCCACACAAATAGCGTGCGGAATGAGAGATTGCCAAAACGTTTTGTTCATACTCCGAGGGTTCAATGATTTAGCCCAATCTTTAGACTGCGACTCCTGTCGATCATCGAAAATAGGAGAGGCAGGACCGAACTATCTCATATTAAAATAAATTATATACAAAAGTAATGGATATTTACAAATTCGGAAAGAAATGTATAAAAACACCGGAAGTTGAGCTCATTGTTTGGTTAAACTCTCCTTTTGAGCCATTCAAAAGCAGTACGGCCTTTTGATTTTTGATATTTTGAGGGTGTATGTACATGCCATCGGATTTCCTTCCAAATGTCTGTAGCTTTCACGCTAAAATATAATGACACCTGCAATACTACGAGGATTAGAATAGAATAGGAGAGTGGCACAAATTCAAGCAATAATATAAAAATGAGAATACTGAAAATCAAATGAGCAAAAGCGGAAATCACGATTCTTACCGGGGCATAAAATTCAATGTGTTTGATTGCTTTTTTTGCCCATTTTTTAATCATCCAGAACCATAACCAATAGCAAATAATAGCAGGCACCGCCAAAAATGCACTGGCGAGAAAAAGCATATATTTCAAGGTGAGATTTTGAGCAGTATGGTAAGAATTTACCTCCCTGGTATTTCTATAGTCCTGGTGATAGTCTGCCAATATTGATGCAAAATCTGACCCATACTTTTTTTCTCTGTAATTTGAAATCGTGGTGCGTATCTGTTCAATAATTTCTAAATTTTGAGACTTGGATGAATTTATTTTTGATTGAGACAATTCCAATTCAACCAAATGGTCTTGGTGGATTCTGTCCTCATCAGTCTGAAATGAAATGCACTTGGCTTGTAATGTTTGCGAGAATTTTTGGGTCAGGTAAGATAATTTTTCCTCATTTCCTTTTGATTGCAAGTATTGATTGATTTCAATCGGATTACTGAATTCCAATATCATTTCTTTTCTCCAATAAGGTGCACCGGTAAAGTGTATGCCACAGCAAATCACATTTAAATTCGGAGTATTAAATTCTTCTACGGTGCCACAGGCTAATCTTGCAGCACCCTTTTGTAATGGTCTCATGTAAGGCACATACATCGTACTGGCTTCAGGGAACATGAGGATGCATTTGCCCTCGTGAAGGATTTCGAAAGATCTTGAAAAAGTACTTTTATTTTGTTTGAGTTTTTCAAATCCATCTTTCATTCTGAAAATTGGAATCTGATGTGTAAGCTCAAGAATAGGCTTCAACCATTTTTTTTCAAACATATCTCCTCTTACAAGAAAGTGAAGTTCTCTGGGTTGAAAACAAGCGATAATGCAAGCTTCCAGGAAAGAATTAGGATGATTACTAAGAAATAAGACGGGACCCTTTGTCGGTATATGTTCAACACCTGCCACTAAGGTTTTTCTGAAATAAAACTGCAGACAAAGTTTCATCCACAGCTTGAAAATCCTATACAACATGGTTCAAAGATAGTCAGAATACATCGTTTGAGACAAAGTTCACCTTCAGTTACTGGCAATTTGATAAAATTTATTAAATTTGTGAACTATGTTCCCTTGAAACCTACAAAATCCTGATGTCAAAAAAACGAATCATCATTTGTGGTCCAACAGGTATTGGAAAGTCGGGGATGGCTTTTGAATTGGCGAGATATTGGAATATTCCAATCATATCAGCAGATAGTCGCCAGATATTTAAATACTTAAACATAGGCACTGCAAAACCAAGTATTGAAATCTTACTTAAAATCAAACATTATTTTATTGACGAATGTGAATTAGATGAAAGTTATAGTGCAGGCAGATTTGCAAATGAGTGCCGTAAAGTGGAAGAGCAACTCTACCAAAAAGATGACAAAATATTAATTTGTGGCGGAACCGGATTTTATTTGAAAGCATATCTGGAAGGATTGGACGGGCTACCCAAAAGTGAAATAAGTACCAAGGAAAAAATTGAATTGTTGTGGAAACAAAATGGAATCCAGGCACTGCAAGAATTACTTCTTGCATTGGATCCTGAAACTTATGGTACAATT
This sequence comes from Saprospiraceae bacterium, assembly GCA_016710235.1. Classification (NCBI taxonomy): domain Bacteria; kingdom Pseudomonadati; phylum Bacteroidota; class Saprospiria; order Saprospirales; family Saprospiraceae; species Saprospiraceae bacterium. The sequence continues at coordinate 2,455,269 of JADJLG010000001.1, forward strand.
GATTTGCAAAACCCAAGACGCTTATCCCGAGCCCTTGAAATTTGTCTCACTACCGGAAAAAGTGTTACCGAAGCAGCATCTCCTAAAACCACAAATACATCTACGGAACCAAATACGTTTTCATTTTATCTGAATTGCGACAGAGAAGAATTGTACACAAAGATCAATCAACGTACCGAACAAATGATTGAAGAAGGATTATATTCTGAATTTCTGAAGTACAAATCTTACTCGAATACTCAGGCTATGCAAACTGTTGGGTATAAAGAATGGTTAGAGTACGAAAATGAAAATTATTCCTTTGATGAAACAGTGGAGAAAATTAAGCAGCACACTAGAAATTATGCAAAACGTCAGATCACTTGGTTTAATAAATTCCATCAAGGGCAAGTCATTCATCCGGAAGATATCCAAAAAGTGATTGATACCGTAGATATAGATTCATAAAATGGGTCACCTCCCGGTTAGGAATATTCATATTACCAACTGCTACCGCCTCCACCTCCAAATCCACCTCCACTGAAGCCTCCGCCTCCACCTCCAAATCCACCTCCACTGCTCCAGCTACTTCCACTGCTGGCACTATAATCAATTTGAGGGGTGCTGTAGAAAGTAGAACTCATTTCATTTAATCCTCTGTCTAAATCATGTAGATAACTGTAATAATATACATTAGGTGTGCTTCCTACGTACCATTGAGGTGGATCGATTTCAAGATCTTTAAATTTTTTCTTCCACAAATCAGCTTGATTAAAAACAATCGCATAGGGGAGCACTTTGTCAAAATATGCCGGGTCCTGTTTTAAGAAAAATTCCAATTTGTCTTTTTCAACTTTCGAAATGAATTCTTTAAAACCTACAAGTTTTTTATAAATATCTGTACCGACAATGGTCTTTTTGGGCATATATCGAAATATAATGAAGCCAGCAATGGCTCCCAGTGCCATTCCGAGACCAGCCCATTTGAGCATTGGTATCATCACTCCGAAAGAAATAAATGTCAATAGTAAACCACCTACTAATAATAAAAGTGAGATTGCAAGCATGAGCCATTTCCAAATATTGCTGCTTTCATAATAATATTTGGAAGAATCCACTTGATGGCGGATATCTGAATCTGCTATCTTCATGTAAACATAAAAACGCTCTTTTAGATCGCTTAAATTAACTTGTGGTCCTTGCTCAAATATTCCGTTAAATATCGTTTTTTCAGCTTCGGATGCATCACTATCCAATTCTTTCAATTTTGAAAAAGTATAATCCAATTTTTTACTGAAAATCGATCTGTCTTTATGGGTAGTTTCTTTTAAGCTGAGGAAACCTTTTTGTCCCCAGTAAGGAATTAAAGCTGTAAGGTCTTTTTTATCCAGTTTGTCGTCAATGAGATACCCGGCAATTGAAGGATTGATTCCTTCTGGAGGATAAAATTCAGTTTGAAGACTAAAAGAATAATCTTTTCCCCATTTAGTCCAGATGCTATAAAAAATTCCTAGTAATATAGCAGGTAATGCAAATAATAACCAATTAAATTTGTTGGCATAATTTTCATAAATTAAAAAATCTGCAGGAAAAGCGATGCCTACTGTAATGCCTTCATGTGGTTGAAGCGTATTTTGGAATGTGCCGCTGAGTTTTTGTGTATTGGCCCAGGTAGTTGAGGTGATATTTGCCTGAGATCCAACGGGTCCGCTAGCGACAAAAAATGGAAGAATTTTTTCAGGATTATCATGTAGCTGAATTTGAAAACTTCCTTTTTCAATTGGCTCATCCCACTCATGACCTATGATGTTAAAATACAATTCTGATTTGTCCTGAAAGAAGTTGATCGCGCCATGTATTTTGTAATGAATTACATAACGATGATCACCTGAGACAAAAGCTCTTGGTGAGCCTATCTTGAGGGTTAAATAATCTCCGGTATATTTTTTTGAAAAGGAATGACCCGATACCTGTACATCTGTGATGTAAGTATTATAAGAATGACCATCACTTCTATATTTGATTCCGGAGCTATCCGCGTTGGAGTGATTGAAATGATATTTTGCAGGGATAGCCCGGATGATGCCATGTCTTTCAGTGTGAAAATTGATGTCCAGTGTTTCAGTTACATCCAGAACACCATCTTTTGAGATCTGAATATTTACATCATAATTCTTTATGCTATAAATATTTCCCTGAGCACTTATGCGAAAAGCACTTAATAAAAGCAAAAAGACAAAGGCAGAAAATCTCATTGAAATCGAATTGACTAAAACTCTACTTTAATGTTTTGAGCTTCAGCTGCTTGATCTAGTTCAAAAAATTCTCTGGGCTCAAAATCAAACATATTTGCGAGCACCACCTGAGGTACAGATTGAATAGAAGTATTGTAATCTCTTACCGTCGCATTGTAATATCTTCTGGCACCGGATAAGTCATTTTCTATATCCTGTAAATTCTTTTGGAGTTCAATGAAATTCGTATTAGCCTTTAAGTCTGGGTAGCTTTCACTCAAGGCAAAGATGGATCTGATTCCAGAGGTGATCGCAGCCTGAGAGTTTGCTACTTCGCCAACATTTGCCGGATTGGTTCCGACTGCTTGATTTCGAGCAGCAATTACTTTTTCGAGCGTCCCAGCTTCATGCTTTGCATACCCTTTGACTGTATTGACCAGATTCGGAATGAGATCGTATCTCTTTTTCAGAAAAACAGAAATATCACTCCAGGCATTGTCCACCTTTACCTTCGATTTGATAAGGCCATTGTACATGAACATACCGATCAATGCGATCGCGCCAACGAAAAGCAATAAATACATCATTTTCTATAAATTTTAATTGGTTTGTATCAAAGACAATTTTTTATCCTAAAGGGTTCCACGATATGATTTTATTTTTACTCGTGGAGCTCCGGGCAGGTTTAAATTTTGATCAATAATTTGTATATCCAAGCTTTACTTTTGGTCTTTATGCCTAACAAATATGGCCCAGATGGCCCATTAATAAAAAATTCATTTGAATCTTTCAACTTCTGATTCACTCCCTCGATTGCTTTACCTTCGATATTGAATAGTAGAAATTCAGAACCAAACTCACCTTCAGGGACAATAACTTCAAACCTTCCGTCACTCGCCGATGGATACACTTTAATTTCATCGGATGACTCGGTATTTTTTGTTGAGGTGATACAGTTTTGACCAGTGGTTTTTGCTTTTTCTCTAATCCAACCAGGTGCTAACTTACATTCGGGTTTTGTTTCTAAAATGTATTCAGTGCACTCTTGAAGATTTTCTATCTTAAAAATATTGCTTTGGATAAATCCTTCAGTGAATTCTGCTTTTCCCTTTTCGTGGAAAAGATACTTAACAGGCAAGGCTGCATTTATTTTCCACTCAATGAAATGATCACCTACGGATGCGATTGATACGTCCCTGATTTTTTCACATCGGGTTTCATCAATATAGATACAATAATCCTCATACTCTCCAAATTCCAAAAGTTGATTGCATGGATTGGGGTGACCTTGCTGGAATGAAGCATATTTTGAAACTACTCTCATCCTGGTGACTCCGGTCATCGATGATTGTGGTACTGTGAAATATTGACTGAATTCTGTATTGCTGATAGAATCCGGGTTGACAACATTTTCAGTGCTATCAAACACAGCATCATGATTAAAATCAATCCAGGCAGAATAGTTCATCTCACTTGAATCACTGGAAAATCCAGGAGAAAATATAATATCGTATCCTTGTCCTTTGGTTAAAGTCCAAGTTGCAGAACTGCCAATAAAATTTCCATAACCGAGATTGTTGCCACTGTAGAATTTTTTAACGCCTATCTGTAAAGCATCCAGCCATTCAAGCGAAGATTTAGATTTGATTCTGTCACAATAATCGAGTCTGGTGCAATCTTCACATCCATTGGTTGATATATTTATCTCTTCACCGTATCCCGATGTTTTTCCACTAAAACAATCACTTTGTAAACTTATGGTGTATTGATTGCATGGTTCCAGGCCTTTAATGATTAGTAGATCTCCGTTAATATTTGCTTCTAAAGTATCTTTCACTATGGAGCCAACCACTTGAAGAATATAAAAGATGTGTTTGAAGTCTGGTTCAGTTTTTAATTTAATATGAGCTTCAGTAGGATAGATGCTATCCAAACCAAGAAATAGTGGAGCGACACAACAACCTGCCGTAGTGAAAGTCCTTGTAGGGGTATAATCGTTTTGGTATCTATCACAAATTCCCCTGAAACGAACTTCATAATCTGTGCAAGCTTTCAATCCGGTCAGTTCGATTGGGTCTGATGTGTATAATGTGCTTGATTGCCAGTTATTACTACCCACAACACGATATTCCCACTGAATTGGTAAAATGATGTTATTTGCCGTAATATCGAAGACTAACCTGGATGTATCCGGGCTACTCTCTATGATCGGTAAAGCCAACAATGCAGAGTTATACAAATTGAGGACACCACCGCTAACGGTGATGCTCTTTAATTCCTCAAGAGGCTTCACACCATCAATCAACATTTGCTTCAAACGCCTTGCAGCTGCCGGGGGATCAATTTTTGATATATCACTCAAGCCATTGCAAGGGATAGAATAGAGCAAACCTATTGCTCCGGTCAACAATGGAGCTGAAGCACTGGTCCCAGAAAAACTTCTGTAATTATTTGATCTATACGTCGTAAGTAGATTTTCTCCATAAACGCCAATATCAATTGATTTTTTTCCATAACCAGAACTTGGGTCCTTGTGATTCAACCAATTGATGTTTGTTACGGTAACAAGAAATTCACTCGGGCATAAAGTTGGCAAGTCGCCTTCCAGGTCTACATTGAGATCTTGATTGGTTGTAGATGCTGCATTTAAGATACCTACCCGTCCCAGTGAGTCGTAAATTGCACACCAAATAGGGGCATCTTCCGGAAAACTATTATCTGCACCCCATGATGTATTTGTGGCGACTACAAAGGCCCCTTGTTTTCCACCAGACTCATTATACATTTTTCTCATCCTCCAGGGATATGCATAGGATTCGATTGCATTTGCTTCATCCCCTCCTCCTTCTACGAACATCAATTTGATATTCCAGGAGGGACTTGAAATACCAATGCTATTGTTTCCTTTTGCGGCAGCAAGACCGCATACGGGTGTCCCGTGTTGCCCTGTTCCGAAACTATCGTTTCGAGTATATGTACTCCAACCTCGGTAATCGTCGACGTATCCATTTGCATCATCGTCCAGACCATTTTTTGGGATTTCAGCATAATTGAACCATAGATTTTCACGCAGGTCATCATGACGGATATCTACACCATCGTCTATCACACATACTACGATAGTATCTCCGGATTCTGTCATTCCGCCTGTGCTGATGTTCCATGCTTTATCTGCATCTATATCTGCATCATTTACCCCTCCCTGCGTTCCGTCATTATTGAGAAACCACTGATTACTGTATAATGGGTCATCAGGTTTTAGCCTTGCACTCAAAATGTGATTTCTCTGGACCACTTCAACTTCATTCATTTGACTTAGAAATCTGATGACATTACCCGGATTGGCATGATTACTCAGGCCAAGAGTATAAATATTCCATTCTGGAACCGGTGATCTTTTCAAATAGAATTGTGACGGAATTAGGGTATTGGATCCTGTTTTTTCTAAGAATTGATGGATATCAACCCCGGCTTTCAACTTGAGTATGAGTTCATCATTATTGAATTTTTGTTGATTTTGACTAAAAGTGAAGTTGAAACTAGTCAGTAAGATGAGACTAAAGAGGAGTCGAAAGTGGGATTGTGACATCTTGAAGCCTTTGTAAGATTTAAAGTTCCACAAGATAAAAAATACTCTCAACCCAGAATGTTCATATTAAAATTTTAATAGATATTATTAAATATTTGAATTATTTGTTATATATTAGCGCCTAATTTACAGTGTAAATCATAACTAAAACTCAAATATGAAATCTTACGGTCCAATCATGACAGCCGTGCTGATATTCCTGATCAGCGTGGTAGGACAAGCCCAATCCAATTTGAAAAAAGCAAACAGAGCATTCGAGTCTCTGGATTATCCTTCAGCGGTACTTGCATTTGAGTCAATGGTCAAATCAGGTACCGTATTAGATCAAACAGGTAAGCACAGGCTCGCTTACAGTTATAAAATGACTCAACAGAATGGAAAGGCAGCCAGCTTATATACTGAATTAAGTAATCAAGTTGGTGTGGACCCGGAAGTTTATTTTGAGTATGGTGACCTTTTGAGATCCGAAACAGATTTTGTTCAGGCCAAGATTTATTTTGAAAAATATAAAATCAAAAACCCTGTGATTGCTGAGTATTTTATTCAGGCTTGCGATTATGCTATCGTAGAATTAGGTAGACCGAATAACTGTAAGTTGTCCAACATGCCTACGAATACAGACCAGCCTGACCAAGCCCCAGTTTCTTATAGAGGTGGTGTGATCATGGGCTCTGGAATCACTGGCGACCTAACAGCTAAAACACCGGGAGGCACCGAACTAAAAACGGCTCCTCAGATTGTAGCAAACCCCAATACATTCCCTTCAAGATTGGAGGATGTACTTACAGACGAAGCAATGGGCAAAGGCTCAGCTACCTTCACAGAAGATGGATCTATAGTTGCATTTACCAGAACAGGAGGAAAGTCATTATCGGAAGTTTTGAGATCTAAAAGTGGTATGAATATTCACTTTTCACATATTTCCAAATCGGGATCATGGTCAGAACCAGTAGCCTTCCCTTTTGCAAGAGACGAATACGTGAATGCTTTTCCTTCTTTGTCAAAAGATGGAAATACGCTTTATTTTGCATCCAATCAACCAGGAGGGTTCGGTGGATTTGATCTCTATACAAGTAAAAAAACGGGAGAAAATACCTGGACTGTTCCGGAAAATATGGGATCCATAATCAATACGCCTGGAAATGAATTATCGCCATATACCAACCAGAATGACTTGTTTTTTTCATCTGATTGGCATTTGGGATTTGGTGGTTTTGATGTTTTCAAAACGACACAAAATGGAGTGAGCTGGACTGATATCGCAAATTTGGGTGCATGTGTAAATTCTACTAAGGATGAGTTCAATTTTCTGATTGATCAGAATGGTGACGCATATTTTACTTCCAACCGTCAGGGTGGCAAAGGAGCTGAAGACATTTATAAAACGGCAAAAATTGTCTTGCGTAATCAACAAAATCTGAAGCCATTAACGGATTCGGAGATTGGAATTAAGTCAGGATTGGATGTGGACGTTAAAGCGCCACAAATGAATATGAATTCAGCTATGATGGATGATGTATATGAAGACCCTGCTGTATACAATCGCCCGGAGCTTCAATCAGAAAAAGTGTATTTTATCCAGATAGCTGCAATGTCACAATTCAATGATCAAATAGCAGCACGATTTGAAAAGTACACGCGTTACGGTGACGTATTTATGGTTCAGGCAGACAATGCGGTTAAAATTAGAATTGGTGTTTTTCCGAATCTCAATGCCGCGCTGAGCCAATTGAGGATTTTGAAATCCAATGGAATCAGGGACGCATTCGTCATAGGTGATATTTTGGATGAATCCAGGGTAAAGGTTTTGTACAAAGGGAGTACTGATTTTCTAAGCACTCCTGCTGAAAGTACCGAGAATACAGATGGCCAATATAAAATCAGAGTTGCAGAATTTCAAGCTCCGGATTGGTTCGATTCATCAAAAATTAATGATTTAGGTAGGATTGAGCACTGGACAAAATCTGGAAAGACTATTATCATTTTAGGAGATTTTAATACTGAAACGGAGGCACAAAGTGTTCTTTCCAAATTGACAGAAAGAGGTTATAAAGATGCATATATATGCAGCGAAAAAGACGGGAAACTATACAGGGTCAATAAATAGTAAGGAAAACTATTTAAAAAAAAGTCCGGAATTATTCCGGACTTTTTTTTTGTTCCTAAACCATTACAATGGCATTGATTAACTAAGATTTAGCTTCTGAAATTCTATCAAAAGGCATTTTGACTTCAGCAATAAGATGATGCATGTGTTTTTTTGTAAATACGAATTTTAAATTGGACATGTGGAGTTGCAATTTGATGCTTCATATTTGATCTATAAAAATATGAAGAGACACAATTTTGCCCACTTAAGCTCAATCACTACGCCGAGCAAAGTAATCCAAGTGAAATAATATAGGCATTAATTTGCCCAATTAAGCTCAATCACAACGCCGAGCAAAGTTTTGCTCGGTTCCCTCATTATCGAGTGAAATCGTTCACTCGATTTTCGCCTTGCGAAACCATTCGGTCACATCAAAACCATCAATCATATTGCTAATTGGATTCTCACATTGATCTACAAAGTAAAATTTGGGTTTCATATTCCTCTCTCTAAAACTCATTTACATTTGGCTTCCACCGATTGATGAAGAATTGGAAGCATAGTGCAGTGAGAATTACGAAAACACAAGAAATTACATTAAACCAAAGAAAACCGATATTTGTAAATGTGAATAATCCAAAAGTCAGTATTTCAGCGAGAATAGCAGCGATAAATACTGCTTTTGATTGAATATATTTAACATAAAAAGCACATAGAAATACTCCCAAAATGGTGCCATAAAATAAGGATCCGATGATGTTTATAAATTGAATGAGATTTTCGAACAAAGGGATGAAAAGTGCAAATGCAATAGCGATCAAGCCCCACATTGCAGTAAATATCCTCGATAGAAATATTTCCTGAGAGGGCTTGATTTCTTCCTTTTTAAAGCGGATATAAAAATCTACCATAGTTGTACTCCCTAATGCAATGAGCTCGGCGGATACAGATGACATAGCAGCTGCTAATATTACTGCAATCAATAAACCGATCAAGCCATGAGGTAAAAAATGTAAAATATAGTACAAAAAGATATAATCTTTTTCATTTGATTCAATACCTTCCCGGTTTTGTTTTGCTACAGTTTCAATCTCTTTTCTTTTGGAAGTTTCAAATTGATAAATTTCTCTTAATGGTTGAACTTGTTCGCTATTTTGGAGTAATAATTTTGATTTTAAATTATGAACACTGTCCAGTTCATGTTCCCATGAATTCGATTCAGCCTGATGATTTTCCTTGAGATAACTCTGGATTTTAGGATTAAAATGCAAAGGTTGCTTTTCAAACTGGAAGCTCAGAAAAACCAAAACTCCACAGGCAAGTATAAATATTTGCATAGGTATTTTGACAATAGCATTCATGATCATTCCCATGGAGGCAGATTTTTGAAGCTTCCCACCTAAATACCTTTGTACTTGAGATTGATCTGTACCAAAATATGCGAGCATTAGGAAAAATCCGCCGGTCAACCCTGACCACAAATTGTATCTGTCCTGCCAATTAAATTCTGTATTTATAAGGTTCGTTCGATGGTAGATTTGAGCGACCGGAATTATTTCTGAAATATCAGAATGTAATGTCCACTTGTAAAGCAAAAAAAGAAATATGAATAACATTCCGACCAAGATCACCATCATTTGTTGTATTTGTGTAATATTAACTGCACGCACACCGCCGGACACAGTGTATATGACAACAACTAAACCAACCAGAATATGTGTTAGCTCCAAATTCCATCCTAGTACGATCGATAAAATAATGGATGGCGCATAGATAGTTATTCCTGCAGCCATGCCTCTTTGAACTAAAAAAAGCATAGCTGTAAGGGTGCGCACTTTTACATCGAATCTGCCTTCCAAATATTCATATGCGGTGAAAACTTTTAGCTTATAATAAATCGGAATAAATGTGCTCACTATGACAAACGTTGCAAGGGGTAACCCAAAATAGAATTGAGCAAATCTCAATCCATCCGCGTACCCTTGGCCTGTTGTAGAGATAAATGTAATGGCACTCGCTTGAGTTGCCATGACTGCAATACCCAATTTCCACCAGGATTGTTGATTTTGGCCAACAATATATTCTTGGAGGCTGGATTGGTTTCTCGTCTTAAGGTAACCGTAGATTGCTATATATCCCAACGTTGTAACTAAGACTAACCAATCTATCCAATGCATATAATTAATAAGAGATTATATTGTTAAACAAACGATAAGCTCCTGGCACTCCTGCTGCTAATTGCCTGAAGAAAGACAACCCTGTGTAAACGTATTTTCCCTTTCCAACATTTGCTGTGATGATGGCGTTGGTTAATTGATTTTCTCCTGAATCTGACATGCTGAGTACAGTCATGAATTTAGGATCAATCTTACTGGGAAAATAAAGTCCTCTTTCTTGAACCCACAGTTCGAAATCAGATTCAGTGATTTTGTTGGGATGCGACAACAAAGGATGATTTGGGTTAGTAATAATTACTTTAGAATCCTCCTCAGTAACGCGGTCTCTGCTGATTTGCATGTCGAAAGGACTGAATTTCCCTGGTGGCAGTTCAGCGGTAGTGTTATATTGGAATACAAGCTTTCCACCCTCATTCATGAATTTTTCCAGTAAATCATATTTATTGATGATCTCTTTGTTTGTGTTTAAAGCTCTAATGCCAAATATTAGTACATCGAATTTTTTTTTGAGATCATTGTTGATCTGATTGATTGTGATTTCGTGGGCATCGTATCCCAATTTTTTTATTGCTTCTAAAGTGTAATCTCCGGCTCCTTTAATATACGCTATCCGTTTTTTATCTGCGTGATATGAAGCAATGCTCACTTTAATTTTAGAAGGAGTAAGCACATTTTGGATATCAAGATGTGGATATTCAATGGTGGTGTGGGTGTAGAGTTGTTTTTGATCCAACATCATATTTATTTCAGAAATCGATTGGTTCTTTGTGCGATTTTTAATTTTAATATCAAAAATTTTTGTTTGAGGCGAGGATTCAAATTGAACATGCAATTTTTGTGGGAGGACCTCAATATCTTCAGGACATATGAATTCAATGTTACCAGAAAAATCACCTGAATGATTGATTAAAGTTATCGTATAATTTGCCTCACTTTCTGGTTTCATCAAAATAAGTTGGTCGCCTGAGACTGAGGTAATTTGGGGTAAAATATCCAATGGTTGACTTACCTCACCCAAAACCGGATCGTCATTTTTATAATAGACTGGAGATTTGTATTCGTATGTGTGATTAAAAATTTTATAACTAAAGATGATGTTTAAATTTCGATCAGTCAGTGGTTTAGAAACATTTTGTTTTGCTTCAATTTTGAAATGTGAATTTACTTTTTGCTTCAATAACCAGAATGGACTTGTAATTGATGATTGCTCTGAAAGTTTGTAGGAGGAAATTAGATTGAATACTTCATTATTGGTGAGCAGCTTATCCACCGGTATTTCAACTCCATCTTCCATAAATTGCAGAAATTGAAGTGTAATTGGTGTGCGGGATCGATTGACTACCTCACACTGAACTTGCAAAGAATCTCCGGTTGTGATTGTTTGTTTAGTAGTGTGAGCACTGAAATAAATACCTGCACATTGTCTGATCAATTCTTTAGTCTCTTCCAACTTTATATTCCTTAAGGCGGATTCTGGCAAAAGAGAAAGTTCTTCTTCTATTTTTTGTAAAGTTGGAATGGATAGTTCAGGTCTCAAATAGTCAAAATGCATCAAACAAGAATCAATTACAGAAGTGAGGGTGGATGATATACCGGTACTGTTCCAATTCAAGCTGATTTCATCAATGAGATTAGAAGTACTTTTATTTTTTGCTTTATCAAGTCTCTCTAAATATTCAATTTGGCTGCCTCGTACAGAGTTGATGCCAAATCCCTGGGATTTATGCATACTTCTGCTCTTTGCAGCTATTTCCGTAGCTGATTTTCCTTCGAAAGCTAAGTAGTGGCCGACATCAATCTGATAGTAATTGCTTTTGTCAGCCTGGTCAAATTTTTCTTTTGAACCCCAAGCCCACCATGATGTATTGTAGTATATACCTTCAACTACCCATGGCTTAAATTGAGCGAGTTCCGTTGGTGCAAAATTTGGGTCAGAAGCTTTTGTAAATGCTTCCAATGCGAGGATAGCTGAGGCAGTATGGTGGCCATGTGTTTTGCCACTTGTACGATGATCAAATCTAGTGATGATTGCAGTTGGCTTGAATGTTCTGATGAGTTTAACTATTTCAATCAATAATTTTTCTCTGTCCCATTTTTTAAAAGTTTCTTCTGCGTTTTTTGAATAGCCGAAATCAACTGCACTCGTAAAGTACTGGCTGCCGCCATCAATTTTACGCGCTTCCACAAGTTCATTTGTCCTGATTACACCTAAAAATTCATCCAACTCCGGCCCGATTAAATTTTGGCCACCGTCTCCTCTTGTCAATGACAAGTAAGCTGTCCTGATATTATATTCCTTTGACAAACAGGTGATCAACCGTGTATTTTCATCATCAGGATGGGCAGCAATGTAAAGTACTGATCCAAGTTCATTGAGTTTTCGTATTCCCTGGTAGATTTCTCCGGAGTGAATTTGGGGACTTGGTTGGCCAAAGAGTATGTTGAAAATAAGTGAGGTGCAGGTTATTAGAATAATTTTGATTTTGATCATGATCAATAATTCGCTTTTGAGTTAAATGTCAAAGTTGGGTACTTGGTTTACCTTTGCAGGCTTAGAAATCAAATATGATGCTTGCACCGGTTATAGAAAGTGGAAACAAAGCTATCAAACTAATCCTTGGGCCATGTAGCGCAGAATCTCCTCGTCAGTTAGAAGATACCATAGTCAGTCTGGGGGAATTACAACCGGATTTGATCAGAGCTGGTGTGTGGAAACCTCGCACGAGACCAGGTCATTTTCAAGGCATGGGAGAACCAGCCCTCGAGTGGATGACATTACTCAAGCAAAAGTATGGGATCAAATTCTGTACGGAAGTTGCCAATTCAGCACATGTAGAAGCTTGTCTAAAACATGGGGTAGATGTGTTGTGGATAGGAGCAAGGACTACAGTTAATCCATTTTATGTGCAGGAAATTGCAGATGCCTTAAAAGGGACAAAAATCCCTGTGATGGTGAAGAATCCGATCAATCCAGACATTTTTTTATGGATGGGAGCACTGGAACGCTTGGAAAAAGTAGGAATCAAGCGCCTTGCTGCTATACACAGAGGTTTTTCATTTTACGGGAACTCCATATTCCGGAATGTGCCAAGGTGGCAAATAGCTCTTGAGCTAAAACGTCAGTTACCTGAGCTTCAGATGCTTGTGGATGTAAGTCATATCAGTGGTAGCAGCAGGCATTTACTTGAAATCGCCCAAATTGCTCTGGATCTGAACTATTCAGGAATAATGGCTGAGATCCATCCTCATCCAAGTGAGGCGCTCAGTGATGCAGACCAGCAGGTCACCGCTGATTTTTTTAAACAAAATGTCTGGGATCGCTTGATCCAGCGCGGACCGGATATTACTGCCAGAGGTGATTTGGACGCTATTATCTCGTTAAGGGCTAAAATTGATAATATCGATCAAAGTCTCATGAAGCTAGTGGCAGAACGCATGAAAATAGCCGAACAAATCGGTATCATCAAAAAAGAGTCTGCAATATCTATTTTACAAGCAAACCGTTGGGAGGAAATTTTAACTAGTTTATTGGCAACAGGGAAGGAATTAGGCCTTTCAGACGAATTCGTTTCAAGTCTGATTGAGGCAATACATATTGAATCTATTCAGCATCAAAGTAAGAAAATGAATCAGTCGGAAGACTGAACGTCAATAATTAATCCGTTCTGCATAATATAGGTTTTATCAGTTTGTGATGCCAGCTGAGGATCATGCGTCACAATCACCATCGTAATATCGAATTCTGATCTTAGGCTAAGCAACATCTTAAAAACCTCGTCAGCATTTTCTTTGTCTAAGTTACCGGTGGGTTCGTCAGCAAATATAATTTTGGGTCTATTGATAAGCGCTCTGGCAACAGCAACCCTTTGTTGTTCACCACCTGACAGTTGTGCTGGTTTGTGGTCTAACCTATGGCTGACCCCTAAGCTTTCTAGTATGGGTAATGCCATTTTTGTGGCTTCAGAGATTGATTTTCCTGCAATATAAGCTGGCATACAGGCATTTTCCAATGCTGTGAATTCTGGCAGTAAGTGATGAAATTGAAAGATAAACCCAATGTTTTGATTGCGAAAAGCTGCAATTTGTTTCTTTTTCAATTTTCTTGTCTCGACGCCATTCAAAATTACCTGACCACTGTCTGCATCGTCCAGTGTTCCCAAAATATGGAGCAGTGTACTTTTTCCCGCACCTGAGGATCCCACTATACTGACTAGTTGACCCTTGTCAATGGACAGACTTACCCCCTTGAGAACGCTTGTATTTTGAAATTTTTTGACAATATCTGAACAATAAATCATTGATAGTTAGTTGATTATATAGTGAGTCATTTCATATCTGATCGATCTTTTCAGCTTTGGTATTACAATTGCCATAGCTATTTGGTGAGTAGATCGAAAAAATACTTGAATATATTATACATAATGTATGCAAAATAAAGCAAGTATTCGTTCTAAATGTGAAAGTTGCCTTAATTTTAGGCACTCAAATAATAAGCTCTTCCCTAAATGAAATGAATTTGGTACAATGAATATTTTACAACTCTGCAAAAAGTATCCTTTCCCGCTCAAAGATGGTGAAGCTATTGCTGTGGTAGAGATGAGTAGGGCTCTGGTCGATCAGGGTTGTCAAATGGATCTTCTGGCAATGAATACATTTCGCCACAAAACCAATATTGGCAATGTGTTGCCGGCAGAGCTTGCACATTATCATGAAGTGACAAGTGTAGATGTAGACAATCAAATCAGGCTGAAAGATGCATTTTTAAATTTATTTTCTCAAGAATCTTATCATATCTCCAGATTTGTCTCTGAGGCATTCAGATTAAAATTGATTGATTTACTCAAGAATAATCATTACGACGTTATCCAGTTGGAAACATTGTATTTAGCTCCGTACTTGGAAGATATCAAAGCACATTCTGATGCACTCATAGTGATGCGAGCACATAATATAGAGCATGAAATTTGGGAAAGAATTGCGGGCCAGATCAAATTTTTGCCTAAGCGCTTTTATTTGGATTATCTCAGTAAAAAACTGAAAAATTTCGAACTGGAAAAGTTAAATCAATATGATTTTTTAGTGGCGATAACGGAAAGAGATCTTCTCCAATTCAAAAGTATGGGTTATAAAAATGGATGCATAGCTGCACCGGTGGGATTCCACTTTCCGGAATACAAAGCTGAACGCAAGGACATCAAAAAGCCTAAAAGCATTGCATTCATTGGATCCTTAGATTGGATGCCGAATGTGGAAGGCTTGTCTTGGTTTTTGAGAGAAGCCTGGCCAAAAGTTCAACAGAAATTTCCTGAATTAAAATTTTATATCGCGGGTAGGAATGCACCTGAATCCATGTCACATATTTCAAGTACATCGGTGAAGTATGTGGGTGATGTAGAGGATGCTAAGAAATTTATCAATGACCATCCGATCATGGTTGTGCCATTGCTGGCCGGTAGCGGTATCCGGATTAAAATTTTGGAAGGTATGGCATTAGGACGCGTCGTGATCACTACAAGTGTTGGCTTAGAAGGTATTCCAGCCCAGCATGGCAAACATGTGCTTCTGGCCAATACCGCAGATGAATTTGTAAAGGCAATTGAAAAATGTATTTTGAATGAAGACATTGCCTCTCAAATCAGCCTAGCTGCAGAAAATTTTGTAAGACAAAAATTTGACAGGTCAACTATGGCATCTCAAATTGTGGAGGCTTACAAGCAAGCACTTCACGCTTATCATTCATAGTGCAACTTGCATTGAGGAAATGATTATCTTGTGTATTATTTTTTTTGTTTCTCTGTTCTTAATTCTCCACAGTTATATTTTTTTTCCTGTCAGCTTAAAACTGATTTACAAATTTTTTCAAAGTAAATCGGCTCCCAAAGAAATTGAGCCCCAATTTCCGCAGGTTTGTATCATCATGAGTGTTTACAATGAAGAAAAAGTCATTGAAAAAAAGATAAAATCAATAATTAACAGCCATTACCCCGCAGAAAAATTGAGTATATACATTGGGTCAGACGCTTCTTCAGATGGTACAAATGCGATAATGAGACAATGGGCATCTCAATATCCTCGTTTTAAATTCTTCGAATATTCAGAACGAAGGGGAAAATCAAGTGTACTCAATGATTTGTTGGATGAAATTCTCAAAGACTATAAGCCCGATCCTGATATAATTTATGTGTTTACCGATGCCAGTGTGTTTTTAGGTGAGGAAACGATACAAACTCTCATTCAGAATTTTAATTCTAAGGAGATTGCGTTAGCCGATGCGCGCATTGTTCCTGTAAGTCAATTACAAGGTGGAATTTCGCATTCCGAAAAATTTTATTTGGGACGGGAAGCAGATATTAAATTTATGGAGGGCGAAATATGGGGATGTATGATGGGAGTATTTGGTGGGTGTTTTGCTGTGCGTTCCAATTTTGCATGTAAAGTTCCTCCACAATTAGTAGTGGATGATTTTTATATTACCATGAGGGTTTTGGAACAAGGTGGCAAAGCGATTTATGACAATAAAGCGGTGTGTTTCGAGGGGATACCTGATGAAATGAAAGAAGAGTTTAAACGAAAGAAAAGAATCAGCTCTGGCAATTTTCAAAATTTAATAGCGTTTTTACATTTCTTATGGAGTGGTCCTTTAAGTAGGTGGTATTGTTATGTTTCGCATAAAGTATTGAGGTGGATGGGTCCTTTTTTCATAATCGGTATGTTGGCAAGTTCCTTTGTGCTGTGCATGATGGGATTATGGTTTTTTCGTTGGCCCTTTATCAGTTTATTGATTCTTTTTTTGTTTTTTCCCCTTCTAGATTATTTCCTTTTTAGTTTAAAAATACGAATCCCAATGTTGAGGCATATTCGCTATTTTGTAATGATGAACATTGCATTATTTTCAGGGTTTATTAACTTCAGTCGGGGGATTCGCAAAAGTTCTTGGGAACCTCCAAAACGAATGAACGATTTATAATGATCAGCAATATTGAATCCGCAATTTCAGATATCCGCAATGGTAAGTTAATTATTGTGGTAGATGACGAAGACCGAGAAAATGAGGGTGATCTCATTTGTGCTGCAGAAACAATTACCCCGGATGTAGTGAATTTTATGGCTACTCACGGGCGAGGATTGATATGCACTCCGATAGAAGACAGGAGAGCAGAAGATCTTCAATTACCTTTAATGGTGAGTAACAATACTGCATTACACGAAACGGCATTTACCGTTTCTGTTGACCTCATGGGGCATGGTTGCAGCACAGGAATTTCAACATATGATCGAGCCTTGACGATTCAAGCTTTGGCCTTACCTGAATTTAATGCGGGAGATTTTGCCAGGCCAGGCCATATATTTCCTCTGAGGGCAAAACCTGGAGGCGTATTGCGGCGGACAGGACATACCGAAGCTACAGTCGACCTGTCCAGATTGGCTGGTTTACGCCCTGCGGGTGCTTTGGTAGAGATATTGAACGACGATGGCAGTATGGCAAGGATGCAAGATCTGGTTGAAAAAGCTGTAGCCTGGAATCTTAAAATGATAACGATTCGGGATTTAGTGGAATATAGATTAAAAAAGGAGAAGCTGGTTACCATCGATCAAGAATGGCATACCGACTCAGAATTCGGACCTCTGCATTTTATCGTTTTTAAACAACTGGATAATGGTATCTATCATGTTGCTATCCGGTGCGGCAAAAAGTCAAATCCTTCTGAAGATTTGATCCGTGTACAGTATTGTGATGCCATGAGTGAATTGATAGATTATCTGGGAAGATCCAGGCAATCCTCATTGTTCAAACTGCTACATAAATTGCAAGGAGAAGGAGGCGGTCTTCTTCTCATTATTCAGAATCCTGAGAAGAATGTACATCCATTGACAAAAATCGCAGATAAACATTTAGACCAGGCCACAGCTTCACATGCGGATCTGAGAGATATTGGGATAGGTGCACAAATTCTTCGGGAACTTGGTGTGCAAAAAATGCATCTCATCACCAATCATCCCAAAAAATTAGTCGGTTTGGAAGGTTATGGCTTGCAGATATTATCCCATAGAGAGATGAATTAAAAGCTTTTAAAGTTTATTTTTTTGTCTTTGCGCATTGGGTATTGCTGATTTGACCTTAATTTATTTTCGTTTATCAAAGGGCCTGTTTTGGGACTCGTATTATAGTCTGAAACTAATATAAACTCCTTGAATTTATTTATTGAGAATTATTTGAATACCAGCTTTTAGTTTGTAGACTACTAATCTTTGAATCCAGAGGCTTAAGCTCCGAGAATTGGCTTCATCAGGCAGATCAACTTTTAAGTTTTTTTGAAAGAAAAATTGATTCCAAAACTCTTGTACTGCCTTAAATGAAACTTTATTGCACATTTAATGAATCCCTAATATACCTTGTTTCCAAAGATATTATTGTCAATTCTGTCAATAAATATTCAGAATATTTTACTTTTATTCATGTTGCAGTTTTAACACCGGCTTTTAGAAGAAAGAATCTACGTTTTGGTTTTATGCTCCCAACTTCTTCTAGCAGTCAGAATTATTATTGTTTGTGGGTAATTAACGTATAAGACTTCTTAACTAAACACTATGTTAGTTCAATATTTCACTCAGATAGCCATCTGCTGATCATAGTATGTCCCAGCGGTGTGAGAAATGATTCAGGATGAAATTGCAGGCCTTCTATTTTTCGCGTTGGGTGGATCAAACCCATGATCATCCCGCTGCTTGTTTGACAGCTGATCTCTAAAATGTTGTTGCTCATTTTTCGATCAACATACCAGCTATGATATAGCCCAACTTCAATCGGTTCGCTTATGCCGAACAAAATGCTCTTTGGGTTAAGCTTAGGGGAGATTTCAATCTTTTCCTGGATGCCATGAGCTACCTCCAATTTTCTTTCCAATTTCAAGCCAAAGTGTTGTGCTATGGCTTGATGACCCAGACAGATGCCCAGAATATCGTGAGTTGGAATACATGTAATCAAAATTTTTTCCATTAATGGGAAATCTTGTGGCTTACCTGGTCCAGGGGAGAAGATTATTTTATCAGGCATACCTTCTAGATTAGTGTCAGTATATTTTCCTGAAACGATCATTACACTTGCATTCTGGGCTTCAAGTAATTGCACCAAGTTATAGGTGAATGAATCTTCATTATCGATGACACAGACCCGAATTCTTGCTCTTTTCATGAATTCCATATAACTTTCCGGCTTAAAGATAATTGTTCTGTTCCAATGTCAGAATTATACAGACCATATGCAGATGTCATAAACAATATAAACCGGTGTTACGTAAGTAAAACACCGTTTTTATTTGCGATAAACTATAGTAAGACATTGGGTATATTTACAACGACCTCGCCATTTGGATTGAATGCAAAGATCAAAGCTGAGATCAATCATGATCACAATGTAAAGGCATTTACTCTGCATTCTAATCTTGATGAGAAATTAGTGTTTCAAAAAGAGTTTCTTAGTTTTCAAACTTATCAATCTAAATTTGAAAGGGTGGTGGATCACCTGAAATTGGGTAATAGTTATTTGCTTAATTTAACCTTGAAAACTCCTATTGCAATTAATCTTTCTTTGGAACAAATATTTCATTTGAGCAGCTCCAGGTATAAACTTTTAGTGCCAGGTCAGTTTGTGTTATTTTCTCCGGAGAGATTTGTTAGAATAGAGAATGGTATGATCTCTACAAATCCTATGAAAGGTACTACAGACGCCGATATTGACAGAGATGGAAGTGGACTTTTAATGAGTAAAAAAGAGAATGCAGAACACAATACAGTTGTCGATTTATTAAGGAATGATCTCAGTATTGTTGCTGAAGGCGTCCGTTTGCGGCGGCTAAAATACATTGAAAAAATAAAAACCAGATTTGGATCTTTGTGGCAAATGAGCTCAGAAATTGAAGGGCACTTACGAAAAGAATTTTTGCAACAGCCCGGATTTATTTTCGATAAACTGTTGCCTGCAGGATCAATATGTGGCGCTCCTAAAAAAATGACATGTCAAATCATTGATGATGTCGAGGGATATGATCGGGGTTTCTATACCGGTGTTTTTGGATATTTTGATGGGAATTCAATCGATAGTGCTGTGATGATTCGATTTATAGGTATTGATCCTGATGGTTCCCAATACTATTGTGCAGGAGGAGGGATAACTGCTCAATCCATTTTGGAAGACGAGTATACGGAGTATAAAAATAAAATTTATGTTCCTATATTTTGAAACAATAGCTCTTATCGATGGAAAATTGAGGAATATCGATTTACACATAGATCGAATGAAGCGCTCAATTTTATTTCACCATGGTATTGAAATGACCTGGAATGTGAACTTAAAATTATCTTGTATCAAAATCAATAGCAAATCAAAGATTCGCGTTAAAGTAATGTATGGTCCTGAATCGTATCACATTGACATAGAGTCTTATAAACCTGTGATACTAAATCAAGTAATTGTTAAGAATTCAAATTTGGATTACAAATGTAAATATGTGGACAGAAGTAAGTTAAATGAGTTAAATTATAACTTACCACGTGATTGTGAAGTTCTGGTAGTCAGGAATGGCTATATTACTGACTGTCTGAAGTATAATATTATCCTTAAAAAATCGACAGAATGGTATACGCCGGAAACTTTTTTATTAGATGGAACCATGCGAACATTTTTATTACAAAGTGGACTAATTAAAACTGCATGCATCCGTATTGAGGATATTCATCTGTACGAATCCTTCAAATTGATCAATGCAATGAATGATTTCGATGAATCGCCCGAGTATCCAATTAAGATGATCCAAATCGCGAAGAGTTAGATGAAAAAGTACCAAGAAGTATTAACTGAAGCCAAGAAGTATAGTGCTCAATTAATTGTTGTTTCGAAATCGCAAGATATTGACAAGATCAAAAGTTTATACGATTTAGGATGCAGGGATTTCGCAGAGAATCGTGTGCAAGATTTGCTTGAACGAAAAGCAGCTTTGCCTGGAGATATCCGTTGGCATTTGATTGGTCACCTTCAAACTAACAAGGTCAAATCAATCGTCACATTCATCCATTCAATACAATCGGTAGATTCTGTAGACTTACTTAAAGTCATCGATGGACAAGCATCAAAGGTTGACAGATCTATAGATGTATTATTGGAAGTTAAAATTGCATTAGAACAAACGAAATTTGGATTTAGTAAAGAAGAATTATTTGCATTCTTAGAATCAGCTGACTACAAGAAATTTCACAATAGTCGGATTTGTGGTCTGATGGGTATGGCTACATTTACTGAAGATGCAAAGATCATCAGGAGTGAATTCAAATCATTAAAAAGTATTTTTGAAGAAGTGAAGCGATTTCACATCTTTCCGGATGAGCAATTTGTAGAGTTATCTATAGGTATGTCTTCCGATTACAAAATTGCATTAGAGGAGGGCAGTAGTATGCTCAGAGTCGGGACATTAGTTTTTTCGGATTTGTGAAAAAATATAGCTCAGTTTTTTACAAACTGATAAGTAGAAACTTGATTATTTTGATTGATTTGGATGAAATAACTACCTGAAGGCAGTGACGAAACATTAATTTCATCAGCGGTGTTATTTGCTCCGTTTTGAAGAACGGGAAGGCCTAGCAGATTATAAATTTTCCAATTAATATTATCTGAGTAATTGTGATATATATGCAAAACATTCTGGACAGGATTGGGTGTGATTTGAGGGACATTGACCTGAGGAATTTCTTTCGTACTGACTATAGTTCCATCTGTCCTATAGTGGGTTTTATAAAAACTGATTCCGCCTCTTCTATTACCAACTACCATTTCCAATATATGATCATTATCGATATCGGCAATTGAAATGTGGGCATTTTCTCCTTCTCTCAACTTCCCAAAATCGGAGCTTACCAGTTTGAATTTACCATCCAAATTGTTTTCAATTTCTGAAAACAAATATATATTTCCAAATATGTTGCCTGCAAATAAAGCAAAGGAATTGTTGAAATCTACCACAAATGGGCAAGCATGGACTCGACTACCATAACTGTCAAGTAGGGCCATTCCCAGGCAATTTGTGGTGCCTGCAGGATCAAATTTTGGCGATATTTTAGTTCCTGTGTTTTTAAAATAGAAAAAACTACCACAGGCATTGCCATTCTGATTGTTATTGACTCTGGTTCCGATAACAATATCAAGGAGTCCATCGCGATTTAGATCAATGAGTTGCGGGCTAATATATGAAGCAAGAGATATATTTTGGAAGTCAAAAATCGGTTTAGCAAAAGAAAATACATTTCCTGGGCCTGCATTATTCTTACAAAAAATTAAAGAACCTTCATTCGTTCCCACCAACATATCCAAATCCCCATCTCCATCAATATCTCCAAAACTTGGTGCAAAGTAGTTGAGCTGGTTTAACTCACTCAGCGAATTAAATCCTAGATAATCCTCATCTTTTAGTGTGTATTCGGGATTGAGGATTGTGCCCGTATTTTCATACAAAATCAAGCCTGCTTTTAGTTGTGAACCACCTGTTAGTATTCCTTCAGTTCCAACAATGATATCTTGTAAACCATCTTGATTGTAATCGACAAATACCGGATGAGTTCCAAATCCCCAATCTACCATTTCATCAGCAAATAGGTTGTTTTGAATATACTGATAATGTGGACCGAGGATTCCAATTATTTTCCTATAGTACCATAAGTTATTGATATTGTCACCAGATCCAATATTTGGGCTTATCAATATATCCCTGTTCCCATCATGATCGATATCAGCTGCAAATGCAGCAGGAAATAATTTCATACTGAATGTTTTATCTTCAGAATTCCAGTGTGAATCCATCCTGTTCATCCATGCGTCTTGTGAACTGCCGCCATTGTACAGGGCAATTATTTTGTCTGAAGAAAGATCTCCAACGATCATATCTTGATCATAGTCGTCATCCAGGTCTATGCTGAGAATCGTTGAGCCGGCGTGTCTCTTATTGTTGTTGGAATGGAATCCTGAAGCACAGCTGTCTTTGCTGTTACTCAATTTGATATCGGAATTAAGTCCACTTTCAACAAAGCCGCCATAACATCTTTCCCTATAAATAAATGCGAGAGTGTCTTTTTTGAATCCGCGTTCTTTGACCACATTCTGAAACCATGTAACTTGATTACTTCCAGGTTCAAACGTAAGGATATCCATATCTCCGTCATGATCGATATCGTCAAACGCAGGCACATCAGAATAGTCTACAGGAATTTGACTGATTCCACTTCCAATTGGAAAATACAAAATATTCCTAGTACCAAAGGTTTGAAAAATAGAAAATGCAATGTGGCCATTTTCATATCTCCCTTTGTAAACTTCAATTCCGGGTACGATTTGAGTGTTGAATGAACTAGCAAACAAATCAGGAATACCATCACTATCAAAATCCTTCATGATGAGCCAATCTTGTACAGCAGGAAAATATTGTTTGTAGGATTGAGCATACTCGTATATTTTTGATGTCGGATTATAAATAAAAGGTGTGATTACATTTCCCGTCCTATCAAAAATTACCAAATCCAATATTCCATCTTGATTGATATCTCCTTCACTAACTTGGGCATTATTAATCCCACCTGCTCCTGCAAATGCCAAGATTTTTCCACCTTGGATTACTTTGATGTCTAAATATTTGAGCTCCTGGGACGTTAAATGGAAAGCGGTGACAACAAACAATAGAAATATACAAATGAATTTACTTATCTGACTCAATATAAATAATTTGCTAGACAATGTTTTGATCATTTTCTGTGTTTGAATTTAAGTCTGATAAATAAAATGAGTGCCTAAGCACTATTGTCTGTATGACATCCAATACAGAACGTCCGAAAAGTCAATTATTGATTGAACAATCCATCATAATTATTTCCACTGCCTTGTTGCAGAGTTTCGCGTTGAGGTATAGGAGCATCCAATTTCATTTTTTCTCCGGTACCCATGAGTAGAAGTTTTGATTTTTCTTCGTACTCTTGGAGCATTTTCAAACCCTCTTCTTCGAATACGCCGTTTTGGAGATCTACCGAATTCATGAAATTTTCAGACAATTCCATAAATCTTTCCATTTCGCCTACTTTATTTGCTACATCATCAGCGATGTGCTCGAGCGCTTGGTCAAACATCATTCTTTGATCTGCGTTACCTGTGATTACATTCATCGCTGATTTCATGGCGCTATGTGAGGCACGTATTGCTTTTCTTTCTTCTTGCTTTAATTTGACTTGATCTTTGGTATCTTCAAGCAAGATTTCTGAATTTTGGTACATTTTAGTCAAAACTTTACTTAAAATGTCCATTTTTGAAAGCAAGTGATTGTATTTTTCATTCGTTTCTTGCAATCTTGCAGCTTTACGGGTAGCCAATACCATTTGTGGTTCTTGTCCTTGATTTCTCGCTACCTGTGCCATTCTGAGCTGAGTTTCTATTTCTCTGCTGTTCTCTTGCACATTTGTTGTTAATTTTCGAATCTGCCCTTTTAACACTCCGATTTGCTCGCTCATTTTGGCAAGATTATCTTCAAGACTTTCAATATAATTTTTCAAAATACCAATGGGATCTATAGTGACAAACAATCCTGTGATCCATCGCATCATGCTTTTGTACATGTAGCCTATAAGCGTTCTCATACGAGGATCGAGAACCATGTAGATTATCGCACCTAATACAAGTAGCATTCCTGCCAGATAAAGCGTGTTTGATGCTAAAGCTATAATTTGTGGAAGAAACTTGTAGAAAAGAGCCCCAGCTCCTAGTATCAATCCCCCAAGGACAACAGTCCCGGTAATACCTTCTGGTCTGTTCCAAAAACCTTTTGGTTTTTCCATCCCACTTGGTCCTTGATTTATTGTAGCCATATTTTAAAAAATTATTGTTGTAAAGTTTGAAAGTCTGATTGAATTTTTTCCCGGATAGTTTCTATCGTTCTTTTAAATTCTGCTTTTTTATTTTGTATTTTTTCTTCGTTTGACTTAATCTCGGCAACGAGGCGATTTGATTCTTCACCTGTATTCGCAATTTTCTGCTCTAATTCTTTGATTTGGTTTGCCAGATTTACTTTTAATGCTTCCAAGTTTTCCAGCATTTCTTGTTTTGCCGTCACTTTTTGAGCAAATTGATTTTGTAAGGCATCATCAAATTTCAATTCTTCTTTTTGAAGCAATTCTGAGAAATTCTTTGCAGATTGAAAAATATCTTGTTTACTCACACCCATGGTTTTGGCAGTAGTGAGCGTTGACTGAATGGCCACAGTTTCATCCATAGCCATTTGTTTCAGACTATGGATGGCTTGTCTGTATTTGATATAGTCAAATTGATTGCTCGAAAGCCGCGCTATACTGTCACTTAAAACCTTCAGGCTATTGGCATCAATTTCTGACGGATTAAAATCGTACATTGCTTCAAGCATAGAACTTTATTTTCAAGCGAAAGTAAGCCATTGTTGTAGATATAACAAGTTTTTGCCCAAAGAATTCCTTCCTGATTTCATTCTTAGACCAAGAGCTAAGGGTGTCGATTAAACTCCTAAATTTTTTTCGATTAAATAAAATCAACATCAGGCAGAAAAGGATACCTCATGAGAAACTGAATTGCTTTGTCAACGCTCAGATTGTCAAATACTACACTGTAGATCATAGACACAATTGGTGTTCGAAGATGATAATATTTGCTGAGTGATTGTGCGATGCGGACAGTCCTCACGCCTTCGACAACTTCGTCAACGGACTTCAATATATCCTCTCTCTTTTCACCTGAGCCCAGCCTCATCCCAAAACTGTAGTTTCGACTTTTGTCGCTCGTTGCAGTTGCAATTAAATCACCTATACCTGCAGTACCTAAGAATGATCGGTGTGTAGCACCTACAGCCTTTCCGATCTCGATCATTTCTCTCAAACCTCTGGTGATCAACATAGCCTGAATGTTTTTTCCTAATCCCTTACCTGCGAGGATTCCTGCTCCCAAAGCTATGATATTTTTAAGTGCCCCTGCCATTTCCGCGCCAATCATATCGTATGAACCAAATACAAAAAATCGCTTACTGGCCATCACCTCTTGTCCCGCATGAATGACTTCATCAAATTCACTGGCAATCACACATGCTGTTGGCTGTCCTTCCAAAATTTCTTTGTATAGGTTGGGTCCGGCAAGACATCCGACTCTCAATACCGAACTCTCTTCCCTGATGACTTCACTCATCGTGTGGATATTTTTTCGGGAGATGTCTTTCTCGAAAAGTTCATCCATTGAAAAACCTGTCACATCTATTCCCTTTGTGCCATGAATCAGTATATGAGAGGGTTTCAATAATGGTGACATGCTTTGAATTGTCTTTCGAAAGCTTTCTGAAGGAACTACAGGAAAAATCAAACTGCATTCTGCACAAATTTCTTCAAGAGAGTTTGTAGCGCGAATTGCCGGATTTAATACAACACCTAAGTGTTCATGAGTCAGATTTACTTTATCAACTAGCTCTTTCTTTCTAGAGAATAACAGCACATTTGTATTTGCTGCCAAAAGTGTGGCGACAGTAGTCCCAAAACTTCCTGCACCCACGACCCCCACACATTGGCGTTTTGTTCCCATGTTTTAATTCCTAGCGGTTTTCCGGGTAAATTGGTTTCAGTTTGCGCAAGATATCATCAACCAATACTTCCAATTTTTTTAATGCCGCAGGAGCTCCATGGTTATCCATTACCTGATTTCTCATACCTGCATCATTGATCATGATAATTGTATTGTTCAAGTCAGGTATAAACATTTTTGGATCTTCCGGATAAGTGTGGTTCAACTTAAAAAAATTTGCACTATCTGCAGCTGCTTTAATTTCATTCCACACTTGATCATTGAGCACATAATATGATGATCCCAAGCGATCGACATTATTTTTTCCGAGAAAGTGTACCAGACCGTTTTGGTAAATCACCAAATCATAGGTCGGACACATCCCGAAACATGCGGTTCTCCTTAACATCAATAAGCTGTCCTGTCCCAGATGAGTAGTATCCGCGACAGTTAAGTTTTGGGAAAATCTTGGCAGTGGTATAATTACAGGCGGAGGTGTACTTATTTGCGAGTCTTGATCCGTAGGTTTACTGATTTTTTTGCAGCAAGCAGAAAATAACAGAGGAACACAAGCTAATAAAATAAATCGCATAATCAATGACTTGAAGTGTGAAAAAATATTATTTCTTTTTCAACTTTTCTTGTTGAATTCTTTGCTGTTCTTTCATCAAAGATTCAAATCTATCCCTGAATCCTCCTTGCTTTTTGGGCTTTGATTTATTCAATTCAAGCTTAGCCCTTATTTTTTCTGTGTCAAACAAGAAGTTTTTTCCTAAAATAGTCTGTGCGATATTGAGTAAGTTAGAAAAGAACATGTATACAGTCAATCCTGCTGCAGTTTTGTTGAACATAACCCAAAACATTACAGGCATCAGATATTGCATATAAAGCATCGCTGGATTTGACGAAAAATCCATTGATTTTGATGAGTAATATGTAAATACTAAAGTCGAAAGCATCCACAAAAAGGCAAATAAACTCACTGTAGCTCCAAACATAGGAATGGAAAATGGTAATGTTGCAAAGACATCATACGAAGTAAGGTCTGTAGCCCACAAGAATGATTCCTGTCGGAATTCAATAGTGGCGGGAAAAAATCGATAAAGTGCAATCCATATTGGCATTTGCAAGAGCAAAGGAAAACATCCACCCAATGGATTCACTCCGAATTCATTGTAGATTTTCATCGTTTCCATTTGCTGCTTCTGCATGTCATCTTTATACTTGGCTTTGATTTTGTCAATCTCAGGTTTCAAAGCAGTCATCTTTGCCTGCGATTGTAGCATTTTGTAACCTAAAGGAAACACGACTATTTTGACGATCAATGTCATCAGTAATATGAGAATACCCTTACTCCCGATGAAATTCTCCAAAAACAAAAACAGAGGTCGAATGACATATCGATTGATGGTTCCGAAAACACTCCATCCATAAGGTATTATAGATTCTAGATCCGGAGCAGCATTCTTTAGATTTGAATAAATATTTGGACCGATGTACCACTGCAAATTAGTTTGTCCTCCTGAAAATTGGGATGCAGGTATTTCGAATTTCGTTTTTATTAATTTCAAATTATCTGCATTCTGAGGTAACATCACAGTCTCGTTTTCTGCATTTACAAAATCAGCGGAACTGATAATGCTGGAATTGAAAAATTGGTTTACATGTGATATCCACTGTACCGACTTTCCTTGCAGTGCAATTTTGTCATCTTTTGTACAAGAGCAGTAATCCGGATCCTGATCCTTTTCTTTAAAATACACTGAACTGTAATTTCTCTCATAGCTTGAGTTGGCTTCCAGATGATTGAGATAATTGTTCCAGATTACAGCTATACTGGAGTCGGGAATTTTTCCTTCAAATTTGATCTGGTGATCCAGAATATAATGACCCTCTTTTAAAGAATAACTCAATACTAATTTGGATTCCGGAGACAATGAAGTTTCGAATTCAATTTCTTGATTAGAAGATTTCCGGATTTGGAATATTAGATCCTTTGTTGAAATCACTTTTCCTTGTACAGGTATCAGGTACTCAAACACATTTTTCTTATCGTTCATCATCATCAGGGTTTCCTTTTGATCATGTCCGGATTGGTCTTTGAATATTCTGTTATATTTCGAAAGCTTGACGCTTTTAATGGCTGCGCCTTTTGAGCTCAATTCTATTGCCACGAGATCATTTGACAATGTTCTGATTTCTTCTTTTGTCTGTGAAATGCTGTTGCTGTCAATTGAGCTGCTGTCTGCTATAGCAGACTTGCGGTTTTGGTTGGCAGAGTTCGAATCAATAGTTGTATTTGGAATCGATTCGGTCAACGCTTTGAGGGAGTCCTGTTGATGCTGTTTGATCTTGGCAGCTTCCATTTCTGGTTGGAAAAAAAACTGATTCCAGACCATGATGACTGCAAAAATTAAAATAAAACCTATGATTGTATTGCGATCCATGTTTCTTTTAAAGTTCGCAAAGCTACGATTTATGAGTGGGAACGTCCCAAAAATCATGGATAAGTTAGGCCGAAATTCCGACCAATCATTCTAAATCACCTTATATAATATTACTTTATAATGTATAATAAACTGAAAAACTATCCTGCACTTCTGCAGGATAGTTTTTATAGACAGTAGTAGGTAAGTATATATTTTATCGATATGATTCATTTTTAAAAATACCCCGAGTCCCGGGAACTCGAGGTTACCTTACCTATTACTCCTTAAAGGATGTAATAGATGAGGCATTTTTCTCTTAGAACAGTCTTTCTGCCCTTGTTATCGCTGAATTCCTCTATAAGAACCTCAAATCTTTCGAAACGCTGCTTCTGAGAATAAATAATTTTATATTAAGATAAAGTATAATATATAAAGACCTATTATACAGATGTTGAGTCTGTAATGTCAATAGATTTAATCAAGTTTTTACAATAATTTTATCCTGATACCTGGATTCATTTCTCGATTGGTAATAGCTGGGGATTTTAGATAAATTTCATTCGCTGAGAATGGGGAAGGCACTCGATTTCTACTTATTGTGGATTTGTCCAATTCCCACGTTAGGTCTTTAAAACTTTGCTTTCCGGTTTTCATCTTTGGTAGAAATCCGTGGCTTAAATTGAGAGTCAATTTCAGCAATTACACTATGTTTGGCTTAAAATGAGTTTGGGATAGAATTGCTGATCTAGCTAAACACACATCTTGCAACAGAAAAGCTATAACGCAGAAATTATTGGAAAACGTAAAGCATTGGAGAATGATCTTGACTTGAGCTTGTTAGGCCCGTCCACTTTTAATTTGCTTCGTACAATGGATTCCACTCCTATATGATTTGAACTCCAAAAATTAAATTAATCTTATTGATTTGACAAAAAATCAATCTTAATGAATAATTGCAATTCTCTGAACATACCTTTTTTCTTGACATAAGATGGAAATGAAGTAAATACCTGTTCTCAAATCAGAAATATCTAATGAATTTATACCTTTTTTGAGCTGTCCTACTTTATGGCGAACGCCATTCTGATCCAAAATCATGAATCCATTTTCAATAGGATTACTGCATTCAATATATAAGATCTCATTGACAGGATTTGGATAAATTTTTACTTTCTCGATCACAAGATCTTTTGAAGCCACTGTCAATAATTCAATGGGTCCATAAATTTTTTGACAACCAATGGCATCAGTTACCCTCAGTAAATAAATCCCTTCTTGGATTTGACTGAACCTAAATCCCGTTCCAAGCAATTTTTGATTGATGTCCAACCATTCTAATGTATATGGTGGAGTTCCACCATAGATGTTAGTTTCCAAAGAGCCATTGGAACCATTTGGGTCACTTGGATATTCCTTTTTAAACGCTATGGTATCCATGAGGGAGACAGGGGAGAGTATGGAGTCGATGTTGGTATAGCATCCAATAGGATCTTGCAGCTGATAGTTGAGATCGCCTTTAATAAGTATTTGAGTCCATTTTGAATCACCCGTTATTGCAGTAGTATCTCCTTCTATAAGTAAAATGAAATATGATGTATCATAGATAGATTCGAAATTAAGATATGCATCCCAGCCATTTTCAGCACAGCCGCGGGTTTTAACTGAATCTAGAGTCACCGTTATGGATTCGAGCAGTGTTAACACTGAAGTGCAGGATGAAAGATTGCCCGAGGCATCTTTTGCGAAGTATTGAATTTCTTGTCGTCCTAACTGTATAGGTACATTGATTTTATTTTCAGGTGTAGTCCAAAATGTATCTGTTATACAATTGTCAGTAATGACTGGCAATGGAATCAAATCATGACAATTCAATGTAATAGAGTCAGCAATGCAATGGATGATTGGAGAAAGCGTATCTAATATTCTGATGTCAACAGAATCTTTAGTTGAGTTTCCAGAACTGTCCTGAGCGATTACAATCAATTTTTTATTGCCCAAGTCAGTACATTTAAAACTGTCTAAAGAAAAAATTAGGTTTACCGGATCACACTGGTCACTCGCTTGTAGGATGACATCAGCACCATTCAGTTTTGCTTTCCCTGTAGATGAGAGATAGACATTTGTTGATTTAAGTTTTAAGGTTGGTGCTAAACTATCTTTGGCGGTAATTTTAATTTCATTCAAAAGGGTACAATTCGTTGCATCCGTTATGGTAAATTTGTAGGTCCCCGCTGCTAAATCATCTATCCTGAATGTGCTGTCTCCATTACTCCAACGTATTTTATATGGATCATTTCCAGTAATGGCATGAATCTGTATCCTTCCTGCCTTTTGAAGCGGGCATGTGGGTGGTATCAAAGAATCTACAACAAAATCCATCTTAACATCAGGACTCAAAACATTAAATTCTGCTTGTTGTGAACATTGTTTTGAATCTTTCACGGTTACAGTATATACTCCGGCGGCTAGTTTCTTTATTGTGCTTCCGGTGGCTCCATTTGACCAAGAATAACTCAATGCTCCAGTACCTCCCGAAGCAGATACAGTGATTTCGCCCGTAGCATCACCTAAGCAATTGACATGAACAAGTTTAACTAAATTAATATGTATCTCTGTAGGCTCTGTGATCGTTTTGATCACCATCCCTGTGGCACCGACCTGATCTGTTGCAGTAACTTGATAAGTGCCTGCCGAAAGTCCGGTTAAAGTTGCTCCGCTTGCACCATGGGCCCAATCATAATTATAAGGCCCTGTCCCACCTGATGCGGATACAGTAATGCTACCATCGGCAGAGCCGGCACAGGTCAAATTTTGAAATGAAGTTACATTTACCGTAAGCGGTGGAAGTGACATCAATGTTCCACTAACTTCATCGGTGACTTGTAGATCATTAGAATTACCTGATGGTATATCAGCTATAATTGCACAGGTTGTTGCTGTAATAGTATTTCCTCCGGCGCTTGAAGGAGCTTTCCAATTCACTGTCCATGATACAGCAGGACCACCACTGAAGTTTTTTGCAGGATTATGCTCCCAATATGTGCGTCCCCCTGAGGAGGTCAAAGTGGAACTAGAAGAAGCACCACTAAGTGTACCTGCATTTGCGCCATTGGCATCCAAAATGACAAGTTGAAAGCCTCCTCTTTCTGCAAGAGAAAGTGGAACACTTGAGTTGTTGATAGTAAGAGTTAAAGTATAGTTTGCACCTGGGCTAATAGTGGAAGGAAAGCCGCCAATGGATACAGAACCATCCAAATTGCCGGATGATCCTTGAATATGGCATCCTACCATGCATGTTGACTCTCCAGCAGCGCCGGTCCTACCATCAGGTGGGTTGGCTGAATTTGCCAGAATGATTATAGATAGAGCTATTAAAGCAAATAGTTTTAAATGTTTATGCATGAATTTCAATTCTTGTTACGCAAACATATAAAAAAACTACTGCTAAATTTTGCTGTTTGCTTTTTCAAACAAAGAATCGATAAATGCTCTTCTGTTAAACACTTGCAGATGTCCTATCCCTTCTCCTATACCTATATATTTAATAGGTATTTTAAATTGATCGGAAATACCTATTGCCACGCCGCCCTTTGCAGTTCCGTCTAGTTTTGTCAGGATGAGTCCGGTCACATGAGCTGTATTTGTAAATTGGCGACATTGTTCGATTGCATTTTGCCCTGTAGTTGCATCCAGAATCAACAACACTTCATGTGGTGCACCGGGCATCGATTTTCCAATCGATCTTTGGATTTTTGAGAGCTCTGTCATGAGGTTGATTTTGGTGTGTAACCTTCCTGCAGTATCAATGATCAGTACATCGGTCTTGTTTTGAATGGCTAATTGCGTTGCTTCATATGCTACAGCAGAAGGGTCTGCACCCATACCTTTGGTAAAAAAATCACAACCAACTCTTTCGGACCAAATTTTTAATTGATCTTCTGCAGCAGCACGGAATGTGTCACCGGCGGCGATCATCACTTTCTTTCCCTTGAGAGAATATTGATAAGCCAATTTTCCTATACTGGTTGTCTTTCCTACACCATTTACACCAACTACTAGTATAACATGAGGTAGCGTAGGGCCACAATCATAATCTTCCAGATCTTCTGTATTATTTTCTGAGAGGAGTAGGGTGATTTCATCTCTCAAAATCTCACTCAATTCAGATGCGTTCAAGTATTTGTCCTTGGCGACGCGATCTTCTATGCGATCGATGATCTTGATGGTGGTATCCAAGCCAACGTCGGACGTTACCAATATTTGTTCAAGATCGTCCAATATCTCTTCATCAATAGTACTTTTACCGGCAACTGCTTTAGTGATCTTGTCCAAAAAACCGGTCTTGGTTTTTTCAAGACCTTTGTTTAATTCAGACTCTTTTTCTTTACTAAAAAATCTATCGAAAAAGCCCATATTTTAGAATTGGGTTAAAATGAAAATGAGAAGCCAGCATGATTCACTGACTTCTCATTAGAGAATTTTTTATAATATTGAAATATTATTTCGATTGTTCAAAGAAGTCTTTAACCTTGTCTTTGTGGACAATGGACTCTTTGTATGTATATTTTCCAGTAACTGGATCTTTGATGGGTTTGATGACCTTCACAAAATCCCTACCGGAACCTGCATTTGCAGCACGTTGTGCAACCTTCGCGTTCTTGGATACTTTAGCCATGATTATTTAATTTCTTTGTGAACAGTATATTTCTTTAAAATGGGATTGTACTTTTTTAGTTCAATTCTATCCGGAGTATTTTTTCTGTTCTTTTCAGTGACATACCTTGAAGTTCCCGGCATACCTGAAGCTTTGTGCTCCGTACATTCCAAAATAATCTGGAGTCTGTTTCCTTTTGATTTCTTTGCCATGGTAAATATGATTATATTTAGAAACCTGCTTTTTTGTCTAATTTTTTCATATAAGCAAATAGACCTAACTTGTCTATGGTGCGAATTGCCTTTGCTGTTACTTTCAGCTCAAGCCATTCTCCCGTCTCCGGTATGAAAAACTTTTTCTTTTGAAGATTTGGATTAAATCTCCTTCTCGTCTTGCGGTTTGAGTGCGAGACATTGTTGCCATAAAGTGGCTTTGTGCCTGTTAAATCGCATACTTTAGACATATCTCCTGTTTCGTTTACTTCTGATTAAAATTTGTGACTCCGTCAGGATTCAAACCTGAAACCTCCTGATCCGTAGTCAGGTGCTCTATTCAATTGAGCTACGGAGCCTCTTAGTTTCAAAATTCAGAGCGCAAAGATACACTTTTTTTACAATTCAACCTGAACCTTTTAGATTTTTATAAATTTTATGCTTTTCTTACCGTCACTGTCATTCAAAGTGAAAATGTAGAGTCCTTGGGGCAGGTAGCTGATATCCAAAATTATATTACTGGCCCCATTGGGATTTGCAGGTATGATTGATTTTAATACCACCTGCCCTGTTACATTGAATATCCCAACATCTGCAGCTTCTATTCTGGTTGGATGGTAATCCACTTGTAGCTTTCCCTGACTTAAAGTATAGTGTAGCTCAGCAATCCTTTCTGGACTCGTGACACCACAATATTCCATCAAACAATTGAAAGCTTTATAGACATTCAGCCGGGAGCCTGTTGCTGTAATACCTGTGAGATCCACGAGTTTATCTGAGCATGTTTCAATCAGCTTTCTCACTAATCTGGCTGCGGAATCAGGTTGAGTCTTGGCGAGTGTCGTCAATTTAGGACAAAACTGATAAAGCAATCCTACGGTTGCTGTTACATGAGGACTTGAAAAAGAACAACCCGATACAGGTTCTACATTTCCACTGGAATTGATCCCTGGAATATCTTCACCCGGTGCACCCATATCTACATGTACCTTGTTGTACCCGGCAGCCGTCACTTTTCTATCTTGAGAATTCGTGTTTGTCACCGTTATCAAATATGGACTGGGACAAAGTCCGGGAATATCACCGGCGACGGCTATGTCATATGGGTCATTGATTGTCGCACAGGAATTGAGTATTCCGTTGATTCCTACTGAATCATAAATCCCACACAATAATGAATATTCTGTCGGAAATGCATCAGGTATTCCAACAGAAATATTAGTTCCTACGACAAAACCTCCCTTTTTCCATTACTCCTCATGTATTGCTTTCTGAGTTGCATAAAATAGACATAACAATCCATCATATCAAATGAAGTATTTGCAGAGCAAGGAACCAATTTGACCTTTTGCATTACTCCTGTGAGTTTGACCTTGTTGTCGCCCCGCGCACCGATCGTAGACAAAACTTGGGTTCCATGTGACATGATGGGGTGATCATCACCAATACCGGCTCTGGCACTGTATCCTGTATAATCATCTACATACCCATTTGCGTCATCATCTTTCATATTGTCAGGTATTTCACCATAGTTGTGAAATAAGTTCAAGAACAAATCATCTTCATTTATATTAAAACCTAAGTCCACGACACCGATAGCTATTGTATCTCCTTCTGGGGAGAGTCCCGAATTTCCGAAGCACCACACTTCATTTGCTCCGATTTTTTCCATGGACCACTGTGTAGCAAACAGAGGATCATTGGGATTGCATGACCTGGAAGTTAGCGTACTGTTGATTTGGAATCCGAGGATATTTGGAGATTGAGCCAATAGGCGAATCTCATCTGAAGATTGAAGATTTTTAGGAAACTCAATCAAATCTAATTCAGTGTTCCCTAATTGAATTGTTCCAAGTACTTTATAATTATTTACGGCATTTTCATCCTTGCCAAAACTGATGCTTGATTCTGCTCTTCTTTCGATAATATACTGGTGAGCTATCCTTTGTGCTTTTGATAAGCTAAAACAAATAACCAATAGTGCTCCCAGTATTGTGTGTCGTCGCATCATAAACTTTCCTTTATTTGATTTCTTAACGAAAAAAAGTAATCAAAGCTACTAATTATTTTACTTCCATACCATGAAAATGCCTTTGCATCTACCAGTACACTGGGGAAGGGGAAGTATGCCTGGTCTTTTGATGCAAAAGGATATGGTTCATCTGAAAGCAAGAGTATATCGGGATCTTTTTGGGCGATTTCTTCAAGAGTCAGAGCAGGGTATCTCAACATATCGGAGCAAACATTGATCCAACCTGCTGCTTCTATCATACTATGTATAAATGTATCACCTCCAACACTCATAATTGGATTTTTCCAAATTAAATAACAAATGCGATATTTTGAATTGTTAGAATTTAGGTTTTGGTAAAACTTCATTTCCTGTTGAATCCGATCATTGATCCGATTTCCTAAATTCTGACTGTCCGTAATCTTGGAAATATCAGAAATTGTACGTTGATTGTCCGATAGATTTTTGATCTCACTGATATATACATTAAAATATTCTTTGAGTTCAACAATGGCATCTTTTGGATTCTCTTCTTTGTTTGCAATAATCAAATCAGGCCTCAACTCAAGTATGGCTTGAATGTCAAATTTTTTTGTACCTCCAATCTCTTTACATTCCTTGGATAATCTGGGATCATTAGGGCAATATCTCGTCTTCCCAATAATTCCATTTCCAAGTCCAAGATCACAACAAAGCGATGTTAAGGAAGGTACTAAACTCACTATTCGTTGAGCAGATGGATTGAACGTTATATCAAATCCCAATTGATCCTTAATCTGGATCATTACTATTCTAATACATTTACAAAAAACAAGTAATCCCCAAATCCTGCAATCCGATTAATTTGTTTTATCTGGGGATAGGGTAGGCTGAGTGTTTTTACCCATCTATGTTCTGCGGGATTTAATAGAAAAAATGTTTGTCCATTACCGCATATAATCTGATTGGTGTTTGTCAGGTAAAAATCTTCTGTACCAAATGGCATATCAGCCAATATTTCCGCCCGTTCAGTGATTGGGTCATATTTTTTTAATTTCCATTTAGAATCGAGAATTTTATGAACAAAGTAAATCATTCCATTCTTGACTTCAAAACTTCTACCTATATGGGATGCAAACATCTTTCTCACCTCATTGTCTTCATTGCAAAAGGCAAGTAGATTGCTTTCATCTACTATAAAACATACCCATTTTTTTTCACTAAAAAATCTGTAGTAACCAATTTTGCCGTGATGGCTTAATAAATCAATAGGTTTGTTCTGATTAATCCTGTTAATACCAACCAATGATTGCGTGATTGTATCAGCTTCTGGAACTCTCACCACAGTGATTAGGTCTTTGATCTGAGGATGAAGTCTTGGTGAATATTCAGAATGTGCTGAATTGCTTAAATTTCTTATGGATGATTCATCCAGATCAAATTCATAAATATCCGTTTGGTCTGAACCACGTAATTGAACTGTAGCGAGAAAGTGATCAGCGGACAAAGGGTACACCTGATTGTTATACGCACCGGGATTGTTACCCGACAGAAGTAGAATTTGATCAAAATTCCATGAACTGTCTTCTATGTTATTGATCCGTATTCGATAAATTTCTGTTATAGGTAATTGAGCCATATTAGGTTCAAAACCTGACACCAGGAATCCAATTAAGAACCAAAATTTTATACAAATTCTCAGCATAGATTTAATTCAGAACGGATTAATCTACTTTGTTCGGTGATCTGAATATTCTATTCCAATTAATACCATCCCGGAGAGTAGCATTCTTTAAACTAAACCAGATCAGTATCGGTTTTCCGACAATATGGTCTTCCGGTACAAAACCCCAGTATCTGGAATCTTCAGAGTTGTGTCTGTTGTCACCCATTGCCCAATAATAGCTTTGTTTAAATGTATAAGAATCAGCTACCTGATCATTGATGAATATTTGACCATTTTTTATCTCCAACTTATTGCCTTCATATGTTCCAATCACACGTGTATATAATGCAATATTTGACAAATTTATTGGGATCGTAACTCCTTTTTGTGGCATCCAGATTGGCCCATAATTCGCAATTGTCCAGTTGTTAAAATGCGCTGTATCGTAGGGGAATAATTGATGGTCCAAAGGTTGATACCTTTCGACCTGAATTTGAGGATCAATTGCTTTTATTCTACCGACCTGATCCTCATCTAAAGCATAGATACCCCGATTTGGGTCCGATTCTTTCAAGCTCACACCCCATTCATCGAGTTTTTTTAATGGGAGAGGAAATGGAGATTTTACAAAATATACAAACTGCAAATGTCTGGGATTAGCTGAGGCTACCCCATTGATGAAAACCTGATTGTCAATGATCTGCAGGCTATCTCCTGGCATTGCAACACAACGTTTGATATAGTGATCCTTTTTGTCAAGAGGTCTGACAACCAATTTCTGTCCTGCAACCTCACGCCTAGCTTCGGGTTGCTGTTGAACTTGAAACGCTGCCCAACTCCTTTTTGGCGTGACATAAACGCTATCACCTGCCGGCCAATTAAAAACAAATGGATCATTGCGCTTGATAGGAGACAGTGCAGGTAACCTTTTATAAGGTAAACTAGGTTTGCTCAAATATGATTCTGTACCCAAGATAGGAATAGTATTATGCAATAAAGGTACCATAGCTACAGTCATTGGCATCCTGATACCATAATGAGCCTTGCTTACAAAGAGAAAGTCACCTACTTTCAAACTGCCTTCCATGGATGAAGTAGGTATCACAAATGCTTCGATTAAGAACATTCTGATAAAGGCAGCTGCGAACACAGCAAAAATGATAGACTCCAACCATTCTCGCATACTATTTTTCGCATATGCGCTTGTTGATTTTAATTTATTGATTCTATTTTCATCCTTCGCTTTAATTGCATCATGTAATTGGTTGTGATAATTTTTTTCAGCAGTATATCCTGGTTCAATGTATTTTATTGAATCATTTTTTCCGATCATATAAAATATAACAGGAGGCAAAATCACTGCCAGTGTGCTGTGCCAAAATCTCATCATCCCAAAAGATCTGACCAGGTCGATGCACATTCCTGTGAATATGAAAATATTCACGATAGGAAATAATAGCCATAGAGCATGAGATGGTTTTCTGCCTATAATTTTACACCATTCGACGAAATTTATACCGGGAATCCATGCTTTGCTCGCCTCAACTCCTGCTTTTGGAAAAACCCATGAAAGACTGAGACAAAGTATGATATACAAAAAGAGAAAAATAAATATAGCAGTCACTTGTTCGGTTGTTTTATGTCCCAAAGATAAGTCAATTCA
Organism: Saprospiraceae bacterium; assembly: GCA_016710235.1. Lineage (NCBI taxonomy): Bacteria > Pseudomonadati > Bacteroidota > Saprospiria > Saprospirales > Saprospiraceae > Saprospiraceae bacterium. The sequence continues at coordinate 2,494,548 of JADJLG010000001.1, forward strand.
TATGAAAGCAAGTCATTTAAGACCTATGGTCGATTTCAATAGATAAAATCCGCCTGAATGTGGATAAATCAATGTGGCAGTACTTGCGCAGGATCTATTTCGATGACGCTTCCTACCGGAAAATGTAATTTCAATTCTGCTATTTGCCACCTGATCAGTCTCAGGACAGGATAACCTACAGAGGCCAACATCTTCCGCACCTGTCTGTTTTTGCCTTCATCAATGGTGATCATGAGCCATGAATCCGGAATGGTTTTGCGGTATCGTACAGGTGGCTGTCGATCTTGAATTGTCTTTGGACAATTGGAGATATCGGCAGATATTGCTTTGGTTCGATAGCGCTTTCCATTTACCGAGATAAAAACTTCCGATTCCAAAATTTGACATGTGGACGAATCAATAATGCCTTCGAGCTGACACAAGTATTGTTTGCAGACATGATTTTTGGGTTCCATTATTTTTTGTTTAAAAATCAAGTCATTTGTGAGTAATAAAAGTCCTTCGCTGTCCTTATCTAATCTTCCACAAGGATAGACATCAGGAGGAAAGTTGAAGTATTTGCCTATGGTAAGATCCCCTTCTCGCTCTTCTGAAAACTGAGAAAGCACTCCATAAGGTTTGTGAAAAGCATAATATTTGTATTGCTTGATTAACTGTGCTTTGTAATAAAATTTGGGCATGACTCCAATTTGAAATCTATACTTGATCTAAGCTGTATTTCCTGCCTGTACGATCGATCATGATTGCCGAAGCTTGTTGAGTACTGGTCAAAACAACATCATGTACCATGACATGCGGAGGTCTCGTTATGATGAATTCAATTGTATCTGCTACATCCGCAGGTTGGAGAGGAGTGAAATCTTCATAAATTTTTGCTCTTTGGGCATCACCTTCAAATCTTGTGATTGCAAATTCTGTGTTTTCCACATGTCCTGGAGCAATTTGGCTGACTTTGATATTGTAGCTGAACAAATCCATCCTCATGGCTTTAGTCAATCCATCAACGGCAAATTTGCTGGCACAATAGGCATTACCTTTTGGATACGCCTCCTTACCGGCTGTACTGCCGATATTGATGATGTGGCCGGATAAATTAGTCTTCATAATTTGACTTACAAATTTGGAGATGTACAGCAATCCTTTCACATTGGTATCGATCATGGTATCCCAATGTTCGGTATTACCTTCTTCTATGCTATCCAGACCAAGGGCAAGACCGGCGTTATTCACCAAAATATCTATCTTTCCAAACTGATCAGGGATACTTACTATTGCACTTTCTACAGCATCTTTATCCCGAATATCAAAATCCAATATAAGGTTTTCACATTCAAAGCGAGAATTGAGTTCTTGACTTAAATGAATCAGCTTTTCTTTTCGTCTTCCGCACAATATTAGTCTGTATTCTTTTTTTGATGCTAGCAATGATGCAGTAGCTTTACCGATGCCGGAGCTTGCTCCTGTGATGAGAACAGTTTTCATGACTACCTTACTTGAGTTATTCTTTTTCTTGTTTTAAGAAATGGATCGTTTCATTAAATTCATCTTTGAAAGATTGATATTTTGAAGTTGCCGGTCCATCAAAACCGGTATGAATCTTTCTGATCTTATTTTTGGAATCTAGGATGATCATTGTCGGAAATGCTTTTATCTCATCAATTTGAGGAAATAGTGCAGAAGCGGAATCTCTATTAGCCGGACCTGCCAGAAGGATTTCATATGGTAGGTCGAGCTGCTTTTTATAGGAAGCAATTCTTTGCAAAGCAAGGTTTTGATCCTTGTGTCTTTCAAATGCTAATCCAATTACTTGAATATTGTAATCCTGGTGATTCGCTAAATACTCCTTAAGAAATGTGGACTCATCTCTGCAGTTTGGACACCAGGATCCTGTTATTTGCAATATTTTTATTGTGTTTTCATATTTTTTATCGTAAATTGAAATCCATTGTCCTTCCGGATTTAAAAGCTTGAAATTTACTGGCATATCAGAAATCTTTTGAGCGATTGAATCAGGATTTTTCAAAGTTCCGTTTCGTGTTTTATGTCCATGAAAATCTGCACTATAATGGACCCCTGAATAAAATTTTCCGTACATGCTATCTTCCGTCACTTCAGCATCAAACAAAAAGGCATGGCCTCCATTGAATCCTGAAAGTCTCACATGATTGCCCTTGACTTCCCCACCAAGAAAACCAAAATCCCCGGTCTCTGTTCGAAAAGTACCTTTGGCGTCTGTTGAAAGTTGTACAAATTCTCCTATTGCATCAAATTTGTCTCCGGTGCTATCTTTAAAAACTACTTGCCATTCCCCATTAATATCTACTTCTGCTTTTTCAGGCAGTTTGCTAAAAAGAAAGTCTTCAGAATATCTCGCTTCAAATGGAATATGGTAGTTTTTTTTATCGCGCACTACAAAAAATCCTTTCATTTTATTTTGCTCAAAAATGCCATTAAGAAAAGCATCATAAGGAGCCAATTCAATATGGAAGGTGTCATCTCCTGTTTTTCGATTTCTACCCGTGTGCAAGTCAGAATATACAAGCTGCTCGTCACCGTTGTAAATCGTCATGAATGCGCTCGAATCTTTATTGTAACCAATGGAAAATTTGAATGGAATAAAAAATTGTTGTTTACTATCACTTACATCCCGTGTGACTTCTTCGTCCTTTCCTTTAGTTACTATCATTTGCCTGTAATCTTGCAAAATGAGTTTGCCTCTCCAAATTCCGGGTGCTATTCCTGTATAGGGATTTTGGATGCGGACACAAGATAATTCGATGAGTACAAATCCAATAAAAAAAGTTGAATAAAGTAAATTTTTCGAAACAATCATGAATCAGATTTTTCACCAACAAATTGTTGTTCTTTATTTTTAAACAAAATATTGAAAGTTGTCAAGCTGCCATAAATTCTTGTTATATATTGTTGTAAATTGATTTTATCATCTTCATCTAATTTACTCGCATTGATTCTTTGTTCCATTACCCGAAGTCGATCCCTGACCATAGTTATTTTATGAAAAAAATTATCAATTGGAATTTCTTTTTCTTTCAGACCAACTTCTCCTGGCTTAAGGATCAAAACTCCACCTTTCCATTTATCGCCAATAGGCACAATTTCTGAAATATCAGACCATGCATGTAAAATTTTTGCAAGAGATCTTTCCATATCATTAAAACTTACATTTTCTGACATTTCTATCGCCTCTATTACTTCCCAGGATTGATAGTCTTTACCAACCGATTTTATGCCAAATTGTGTGAAGCAAACTTGATATGCTATATTTTCAACGGATATAATGACTCCGTCTCCAAATGCAGGATGCTTTACACGAGAACCAACACCTAAAATTGTAGATTTCATTTAATTTGTATTGTTTATTTTCTTTTCTTGTTGTGCAGAAATAATATTTTAGTTATTTCCACAACGAATTTATTTTTGATTTTGAAATTTGCTCTGAATTCCAAAGACAAAGTTATATGAATAATGCTAATGATTTATAATATGTTTTTTGCCGTTTTTATTGCTCTGGTCACCTCTCTTTTTCCAGGGGGACCAGGTAAAGGTTCAAGTTGAAAACCAATGTTTCTTAGCTTTCTTTTAACCTCTCCTTGCGCACAATAGCTTAGCCAGATCCCGCCTTCTTTCAGAGCATCGTACGATTTTTGAAGAGAGGCCTGACTCCATAATTCACTCTGTGAGCCCGGCCCAAAGGCATCATAAAACACCACATCCATCGAGCCCGCCAGTTGTTGATAATTTTGCCAATCAGCATAAATTTTCTTCAATCCAAAATGATCATCCAGCTGGACATTCTGATTCCACGGAACGGAATGGATAGCATGAAATTTTTGTGAGCCCAGATATAGGGTTGGATTACAATATGGCAAATCGTTCCATACGTCTTCTTCAAGTGGAAATTTATCAACAGTGGTATAATGGATATGAAATTGTTTCTCCTCGGAAGTGATCCAACTCAGCCATGCATTGATCCCAGTACCAAAGCCCAATTCAAGTATGTGAATTTGATCATCTTGGAGCTTGGCCATATGATTCAAGCCGTACGTTATGTAAATTAGCTTGGATTATGTGAGTGCTCCATGGATTGAATGATATGTCGAACCTGTACATGGATCAAGCAATGTTGTTGATCCATCTCTTGTCAAAATAGCCGTAGGTTTGACCATAAATGAAAAAACCGGCGATCAAAGAAGGCCGGTTTAGATTTTTATTTCTTTACTTTAGAATTATATCAATCTAAACAATTCACTCAATACCGTTTTACAACAAATGTAAATATCTTGTGTCAAAGAAAAGTCGTAAGGACATCCATAGCCACGACTGCATGAACTCAATCCCGCAAGGGCCACGAAAGCAACTCCTAAAGTGAGCAGGGAAAAATTCTTCTTCTTCATATTTATTGACATTTAAGTGATAACTTGAAATGAAACGTACAGCAAAATTAATTTATTTCAATGAAATGGTGTTATGTTTGGCGAAAATAGTAATATTTTAACAAATTCTACATGGCTAGAATACATTTGATCGCAATAGGAGGTAGTGTGATGCATAATTTGGCCTTGGCTTTACATGCATTGGGTCATCAGGTGACAGGGTCAGATGACCAAATCTATGAACCGGCTGCAAGTAGGTTGAATGCTGCTGGACTTTTGCCGCATTCTGAAGGCTGGAATCCTGATATTATAAGCCCTGATGCAGATGTAGTTATCCTGGGAATGCATGCGAAATCGGACAATCCTGAGTTGAAGAGAGCACAGGAATTGGGACTGCGGATTATGTCGTTTCCGGAATATTGTTTTGAAATGTATAAGCACAAACAAAGGGTCGTGATTGCCGGCTCACACGGAAAGACTAGTACGACAGCAATGTTAATGCATGTGCTCCGGAAATTGCGATTTGATTTTGATTATCTGATTGGAGCGCAGCTCAATGGTTTTGAAACGATGGTGCGATTTTCTGATGCAGGGTTGAGTGTTTTGGAAGGTGATGAGTATCTTTCTTCTTGTTTGGATTTAAGGCCTAAGATTCTCCATTATCATCCTCAAATAGCAGTAATTACTGGATTGGCTTGGGATCATTTCAATGTTTTTCCTACATGGGAATCATATGTTGGTGCCTTTCGATCTTTTATTTCGAGTTTGCCGGTAGGGGCGACATTGATATATTTTGAGGGGGATCATCATTTGTCCTCCCTGGTTGAAGAAAGACAAAGTGATTTACAGCTTGTACCCTATAACACATTGGATTCAATTGATAGGGAACATGAAACTATACTGCAGCTTGAAGGAAATGAATACCCGCTTCAAATTTTTGGACGCCATAACTTGCAGAACTTGGCAGCTGTGCTGCAAGTCTGTCATTGTTTGGGGATTTCCAAAGAAAATTTTGGAAAAGCAATCGAAGATTTTAAAGGAGCTGCAAAACGACTGGAATTAATACACCGGGAGCTTGACAAAAGGCTTTACCTGGATTTTGCACATTCTCCCAGTAAAGTTAAGGCTACCATACTTGCTGTGTCTGAAAAATTTAGAGGGCGCAGCTTATTGGTAATCCTGGAATTGCATACTTATAGCTCGCTCAATAGCGAATTTATTGACCAATATCATTCCACCACAACCTCTGCAGATCATGTGATTTTATTTATAGATGAGCTTGCTGTTCAAATCAAAAGAATGGCTTTGTTGAAAAATGACCAAATCATTTCAGCTTTTGGTCGCTCAGATATTGAAATTTGCTATACAAAAGATCAGCTGCTCAAAAAGATAGAAGAGGTGATTCAGAATTATGATATCATTTTATTTCTAGGGTCAGGTTCATTTGGAGGGCTAGATATTAGAAAGTCAGCACAAAGCTGGCTCGCAACATGAACATATTGTAAAGTTTTATATAGGTATCTTTTTCATATGATTTTAGATTTGTAGCTTTGCCGATACAATCCATTCCATTTTAAACAAAACTTTATGAAAAAAAACGAATTTTGCATTGACCTAAAAGCATTATGGACGCTTTTGGCAGTGATTTTTATGGCAAGCTTTTCCTTTGGACAAGGAGTCACCTCCGGTCAGCTTTCCGGTAAAATTACAGATCAAAACAATCAACCTATTGATGGTGCGGTTATCCAAGCCATACATATTCCATCCGGTACTTCTTATTCAACATTCACTGACCCGAGTGGAATTTACAATATTTCCAATATGAGAGTTGGTAATCCTTATCGCATAGTTTTTTCTATGATAGGCTATGGTTCACAGCAGTATGATAATGTGGATATACGCTTAGGGGAGAATAAGAAGATGAGTGCCAGTTTAATAGAAAAAGTAACCGAACTCTCCACTGTAGAGGTGGTTGGTGTTTCTGGAAATGTTGGAGAGACCTCAGGCGCCGGTACACAGGTAACCAGCGAGAACATCGCAAATATGCCTACTCTGAACAGAGACATTAAAGATTTTACTAGGCTGACACCTCAATCGGCTTCTTTTGGTGATGCAAGTTCTTTCGCAGGGACAAACAACCGTTATAATGCTATCTATATTGACGGTGCAGTCAATAATGATGTTTTCGGCTTGGCAGCTAGTGGGACTAACGGAGGACAGACAGGAATAAGTCCATTTTCAATGGATATCATTGATCAGGTTCAAGTGATCTTATCTCCTTATGATGTATCTTATGGAGGTTTTGCAGGTGCAGGTATTAGTGCGGTTACAAAATCCGGCACAAACAGGACTGAAGGAACTGCCTATTATTTTCTGCAAAATGAAAATCTCGTAGGCAAAACAAACAAAACCTATGCTGAACGATATGGTATTGCAGATTCAGCGAGAGCCAGAGTTGCAGATTTTACAAAGTCTACTTATGGTGCTTCACTTGGAGGGCCAATCAAAAAGAACAAATTATTTTATTTTATAAATGCAGAGATACAAAAGGACGAAACACCAATTTTGTTCGATTATAGCACATACAAGGGAAATAGCGATCAGACGAAAGTGCAAGAGTTGAAGAATAAGCTCATCAACGATTATGGTTATGATCCGGGGAATTTTGGAAATGCTAGCGACGATCTAGATGGCTTAAAGCTTTTTGGAAAAATTGACTGGAACATCAATAATTCAAATCGCCTCACCCTGCGCCATAGCTATACGAAAGCTGAGCAATATGATCGAAATGTAGGTTCATCAAGTACCATAAATTTTTCGAATAATGGAGTTTATTTTCCAAGCACGACAAACAGTTCCGCACTCGAGCTGAACAGTAGATTTGGAAGCAGATTTAGTAATAATTTGATATTGGGATATACAAATGTAAATGATGACAGAGACGCCATCGGAAACCCATTTCCATATGTAAGGATCCGAGATGGTGCAGGCACTATCATTTTTGGTACTGAAGAGTTTTCAACTGCAAATGTGCTGGATCAAAAGATTTTTACTTTAACTGATAATTTCAAAATATATAGAGGAAAACACACTTTTACGCTTGGGACACATAATGAATTCTATGATATCAGAAATGTTTTTGTGGGTCAAAATTATGGTTCATATACATTTGATTCTTTATCAGCATTTATGAATAATCTGAATGCAAGTGTATATAATAGATCTTATTCACTAGTAGACAATCTGACAGGAGATGAGACTTCTGCTGCTGCGGAATTCAATGCGATGCAATTGGGTTTTTATTTGCAAGATGAAATTGCCATCAATAATAGATTTTCTCTTACTGCGGGATTGAGATTGGATGTACCAATTATTACTTCAAATCCTAAGTTAGATACCTTCCTGCAGAATACAGCAATCTCAAAGATTGAAACTTATTACGATAAAGCAAAAGATGTAAAAGTGGGCAATGCACCAGATGCTCAGTTGATGTGGTCACCTCGATTGGGATTTACGTACCAGTTATGTGAAGAAGCCAAACATACTTTGAGAGGAGGAATTGGAGTATTTACAAGCCGTGTGCCGTTCGTTTGGCCAGGTGGAATGTTCAATAACAATGGTCTTACCATCGGTACAGTTTCTCAAAGAGACATACCTGGAGGGGTTAAGTTTGAACCCGGTGTAGAGAAACAATACACGAATCCAAATTTCAAAGTCCCAAGTGGATCGGTAGATTTGTTCGTAAGTGGATTTAAATATCCTCAAGTATTGAGATCTAATCTTGGTTTGGACATAAAACTACCTGGAAATGCAAATTTGTCCATAGAAGGCATATTGTCCAAAACGCTTAATAATATAGTATATACAAATATCAACTCTGACACTGCAAAGAGTGCAAATGGACCTTGGTCCGGCGGTGGAGACGACAGAACAGTATATGCTAACAAAAGTATAGTAAGTAATTATTCGGCAATTTATTTGGCTTCAAATACATCCAAAGGAAGTACATATTCTATTACTTCATCATTGTCAAAGAGATTTCATAATGGATTAAGCGGTAGCGTATCTTATACATTTGGCGATGCATTTTCCTTAAGTGATGGTTCTTCTTCTCAGAATTCAAGCCAGTGGAGAGGCCAAGTGAACGTTGACGGAAGAAATAATCCAGATTTTGGCCGATCAGACTATGCTATAGGCCACAGAGTGATGGCAAATCTTGGTTATGTGATCAACTGGGCTAAAAAATCTTTATACAATACTAGCATTACGCTGTTTTACGATGGCCACAACAACCAGGCATATTCCTATTTGATAGATAATGCATCTAATCCGAATGGCGAAACAGGAAGTACAGGTAGAAATAGAAGCTTGGTATACGTTCCAATCGATCAGAACGATATCACATTGGTAGATTATAAGGACGCAAAAGGGAATACAATCTCAGCTGCAACACAATGGGATAATTTGAACAAGTATATTGATTCAGACCCTTATTTGAGCAAACATAGAGGTGAATATGTTGAAAAAAATAGCAATCTTGGTTTGTTTACCAACTATTTTGATTTGGCCCTGCGCCAAGATCTGGGTATGAAAATCAATAACAGAGTTCATAAATTGCAATTCTCATTTGATGTTTTCAATTTAGCTAACTTACTCAATCCAAAATGGGGAGCCAGATACTATGTTCCGGGATTCTCAGGTGACCAGTTCAATTATTATGGTTTGTACCGATTTGAAAAATTGGTTGCAGATCCAAATAATGGAAATAAAGTGAGCAAACCTACGTTCTCATATCGAGGAGGATCAGAGTATGGAAAAGAGACACAAGAAATTAGCAACTTTTCCAGCCGTTTTCAGGGAAGATTGGGAGTGAGATACATTTTCTAAGAATCATTATTTTAATGGGTTTAGAGTAAAAGGCCGTTTTCGAGCGGCCTTTTATTTTATGCATACTACCCATTAATTTTTTTAAAGGATGTATCAGCAATTTTTTGAATAATTTGGCTTATTCAATTTTTTATTCGAATTATTTTGCAAGAATGAACGGACCAAACAACTGGGGAATAGAATCTGTAAAATTGAACATCGCATTATTTCTATATTGGATTGTGATTTTTAAACATACAATATATTTTAAAAAATTTGTTTTTATCAAAATATAATATCAAACTAATTCCTTTGGCGCTGAGCATTAGTTTGGCATGATTCCTTTGAATACCGAAGAAAATTCTAATTTTTCATTTAAAATCTTTGGTTATTTACAATTGAGGCTTATCTTTGCCCCTAACTGAAATTGAATACTTGCGGACGAAGCAATCCAAAGTTTCAATTTGATTTTTTTTTAAACCAAAACTCAATCCCATGCTGGCGAAGCGATTAGCATTATTGTGCTTTAGTGTTATTGCACTTTTTCATCCTTACACCTCATTTAATCAAAGTATTCATTCTGTAGCCCGTCAGGCTAATGCCTGGATGACTGCTGAAGATGGTATTCTGGAAGTATCTCCATTCAACACTCTTCAATCTGGTAGACAAGTGCCTGGTCAGGTGACCACATCGACTATTTTGGAAGTAAATCCTACGGAGTATGTCAAATTGTTTGAGAAACATAATGGTGCTTTCAGAGTTAAAATTCCTTTCAACGGTAAAACTCTAAGCCTAATATTGTACAACAGTGCTGCAGGGGACGAAACCACAGTCTCGACTTCAACTTTGGGAGAGGTTATAGTAAAAACAGGAGCACTTTTTAGGGGCATTATTGAAGGGGATAACGCCAGTCTAGTAGGCTTAAGTTTCTTCGAAAATGGTGATATCTATGGGGTGATTTCTACTCCAACGGATGGCAATATAGTTCTGGGAAGGTTTGACGACCCATTATTCACTGGTATTGACCAGTATATGATCTATAAGGAAAGTGATTTGTTGATTACCAATGATTTCGCTTGTCGACAAGACGAACTACCTGAAGTTCCCGGATCAGGCTTGAATGATATACAAACACAAAATGCAATGGCACCCGGAGACAAATGTGTTGGTTTCGGTATTGCTGTTTCTTTCAATATGTATAGTACAGCCTTCGGGAGCAGTTTGGCCAATACGACAAATTATGTAAATGCGCTACTCAATAATGTTGGTGCTATTTATGCGACCGCAGATGTTTATATCTATTTAAACACATTATTTATATATACCACTGCTGGGAGTGATCCAAACAATTATTCAGCAGGGACTTATGAAGCTTTACTTTCCTTTGGATTTAGCCTGCCGGATAATTATATGAATGGCAATTTGTTTCAACTTTTGACAAATCATGGATTAGGTGGGGGTATTGCTTGGGTGAACGTATTGTGTGTACCTGTAGGTACTGACCCAGATGGCGGCCCGGCAGCTTATGAGTATAAAACTTCAGTTAGCGCGAATCTAACAACGCCAATTACTCAAGTTCCAACTTACTCTTGGAATGTGATGGTCGTCACCCACGAATTTGGACACAACATTGCTTCCCCTCATACACATGCTTGTTTCTGGAATGGTAATAACACTGCCATTGATGGGTGTTTTACAGTGGAAGGTGGCTGTGCTCAACCTGGATACCCTGCAGGTGGAGGAACGATCATGAGTTATTGTCATCTAGGTGGAAGACCAGGTATAAACTTTAGTTTAGGTTTTGGGCCACAGCCCGCAACATTAATGGTCAATACAATTAATTCAAAAACCTGTTTTACATCCTGCTGCTCAAGTAATTTAACGATTATGGCAGATCCGGATTTTTGTAATCCTCCTGGAACAAATGTCACGGTGACGGCTTCAGGTGCTACAGTATATTCATGGAGAGATGGAACAGGTACATTCCGTTATGGGAATTCGATTTCACAAATTGTAAACTCAAATTATACGGTAACAGTAACTGGATTCGCAAATGGAAGTTGTTTCGGTGATGAAATAGTTACGCTTACAGCTGACATAGCCTGCGCTGCTACTACAGATTGTTTTGAATATACTGGAAATATAGAGACATGGACTGTCCCTGACGGAGTGACTTCAATCACAATTGAAGCTAAAGGTGCACAAGGAGGATCAAATGAAGATTGTCCTGGTAATGGTGGTTTAGGTGCAGTGATGAAAGGAACTTTTGCAGTTACTCCTGGACAACAATTAAAATTATTAGTTGGCCAACAAGGAGGAAATGGTCGATCTGGTGCTGGAAATGGCGGTGGCGGTGGTGGAGGTAGTTTTGTAGCTACCATCGCTGATATACCCATGATTGTTGCCGGTGGTGGTGGTGGGTATCAACCAGTATATTGTGATCCATTTTCCCCTGTTAATATTGATGCAAACACTGGAGAAAACGGTTTTGATGGATATAGTGATTTAGGGGGTTCACCAAGTTTGTTTGGTATTGGCGGTACTTCTGGAAATGGTGCAACCAACAGTCCTGATGGAGGTCCTGCTGCCGGAAATGGAGGAGGATTTTATACTGATGGAGAAGTTTGTGCTTTTGGATTTCCAGGCGGAGGGGCATTTGTGAATGGTGGCGCTGGTGTGGTCTACCCTTGGGATCCAGGTTTTGGAGATGGTGGTTTCGGTGGTGGTGCATGTTGTGATAACTGGGGAGGCGGCGGTGGTGGCGGCTACTCAGGCGGCGGTGGTTCTTGGCATGGGCCAACAAATGGTGGCGGCGGTGGTTCCTATAATACAGGGACAAGCACTATGGCCAGCGTTTCCCAAACAGGAAATGGGCAAATTTGTATTACCTATAACGCGGAACCTGCCGCATGCAATCCGCCTGTGATTAGTTGTCCTGCGCCAGTAACTGTTTCTTGTGCTAGTCAAGTTCCTCCGGTTGATACAAATGGAGTGAGGATTGTAACAAGTGACTGTCCTGATACACCTATACGAGCTTTCCAAAAAGACAGCATCGTCAACCAAACTTGTGCAAATCGTTATACAATTTATAGATTTTATACAGCTAGCAATAGTGCAGGTACAACCAGATGTAGCCAGATAATAACCGTTAATGACTTAACATTACCTATTGTTACATGCCCTGCTCCGGTTACTGTGGCTTGCTCTTCATCAGTACCAGCTCCGAATATTGCTTCAGTGACAGCATCTGATAATTGTGGTGGCACAGTCAATGTTATACATGTTGGAGATGTAATTTCAGGCAGAACATGTGCAAATAAATACACGATTACTAGGACTTATAGGGGAACAGATTTATGTGGTAATTTTGCTACATGTACCCAGTTGATTACTGTAAATGATAATGTCGTCCCTATTGCTAGATGTAAAAATATTACTGTAAGTATTGATGTTTCTGGTAATGTTACCATTACTCCTGCAATGATCGACAATGGATCTACTGATAATTGTACCTTGACGGCTAATTTAAGGTATTCAATTTCACCTTCAACATTTTCTTGTGCTAATGCTGGGGTAAATAATGTCACTTTAAATGTGTATGATGAGTGCGATAATTTGGGAAGTTGTATCTCTTCGGTAACGATAATTGATGCTATTCCACCGACAATAGTACCCGCATGCCCTACAAAGACTATTACCTTGAACGCCGGTCCCGGCGAGTGTGAAGTGAGCTGGGATGCACCGCCATTCATGGCTATGGACAACTGTCCTGCAGGCCAGTATTTTGGCAGCATCAACCGCGTAGGCAACATATGCCGTACGAACGCAGCATGGCAGATATCAGGAGGAGCAGGCGCATGGGGTGTGATGTTCGACTTGGTGAACACATCAGGTGGACAATTGAATCTTCAGGAAGTGGGCTGGTTCTCATTTGCGAATGTGACGCACAATATTTATTACCGTACAGCACCCGGCCCATATGCACCGGTACAAGCAACAGCGAGTGCATGGACCTTGTGTGCTAGTAGAGTAGCAACCCATGCAGGATTTACTGGACCAAAGGATACATTCAATTTGATAACGGGAACAGCATACGATACCTTGAAAGCTTGTGATCCAATCATTGTTGACAGCTCAAAAATTGGTTGTTTGACAATGGCAGCAGGCGAGACAAGGGGTGTATATATACATGCACCAGGACAAGCTAGTGCATACTTATCCATATTCGGAGACTGTACGACAGGTATTTTTGGAGATGCAAACGTAAATACACCGGTGAACGGAGCTACGTACACAGGAGGCTTATTTACAGCGCCGTTTGTGAACTCATCATTTGGATTTGGAAACACAAACTGGATCGGACATATCGGATATGCGGTAGCAACATCGAATCGTGTAAGATTGGTACAGACATGTGGAGCACCATATGGTCCTGGATGTTTCTTCCCGATAGGATGTACGACCTTGTGTTATACAGCCTCAGATGCATCAGGTAACGTAACGAACTGCACATTTGACGTTTGTGTAAATGCATATGCCAATCCGAAGAGAAGTTTGTCATGCAATGACAATATTCAGGTGAGCCTTGACGAGAATTGTTTTGCAACGATAGGAGCAGACGATATATTGGAAGGAGGCCCATACGGATGTTATGATGATTATATCGTGGAGATCAGGAATTGGACGACAGGCCAGTTGATTGATAGACAACCTGCAGTACCGGGAAGTCAGGTAGGATCACAGGATATCGGCAAGAATTATGAAGCAAAAGTAATCGATCCTGCGACAGGCAACAGCTGCTGGGGTCATATCACAATAGAAGATAAGTTAGCACCGGAATTAACATGTCCTGCTGACGTAACAATAGGTTGTACAGCGAGCACATTACCATCAAATACAGGGACACCTGTTGTAGACGAGAACTGTAGCAGCTACACGTTGACTTACAGAGACAATGTGACACAAGGAAGTTGTGCATTGGGCTATGACAAGAGGATAGTAAGAACCTGGACAGCAATTGATGGCAGTGGCAACAAGGGAAGCTGTGTACAGACGATCACAGTGAGCATAGGCGACCTGAACGACGTATTGGCACCATCAAACTATGATGGCGTACCGGGCAATAAAGCGATGTTGGCTTGTGATGCGAAGATCGACAGGAACAAAGACGTTACCCCACACGAAGTAGCACCGGATACTTGTATCGACGGCTACTTGTTGGACAGCGTATACTGGAGAGCAAATCCTACCCGACCAAACATCTATTTGGGAGTAGGAGGAGCAGCAGGAAGAAGGATACCAAGAGTATTGGGCTGGAATTGTATCGACGATGTGAACGATGCGAATTTCGGACATCCAAGTCCTGATGATGTATATTATCCTGCACACAAGAACTGGGATGCATTGAATCCGAACTGTTATGGACCGAACACGCACGTGATGTGGCACGGAACAGGTCGTCCGGCGACGCAGTGCCGCAATTTTGGAACAGTGTACAAAGACATCGTGATCGACTTGGCAAAACCGGGCTGTGATGCGGGTCCAATAGGCTGTTACAAAGTGTTGAGACAGTGGACAGTGATGGATTGGTGTACAGGCAAAGTAGGCGGACACAATCAGGTGATCAAAGTAGCGGACGTAGAAGGACCGAAAATATTGTATCCGGATTCAGTAGTAGCAACAATGGATGTATGGAGCTGTACAGGAATCTGGGAAGTACCACCGGCCTGGTTGGTAGACAACTGCAGCAATGAAATACACTATACAGTAGAAGTAGAAGACGGAACAGTAATCGGCAACGACGAGAGTGGATATGTAGTAACAGGCTTGCCGAGAGGAATCCAGAATGCATATATCGTAGCAGAAGACTGTTGTGGCAATATCACGAAGAAGATTGTGAGATTGAATGTATTGGACAATGTACCACCGGTACCGGTGTGTATCAGGAATACAGTAGTGAGTTTGGTAGGCGGCGGTAGCCCTGGAGAAAATATCACGAAAGTATTTGCAGAATCATTGGACAATGGTTCATTTGACAACTGTTCACCGCACATTTATTTCAAAGTGATCAGAATGGAAGAGTTGTTGGGCACAATCAACGGACGCCTTCCACCGACAGACAACCGAGTAGCATGTAATGGATTGAACGGAGACGATGATCCGGATCCTGTATTTGCACCGGGCAATCAGGTATATTTTGACGACTTCACGAAGTTCTGCTGTGCAGATGCCGGCAAGACGATCATGGTAGTGTTGAGAGTCTTTGACGTAGATCCGGGCACGGGCCCAATCCATCCGAACAGAATGGGAAGAAGCGGACCGAATCTACAGTTTGTAGGGGACTTGTTTGGTCACTACAGCGACTGTATGGTAGAAGTCGACGTACAAGACAAGGTAGTACCGACATTGGTGCCGCCACCGAATATCGTAGTGAGCTGCTGGTTCTGGTATGATTTTGAAAAATTGCGTGATCCATTGGATCCAACATTTGGACGAATCGTAACGGACTTGAGCGTAAGAGCGAAAGTGAAAACAAACGACCTGGTATGTCAGAGATACTGTGTGCCAAATACATTGCACAACTATCCTGGCCCATCAGCAGGGGCAGTACCACCGAATTTACCTGCAGCAAACATAGCATGTAACTACTACAACAGCTTGTACAATCCGGCCCATCCGGACAACAAGTATGAGTTGGTATGGGGCTTTGATGGATATGTGTTGGGTGGCTGTAACGTAACAGTAACAGTGACACCAAACGATGACAACGTGAAGTGTGGACAAGGAGTCTTGACAAGAACGTTCACAGTAAGAACGTCAACGGGAGTAACCTTGAGCCGTCAGCAGACGATCTGGATAGTGGACTGTGATCCATTCTATGTGAATCCTGCAGACTACTGCGATCCAAACGACGACATCGAATGGCCAACCTGTATCAGCGCGAGCTTACCGGGAAGAGTAGAGATCGACGGATGTGGAGCTGACTTAAGCCCTGACAATCCAAGATTGGGCAGACCGAAAGTGATGAACAATGCAGACGACAACTGTGCATTGATCGCAATCGAATATGATGATGAAGTATTTACAATCGAGCCGGATGCGTGCTTGAAAGTGATCAGGACGTGGACAGTAATCGACTGGTGCCAGTACGATCCAAGCAGAAACATCCTGACAGGCCGTTGGGAGTATCAGCAGGTGATCAAGGTGAGAGACAACGACGATCCTGTGGTAACACAGCGACCATACACATGTGAGCCGGCAGTATTAGACAATACAACAGGCTTGTGTTTAGGTCATATCGAGTTGTGTGCAGATGCAACAGACAACTGTAGCCCACTAGACTGGTTATTCTGGGAATACAAGATCGACTTGTACAATGACGGAGTAGGCACACACAGTGGCTATGACTTTGTAGTAGGCTCATTGACGAAGCGTCAGTTTGACAATGGAGAAGTGCCGAAGTTTACACACAATCCATATGCAGACAATCCAAACAGCCCATTCTGTGCAAGTGGAACGTATCCAATCGGAATCCACAAGATCAGATGGATCGTAGAGGATGGATGTGGAAATATCGGAGTGAGAGACGAATTGTTTGAAGTGAAGGACTGCAAAGCACCGACACCATACTGTTTGACAGGAGTGATCACAGTACCAATGCCAGCCAATGGATGTGTGACAATCTGGGCAAAAGATTTGGACAGAGGTTCATATGACAATTGTACACCACAGAGCAGATTGAAGTTCTACTTTGACGGAGATACAAGTGCAACAAGTAAGACCATCTGTTGTAGCGACTTTGTAGCAAATGGAGCAAACGACGAGTTGATCGTAGACGTTGAAATGTGGGTAGAAGACCTGGAAGGCAATACAGACTATTGCAAGACAGTAATCATCGTACAAGACAATCAGGATATCTGTGATGATATAGTAGACTTGAAAGGAAGAATCAACGGAGATTTGCGAACAGAAAGCAATGACGTGACAAATCCGGTGAAGATGGAGTTGTATGAAAACGGAAATATGATGTTAGAGCGTACAGGAAGCCCATACACATTTGGCGACTTGAAGTTGGCGACAACATATGTAGTAAAACCTACAAGAACAGAAGATCCATCCAATGGAGTAACGACAGCAGATATCGTGAAGATACAGAAGCATATCTTAGGTCAGGAAGTGATCACAAGCCCATACAAGTTGATTGCAGCAGATGTAACAAACAATGGCAAGATCACAGCAAGTGACATCAGCGAGATCAGGAAGTTGATCTTGGGAGTTACGAGCAAGTTTGCAACAGTAGAATCATGGACATTTGTACCGAAGAGCTATGTATTTGCAGATCCAACACAGCCATGGGGTGCACCACGCACAGCCACAGAGGTGTTTGGCACGCAGAGAGAAGTGAAACAAAGTGACTTTGTAGCGATAAAGATGGGAGACTTGAACGGCAATGCCAGAGCGAGCAACGTGATGAGCGGAAGCGTGAGGACATCGGGCAAGTTGAGCATGGAAATCGATGAGCAGGAAATGGTAGCAGGAGAAGTATACAAAGTAAACTTCAAGTCAAGCGATTTCCGCAACATCAGTGGATACCAGTTCACATTGAAGTTTGACAGTGAGATGTTGAACTTTGAAGGAGTAGAAAGCGGAGTATTGGGTACAACAGAATCCAACTTTGGAACGAACCGCGTGAACGAAGGAATCTTGACAACGAGCTGGAACAGCGGTACAGGAACAAGTTATGGCAGCGACGAAACATTATTCACAGTAGTATTCCGCAGCGTACGCAGCGGTAAGTTAAGCGGCATGTTGGCGATCACAAGTGAAGTGACAGCAGCAGAAGCATACGAAGCTAGTGAAGAAGTGAAAGGCGTGAGCTTGAATGCAAGAACAGAACAAGGAGTAGTAGAGAGTGGAGTATTCGAGTTGTATCAGAACAATCCGAATCCATTCAACAAGGAGACAGTGGTGAGCTACCGATTACCGGAAGCAGGATCTGTTAAATTGAGCATCTACGACGTGACAGGTAAAGTGATCCGAGTGTATGAGATCCAAGGTCAAAAAGGCTTGAATACACAGAAGATCGAGAGATCAGAGTTGAATGGCGGCGGCGTACTGTACTATCAGTTAGACGCAACAAACCATACAGCTACGAAGCGCATGGTAGTAGTAGAGTAATCTACGACGATCAGAGCTAGTCCGGTGGGACCGAAGGCAACCCAAGCCAAGGATCCGGAAGCCGGCGAGTAGCGAAAAGGAGACAACACGTAGTCCGATACGTGAGATAAGTTAAATCGGTTTTTGGG
Organism: Saprospiraceae bacterium; assembly: GCA_016710235.1. NCBI lineage: Bacteria > Pseudomonadati > Bacteroidota > Saprospiria > Saprospirales > Saprospiraceae > Saprospiraceae bacterium. Next base: position 2,513,113 of record JADJLG010000001.1, read on the forward strand.
ATGGCCTCTCTTCAAGAAATTGAAGGGGGGCTTTTTTTATTAGATAAACTTCTTTATTAAAGTTTGTATGATGGGTAATTAGAAGTTGACAAATTCATATTTTTTTTAATGCATAAAATAAATATTAAATATAATTTTTATATCTAAAGTACAGATACATAAAATGTAAAACATAAATAAAAATATTATATATAATTAATTCTAATCATAAAGTAATATCTAGTATTTTTCAGCATTTTTTAAGCCAAAACCTGAGCTCATGAACTTACGCAGAGTTGTAATTTTAGCATTACTGCTTTTTTCTCAATTGAATTTGTTTTCTCAAGCCAATTATCTTGTAGGTAACTGCAAAGGATCGTTTATGAATATAAGCGGATCCGGATCACTATTGGCGGGATCCCAAGCAGATGATGCAGCCTTAACATTTGCTTTACCTTTTCCAATGATATTTTATGGTACAAGTTATTCTACTTGTGAGCTAGGTACAAATGGCTGGATGCGATTTGCCGGGTCAAGTAGATCAGGTACTGATTTAAGTAACGTTGCCCTTACCCCCGGTATGAATTTGATCGCTCCCCAATGGGATGATTTGACTTTGGTGACTGGTTCCGGAGAATTAAACAATGGAATTTATACGCAAGTTATGGGAACTGCACCAAATCGAGTTTTAGTGATTCAATGGCTGGGTAGTTATTTTGGATCTAGTGGGAACTCGGATCAAATCACTTTTGAAATTAAATATCACGAGACAACAAATGAAATTGAAATTCTATTGCAAGATTTAACCGATGCAGCTGATACACAGAATAATGGAGCCTCAGCTACAGTAGGTGTCGCTGGGCCAACGGGTACAACTGTTACCCAATTGTATTTTAATCAAGTGATATCACCTATACCACAGGCACGTAGCTTCAAACCTTACACCTCTGTGCCTCCTAGTAATTATACTGCATCCACCTGTGGTTCAGGATTCATAGACATTCGAAATCCGGCAAACTTAATAGCGGGTACTCAAGGTGACGAGTTGACTGCCAATGTCACTTTGCCATTTAAATTTAATTTTTATGGACAATGTATTACATCAGGTGTAGTCAGTACAAATGGCTTTTTGAGATTTAGTCCTAGTTCTAGGTCAGGAGCTGACTTAAGTAATGCAGCTTTAACGGCGGGTATGAATTTGATCGCTCCTTTGTGGGATGATCTCAATTCTGCTACAAGTTTATCAGAACCCTCAAATGGTATTTATGCCCAAACAAACGGAGTTGCACCAAATAGACAATATATACTTCAATGGGTGACATCTTACTTTGGCTCCTCAAATAACAGTGATTCACTTTTATTTGAAATAATATTATTTGAACAAACAAATGAAATACGAATTTTGCATCAGGATGTAACGGATGGCACAGATACTCAGAATGGAGGCAGTAGTGCTACCGTTGGTATTGCTGGTCCATCGGGTACTTCTTTTGTACAAACTTCTTTAAATACAGCGTTTTCAGCACCTACATGTTTTAGCTACATAATACCATGTGCTACTCCAACTGACATTACATGCCCTGCAAATGTTGGACCGGTACAATGTGGTACACTCAATCCATTAACCACTTTGTCTGGTAATTTAATTTCAAGTGACCCAAGCTTTATCAGACCAGCGAATGCATCCTGTATACTGGATTCAATTAATCGCCCTTATTATGATGTTATACCTTTAGTGGTGCTTAAACCGGGTACATTTACTCTTAGTCTGAACTCGGGAGGAATGGACTTTTTTGCATTAATTTATAATGGACAATTTAATGCCTGCAACCCTTGTTCGAGTTTAGTTTATTGGGACGATGATACAGATTCTACAGGTGCAACGCCAAATCTTGATCCGACAATCACATTCACAGCATCAGGTTTAAAAACTTACTATTTGGTTACAACTTCTTATTGCTCTGGGATGACAGGAGCCTATACCTGGACCATTTCTTCTAGTGGTGGAGGTAAAATAATTGATGGTTCGTTTGGTATTGCTAATGCTACAGCTACGCATTGCTACGATTATTGCATTGCATATAATGATGCTTATTTAATAACATGTCCCGGAGATTTTAAAATTGATCGTAAATTTTTACTAACTGATATTTGTCTTGGCACAGTCGTTGACTCTTGTACGCAATCTATCAATATAGATGACACTACACCACCAGTCCTGATCTGTCCTGGTGACATGGTGGTTTCTTGTCCGGGAACTTTGCCCGCATTACCAGCAACATATGAAGAGTTTCTGGCCGCAGGTGGTTCTGCAACTGATGAATGTTGTCTGGCAACTTCAACATTTAGATTAATTGGAGTAGTCCCAAATCCTCCTACATGCTCACAACCATCTATTGTGTCCTATGAGATAAAAGATACTTGTGGAAATGCAGATACTTGCATGTTCAACATTGTAGTGAATGACATTACACCTCCTACTGCAAGATGTAAAGACATTACAGTGAATTTAGATCCTATGGGCATAGGAATGTTTATGGCTAGTCAATTAGACAACGGTTCTTCTGACGACTGCCCTAGTGGATTGATTTTTAGTATGGATCATTCTGGGAATGTCACATATGCTGATACATTGGCCAAAATTCCGGTGACTTTAACTGTAATGGACTCTTGTGGCAATTCTGCTACTTGTATTTCATTGGTTTGTGTGAGAAAATCTGGATTCTTGGAAGCAATTTGTAAAAATATAACAGTGTACCTAGATGCAATGGGTATGGTGAGTTTTACCGCAGATGACATAGACGGTGGTAGCACACCTTCATCAGATTGTGGAGGTTTTGATTTGAGATTATTACATTCAGGTACAATGACATGTGACAGTCTGGGTGTGAGGATGGTTGATTTAGAAGCTTTTGATGATTGTAGTGCTGACACTTGTACAGCATTGGTTACGGTTTTAGACACGATTAAGCCCATGATTACATGTCCGGCTTCTTTAACCGTTTCTTGTGCCTCAATGGTTCCTGCTCAGGATACAAATTCTGTTGTTGCAACCGATAATTGTCCGGGTGTAAGGAGATCATTTGTTAGTGATCAAATATCTTCCCAAACCTGCCAAAACAGATATACTCTGACAAGAACATATATGGCTACAGACAGGTCAGGTAATACAGCTACCTGTTCTCAAACCATTACGGTAAATGATATTACTGTTCCTGTATTGGCGACTTGTCCGGCGGATGTCACCATACAATGTGTAATAGATACGGGTATTCCGCCAATCGTTACATTTACTGACAATTGTCAAATGGGAACAAGAAATGCCATATTTGGATCAAGAAGAACGGTTGGTACTTGTAGAGATAGTTTAACACTATTCAGAACCTGGACCGCGAGAGACACATGTGGAAATGTTGCCTCTTGTACCCAAAAGATTACCATTTTTGACAATGTGAGGCCTTCTATGAATTGTCCGGCACCTATTACAGTAACATGTGCATCGTCCGTTCCACCTCCCAATACTGGCTCTGTCGTGGCTGCCGATGCCTGTGGCAATTCTGGAATTGTTGTCGTGCACCTAAAAGACAGTACTGTAAACATGACATGTCCAAATAAATTTACAGTTTATAGGTTTTATCGAGCGACGGATGCATGTGGTAATACAAATTCTTGCAGCCAAATTATAACCGTTAATGACAATGTAAACCCAACTGCACTCTGTAAAAATATTACTTTGAATTTGGATCCAAGTGGAAATGCAAGCATTACTGCTTCACAAATCAATAACGGTTCCACTGATAATTGTAGTTCTCAGGCTAATCTTCGATTGGCTGCTTCACCATCCGTATTTACTTGCGCGAATTCAGGACCAGTAAATGTTACTTTGTCAGTAACAGATGAGTGTGGTAATGTCGGTACTTGTGTTGCAATAGTCACAGTGTCAGATGTAACCCCACCAGTTTTTGTACCTTCATGTCCAACAAAAACAATAACCTTGAACGCAGGTCCCGGCGAGTGTGAAGTGAGCTGGGATGCACCGCCATTTATGGCAATGGACAACTGTCCTGCGGGACAATTTTTTGGCAGCATCAACCGGGTTGGCAATATATGCCGTACGAATGCAGCCTGGCAGATATCAGGAGGAGCTGGCGCATGGGGAGTGATGTTTGACTTGGTGAATACATCAGGTGGGCAATTGAATCTGCAGGAAGTGGGTTGGTTCTCATTTGCGAATGTGAACCACAATATTTATTATAGGACAGCACCCGGCCCATATGCACCGGTACAAGCAACAGCGAGTGCATGGACATTGTGTGCTAGTAGAGTAGCAACCCATGCCGGATTTAGCGGACCAAAAGATACATTCAATTTAATCACCGGAACCGCCTATGATACCTTGAAAAGATGTGATCCGATCATCGTAGACAGTACCAAAATTGGTTGTTTGACGATGGCAGCAGGGGAGACAAGAGGAGTTTATATCCACGCGCCGGGACAAGCTAGTGCATACTTGTCCATATTCGGAGACTGTACGACGGGTATTTTTGGAGATGCAAACGTAAATACCCCAGTGAACGGAGCTACATATACAGGGGGCTTATTTACAGCACCATTTGTGAACTCATCATTTGGATTTGGAAACACGAACTGGATCGGTCATATAGGGTATGCATTAGCAACGTCAAATCGAGTAAGAGTGATCCAAACCTGTGGAGCACCATATGGTCCTGGATGTTTCTTCCCGATAGGATGTACGACATTATGTTACGAAGCGAGAGATGCAGGAGGCAATCTGGCAACATGTACATTTGATGTATGCGTGAATGCATATGCCAATCCGAAGCGGAGCCTTTCGTGCAATGATGACGTACAGGTGAGCCTGGACGAGGAATGTTATGCAACGGTAGGGGCAGACGACGTATTAGAGGGAGGACCCTACAGTTGTTATGACGATTATATTGTAGAGATCAGGAATTGGAATACGGGACAGTTGATTGATAGACGACCGACAGTACCGGGAGTACAGGTAGGCGTTCAGGATATAGGACAAAATTATCAGGTGAAAGTAATAGATCCAGTAACGGGCAACAGTTGTTGGGGCCATATCAGGATTGAAGACAAACTTGCGCCTGTATTGACCTGTCCTGGGATTTGACCTTGGATTGTACGGCGAGTACATTGCCGGCAAATACAGGCACGCCTACAGTAGAGGAGAATTGTGGTGGTTATACGTTGACTTACCAAGATAATGTGACACAAGGAAGTTGTGCCTTGGGCTATGATAAAATAATAGAGAGAAGATGGACTGCAATCGACGGTAGCGGCAACAAGTCAAGCTGTGTTCAAACGATTACAGTAAACTTAGGAGATTTAAACAATGTATTAGCACCGGCAAACTATGATGGATTGCCAGGTAATAGAGCGATGCTGGCCTGTGATGGGAAGATAGACAGGAACAAAGATGTGACCCCACACGAAGTAGCACCGGATACCTGTATCGACGGGTATCTGTTGGACAGCGTATACTGGAGGGCAAATCCGACGAGACCAAATATCTATTTGGGACCAGGCGGCACATTGGGAAGGAGAATACCAAGAGCATTAGGCTGGAATTGTATAGATGATGTAAATGATCCGAATTATGGCCACCCAAGCCCGGATCCTGTATATTATCCTGCACACAAGAACTGGGATGCATTGAATCCGAATTGTTATGGACCGGAAGTACACGTGATGTGGTAGGAACAGGAAGACCAGCTACGGCATGTCGCAATTTTGGAACGACGTATCAGGATGTAATCATCGACTTGGCAAAACCGGGTTGTGATGCAGGTCCAATAGGCTGTTACAAAGTGTTGAGACAATGGACAGTAATGGATTGGTGTACAGGCAAAGTAGGGGGCCACAATCAGGTGATCAAGGTAGCGGACGTAGAAGGACCGAAAGTATTGTATCCGGATTCAGCAGTAGTGACAATGGATGTATGGAGCTGTACAGGAACCTGGGAAGTACCACCGGCCTGGTTGTTGGATAACTGTAGCAATGAGCTTCATTACACAGTAGAAGTAGAAGATGGAGTTGTGAGTGGCAACGAAACAGATGGATATATCGTATCTGGCCTGCCAAGAGGAATCCAGAATGCGTATATCGTAGCAGAAGACTGTTGTGGAAATATCACGAAGAAGACAGTAAGATTGAATGTACTGGACAATGTGCCTCCGATACCTGTGTGTATCAAGAATACAGTAGTGAGTTTAGTAGGAGGAGGCAGTGCAGGAGAGAATATCACGAAGATATTTGCGACATCGTTTGATGAAGGCTCATTTGACAACTGTTTCCCCCATATATACGTGAAGGCGATCAGAATGGAAGAGTTGTTGGGCACAATCAACGGACGTCTGCCGCCAACAGACAACAAGGTGTCATGCAATGGACTGAACGGAGACGATGATCCGGATCCAGTGTTTGCACCGGGCAACCAGGTATATTTTGATGATTTTGTAAAATTCTGTTGCGCGGATGTAGGACAAAAAATCATGGTAGTGATGCGAGTATTTGACGTAGATCCAGGAGCGGGCCCAATCCATCCGAACAGAATGGGAAGAAGCGGACCGAATCTACAGTTTGTAGGGGACTTGTTTGGTCACTACAGCGATTGCATGGTAGAAGTAGAAGTACAAGACAAGGTATTGCTAACATTGATCCCACCACCGAATATTGTGGTGAGCTGCTGGTTCTGGTATGATTTTGAAAAATTGCGTGATCCATTGGATCCAACATTTGGACGAGTGGTAACGGACTTGAGTGCGAGAGCTAAAGTGAAAACAAATGATCTGGTATGTCAGAGATACTGTGTGCCAAATACATTGCACAACTATCCTGGCCCATCAGCAGGGGCAGTACCACCGAATTTACCTGCAGCAAACATAGCATGTAACTACTACAACAGCTTGTACAATCCGGCCCATCCGGACAACAAGTATGAGTTGGTATGGGGCTTTGATGGCTATGTGACAGGAGGCTGTAATGTATCGGTAACGGTGACACCAAACGATGACAACGTGAAGTGTGGACAAGGAGTCTTGACAAGAACGTTCACAGTAAGAACGTCAACGGGAGTAACCTTGAGCCGTCAGCAGACGATCTGGATAGTGGACTGTGATCCATTCTATGTGAATCCTGCAGACTACTGCGATCCAAACGACGACATCGAATGGCCAACCTGTATCAGCGCGAGCTTACCGGGAAGGGTAGAACTGGACGGATGTGGAGCTGACTTAAGCCCTGACAATCCAAGATTGGGCAGACCGAAAGTGATGAACAATGCAGACGACAACTGTGCATTGATCGCAATCGAATATGATGATGAAGTATTTACAATTGAGCCGGATGCGTGCTTGAAAGTGATCAGAACGTGGACAGTAATTGACTGGTGCCAGTACGATCCAAGCAGAAACATCCTTACAGGCCGATGGGAGTATCAGCAGGTGATCAAGGTAAGGGACAATGACGATCCTGTAGTGGACTGTTCAATGAGTGATTGTGAACCTGCAACTAAAGATCCGTTAACGGGTATATGTTGGGGCCATATCAACTTGACAGCTACCGCAACCGATCATTGTACACCTGAGGATTGGTTATTCTGGGAATATAAGATAGATTTATACAATGATGGAAAAGGAAGTCACAGTGGCTATGATTTGAAAGTGGGCTCATTGACGCACAAGCAGTTTGATAATGGAGAGACACCGCGGTTCAACCATAATCCATATGCAGACAATCAAGGGAATCCATTCAATGCCAGTGGCGTATATCCAATCGGAGTACACAGAATATCCTGGTATGTAGAAGATGGCTGCGGCAATATAGGAGTCTGTGAAAAACTGTTTGAGATCAAAGACTGCAAAGCACCGACACCATATTGTTTGTCAGGGATAGTGACCACGGTGATGCCAAGTACTGGCTGTATCACGATATGGGCGAAAGACTTCGACCATGGCAGCTACGACAACTGTACACCGCCAGCCAATCTGAAGATATATTTTGAAGGAGGCTCAGACAGTTTATTGATCTGCTGTTCAGATTTTGAAGCAAAACGAGTAAATGATGAATTGATCTTACCGGTGAAGATTTGTGTAGAAGATGAAGAGGGCAACAAGGATTGCTGCGAGACGACAATGATCGTACAAGATCCAAACAATGTTTGTCCTGATGATGGAACTCTTACTGGTACGATAACTGGAGAATTGAAAACAGAAAACAACGATGTTACTAAACCAGTGAAAGTTGAATTGTATAATAGTTCAGGAATAATGATGGTAGAACGCATCGGTAGCCCTTTTACATTCTCTAGTTTGAAATTAGCATCCAATTATACAGTGAGGCCTACTAAAGTTGAGGAACCTGCAAATGGGGTATCTACAGCAGATATCGTGAAGATACAGAAGCATATCTTGGGTCAAGATGTGATCACAAGCCCATACAAGTTGATCGCAGCAGATGTATCGAACAATGGCAAGATCACAGCAAGTGACATCAGCGAGATCAGGAAGTTGATCTTAGGAGTTACGAGCAAGTTTGCATCAGTGGAATCATGGACATTTGTACCGAAGAGCTATGTATTTGCAGATCCAACACAGCCATGGGGTGCGCCACGCACAGCTACAGAAGTATTCGGAAATGCCAAAGAGGAAAAAGTTTGCGACTTTGTAGCGATAAAGATGGGAGACTTGAACGGGAATGCCAGAGCGAGCAACGTGATGAGCGGAAGCGTGAGGACATCGGGCAAGTTGAGAATGGAAATCGATGAGCAGGAAATGGTAGCAGGAGAAGTATACAAAGTAAACTTCAAGTCAAACGATTTCCGCAACATCAGTGGATACCAGTTTACATTGAAGTTTGACAGTGAGATGTTGAACTTTGAAGGAGTAGAAAGCGGAGTATTGGGTACAACAGAATCCAACTTTGGAACGAACCGCGTGAACGAAGGAATCTTGACAACGAGCTGGAACAGCGGTACAGGAACAAGCTATGGCAGTGAAGAAACATTATTCACAGTAGTATTCCGCAGCGTACGCAGCGGTAAGTTAAGCGGCATGTTGGCGATCACAAGTGAAGTGACAGCAGCAGAAGCATACGAAGCAAGTGAAGAAGTGAAAGGCGTGGGCTTGAATGCAAGAACAGAACAAGGAGTAGTAGAGAGTGGAGTATTCGAGTTGTATCAGAACAATCCGAATCCATTCAACAAGGAGACAGTGGTGAGCTACCGATTACCGGAAGCAGGAGCTGTTAAGTTGAGCATCTACGACGTGACAGGTAAAGTGATCCGAGTGTATGAGATCCAAGGTCAAAAAGGCTTGAATACACAGAAGATCGAGAGATCAGAGTTGAATGGCGGCGGCGTACTGTACTATCAGTTAGACGCAACGAACCATACAGCTACGAAACGCATGATAATGGTGAAGTAAATTTGGCATTTTGTACTTAGTTATTTTCAAAGCAATTGAATATATAAGGGAGTTTATGCCACTGACTAATTTCTAAGATAGATTAGTACGATTACAGAAAATTTAAGTTTAATATAAATAGCCTCTTTTAATGAAAGGAGGCTATTTTGTTATACGTCTATTTGTTGGATGAGCGCTAATATTATAAATGTAGATCTATTACATACCAAATTGATTTGAAAATCAAGGAATTGTGAATTGCGCCTGATTTGCAGAATAGATTTTTTTACAAGAATCACTTGTAGTTGCACAAGCTGCCTTTAATATTAGCCTGATTGAAACAATAGAAAACTAATTTTATAGACTTAAAACCAATTTAAATGGAGTGCAAAGTTTTGCCCGGTACGTTCATTATTGAATGATATCGTGGATTCGATTTTGGTTGCAATACCATTCGAACACATTTGTACAGCGAATTTATTTTCAATTTGATACCCGCTTTGATCCTCAATAACAAAATCTGGTTTAAATTATTTGAGAAATAGAATATGAAGTTGCCTGAAACTTTTTAGATGTTTATTAATTCCAAACTTGATTCAGTAATAAATTTGGCATTCATTATTGTTGAATATGAATAAAAGATGAGATAAATTTATTTTCACTGTCTCTTCATGGACAAGCCGAATGAAATCCAAGACAAATTCTATTCAAATTTATCAAAAAATAAAAAAAAATTGAAAGGAAGTGGCGGGGGCAGGACTCGAACCTACGACCTTCGGGTTATGAGCCCGACGAGCTACCAACTGCTCCACCCCGCGATCTGGACGCAAAGATATAACTTTTTGCTACATAAATTGTCCTTATTGAAGGACTTGACTAGTGTTAACGTTTTATTGTAAATTTGTGCATGATTAAATTGTTATTTATTTCAATGCTTGCTATAGTATCAAGCTGTGGCAATCAGCAGAAATCCCAAATAATCCATAAGAATGATTCATTAATCTCAAAATCTTCTGATATAATGATTGATCCTCTTCAAAAATTTGATACTGCTACGTTTGGTGCCGGGTGTTTTTGGTGTGTGGAAGCTGTATTTCAAAATTTAAAGGGAGTTGACACTGTCGTTTCAGGATATATGGGGGGAAAGCTGTCAAATCCAAGTTATAGGGATGTTTGTTCTGGCACAACGGGACATGCTGAGGTTTGTCAAATTTATTTTGACCCGCAAATTATAAGCTTCCAACAATTATTAGAAGTGTTTTGGCTAACACATGATCCTACTACATTAAATCGGCAGGGAGCCGATAAAGGAACTCAGTATCGGTCTGTTGTTTTTTGGCAGAATAGTACTCAGGAAAGCATGGCAAAGAAATTGAAAAATGAATTTGCGCAGAAATATTGGGACGACCCTATTGTAACAGAAATAGTTCAGGCAAGTGAGTTCTATCCTGCTGAAGATTATCATCAAAATTATTTCAATTTGAATGGAGAAGCACCTTACTGTCAGATCGTAATATCACCTAAAGTCTTGAAGGCAAAAGAAAAGTTCTCCACTTTGTGGAAATAGTAAAGATTGTCTTATGGGTTGGAATGAACTTACCGAAGAAGAAAAATATATTATTGAAGGGAAAGGAACTGAAGTACCATTTTCCGGTGTTTATAATTTGCATTTTGAGAATGGAGTATACCTCTGCAGAAGATGTAATGCTAAGCTATTCGACTCTGAGGAAAAATTTAATTCATATTGTGGTTGGCCTTCATTTGATGAAGCAATTAAAGATGCTGTTCTGCAATTACCGGATAAGGACAGAGTTAGGACAGAAATCTTGTGTGCATCATGCAATGCGCATTTGGGACATGTGTTTTTTGGAGAGAGGTTAACTCCGAAAAACCAGAGATTTTGTGTCAACTCAACTTCTCTTTCTTTTCAACAGAAATAACATATTGCTTCTCCGACTCATTCCAATTGGTTTGAAATTCAGTTAATTTTTGATTTATTCTGTATTCACACTCTGATGTTAACCAAAGTGGATCATTATTATAGATGGGGTTAAAAAAATGTAAAAAAACTACTGTGCGCCATTTAGAAAAAGTCCTATAGAATTGTTTGAGGATATTTGACAGATACCAAAAGTCGCTAACCGGATTTGCCATCTCATGTGCAAAAGCAATGACAGGTCGATTGTGTAAGGCTGCTATTTCAAAGGAACCTTTCTTAAAAGCTAAAGTTTTTCTGTTAGTACTGATTGTACCTTCAGGAAAAATTACGATTGATTTTTGTTGCGTCATTGCTTTGTCAATCTCTATTTTAGTATTTTTTCGGCTTTCTGCATTTTCCCGCGCAACAAAAATAACTCCACTCATTTTTGCACCAATGCCTATCAATGGATAAGATTCAACCTCCGCTTTACTGATGACATAAGCTTCTTTTAGTTGAGAAAAAATAATGATGGGATCAATCAAGGATCTGTGGTTGCCAACATAAAGTGCGCCTTTGATATTTTCTAATTTCCCTGTTTGAACTAATTTGATTCCAAAAATAATCAAGGCTAATTTGCAAAAAATATTTCTTATTACAAAGCCCGATCTACGCGGAATTAGCCTTAAATAAATCAGGAAAATACCGGTAGGCACCAATAGTATCATGAGCAACACAATGGCAAACAGCCTAATGGAAGCAAGGAAATACCCTGCAAGTTTGATTATCATAAAGTTGGATTAATGGATCAGCTTGAGTGCCTCATTGATTTCATTTACAGGAAGCTTGCAAACTTTGTTTTTACAAACATAAATCATAGTCTGTCCGGATTGTAACTTATCTTTCAATAATTCAAGTGTGCCCTCTGTTTTTCCACCTAAGAATATGCACTGAGGTAGATAATGACTCTGCATTGCAAGGTTCTTTTCTGTAGAATCATCTCCAACAATTGCAATTTCATATGGTGACGAAAGATGTTTCAGGTTCACTTTCAACCAATTGGTATAAAATGTCGGGGCATGTGTTGCAAGATTATCTATTGCGCTTGCACACATTTGCTTGCTCCTTTCTATATAATCCTGATTGTAATAATAATGTCCTAGTTGAAGTAAAACATCAGCCATCATGGAATTACTACTCGGAATTACATTATCCTCCATTTCTGATTTTCTGACAATGAGTTTATCATCGTTTTTTGAATTATAGTAAAAATAAACATTGCTTTCATCTGAATAATCAGTTATTGCAATTTGGCATAGTTTGTTTGCTTTGTCAAGCCAGATTTCATCAAAAGTGATTTCATATAGTTTAATATATGCTAATATTACACTGGCATAGTCATCCAAAAAGGCATTTATGTTGCTTTGTTTTGGTGAATACGTACGAGTCAGTTTTCCATTGCTAAGTGTAAGATTTTTGGAGATAAAGTTCCCTGTTTGAATTGCATTTTTTAATAATGATTCATCTCCAAGTGCTGTATAACTTTCGCACAATCCTATAACCATCAATGCATTCCAACAAGTTATTATTTTTGTGTCTTGGTGTGGTTTTACCTTTTTTTGTCTAGCAGTTTTGAGCAATTCGAGTTGTGAATCAATAATTTCATTGATCTTATCTTGTGACTTTTGATACTTTTTTGCTAATTTATTGATTTCAATAGATTCATGAAGAATATTTTTTCCATCTTCCCAGTTGCCGGATTCCCTGATATCATATAGATCAAAGAAGATTTTTTTTGAAATAGGATCGGTTAGAATGGTTTCTAATTCAAGTTTTGACCAGACATAATATTTGCCTTCTTCGTGTTCACTGTCTGCGTCATATGCAGAAAAATAGGCGCTCTCGGGATTCTTGAACTGGGAAATTAAAAAATGCAAACTCTCCGTTAGTTTCTCCTTTAGCAAACTATCTTTATTGAATTTATAACATTCGGCCATGAGTGAGATAAATTGGGCATTGTCATACAACATTTTTTCGAAGTGGGGAACTTTCCATTCTTGATCAGTGCTATACCTGGAGATTCCTCCATCAACTTGATCGTATATTCCACTCCTAATTATTTTATTTAGTGTAAGCAGTACCATATTGATCGATTTTTGATCTTTGGTTGCATTACCATAATGCAAGAGATACTGCCAAATTGAGGGCATTGGAAATTTTAACACGCCTGCTCTTCCTCCCGATATGGGATCACAGGATTCAATTATTTGCTCTGTTAAAGTAGAAATGATTTGCGTATTAATATCAACAGCTTCAGAGGCTTGTAATGAAGAACTGGTCAACATTCTACGCTCTAGTTCTCTTGCCATTTTTTCGATATCGTTTGGATCTTCATTGTATGTCATCTGGATTGAGACAAGAATTTTTTTCCAATCATCTTTCGATAAGTACGTACCGACCCAAACAGGTTTCCCTTCCGGAGTGCAAATTGCATTTAATGGCCATCCACAGCTTCCATCAGGGTGCGAAAGTTGACAAGCTACCATATATACATTGTCAACATCTGGTCGTTCTTCGCGGTCTACTTTGATATTAATGAAATTCTCATTCATAATTCGTGCTACACCCGTATCCGAAAAAGATTCTTTTTCCATTACATGACACCAATGACATGAAGAATATCCAATACTGACTACCATCAACTTACGCTCAGATTTTGCTTTCTCAAGGGCCTCATTTTTCCATGGATACCAATCTACAGGATTGTGTGCGTGCTGTAGTAGGTAAGGTGATGTCTCATGAATTAAATGATTTTCCGACTTGTTATTTGATTTCTGAACAAGACATGACGTCAGATTAAAAAATATAAATAAAATGAGAAAGTACTGAATTAACCTAATGCTCACGATTGAATAATTTTAATTTTTCATTATAGATCAAAGCTGAATCCGTTTTGTGCAGATTGTCTCTGTATATTTTTACTAACAAATTAAGAGGTTCTTCTCGACTAGGGTTAATTCCATGTGCAGTCAAAAGTGATTTGATTGCTTCATCAAATCTGTTAAGCGCTCTATAAGTATAACCAAGATTATATTCAATGTCGTATACTTTGGGATTTATTTTTTGCGCATGGCTAAGCGCATCAAGGGCAGATTCATAATTATCCTGTTTAAGATAGAATACCGCCAGACTGATTAGAGCCGGAAAGTAAGTACTGTCTGCTTGATATGCCGCTATATAGGAATTTTTTTCTTGAGCAGTTTGCCCCTTCTCACGATATACCCAACCTGCAAATTGATTACATGTACTTTGTTTAGGTAAAATATATAAAGATTGATTGTAATATTTAAGCGCTGAGTCAAGATAAGCATTCTTTTTTTGTTCATTGGATTGTTCTTTTGAGAGATTGTACCAATACTTACCAAAAAACATATTTGTCCTTACAGAATGAGGAGCGGATTGAATTCCACTTTTGAATAGACTTTGGTCATTTTTCCATATCGCAGATTGGATATATGAATAATACAGAAAAATTCCAATGATTGGGTATGTAATATATGTTGAATAGGATTTGATTGCTGTATATTTTTTGAAAAAAGACTCCATCAAAAAAGTAAATAGAATACAAACTCCCAATACTGGTGTAAACAAAAATCTTTCTGCAAAACTGGATCCGATTAGAAAGAATAAATTTGAAGTAGGGGCAATGAAAATTAGAAACCAAATAATAGATGTTGCCTCAAAGAATTTGGATTTTTTATATAAATAAAAAATGCCAAATAAGGAAAGAAGAACTATTGATAAGGCGATCCAGAATCTTGAATCCAGTTGAAAAACTAGTGGAATTTGATTGTATGAGTAATCGTAGCTCAATGGGTAAGGAAATACACTTTTGATAATGTAATTCTGTAATATTACAATTGCCGAAGGCAGTCTACTCAGAAAATCAGGCAATAACACCAAGCTATTTTGTGTGACATCCAGATTTCCAAATTCTAAATTTACTTGTGTTCTTATAATGAAATATAATATTAAGCTTACAAATAATGGTATTGCTGATTGTAAAAAATACTTTGATTGAGTATCTTTAAAAACTATCAATACCCACAGTGGGACAACAATGAAGAGTCCGATGCTGCTTTCTTTTGATAAAAGTGCAAAAAGGCAAAATACTCCGGAAAGTACAGCAAAAACACTTTTTCCTGAGTTTCGATTTTTTATAGCGAAGTACAGTGAAGCTGCTATTCCAAAAAATGCTAAAAGTTCGTCTCTACTTTTAATATTTGCTACGACTTCGACATGCGTTGGGTGTACAGCAAATAAACAAATAATAATGAGGCTTGTCGGCTTACCTATACCACTTAAATATAAGACTTTCAAAAATACAATACATGATAAAATGTACCAAAAGATTTGAAAGGTATGAAAAGTTTTGGGTTTAAAACCAAAAAAATGACTTTCAAGTGCATAAGTGGCTAAAGGAACCGGTCTGTAAATAGGATCTGCAGTGTTCGAGTAGCCAAATAAGTAACTGTGGGAAAAAATTTTCGGAATACCACTTATCCCTCTTTGAACGAAATGATTGTCTCTTGTCACCAAAACATCATCTCCGGTATATTGAAATCCAATAGTTTGGCTGTAAGCTAGAACTATAAGTAAGGTGATGACAATGTATCCGAATATCGAATTAGATTTTAAATTGGAGTATGCAGATTTTTCAAGCTCAGTCATTCTTTATTAATTCCACCCAAAATTAACTAATGTAGTGCATACCAGTGAATTTATCTGTGGAGAAAAAACAATAGCCTTGCTTTGTAAACAAGGCTATTGCAACGAGGTTTACGTGTATCTTAGTTGTTGATAAACACTTTGAAAGTAATCGGTTTCGCGTGTTGATCCTCAACGCAGATAAAAAAAACACCACTATTTAAATTTTCAATAGGGATTTCTATTTTGGATTCATTTTTTCTTAAAACAAAGTTGCGATTTGAGAGCTCTGTACCATCTGAAGCTATAAGACGAATGTCATATTTTGTATCCACTGCACAAATCGATGAGAATAGAATCACGATGTTATTTTCTTGTTTAAATACTTGTGAAGGAACTGCTTGTTCAAGCTTTGGCTTTGAAGAAATAACTGGTGAATAGGTATAAGAACCGTCCAAATCAATCATCTTAAGCCTGTAATAAATGACAGCTGAGTTAATTTGAGTATCTAAGTAATCTGCATTCTGTGGCAATCCGACCTGTTGATAATCAGCATAATAAACTTTGGCCAGAGTGGTAAAGAAACTCGGATTATTTTGAGATTTTTCAACTTCAAAATGAGAAAAAGCACCATCGGCAATTGCGGTCCATCTGAGGTGGTTTCCTTGAGCACCGGCAATCACTTCAAAGCTAAGCAAATCCAAAGGTAGAATATTGAGACCGCATACTTTGATGGTGCCATTGTTATTCGGACCATTGTTTGCATAAATGGAATCGCCTGGACACGACGTGTTTTTCCAAGCCCCGGTAGTTCCATCTCCTGTTACTACAACCACAGGTTTTAAGATAGCTGGTATCCCGCATACTGATGCAATTTCGAAGCAAAAAGGATTAAGTGAAAGAAATCCAGCTTTGGGAGTGCCTGTACCGTTATCACCATAATTATCTTTTGGATTTAAATCATAGTCATCAACATAGTATCCTGGGCCTGGTAAACCAAGAGCTTGAGCTTGAGCTACATTGAAAAATGTCCATTTCCTGGT
The DNA here is from genome assembly GCA_016710235.1 of Saprospiraceae bacterium. Lineage (NCBI taxonomy): Bacteria > Pseudomonadati > Bacteroidota > Saprospiria > Saprospirales > Saprospiraceae > Saprospiraceae bacterium. The sequence goes on from JADJLG010000001.1 coordinate 2,530,206, forward strand.
TCCGCCTTGAGTAGTTTGTTCCCCGGTGCTGCCTTTTAACACAATCGCGCCAGATGGTAATTGATTCCAAGGTATAAAAATTCCATGAACCCAATTGGTGCTGGATTCAAAAAACTCTGTGAGAGTGAAGCAAAATTTGATGGATAAATTTCCCATGATTGGATCATTTGCAGAACCATCTCCTCCATTTGTACCTACTACACTTTGGATTGTAAGGACTCCTTTAGCGCATTGCGCGTAGGAGCTGCCCGGCCACACGCTAATGACGCAGTAAAGGGCGATTGCGGCAAACATTTTGATTTTCATGGGTAGGAATAATATCCGGTTTTTGTAATCCAACATCTAATACATTGTCCCAAAAGTCATGCCAAATGAGATTGGAGCTGATTAAGTAATCTGCAAATATATATTATATTTAAAATCAATGACATATAAATTGTAAATATATTTAATGTATCTTTATTAGATAGAATGCTTCGCTCATCTTGAAAATGTATGGAGAAGCGAATATCTTGCGACACAAATGAGTTTTAATTATATATTATAAAATAATGGATGTATAATAAATACATTATCAATTCTATTTAATTCAATCGACAAGCATTTGGGGATAGAACCCCAATAGTACATCATATTGCTGTTGCTGATTAATTTTGCATCATGAAAAATGACATTCAAGTATTTGTGACTGGTGGAACTTTTGACAAAGAGTACAATTTTGTAAATGGGAGTTTATTTTTCAAGGATACTCATTTGCCTGAAATGCTTGATCGCGGCCGATGCACTTTAGACATTGATATCAAAACCCTGATGATGACAGATTCTCTAGAAATGACAGAAGAAGATCGTGAGATAATTGTCCACAATTGTCAACGCTGTACTTCAGATCAAATTTTGATCACACATGGTACAGATACAATGGTTGAAACTGCAAAGGTTTTAGCAAATGCTTCAATTTCCGGTAAAACAATTGTACTTGCAGGTGCAATGATCCCGTATGCGTTCGGTAATTCATCTGACGGTTTTTTTAATCTAGGCTCTGCGCTTGCTTTCGTTCAAACATTGAAACCCGGAATCTACATAGCAATGAATGGGAGGTGGTTTGAATGGGACAAAGTAAGAAAAAACACTAAAACAGGTTTTTTTGAGGAATTACAGTAATTTAAAATTGAGGACAAATGAAACCTTCATTATCATAATCACCTATAAGAGTTAAGCTGATTTCAAATGAATGTGTAGGTTTTTGATAATATGCAGCATCTCTTAAACCAAAATCATAACTTAAGCCAATAATAAAATTTAAAATTTCAAAACCTGCCATTAGTCCTAAATCAATTGGTTGGTAACTGGTATTACTATTAGAAACTCTGAGATTGGCACCTGCATGTAAAGCTGTTTCTTTAAGGCTAAAAAAACTTTTCCTGTAATTCGTTCCAATAGATACGAATTGATGAGGTCCCTGAAATGAAGCTGTCATTCTGGGAAAATATTGTGTGTTGGAATTTAAATTATACGTAAAATTCGCCAAGACCGTGGTCCGCAGTGCAGAGATGACTTTCTTATTTCCAAAATAATCAACATCATCAAAATCAGAATAGTATGAAATATTCTTGAAAAGTGTATAAAAGCTTGAAACTCCGGTTTGAAGTCTCAATTTTTTATTCAGAGAAACGTTATAATAAAGACCGGCTTTCAGATCAGGTACTGCTTTAATATTAGGAGGAAGTCTTTCAGAGGTAGGTAAATTATATTCATCTATACCATTAAATTGATCTGCAAACAAAAGCCTATCGTAATTAATTTCTTTTTGTGTTATCCCTAATCCTAAACCTCCAGCAATAAAATTTTTTCTTGCTCTGTTTAAAAGTTTATGAAACGAGACTTGAATATTCACTTCATTTGTATTATAGTCTAAATTTCTACTTCGATCGGATAAATAATATAAACCCAATCCTATGAAATCTGAAATGGAAACATTTCGCTGAAGAGGAAGCTTAATGTCACCTAATACAGATAATGTTTTTAATGATTTTGATTCAAAATTTGTCCATTGATCCCTATTGATCAGCCTGACCCTATAATTGCCATCAAAAGCTCCACTCATTGCCGGATTGAGGTAGGTACTTACAGTCATATATTGTGTGAACTGAACATCCTGTGCCTGAATATTCGTGATTATCAATAATAGCAATACAAGTAAGAAATTTTTTGCCATTTGGAGGTTAATGATTAAAAGGCTAAATTAAGTCTAATTTTGATACAGCTGAGTGAATTGTTTATTTTAATTTAATGTAGTTCGTATCCAATGGCATTTGTTTCAAATTAAAACTGATTCTTAGGCGAGTTCGCATTATTTTTGGCTTACTTATTTTTGATTATATGTCGCTTCAGCTTTCGTTAAATTCAGCAGCAATTCGTTCAGAACCTTCCCATCGTTCAGAGATGGTAAACCAATTGCTCTATGGTGAATCATTCACAGTCCTTGAAGAAAGTGGATCATGGAGCATGATCAGATCAAATCATGATGCATATGCAGGTTGGATGGAATCCGCAATTGTGCATAGTTCTCCCCAAGAATCTTACATTCAAGACCGTATTTTGACGTCAACTTGTTATTTGGATCGTTTAAACACTTTACTCAGCCCAGGATCTTTTATTGACATGAAAATTCCTGAGTCTTTGAGCTGCCATTTTCCCAATCCCGAATTGACAATTTCAGAAGCTCTAAATTTAATCTCAAAGAATTTTTTGAATGTTCCCTATTTATGGGGAGGACGAACCGTTTTCGGAGTAGACTGTTCTGGATTGTCTCAATTATTTTTAAGATTTTGTGGATTGCATATAATGCGTGATGCCTCTGAGCAGTCAGACATGGGACTCACTATTCCTTTTGAAGAATTAAAGTTAGGGGACTTACTGTTTTTCCATAATGATAAATACAAAATTATTCATGTTGCTATAGTATTTGCTGAAACTCAGGTCATCCACGCATCCGGGAAGGTCCATTTGGCGAATTTTGACCAAAAAGGAATATATATTCATTCTAACTCCTACACCCATAATTTTGCTTTCGCAAAACGCTTATTAAATACCATTTAGAATTTTATTTGGTAAGGTGTGCCAGGCACACTAAGCCTAAGGAAGATTGGGTTATGGCATATTTTAGATTAATTCTTTGAGATTTGTACAGGGATCCTTTGATTTTCATTAATTTTGTGGAGTTTTAAAAACCGAAGCAAAATCCAACCGCATGAATGTTGTAAAACTCGCTTTTACTACCCCCATTACCATTATTTTACTTTTTTATTCGCATATAGCTTTAATGGCACAATGCCCATCTCCATACGATCATGTCGTTTTGAATGAAGTTTCAGGGGATGCAGGACAATCTGATGGCGTAGATGACGCAATTGTAGAAATTGCCGGACCAACAGGAACCGATATTGGCTGCATGGTCATATCCAATTCTGAATGGGCTATAGTTATACCTGAAGGGACAACAATACCGTCTGACGGCACTTATTTAATCGCTTGTGCTTCAAGGACTTCATCGGATCGTGGTGTGGGAATTAAAGGAGTAAACAATGGTTTAGCTTGCGATGAATGTGATTTTCCAGGGTTACCTATTGATTTTGATGTATGCGATCCTATTAATATTGTTTATTGCGACTTTTCAGCAACAGGATTTACTTTAGACAATCAGCACAGTGCTGACGGCGATCAAGTGATGCTTTTTCGACCTAATGGAACTCCGCATGATGCCATTTATTGGGGTGAATCCAATTCGTTGACCAGGGGAGGTGCCACAACTGGCGGCGCTTCAGGTGATGCAGATCATGTTACGGTTCAAGATCCTACCAAAGGGTCCTATCTTCTTGGTTCAGGTGTTGTGTCTATGGGTAGAGGAGATGGTGGGATTGCAGATACTAGTGCGGTAGCTATTATGCCCAACGGAGCCGGATGTATGGCAAGTCAAATTGCTTACTCTATGCCAAACTTGACTGACCCTATATGGGTCAAACATCCTTCAGCTACTTTTACTGGTTGCAATTCCTCTTATTTGCGAATTTCGAATTCATCTGGTGCTCATGGTAACCCGTCACATAAGTCTACAGCGGGAGACTTAATTCCATATTCAAACTTAATACCTTCTTCTTGTGATCCCTCTGGTGCGCTAGCTCAATGGGGCTATACTGATCACCCAAATCCAGGGGTTAGTAATGATGCAATTGCATGGAATCTAATGGTTACAGATACCGTTTTATGCGCTCCCGGCTCCTTAACTTTTACTTTGGAAGTTTTTAACTGGCAACATGTCAGCGATAATCAAGATACTTTGTCCGGAGCTTGTGATGAAAATATAGGCTCTTATGTAATGGCACCGATTACTGATCCTAAAATGATTGCCGGTCCACTTTCTATCCAAAGTTGGGAGAGTTATTCTGTGGACCCGGTCAGCGGTATTACAACTATGACATATACCTCAGGTATTTTACCAATCGGAAAACATTGTTTTACTTTACAATGGGACGATTATTCGAACTGCTGCGGAAGTACCTCCAAGACCAGCAATGGAGAATGTTATGAGAGACAACAGATATGTGTTGAAATTTTCGCTCCTCTGGCTTATGATTGTGACGGAGATCAAATTGCTGACATTCCACAAACTCCTTGTGTGATTTCATGCGCGGACGGAGATCCCCATGCCGGAGTTATCAATGCTAAACAATATATAATTGGTGGCTCAGATTTGTGTTTTACACTCATGGATAGCGCTGGGGTACTTCCTCCAAAAACCAATACGACAGGAGTTTTTCTTTTAGAAAACTTACCTGCATCGGGTGGTTATTATATTGTGGTAAACGATAAGTCTGGTTGTGGCTTTGCTGATTTGAATTTAGGAATCAGTAATGATTGTGAAGCGGCGGCCCTGTGTCCATCTAATTTCATGACTGACAGCAGTTCAACTTCGGGCTTATATTGTCCTTCAGACACTTTGCAATTCTGCTTAAAAGCAGACAATTTGCCAATGAATGGAATAATCGAATACTATATAGGTCCATGGGATTGTGCTTGGCAGCCAGGTGATGCCACTAGTGAGAAAGTAGGAGAAGTTATAATTGAGGCCCCAAGTTGTGAAAATTGTCCTGCACCCGCCAACCTCAATCCTGGTGGAACTTGTGGCGATGGTGGTGGGATCATAGTCAATGAGTTTTCTCAAGGCCAAAGTGGTAATAGAGAGTGGGTAGAACTGTTGGTTGTAGGCCAGTCTTGCTCAACCGTGAATCTAAACGGTTGGATTCTGAATGACAATGATTTGTCTTGCGGTTCTGCGGGAATTGCACCTGGTTATATTTGGTTTGATTCTAGTAGACCGGGGTGTACCTGTGACTTCAGTGCTGTGCCGGTAGGATCCAGGATTATTATTTACAATGAAGAAGAGAAAGAAACTTGTTTGCCAGCAGATGATCCTTGTGATAGCAATGGTGATAAAGTTTACATTTTGCCGGCGAATCATCCATGCTTGGCAACTTGCTATAATTCTGATGCCTTTCCTTGTCCTGGTGCGAACACAAATCCCGGGGGCTTACAACAAGGTTGGCAAAATGGAACTAGCACAAGTAGTGGATTGCTATTGGGGAATACCAGTGATTGCTTTATAACCAAATGCCCCAACAATCAAATATATCATGGTATAGAGTATGGAGCTACAAATTGTGGTTCAGCTGAACCCAACATCACTTGTGCTTCATCAACTAATGGTTCAGGTTCTCAAGAGTATATCATAAAATGTGGAGACTACTATGCAGATACTGCAGCAATGAGACAAAGCTTCACATCTGCTACGGCGTGTACTATTCAAACTCCGGGTTTAGCGAATAACTCATCAAACTCCATGATGGTTAATCGTCTATGTGGGATAAATGGATTGTGTTTTGTAGAACCTCTTAATCAAAATTGTGTACCAGTACCACCAATCTGGTATTGTTTAGATTATGTTATCCCTCAAGAAGCTTGTCCATCTGACTCATTTTGCCTCAAAGCAAAAATATCCCCATTATCTAGTTCTTGTGATTCTATCGTTGCGATAAACAGACAATACATTATCTCTTGTCCTTCAGCTGATTTAAAAGCTAGGCACATTGATACTTGTTTCGCTGATTTACCAGCAGGGTTAGATATGGATGTGATGGTGATGAATGGTGCTGGGCCGTTTAAATTATGTTGGTCCAGATCGGACGAACCAGGAATCAACCATTGTTTGACCGGCTCAGGCCCAAATTTTACAATCCACATCGACGGACCTACTGAGGGAGAAATAAAAGTGAAGCTTGATTCAATAGTTGATTTAGGTGGGGCAAAGTGTCAAGGAGAAGTGGACAATGATGAAGCCTGTGTTAATCTTAGACCGGAACCTACAGCCAGTATCACTGATCACAAAGACATATCTAGTTGTTCTACAGGATGCGGATCAGTGACGATTACTTTTGAGGGCACAGGGCCTTATACATTTGCGTATTGTTTGAATGGTGGAGCTGAAATGGAGGTCTTTGTAGCTGACAATGTATATATAATTGAAGCTTGTCAGCCAGGAACCTATAAGATCAAATCCTTTTTTGACGATTTTGGCTGTGGTGGTCAGATACTGAATGACGAAGTTGATGTATTGTTTCAAGGTAACGTTCCTGTAGTGGACACCATTTGTATTCCTCAAATGCCGGTGTGTGGCGATAGCTTGGTGTGTCATGATTTGGATACTTTAGTAAAAGTAGTAATTGATACCAATGGTATAAACCCGGGACAACTGGATACCGCAATGGTTGCATGGTATCGATACAATCCAAAATTATCTGGATTTGATCCGGTTGCGCATTTAATTACAGATGGTATCATAAAAATCAAGGATACCACGACTTATTATTTCATTTATACACATCCTGTTACAGGTTGTATGGTTTGCGATTCTGCAACAATTTTTGCAGATTTCTTGGCGTGTTGCATGCCGCCGTCAATCATTTGCCCAAGAGATACATTTTACCCGCCTGCTTTATGTAACATTGTTCCACCTGCACCAAAGTCCGTTTTTAGGAGAGATACCGTTGGTTTGGGAGGCCGCCAAGATACTATTCCTGTTATTTTGAATGGATGTGGTAGTGTGATGTTGACAAGCAGAGATTCAGTCGTTACTTCAAACTGCTTAAGAACTATTTACAGATTTTATATTGCCGTAGATTCGATTGGATTTAGAGATAGCTGTGTTCAACAGATTGCATACACTTTCGATACCATCCCTCCTACACCAATGTGTCCAGCAAATGTAAGTCTGCAATGTCCGGGTGATACAGCCGTTGCGAATACAGGTATAGGTACAGCAATGGATAACTGTATGTCACCTATCCAGGTTAGATATAGAGATTCAGTCATCAATGGGTCTTGTCCTAATGAAAAAACAATTTTCAGAAAGTGGACATTTACAGATGCGTGTTTGAATTCATCTATGTGCACACAGAGTATTTTCATCATTGATACATTACCACCTAAATTTATACCTTCCACGAAACCTAGAGATACAATGGTGGCATGTGAATTTGTATTTCCTGCAAGTACTTACGAGGCTTTTGATACATGTCAATTAACATCAGGTGGAAGAGATATAATAAAGCCATGGATCAATGAGATTCACTATGACGATGTTGGAACAGATACATTTGAATTTATAGAAATAGCAGGTCTTGCCGGTGACAATCTCGCGGGCTATTCATTAGTGCTGTACAATGGTGCGGACAGTTCGATGTACAATACAATGAACCTGGGAGGTATGATTGACAATGAAGGTTCTTGTATGGGGGCATTGGTATTTGCTTATCCTGTAAATGGTATCCAGAATGGTGCTCCGGATGGAATCGCCCTAGTCAATGGAGCTACTGTCTGTGAATTCATATCCTATGAAGGATCCTTTAGGGCAAAGAATGGGCCAGCCGCAGGCATTCAAAGTGTAGATATTGGCGTATTGGAGGCTGGTTCAGATCCAACAGGATTGTCACTTCAGAAAAAAGGATCAGGAAATATGGGAGGGCAGTTTACATGGAATCCAGTTTCAGCTTGGTCGCCTGGGGCCATGAATACCGGACAAACGATTACTCCTCCACCGGCTTGTATGGGTGGAACTGCAAATGTTGACACTTTTGCGACGGTTTATAGGTATGATTCTCTCCCGGGCCGTTGCCCCAATGAATATACATTGGTTCGAAAATGGTTTGCTACTGATAGTTGCGGAAACGTGGATTCATTGGTGCAAAGGATCATGGTAAAGGATACTTCCAAGCCCATGATATGCTCACCATTGACACTTCCTCAAAGTATGTCTGTTTCTTGTAGCAGAGTGCCGGCTATGGATACGATTTCAGGGATAGATCTTTGTGATAAAAGTCTCTTAGGGAATATATGGATCAATGAAATCCATTATGACAATGCAGGTACTGACACTCTTGAGTTTATCGAGATCGCTGGCTTTTTCGGAACTAATTTAGCACAGTATAAATTGATGCTATACAATGGTTCGACGGGACTGGTTTATGATTCAATGAGCCTTAGTGGAATATTGCCAAATGAAAAATGTGGGTATGGAGCTTTGGCCTTTTATTACCCTGTGAATGGCATTCAAAATGGATCTCCGGACGGAATCGCTCTCGTCAAGGGAATTACAGTATTACAATTCATTTCTTACGAAGGTACATTTCTTGCTGTCAATGGACCAGCATCTGGATTATTTGGAAGTCCAATTTCTAGTTCTGAAAATGGAACCACACCATTTACGCAATCAATTCAGTTAACAGGTTGTGGCGATGCATACACCGATTTTGTATGGACCGGCCCAATAGACCGTACGCCGGGTATGTTAAACCCTGGACAGATTGTAAAGGGCAATATTGTGTCATATGGCACAGAACGTCGGGTTCGAGGAATATGTCCTGTGAAAGACACTATTTACCGAAATTGGTCTTTAGCGGATCGATGTGGAAATACTTTCACATGGACTCAGAGAATTATTTCTGTGGATACATCCAAACCAATCGCAATTTGCAGAAATCTTATCGCCTACCTCAATAAACAAGGTATGTCTATGATCCGATCTGCAGATCTTGACGGGGGAAGTTATGATTCTTGCTCTGCGACTTTGAGATTTTTAGCTACAGATACCACATTCAATTGTTTTGATAGGGGGGACCATCTTGTTACCTTATTTGTTTATGATGAATGCAATAATAGTTCTTCTTGTATTTCAACAGTTTCAGTAGTTGATACATTCCCTCCGATGCTTTTTTGTAAGGATAGGACATTTTTTGCTAACCCTGGGGACTGTGAAGCAATTGTGCATATTGATATAAGCGATATTGCAATGGATAATTGTGATCAGAATTTGATGATTATTCAAGATCCGTCTGATCCTTTCAAGCTCGATAGTTTTTTCCCTATTGGAAAACATCTGGTTCGTATTTCGGTAATGGATCAAGATGGTAACATAGCTTATTGTGAATTTTATGTGGAAGTTAAGGATTACCCTTCGCCAATAGTTGATTTATTTTGCAACAATAGTATCCAAGTTAGCCTTGATGCAAATTGCAGCGCAACCATCGGGGCAGATGATATTCTTGAAGGAGGACCATATCGCTGTTATGACTCCTATCGGGTAGAAGTGCGCGATTGGAATACACTGGCTCTTATTGACAGAATGCCCGGCGTCCCAGGTAGTCAAATAGGTAGAATGGATATAGGAAGACCATTGAAAATTACCGTTTTTGATTCTGTGTCTGGTAATAGCTGTTGGTCTCATGCAATAGTGGAAGACAAATTAGCACCTGTTTTGGTTTGTGTACCTGACATTGTTTTGACTTGTGGTTCGTCTGAAGATCCGATCAATACAGGCACTCCGCTTGTGACTGACAATTGTGGAATTTTTACTCTTTCTTATAAAGATAATGCTACTCAGGGATCTTGCTCTCTTGGTTTTGAAAAACAAATAGTAAGAACTTGGATTGCCTCAGACCAATATGGCAATAAAGTTTCTTGTCAGCAATTGATTACGATCAATATTGGAGATTTGGCAGATGTGATTGTGCCTCAACATTTTGATGGTTTGCCTGGAAATCAGTCAATGTTGAACTGTAACGAGAAAAAAGATACATTGAAGGACTTAACTCCACACTATGCTTTTGATCCACTTTGCGTTGATGGTTATTTGTTAGATTCTGCATATTGGAAAGCCACTGGCGGTGATACAGCCTTAGGAGATTTTAGCGGAATGAGACGACCTCGTATTTTAGGTTGGAATTGTATTGATTCAGGAATATACAAAGGTCACCCTAGTCCTTATCCCGTATATTATCCTCCACATCCTGATTGGACTGCCCAAAATCCAAGATGTTGGGGTCCTGATACTTATGTTTTGTGGAAAGGAACAGGTTTTCCTCAGCCTACGGGCTGCCGAAACTTTGGTTCAACTTTCCAGGATGTGGTTATTGACATTGCAAAACCTAACTGTAATGCCGGGTCGATTGGTTGCTACAAGGTTTTAAGAAAATGGACTGTGATGGACTGGTGTACGGGAGAAATTGGTGGACACAATCAGATTATAAAGGTTGGTGATCCTGAAGGGCCTGAGATATTGTATCCCGATTCCATTGTTGTTCAATCCGATGTGTGGACTTGTAGTGGAACATGGGAAGTGCCAAGGCCATGGTTAACTGACAATTGCAGTCAGGATATCCATTACACCATGGAGTCTCTTGATGGTGTAATTTCGGGATCAGAAAAAGACGGGTATTTGATCTCAGACTTAGAATTGGGAAAACACAACATATATATTGTTGCAGAAGATTGTTGTGGCAATTTGACAAAGAAGCTGATTAGAGTAAATGTTTTGGACAACACCCCACCAGTGCCGATTTGTATAAAATCAACTGTTGTAAGTCTGGTAGCGGATTCTCATATAAGTGAGAATATCACTAAAATTTTTGCGACTTCATTTGATGATGGTTCTTTTGATAATTGTGCTCGCCACGTCTATGTAAAAACGATTCGAATGGAAGAATTGAATGGTACGGTGAATGGCAGAACACCTTCGTTTGATAATAGAATCTCGTGTAATGGACTGAACGGGGATGATGATCCGGATCCTGTGTTTGCACCGGGCAATCAGGTATATTTTGATGATTTTGTAAAATTCTGTTGCGCGGATGTAGGACAAAAAATCATGGTAGTGTTGCGAGTATTTGATGTTGATCCGGGAGCAGGACCAATCCATCCAAACAGGATGGGAAGAAGTGGGCCAAATTTGGGCAATACAGGTGATTTATTTGGTCACTACAGCGATTGCATGGTAGAAGTAGAAGTACAAGACAAGGTATTGCCAACATTGATCCCACCACCGAATATTGTGGTGAGCTGCTGGTTCTGGTATGATTTTGAAAAATTGCGTGATCCATTGGATCCAACATTTGGACGAGTGGTAACGGACTTGAGTGCGAGAGCTAAAGTGAAAACAAATGATCTGGTATGTCAGAGATACTGTGTGCCAAATACATTGCACAACTATCCTGGCCCATCAGCAGGGGCAGTACCACCGAATTTACCTGCAGCAAACATAGCATGTAACTACTACAACAGCTTGTACAATCCGGCCCATCCGGACAACAAGTATGAGTTGGTATGGGGCTTTGATGGCTATGTGACAGGAGGCTGTAATGTATCGGTAACGGTGACACCAAACGATGACAACGTGAAGTGTGGACAAGGAGTCTTGACAAGGACGTTTACAGTAAGAACGTCAACGGGAGTAACCTTGAGCCGTCAGCAGACGATCTGGATAGTGGACTGTGATCCATTCTATGTGAATCCTGCAGACTATTGCGATCCAAACGACGACATCGAATGGCCAACCTGTATCAGCGCGAGCTTACCGGGAAGGGTAGAACTGGACGGATGTGGAGCTGACTTGAGCCCTGACAATCCAAGATTGGGCAGACCGAAAGTGATGAACAATGCAGACGACAACTGTGCATTGATCGCAATCGAATATGATGATGAAGTATTTACAATTGAGCGGGATGCGTGCTTGAAAGTGATCAGAACGTGGACAGTAATCGACTGGTGCCAGTACGATCCAAGCAGAAACATCCTTACAGGCCGTTGGGAGTATCAGCAGGTGATCAAGGTTAGAGACAACGACGATCCTGTGATTACTATAATTCCATCAAATTGTGAACCGGCAAGAAAGAACTCGCAAACTCAAATTTGTGAGGGTCATATATTATTGAGAATTGACGTGGCAGACAATTGTACACCAAAAGATTGGTTGAAGTGGGAATATAAAATTGACCTTTTTGCCGATAGTAAGGGTAAGTATGGAAATTTTGACCATATCGTAGGTTCTTTGACTCAACGTGAATATGAAAATGGGGGCATTGTCAAATACAAAGACAATCCTTACGCGGACAATCCTGCCAATCCTCTTTGTGCCGATGGAACTTATCCTATAGGAGTTCATAGAATTAAATGGGTGATAGAAGATGGTTGTGGCAATGTTACAGTCAAAGAAGATTTGTTTGAGATCAAAGACTGCAAAGCACCGACACCATATTGTTTGTCAGGGATAGTGACCACGGTGATGCCAAGTACTGGCTGTATCACGATATGGGCGAAAGACTTCGACCATGGCAGCTACGACAACTGTACACCGCCAGCCAATCTGAAGATATATTTTGAAGGAGGCTCAGACAGTTTATTGATCTGCTGTTCAGATTTTGAAGCAAAACGAGTAAATGATGAATTGATCTTACCGGTGAAGATTTGTGTAGAAGATGAAGAGGGCAACAAGGATTGCTGCGAGACGACAATGATCGTACAAGATCCAAACAATGTTTGTCCTGATGATGGAACATTCAATGGTAAGGTGTATGGAGCCATCAAGACGAACAATGGATCTGAAACAAGTGATGCAGATGTTGAATTGATGAAGAACGGGCAATTGATGAAGGAGATGATGACATCGGTGGATGGAAAGTATACATTCAGCAAACTGATAGAAGGACAAGATTATGTGATCAAACCTGAGCGCAATGACAATTACTTGAACGGTGTGAGCACAGCGGATATCGTAAAGATTCAGAAGCACATCTTAGGACAAGAAGAGTTTAGGGATCCGGTTCAATTCATTGCAGCTGACGTCAATAAGTCCAAGACAATCACAGCAAGTGATATCAGCGAGATCAGAAAGCTGATCTTAGGAGTGACAAGCAAGTTTACTAAGACACCGAGCTGGTGGATCATACCATCAGATTATGTGTTTAGCGATCCTACTCAACCATTTGATTTTCCAACAAGTAAGGAAATTAAGAATCTGCAGTCTGAAAACAAAGTAGATTTCATGTCCATAAAAGTTGGAGATGTAAACCAGACAGCAAGAGCTCATTTTGGACAGAATATAGAAACAAGAACTGGAGCGAAATTGCGACTTGAAGTGAAAGAACAGGAATTCAAAGCGGGAGAGAGCTATGAAATTGAGGTGAGTAGCAGAGGATTTGAAAGTATAACAGGATTTCAGTATACAATCAGCTTTGATGCCAGTGCTATAGAAATTGTTTCAGTGGAGAGCGGATCATTGACAATAGAAGAGAAGAACTTCAACCTTGGAAGAAGGTCTGAAGGGATTGTGACCATGTCATGGGACAATTCAGGATCACAGACTGTGACACAAGGCGAAACCTTGTACAAATTGAGAGTTCAGGCAATGAAAGGTGGAAAACTCAGTAGGCTGATGTCGATCACAGGAGATTTGACGAGCTCAGAAGCATATGACAAGGAAGGCAACCTGAGGGAAGTAGTTCTGGATGTAAGGAATTCAGACACTGTAGTGGAAAGTGGAGTATTCGAGTTGTATCAGAACAATCCGAATCCATTTAATAAGGAAACAGTGATCAGCTATCGATTACCGGAATCAGGACCAGTCAAGCTAACATTATATGACCTCACGGGCAAAGTGATTAGGGTTTATGAACTCAATGGACAGAAGGGCATGAACCAAATGAAAGTCCAAAGAAGCGAAATATCAGGATCAGGAGTCATATATTATCAATTTGATGCTGCTCAAAATTCTGCAACGAGGAGGATGATTATAAACAATTGACAAAACAAAGCGAGGAATTAAAATTGGTTATTAATTGAGTAATGAATATCTCAATTCTGAGGATTTTTTTTCGATAGCGAAAATGATTGATAGAATCCCAATAGTAAATTACAAATTAAAGTATAATATAATATTTATATTGTTTATAATAAATGTTTTAAACATTAATTTTATTTATAATATAATGTAAATATTGTAAAATAATTGAATAAATATTTTTTCAAAATATATAAAATGAGATTGGAGAATTGTATCTTTGCTCGGAAGTATTGAATCAAAAGGAATTTATAACTTAGAAAGACGAAGCAGATTTTCTTAGGTATGAATTAAATTCTAGATTGAATACCTGATTTTTTTATTTAACCAAAACTATAACTCATGAAAAAAACGAATTTCGTTTTGCCTTCGTTTATTGCCAAGTCAGGCACGGCATTTTTCTGCTTATTTCTATTTTTATTTATTTCTGTTTCTTCAGTTAGTGCACAATCCATTAACATACCACAATTGAAGCCTGTGGCGCTAGCGATTGACGCATTGCGTACGAAGATGCACGAGAAGGAGCAAATCTGGAAGAGCGGAGGAGCGAATGATCCTCAGCAGAAATTGGTGATCGATCTATACATGCAAATGATCGATGCACTGGAGACGAGAGTAGATCCAAACATGGACACGAAAGCTGTATTGTTGAGCAATTTGAATTTGCAGACAAACAGTGCGTATGTAGTGATGAGGAACGGCAGAGAGATCGATATGGATGCGACAATCACGAATGTATTGGCGAAGTCTGAGTATCTGGATCTACTGCAAACAATAAAAATCTGATCCCAACATATTTATATAACTAGTAAACTCAAAACTTCATGAAAGAACTAAAAACATTTTTCAATATGGTTTGGTATTGGCTATATTTCTGAGTCTGAGTGCTCAGATGTATGGGCAAGAGATTACGTTTTCGAGCCAGTCAAATCAAAACAACTGCGGAGACGTAACGAATCCAAACATAAACGATGGTTATGGCTGTATATTGCCACCCACAGTTGGAGAGGTGACCTGTAGTGGTGTAGGAACCAAAGCCACAGGTCAAGCGACACAATTCAGGATGATAGTACCGCCACTTACGGGAGGAGGTGCACCAAATAACTACCGATTGACTGCGGTTGGACTGAACTTCATCATCAACTCATGGGGAGGAGACTTTCAGTTGAACTTGCGCAGACCAAACGGGACCTATATGAACTTGTTGAATCCAATAGGAAACAGTTCAAGCAGCAATATACCTGTAAATGTCACTTTGTGTGATACAGCATCAAGGATATACCCTGCCACTGCTGGCGCGATTACAGGTTTTTATCGTCCTAAGACAGGTACGGTTGGTACTTCCAGCCACTTGGGAGCTGGACAAAACTGTAATGCAACGCCACCTATCAACTCTTCATGCAGTTTGTTTGATTTCAATCCTGCGGGCACCAATATAGGTGGTCAGTGGGACTTGGTCTACACGAATGGATGGGGTGGAGAAACAGGCCAATTCACTAGCTGGAGTATGACTTTTGCATTGCCTGAAGCATTGCCAAACTACAGTGGAGTGACAAATCTTCCATTACAGGCCGGTACATGTACACCTGCACCTGTAGCCTGTGCTACACCTGCACCGGCATTTGCACCTGCTACAGTACCATCGTCTATCGCATTCGTACCTGCCTTGACAGTATCACCATACAATGGAGGTACAGTAGGAACGACTGTAGTAGGAGCTCCAGGAGGAAGAGCAGTACAATACGTAATATTGACAGGACCTCCGTCAGCAGCGACAGTACCTTGTATCAATATGACGATGACACCATGTCCTGCAACAGGCATCGTGTTTACTACACCGGGATTGAAACACATCTTGTGGAGAAGTTCATTGGGATGTGGAGCGTTTGATACTTCATATCAGCAAATCAATATCGCTGACTTAGAGCCGCCGACATTGGTACCTGCATGTCCTACGAAGCCAATTACATTGAACGCCGGTCCCGGCGAATGTCAAGTGGCATGGAATGCACCGCCATTCATGGCTATGGACAATTGTCCTGCCGGTCAGTATTTTGGTGGTTTAAATCGTACCGGTCAGATTTGTAGATTGACAAATAACTGGCAAATCAACGGAGGAGCTGGCGCATGGGGCGTGATGTTCGACTTGGTGAACACATCAGGCGGTCAGTTGAACTTACAAGAAGTTAGCTGGTTACCAATCGCAGCAAATATTACGCATAATATCTATTATCGTACAGCACCCGGCCCTCATGCACCGGTACAAGCAACGGCGAGTGCATGGACCTTGTGTGCTAGCAGAGTATCAGATAGAGGAGGACAATTCTCTGGTTTAAGAGATACATTTGAGTTAGTTACAGGAACAGCCTATGATACCCTGAAAGCGTGTGATCCAATCATTGTTGATAGTACAAAAGTGGGTTGTTTGACAATGGCAGCAGGCGAGACAAGAGGTATTTATATTCATACTCCAGGACAAGCAAGTAGCGCTATATCCATATTTAATGATTGCAACACGGGAATCTTTGGAGATGCAAACGTAAATACACCTATGCACGGAGCAACGTACACAGGAGGCTTATTTACAGCACCGTTTGTGAACTCATCATTTGGATTTGGAAACACAAACTGGATGGGTCACATCGGGTATGCTCTTGCAACATCGAATCGAGTAAGATTGGTACAGACCTGTGGAGCACCATATGGTCCTGGATGTTTCTTCCCGATAGGATGTACGACCTTGTGTTATACAGCCTCAGATGCATCAGGTAACGTAACGAACTGCACATTTGACGTTTGTGTAAATGCATATGCCAATCCGAAGAGAAGTTTGTCATGCAATGACAATATTCAGGTGAGCCTTGACGAGAATTGTTTTGCAACGATAGGAGCAGACGATATATTGGAAGGAGGCCCATACGGATGTTATGATGATTATATCGTGGAGATCAGGAATTGGACGACAGGCCAGTTGATTGATAGACAACCTGCAGTACCGGGAAGTCAGGTAGGATCACAGGATATCGGCAAGAATTATGAAGCAAAAGTAATCGATCCTGCGACAGGCAACAGCTGCTGGGGTCATATCACAATAGAAGATAAGTTAGCACCGGAATTAACATGTCCTGCTGACGTAACAATAGGTTGTACAGCGAGCACATTACCATCAAATACAGGGACACCTGTTGTAGACGAGAACTGTAGCAGCTACACGTTGACTTACAGAGACAATGTGACACAAGGAAGTTGTGCATTGGGCTATGACAAGAGGATAGTAAGAACCTGGACAGCAATTGATGGCAGTGGCAACAAGGGAAGCTGTGTACAGACGATCACAGTGAGCATAGGCGACCTGAACGACGTATTGGCACCATCAAACTATGATGGCGTACCGGGCAATAAAGCGATGTTGGCTTGTGATGCGAAGATCGACAGGAACAAAGACGTTACCCCACACGAAGTAGCACCGGATACTTGTATCGATGGCTACTTGTTGGATAGCGTATACTGGAGAGCAAATCCTACCCGACCAAACATCTATTTGGGAGTAGGAGGAGCAGCAGGAAGAAGGATACCAAGAGTATTGGGCTGGAATTGTATCGACGATGTGAACGATGCGAATTTCGGACATCCAAGTCCTGATGATGTATATTATCCTGCACACAAGAACTGGGATGCATTGAATCCGAACTGTTATGGACCGAACACGCACGTGATGTGGCACGGAACAGGTCGTCCGGCGACGCAGTGTCGCAATTTTGGAACAGTGTACAAAGACATCGTGATTGACTTGGCAAAACCGGGCTGTGATGCGGGTCCAATAGGCTGTTACAAAGTGTTGAGACAGTGGACAGTGATGGATTGGTGTACAGGCAAAGTAGGCGGACACAATCAGGTGATCAAAGTAGCGGACGTAGAAGGACCGAAAATATTGTATCCGGATTCAGTAGTAGCAACAATGGATGTATGGAGCTGTACAGGAATCTGGGAAGTACCACCGGCCTGGTTGGTAGACAACTGCAGCAATGAAATACACTATACAGTAGAAGTAGAAGACGGAACAGTAATCGGCAACGACGAGAGTGGATATGTAGTAACAGGCTTGCCGAGAGGAATCCAGAATGCATATATCGTAGCAGAAGACTGTTGTGGCAATATCACGAAGAAGATTGTGAGATTGAATGTATTGGACAATGTACCACCGGTACCGGTGTGTATCAGGAATACAGTAGTGAGTTTGGTAGGCGGCGTCAGCCCTGGAGAAAATATCACGAAAGTATTTGCAGAATCATTGGACAATGGTTCATTTGACAACTGTTCACCGCACATTTATTTCAAAGTGATCAGAATGGAAGAGTTGTTGGGCACAATCAACGGACGCCTTCCACCGACAGACAACCGAGTAGCATGTAATGGATTGAACGGAGACGATGATCCGGATCCTGTATTTGCACCGGGCAATCAGGTATATTTTGACGACTTCACGAAGTTCTGC
Organism: Saprospiraceae bacterium; assembly: GCA_016710235.1. Classification (NCBI taxonomy): domain Bacteria; kingdom Pseudomonadati; phylum Bacteroidota; class Saprospiria; order Saprospirales; family Saprospiraceae; species Saprospiraceae bacterium. The sequence continues at coordinate 2,548,922 of JADJLG010000001.1, forward strand.
TGTGCAGATGCCGGCAAGACGATCATGGTAGTGTTGAGAGTCTTTGACGTAGATCCGGGCACGGGCCCAATCCATCCGAACAGAATGGGAAGAAGCGGACCGAATCTACAGTTTGTAGGGGACTTGTTTGGTCACTACAGCGACTGTATGGTAGAAGTCGACGTACAAGACAAGGTAGTACCGACATTGGTACCGCCACCGAATATCGTAGTGAGCTGCTGGTTCTGGTATGATTTTGAAAAATTGCGTGATCCATTGGATCCAACATTTGGACGAATCGTAACGGACTTGAGCGTAAGAGCGAAAGTGAAAACAAACGACCTGGTATGTCAGAGATACTGTGTGCCAAATACATTGCACAACTATCCTGGCCCATCAGCAGGGGCAGTACCACCGAATTTACCTGCAGCAAACATAGCATGTAACTACTACAACAGCTTGTACAATCCGGCCCATCCGGACAACAAGTATGAGTTGGTATGGGGCTTTGATGGATATGTGTTGGGTGGCTGTAACGTAACAGTAACAGTGACACCAAACGATGACAACGTGAAGTGCGGACAAGGAGTCTTGACAAGAACGTTCACAGTAAGAACGTCAACGGGAGTAACCTTGAGCCGTCAGCAGACGATCTGGATAGTAGACTGTGATCCATTCTATGTGAATCCTGCAGACTATTGCGATCCAAACGACGACATCGAATGGCCAACCTGTATCAGCGCGAGCTTACCGGGAAGAGTAGAGATCGACGGATGTGGAGCTGACTTAAGCCCTGACAATCCAAGATTGGGCAGACCGAAAGTGATGAACAATGCAGACGACAACTGTGCATTGATCGCAATCGAATATGATGATGAAGTATTTACAATCGAGCCGGATGCGTGCTTGAAAGTGATCAGGACGTGGACAGTAATCGACTGGTGCCAGTACGATCCAAGCAGAAACATCCTTACAGGCCGATGGGAGTATCAGCAGGTGATCAAGGTGAGAGACAACGACGATCCTGTGGTAACACAGCGACCATACACATGTGAGCCGGCAGTATTAGACAATACAACAGGCTTGTGTTTAGGTCATATCGAGTTGTGTGCAGATGCAACAGACAACTGTAGCCCACTAGACTGGTTATTCTGGGAATACAAGATCGACTTGTACAATGACGGAGTAGGCACACACAGTGGCTATGACTTTGTAGTAGGCTCATTGACGAAGCGTCAGTTTGACAATGGAGAAGTGCCGAAGTTTACACACAATCCATATGCAGACAATCCAAACAGCCCATTCTGTGCAAGTGGAACGTATCCAATCGGAATCCACAAGATCAGATGGATCGTAGAGGATGGATGTGGAAATATCGGAGTGAGAGACGAATTGTTTGAAGTGAAGGACTGCAAAGCACCGACACCATACTGTTTGACAGGAGTGATCACAGTACCAATGCCAGCCAATGGATGTGTGACAATCTGGGCAAAAGATTTGGACAGAGGTTCATATGACAATTGTACACCACAGAGCAGATTGAAGTTCTACTTTGACGGAGATACAAGTGCAACAAGTAAGACCATCTGTTGTAGCGACTTTGTAGCAAATGGAGCAAACGACGAGTTGATCGTAGACGTTGAAATGTGGGTAGAAGACCTGGAAGGCAATACAGACTATTGCAAGACAGTAATCATCGTACAAGACAATCAGGATATCTGTGATGATATAGTAGACTTGAAAGGAAGAATCAACGGAGATTTGCGAACAGAAAGCAATGACGTGACAAATCCGGTGAAGATGGAGTTGTATGAAAACGGAAATATGATGTTAGAGCGTACAGGAAGCCCATACACATTTGGCGACTTGAAGTTGGCGACAACATATGTAGTAAAACCTACAAGAACAGAAGATCCATCCAATGGAGTAACGACAGCAGATATCGTGAAGATACAGAAGCATATCTTAGGTCAGGAAGTGATCACAAGCCCATACAAGTTGATTGCAGCAGATGTAACAAACAATGGCAAGATCACAGCAAGTGACATCAGCGAGATCAGGAAGTTGATCTTGGGAGTTACGAGCAAGTTTGCAACAGTAGAATCATGGACATTTGTACCGAAGAGCTATGTATTTGCAGATCCAACACAGCCATGGGGTGCACCACGCACAGCCACAGAGGTGTTTGGCACGCAGAGAGAAGTGAAACAAAGTGACTTTGTAGCGATAAAGATGGGAGACTTGAACGGCAATGCCAGAGCGAGCAACGTGATGAGCGGAAGCGTGAGGACATCGGGCAAGTTGAGCATGGAAATCGATGAGCAGGAAATGGTAGCAGGAGAAGTATACAAAGTAAACTTCAAGTCAAGCGATTTCCGCAACATCAGTGGATACCAGTTCACATTGAAGTTTGACAGTGAGATGTTGAACTTTGAAGGAGTAGAAAGCGGAGTATTGGGTACAACAGAATCCAACTTTGGAACGAACCGCGTGAACGAAGGAATCTTGACAACGAGCTGGAACAGCGGTACAGGAACAAGCTATGGTAGCGACGAAACATTATTCACAGTAGTATTCCGCAGCGTACGCAGCGGTAAGTTAAGCGGCATGTTGGCGATCACAAGTGAAGTGACAGCAGCAGAAGCATACGAAGCAAGTGAAGAAGTGAAAGGCGTGAGCTTGAATGCAAGAACAGATCAAGGAGTAGTAGAGAGTGGAGTATTCGAGTTGTATCAGAACAATCCGAATCCATTCAACAAGGAGACAGTTGTGAGCTACCGATTACCGGAAGCAGGAGCTGTTAAGTTGAGCATCTACGACGTGACAGGTAAAGTGATCCGAGTGTATGAGATCCAAGGTCAAAAAGGCTTGAATACACAGAAGATCGAGAAATCAGAGTTGAATGGCGGCGGCGTACTGTACTATCAGTTAGACGCAGCAAACCATACAGCTACGAAGCGCATGGTAGTAGTAGAGTAATCTACGACGATCAGAGCTAGTCCGGTGGGACCGAAGGCAACCCAAGCCAAGGATCCGGAAGCCGGCGAGTAGCGAAAAGGAGACAACACGTAGTCCGATACGTGAGATAAGTTAAATCGGTTTTGGGATGGCCTCTCTTCAAGAAATTGAAGGGGGGCTTTTTTTATTTAGGAAAAGATATTAAGCTTATGATTCAGTTAAAGAGTGGAACTGAATTGATTACAAAAGGGTTAAAATAAAAAGCCCCGATGGTCAGTCGGGGCATAATCTACTATCAATCTCAGTTGGTCAACTACTTGAAAAAAATGTTGGTCTTATTTGTATTTGCTTAGGATCTTATCCAGTTCTATCTCATTGAACACCAGAACCTCTCTCGGCTTGCTTCCTTCCGCTGAACTCACAATGCCAAGGGATTCCATTTGATCCATAATGCGGCCAGCCCTATTATAGCCAAGCTTTAGTCTTCGCTGGATCATACTTGTACTCCCATGTTGGCTTTGGACTACTAACCTTGCAGCTTCTTCCAACATATCGTCCATATCTCCAGCGGACAAATTACCCCCTTCTTGGTCATCTTGATTTTCACCTTTGTACTCTGGCAAGAAGTAAGGACTTGCATATCCTTGCTGATTGCTGATGTGTTTAATCACTCTTTCAACTTCTGGTGTGTCTACAAAAGCGCACTGTAATCGTATGATGTCTGAACCGACACTATAAAGTAAATCACCTCGGCCAATTAACCTTTCAGCACCACCATAATCTAAAATTGTCCTTGAGTCAATATTTGAAGAAACTTTGAATGCAATTCGACCAGGAAAGTTGGCTTTGATCAATCCGGTAATGATTTTGACTGAAGGCCGCTGAGTAGCAATGATTAAATGTATCCCTACGGCTCTAGCTAATTGGGCTAATCGGCCGATTGGAAGTTCAACTTCTTTGCCGGCGGTCATGATCAGATCAGCAAATTCATCGATAATGAGCACGATATAGGGTAAAAATTTGTGCCCTTTTTCCGGATTGAGCTTTCTGTTTTTAAATTTTTCGTTGTATTCCAACAAGTTTCTGACTCTCGCTGCTTTCAATAACTCATACCTTTGATCCATTTCAATGCAAAGTGAATTGAGCGTATAAATTACTTTGGAAGTATCCGTGATTATTGCTTCATCTGAATTTGGAAGTTGAGCCAAGTAGTGTTTATAAATTTCAGAATAAATGGGTAATTCCACTTTTTTGGGGTCAATCAAAACTAACTTCACCTCTGAAGGATGTTTGCGGTAGAGCAAAGACATTAATATCGAATTAATACCAACTGATTTACCTTGACCGGTTGCTCCCGCTATCAATAAATGGGGCATTTTGGTCAGATCTGCGACAACTACTTCATTCGAAATGTTTTTTCCAAGCGCTAACGGCAACTCTAATTTTGAGTCGTTAAATCTCTCGGACTTGAGCAGTTCCTTTAATGGTACGATTTGTTTGTTTTTGTTTGCGACTTCAATGCCTATAGTACCTCTGCCAGGAATTGGTGCTATGATTCTAATGCCTTGAGCTGACAAGCTTAATGCAATATCATCTTCCAAGCTTTTGATCCTGGATATTCTTACTCCAGGAGCCGGAACAATTTCGTATAATGTTACGGTTGGACCGATAGTTACCTTAATTTTCTGAATCTCTATCTTGTAATGTTGGAGTGTTGCAATGATTTGATTGGAATTTGCTTCTAATTCAGATCGATCGACTTCATTTTTTTGGTCGCTGTAATCTTGGAGGAGCTCCAGGCCAGGCATCTTGAACGATCTTAAGTCAAGGGTTGGATCAAAGGGTTCCATAGAATCAGAACTCCACCCGTCCTCCTCTTGAAGGACGGATGATTCTGACGCCATAGGCACGTTTTGTTCTGTATCTTGATCTGAAGTTGAAGTCAGTGGAGTATCGTTTATTTCTAATGCGAGAATCTTGGATGCAGCTCCCGTTGAGCTTGGTATTTCATTAATAAAATTTGTAAGTTCATGGGTGTCTCCTGTAGAGTGGACGAAACCAAGCTTTTCTGCATGATAATCTGAAAAATCAACAGGTCCATCCACAGAGTCTTCCTTTGTATCCATCGACGTATGTACCGACATGGATTTTGCCATGTCAGATTTATCTGATCCGGCGCTTTTTTCGGATTTGAACGAAAGCCAATTGGGTGACCAGAAACTACTCAGAGACGAAGATCCTGAAGTTTGTAATTGTAATGCTTGTAAGCTAGGGTTGAAGTACCAAACAAACAACGATATCAACCCGAAAATCAGTGAAATGCCAAGTCCAATGTCACCGACAAAACTGGATAATAATCTGCAAGAATTATGTCCAAAAGAGCCTCCCATTGGAAAATTTGACCATTGGCCCACGAAGCTGAGAATCATCGAAAGAAGGGCAGTTATCACTACACTATGTGTAAAAAATCTGAGGAATTGTATCCATTCATTTCTATACAGAAACCTGAATCCCAAGTGGATCAGAACAGGTATGAATAGGTACCCTGCTAATCCAAATCCATAATAGAAAAACATATGGGAAACAAAGGCTCCCAAGCGACCCAACCAGTTTTCTACGCTTATACCGGACTTAAATAGGATGTGCCAAGAATAATGCATGACTTTGTCTTGGTCAGATTTCCAGCTAAATAAATATGAAGTAAATGAAATGCTGAGAAAGATGGCTAACATGAAACACAACATCGCAAGGATCTTCGTCAGTCTATCATCAGACTTCCATTTGAGCAATGATTCCAATATGGAACCCTGGCTCGATTTTTTCCTAGATTTCGCCATAACTGAATAGTAGATTGAATATTAAACCGGGCGCTAAGGTAAATGCATTTTTGATATTAAGAAAAATTATAACATATTTTTTTCTAATAATCTTATGTTTATACATTATAAAAAATCATAATATGTATAAAAAAGATTATATATGTAAATTATTAAATGTGTAATGGATTCTTCATGAATGCTTTTTCTCACGGTGCAACAGAACAAAAGACCCGTTTATTCGTTTTTGTGATTAAATACAATTCAGGAAAAAAATGAGTCAGATGTACAGTAAGCATAAGGTTATAGTTGCCGGAGCAGGGGGGATAGGAAGAGCTGTTGCTCTGATTTTAGCTGAAAGACCTGAATTGGATACCGACATTTTCATCGGTGACCTTAACTTAGAAGCCAGCAAATCGGTGGCAGAATGGGTCATTGCCGGTACTTCTACACTTTCAGTAGTTGAAGGATTCCAAATACCTTTGAAAGGAGAGACGGAAGAAATGAGCTATATATTTGGATCTGCCGATATTATTCTGGACTGCCTTCCTGGTTCTGAAGCTCCTAGATTGGCCGCATTGGCAATGAAATATAAATTACACTATGTCAATCTTACGGAATACGTGAAGGAAACTTCTCAAATTCTGGAAATGGCTAAGAATGCGGACACCGGCTTTATCTTGCAGACCGGTTTGGCTCCCGGCTATATCAATGTACTTGCCCATTCTTTATACAAACAGTTCGTCTCAAGGTATGGGACAGATGTAGATTCCGTCGAAATGAAGGTTGGTGCTTTGACAAAAACAGCAAAAAGCCCTCACTATTATGGTTTTACTTGGAGTCCTATTGGAGTTGCAACTGAGTATGTAAAAGACTCTATTGTTATACAGGAAGGCAAAAAATGTCGTGTACCTGCATTGTCTCAAACAACTGAGCTTATTTTGGACGGTGTTCTTTATGAAGATGACTTTACTTCTGGAGGAGCTGCCGATTTGCCCGATTATTTTGAAGGTAAGGTTCAATCTCTATCTTATAAAACAATAAGATACCCGGGACATTATGCCTGGGTGAAAAAGCTTGTTTCCGAATTGACTGTAGAAGACTCTCCAGAAAGCCAACTCCTGTCAAAGATGGAAAAGTCTGTGCCACATGTAGAAGACGATTTTATTATTTATTATGCATCGATAACGGGTAGGGATCCTCAGGGAGTATTGCACATGATAGAGAAATGTAATCGTATTGACGCTATGAAAATTGGAAATTTCAAACTGAAGGCGATTCAGGTAAGTACAGCAGTCCCTATGCTTGAATCTGCAAGAATGTTGCTTTCAGGAAAATATAAAGGCACCATATTACAGTCCCAAATCGATGTGGATGATTTTCTGAATGGACCATTTGTTCAAATGGTTTATGGTAACAGAAAATCTTCAGAAAGGTATAAAGCTGATTTGGTTTAATTTCATCTCTTTCAAATAACGAAATTGCTCATGGATTGAGCAACCATCCGATCATTGTTCAAACGTGGGACTTTAAATTGTTCCCCATATTTATTTACACTGACCAAATATGTTTTGAAGCCATCTTTTTTGATCCTACGAATTTTGAGTTTATCCAAAATTTTATTTTCAATTAGATCTTTGTAATAACTGTTTTTATTTTGTAATGTGGAGTCAATAAATTCGGCAATGGCATCTATTGGGATGGAGATATTTACATCTTTGAATTCAATAAGCCATTCATGGTATGGAAGGTGTTGATCGCTAGGATTTACCTGGGGAGCAACGCAATATTCAGTAATTTGAAAACCAAATTTTTTTTGTGCTTCAGTGATCGCTTCATCAATTTCGCTTGCAATGACATGTTCTCCGAAAGCTGAAATGTATTGACTTACCCTTCCAGTTACCTTGATTTTGTATGGTTGAAGACTCGTAAACCTTACCACATCACCGATGGAATAGGCCCACAATCCTGCGTTAGAGGAAATTACAATTGCGTAATCTTGATGGAGTTCAACTTCCTGAAGACAGAGTCTAGGTGGTTGGTTTAAACTAAAGTCTCTTAATGGGATAAATTCATAAAAAATACCAGAGCTGGTATTTAATAATAAGCCCTCATCATTCATGTCGTTTTGATAAGCGAAGAATCCTTCGCTTGCTGGATAGGTTTCAAGAAGTTGAACAGGCTTGCCTATTAATTGGTGGATTCTATTTTCATAAGGTTTATAATTTACACCACCATGTATATATAATTCCAGATTCGGAAATACTTCAGATATTGATTTTGCATTTGTAATTTCCAAAATTCTTTCTAATAGCATTTGGATCCAAGGAGGAATGCCACTGATCACCCTAAGGTCTGTAGGGAGAATTTGGGCTATCATTTTATCCACCTTGACATCCCAGTTTGGTTCACAGTTTACTTCCCAGTCCGGTAGCTTGTTTTTTTGGAACCACACTGGAATTTCATGGTTGACTATTCCACTCAATCTCCCGGTTAAAACACCATTTAGATTTTCTAATTCAGGGCTTCCGGAAAGGAAAAGCATCTTCCCTTGGAAAGTATCTGAATTTTGATTTTTTGACACATAGGCAAAGAGTGCGTTTCGTGCGGATTCAATATGATTGGAAATACTCTCCTTTGTTATTGGAATGTATTTTGCTCCTGAAGTTGTGCCAGATGTTTTGGCAAAGTATTTTGGTTTGCCTGGCCATAAAACATTAATTTCACCCGACTTGGTTCTTTCAAAATAGGGCCGTAATGCTTCATAATCTTTAACTGGAACCTGAGTTTTAAAATCATCATAGGTATGGATAGATTCAAACCTATGATCTTTTCCAAATGATGTTTGCCTTGCTTTTTTGACGATCGATTTGAAGATTTTTACTTGGTTTTGTCGTGCTTTTTTCGATTTTGATAATTCTGTTGCAGTAATTTTCTTAGCAACAAGTCGCAACACCTGAGAATAGATTTTCATAGTGTAAAATTAATTTGAATAATTAGTCCTAGTGTGTTTATTCTCTTAAATCTTCAATATGTGCTGCTTTAAACTGGCTTGCATCAAAGTGAAATGTGTTATCATTACTGCTTGATTTGATGAGCTTTTTAAATTGAATTGAGATACGGTTCCCATTTTTTTCAAAAAATTCTATTTTAGAGATGGAATTATCATTTGGCTGGTAGTATAATTTTATTTTGAAAACATTGTCTTTTATGTTAGTTGGTTTGAAGTCTATCACTTTTAAGATGATGCCATTTAACTTTTCTTGAGCTAACATTCTATTTGCATATTTTGAAGAGTTCAACAATGCTATCAATGCCGAAGGGTTGAATTTAACTTCTGTTGAAGCAGGACGAGTAATCTGGATTTCATTTTGTTTTTTGAGAAAAGTATATTGGTCTTTTCCATCAAAAATGATTTCTTGCTCGTGCAATTGAATTCTGTACATTTCCGTTTTAAAAGTGACTTTACCTTCATAATTCTGTTCTTTTTCTTCTGGAGTTTTTATCGTGTATTTAAAGCTTTGCTCCATAGCCACTTTTGTATTATACGTAGAACTCAGCTTGTCGAGAATTCTTTTAGCTTCAGGATCATTTTGAAGGAGTAGCCATGTTAAGGAAAATATATAGCTGATGAATATCATAAATTATGTTTATGAATTGGACAGTAAATCAGTATCAAAGATAAATTCTTCTTTGTTAAAAGAAGGTTAAATGGATTGTATTCAACTCTTTAGGTGTTGCCGAACAAAATTTTGGCACTATGATTATTATGGAATATAATAATTACTTTTACCGCTTCAATCAAAATCATGGATGGATTGACAGAGCAGATTTTTGGAGTTTCTACTGGTTTTATCAGGTACTCAGCCGAACATATTATCCCAATTGCAATATTTATAATAGCTACGATGTTCTGGATAGCCAGAATGAGAACTAAACCAGAAAAGCAAAGACACCGGTCTGCGTTTTACTTTTCGCTTGTACTGGCAGCTAGTATTGTGATCAGTACATTAATAAAGGTAATGCGTGGAGAATTTATTTGGAAGGAAGATTTACCTTTTCATTTATGCAATATCTTGGCTTTGTTGTTTCCATTTGCTTTAAAGTACAACAGGAGGTGGTTTTATGGAGTGCTATACTTTTGGGTAATTGTGGGGACATTCCAGGCGATTCTTACACCGGATTTAAAGGAAAGATTCCCCCATTTTATATTTTTTAGATATTGGTTGGTGCACTGTGGCCTGGTTAGCATCGTTTTATATGGAATTGTATGCCTGTCATGGAAAATCCGTGCTAAGGATATCGTGAATGCAATTCTTGGTGCAAACGTCTACATGGTCTTTTCTTTTATAGTGAACTATTTTTCTGGTGGAAATTACTTCTTTACTATGCATAAACCGGAGTCAGCCTCACTTTTGGATCATATAGGACCTTGGCCGTGGTATTTGCTTTCCGGCCAACTGGTCATGTTTGTGTTATTTTGTCTGGCTTATGTTCCAATTTTAGTATACAAAATGAGACAGAAAGAAGTTTCCCAGCTTGGATTCTAAGATCGTTTCCTTACTCATTTATAGCAAGAGCTTGACTTTTTTAATAAAAGCCTATTCGTCATTGCAACAATGCATATCTGAGCAATTGTCTAAGGCATTATAGGGATAGTGGTTTGCTTCATCATTATGAGAGATTTTTGAAAAATTCCGGTAATCCCAATCTTGGTCGAAAATTCGAATTTCAGTTCGCTACAGAATTATATTTTGCTATTAACAATAAATTAACTAAAAAACCAATAAAAAGTCGTTTTAATTTGAACTTTGCGCTTAAACCAAGCATTATTATAATAAAAGATATAAAAATCTTTAAATCATTTAAATAATCTTAAAATGGCAAATCAATCAAAATCATTTTTCTATTTTCTTAGTTTCTTTTTGCTGGGTGTTTTTCTACCAAAATTGACAATGGCTCAAGGCCAACTCAGATTTGGTGCTGTCAAGTTGGATATCAGTGGTACTTCAACGCTCCATGATTGGGAAATTAAATCAACAGACGGGGTAGGCTCAGCTGTCTTGGTTTTTAATAAGTCGGGTAATTTGACCAATGTGAATTCTATCCAATTTACCACCAATGCAAAATCTCTCAAAAGTGAGAGTAGCATCATGGATAATAATACTTACAGTGCCCTTAATGCAAACAAATTTCCACAAATCTCTTTTGTTGGAAACTCTACCAAGGTAGTGAGTACAGATGGTGTAAAACACAGTATAACTGTTTCAGGAAAGCTAACGATTGCAGGCACAACACTTCCCGTTGAGCTCTATGCTGTAGGGATGCTGACCGGAGACAAAACACTTACAATTAGCTGTACAAAGATCATCGACATGAAAGCCTGGGGAGTAAAGCCACCAACTTTCATGATGGGTGCGATGAAGACTGGTAAAGATGTTGTCATCAAATTTCAATCTAATTTACAGAAATAAATCTATTTTTTAACAAATAAACTTAATCAAATGAAACAGATTTTAAACAGAATCAAATCTTTATTGCTGCTTGCAATTTTACCCTCTTTTCTATTTGCGCAATATAGCATACAATTACAGCCGAGTGAGTTGCCAAACTGGCGTCCATACAATCAAGACGGAATAAATGTGTTCGAACCTCAAAAGAATTTGAACACAGGGGAGTTTACAAGGGGAATCCGCTTTGGGGCGGGATTTACTCAACAATTTCAGAGCTTGAGTCATGAAAATGCATCCGGTGCAGCAGCTTTGTATCCTAGACTTGCCTCCGGCTTTTCGATCGCACAAGCCAATCTATATATGGATGCAGTGTTAGCAGAAGGAATTACATTAAATGTGACCACATATCTTTCTGCCCGACACCATAACGAAGCTTGGGTAAAAGGTGGTTATATCCAGGTAGATAAACTTCCTTTTAAAGGTATGTTCTGGGACAAGCTCATGAATAAAATGACATTCAAATTAGGTCATATGGAGATCAATTACGGAGATCAGCACTTCAGAAGATCTGATGGTGGTCATACCCTTTACAATCCTTTCATAGAAAATTACATTATGGATGCTTTCGCAACAGAAGTCGCAGGAGAAGCATATTATCATGCGGGTCCATTCCTAGGAATGGTAGGTGTTTCAAATGGACTTATCAATGGAGGATATCAAAAATCATACTTACTAACACAAACTGGCGTTGATTCAAGCAAATATTTGAAACGCAATCCTTCTGTTTATGCAAAACTAGCTTGGCAGAATCATATCACTGATCATATTCAAGCACGGATAGGACTATCTGGCTACTTCAACAAGCATGATGGAAGGAGTACTTTATATGGTGGAGACCGTACTGGAAGCAATTATTTCTTTGTGTTGGAACCTGCGAATGCTACCTCCAAAGACAATGCATTTTCTGGACGATATAACCCTTCATTTACGAATGAAATCAGAGCTATCCAACTAAATGCATTTGTGAAAGCATATGGATTTGAACTTTTCGGAACTTTTGAGAATGCTGCAGGTAAAACAAACAGAGAAATCTATGTAACAAATGCAGACGCCAGAAGTGCAAATCAAATTGCAATTGACTTGGTTTACAGATTTTGTAAAAACGAAAACTTTTTTGTCGGAGCAAGATACAATTCAGTTTCTGGAAAGTTGATAGCCGAGAATCAAGACAAGCAAAAAATTGACCGAATAGCATTGGGTGCCGGTTGGTTAGTAACCAAGAGTATTATGTTAAAAGGAGAGTACGTGCAACAGAAATATACTGATTTTCCAAAAGCTAACATCTATGACGGAGGAAAATTCAATGGTGTAACTGTTGAGGCAGTTGTGGGTTTTTAAGTGATTTTGTTTAAAAATTTTTGGTCAGGGCAAGAGGAATTGCCCTGACCATATTTTAAAGTTTAAACTTACTAGCTTTGAAATTAAAAGTTGTTGTAATAGTTTCTGTGCTGTGCTCTGTTTCATTTTTTGGATTTGAGAATTTGAATAACCTAACCGGTAAAAAATGGTTAGTTTTACCAAGTAGCCATCTTCAAGTTACCGGATTTACGAATATTAACCAATTCAAATGCGAAATTGTGAATTACAGCATTCCCGATACCATATTTGTTGCCTCAAAGGCTCCAAAGGTACAATTGAAAGGTGATCTTTGCATTGGTGTTCAAAGTTTTAATTGCCACAATCCATTAATTACCAGGGATATGGTTTCAACGTTGAAGGGGAAAGTATTTCCTTATATGACGATTCGATTTTTATCTCTAAACAGCAATCCAAATTTCCAAGAATGTTCTGATATAAAGGGTGAAGTAGAAATCATCTTAGCCGGGGTCTCAAAATTTTTTGATATTTCTTACAATTTTGATAAAGATGACCAGTCAAATGTGTTGATGAGTGGTGTAAAAACCTTAAGCTTCGCTGATTTTAATTTACAACCACCTATAAAAATGGGGGGCGCTATCAAAACGAAGCAAACATTAATAGTAGAATTTACTCTTAAGTTAAAGCCGTTACCATAGTTTGAATACCGCTAATGATGGTTTGAACATCCAATAATTGACTTATTAAGAAACAAGGATGGCAGTCAGTCCAGCTTGTAAGCAATCAGGGTAAATATTGATTTTTTCAAAAAATCAATTCCAAAATTTACTTCTTCTTAGCATGTACCTTAAATTTGAGGAGTAATCAAATAGAAACCAATGAAAGTATTGTGCTGCGTAATTGCTCTGATATTTTTATACCCTCTTGAGCCATTTAGTCAGGCTGTGGTAATCGGTAGCAAAGATGGTCCCCCGATTAAAGTTAATTCTAGTAGTTCTTGGCAGCCATTGTACCATTTGGATAGTGCATCTGCAGAAAAAACGGTGGGTGAAACAGGCCTGATTTACAGGCAATTGACTGCAAGTAGGTTTTTGCACCAAGCGACACTTGGCTTTGATCAAGGAGATATTGATCGGCTGACCGATCTAAATTTCGATAAATGGATTGATAATCAGGTTCGTATTAAACCCAGTTATTACCTACCTGCTATGGACACTATCTTCAAAGAAGTATATGACTGGTACTTTAAGTTTAATACTGATTCGGCAGATGCGCCTACCTATTATAGTTATATTTATTATAACTATGCCTTTTGGGAAAATCATTTGAAGCAAAAAGATAAGCTGAGACAAAGAATGGCTCTTGCTTTAAGTGAAATTTTTGTCATCTCTGTAAATTCTGATCTTGGAGGTATGGGTAGGGCAGTTGCCAGCTATTATGATTTATTTATGAAACATGCTTTTGGAAATTATAAAAACCTGTTGCAAGACGTGGCTCTACACCCATCGATGGGCTACTACTTGAGTCACTTAAACAATCCTAGAGAAATTCCTGAAGAGAATATTCATCCCGATGAGAATTTTGCAAGAGAAATCATGCAACTATTTACTATTGGATTGTATGAGTTAAACCCGGATGGCTCCAGGAAATTGGATCCCGCTGGGAATCCCATACCTACTTATGATCAAGCCGATATTAAAGAATTGGCTAAGGTTTTTACGGGACTGAGTTTTTCAGGTGTTGTACCAAATATGTATGTTGACACCGCGTTTTTTGGAGTTAATTTTTATATAGGGGATTTTTTATTACCCATGAAAATGTACAATGAATGGCATGAACCAGGAACTAAAAAACTTGCAGACGATTATGTGATACCAGATGGTCAGCCCGGAATGAAAGACATTCAGGACGCTATCGATCATTTATTCAATCATCCCAACACGGGTCCTTTTATTTGTAAGCAACTGATTCAACGACTTATTAAATCTAATCCTTCCAGTCATTATGTAAAAAGAGTTGCAGATGTGTTTGCAGATGATGGCAGTGGTGTGCGTGGCAACTTTGAAGCAGTGTTGAAAGCTATCTTACTGGATCCTGAAGCAAGAGACTGTGAATGGTTGGAAGATCCTGCAAATGGTCAACTGCGAGAACCTATAACACGCTACACCCACTTTGCAAGTGCAACAAATCCAGAGCAGTACTACGGTCGGTATTGGAATGCCAGTATAGATTACCTCAATAATGTTGGCCAAATTCCATTGGCATCACCAACTGTCTTTAATTTCTTCTTGCCTACTTACGCACCATTAGGACAGATCAAAGAAATGGATTTAGTAGGTCCAGAATTTCAGATTCACAATTCCAGGACTTCAATTGGTTATTTAAATATGGTCAATTTTTGGGCAGTGTACAATTACCTCTTATATAGTTGGACAGAAAACGATCCTCCAACTTCCATTAATTTAGATGAATTCAAAAAGTACGCACGAGAGCCCGAAACTTTGATCAATAAATTGGACATGTTACTCACATATGGGAATTTATCTGATCGTACAAGAAAGATAATAGCCGAAGCAGTTGAGGAATTGGTAATTGGGGATTATCGAGAGGATCGCGTCAGGTTGGCTTTATATTTAATTTCAATTTCACCTGATTTCGCAATCATTAAATAAGCACAGCAATGAAAAATCAAAAAATCAATCGCAGGAATTTTATGGGTTCTATGAGCTGTGCAGCTCTTGGTTATGCAACGCTTTCGAATTCTATACTAAATTTAAAAGCAATTAATGCTCTGGCTTCTGCAAACTCAGCCCTAGACCCTGGGTACAAAGCTTTAGTATGTATCATGAAATCAGGAGGAAATGACTCTTATAATATGCTGGTTCCAACTACTCCGGATGAATACAAATTGTATAAAGAAACAAGGTCGCAAATTGCTTTGGATTCGAAAGATATTTTGAGTTTGAATACCATCAACACTCCTGGCAGGACCTTTGGGCTTCATCCTTCCATGACCGGAATCAGAAAAATGTTTAATGAGGGAAAGGTTTCATTTATTTCTAATATAGGAACATTAGTTGAGCCTGTAAAACGCGATCAGGTTTATTTGCAGAATGCCAAATTACCTCTTGGGTTACTGTCACATTCTGATCAGAGCCAACAATGGCAGACAGCTGTGCTCAATGATCGCGCTTCCTCCGGATGGGGAGGAAGGATGGCTGATTTGATTAAAGATCAAAATAGAGAACAGAATATTTCAATGAATATTTCAATCTCCGGTACCAACTTGTTTCAAGAAGGAAATGAAACGATTGAATATGTGATAGATCGTAGGGAGGGAAGCACAGGTATAACCGGATATGGAGCACAAGGAGAGTGGGATTATTTTAATAAAGCGAGAACGAGGGCCTTGGATTCATTGATCGACCATAATTATAAGGATATATTCCAGAAAGCTTATATGGATGTAATCAGGAGTGGGAGAGACGGTCATTTGAAGTTTAGTGAGGCACTAGGATCTGTTCCGGAATTCCAAACAGTGTATTCAGAGACTGAGCTTTCCGATTCGCTTAAAATGATAGCAAGGACAATCGCAAGTCATGAAAAATTAGGTTTTAAACGCCAAATATTTTTTGTAGATTATTATGGATGGGATCACCATGACGAAGTTTTACAGAATCAATTGGACATGCTGGGAGAAGTCGATGATGCAATGACTAGTTTTTATAATACTCTGGAGGAACTTAATCTTACAAGACAGGTTACTACCTTTACAGTTTCTGAATTTGGAAGATCTCTAACTTCTAATGGAAATGGTACTGATCATGCCTGGGGTGGCAATGTGATGGTGATGGGAGGTGATTTATTTGGGTCAAGAATTTTTGGCACATATCCCTCCATGGATTTGCAGGATGAGTTGAATGTGTATGATGGTGTATTGATACCTACCACTCCGGTTGATTTATATTTTGCAGAGCTCGCACTTTGGATGGGTGTTTCAAGAAACGATCTTGCTTATTTATTTCCAAATCTATCCAATGTGTACAATATCAATTCTGGGGCAGCGCCGCTTGGATTTTTGCATCTTTAAATTTAAGGTAAAATGAAGAAATTAATTATACTCATTATTTGTATTTTTCAAATTGATCAAACAGTTCTTTCAGCTCAATGCTTTGAGGACAGACATTCGACCAACTGGTTTGATGGCTGGGTTTCTTGTAGTGTCTCAGCTAGCCCAAATCCTGCGTTGAAATCAGGTCATTGGATACTGTATGACTTAACAGCCTTGTATAAAATTTCATCATTCCGTATTTGGAATACGAATGATCCGCAACATCTGGATTGGGGAACCAGCAAACTCCACATCAGTTATTCAGAAGACAGTATAATCTGGAAGAATGTTGGAGATGTCACATTAGAAAAAGCTAGTGGAAGCAATACGTATGAAGGTTCAGATTGGATACCATTGGATATCCCAAAGGCAAAGTACATTTTGTTGACTTCTAAAGAAAGTTTTGGTGGTAGCTGTCATGGATTCGCTGAAGTAAATTTTCAAGCAGAGAAAGTTAAAATTAATACAGCCAGCAAAGATGAATTATCAATACCAAAACCACTTTCATTGGTGCTAACTCCAAATCCATTTTCACAATTGCTTCGTTTAAACATTCAAGATGCTATTCCCGGAAATTATATTCTCAATGTACATAACTCAATCGGAGACCTCGTTGATTTTAGAAAAGTAAGTGTACAAAGTGGTGAGGAAAGTCTGGAAGTTGATGCGCGTTCTTGGCCCGCAGGATCTTATGTATTTACATTGACAAATGATAAAATGCAAGTGAGAATTGTTGGAATTAAAATGGCACCTCAATAGGAGTACGCGTAATTTTTAATGTTGTAAAATTACTCCTCCAGTAAATCGGGTCTTAAAGTTTTGGTTTTTTTAAATGATTCCTCTTGTCTCCATTCCTCAATATTTTTAGCATGTCCAGACAGTAGTATTTCAGGAACAGGATAACCTCTGAAATCTGCTGGTCTTGTATATACCGGTGGAGCGAGAAGTTTATCTTGAAATGAATCTGTCAAAGCGGATGTTTCATCATTGAGTACCCCGGGAATTAATCTACCTATTGTATCTACCAAGACCGCTGCAGCAAGTTCTCCACCACTCAAAACATAATCCCCAATCGATATTTCCATTGTAATCCAATGATCTCTTACCCGTTGATCAATGCCTTTATAATGCCCACATATCAACAATAAGTTATCTTTCAAAGAGAGTTTGTTTGCTGTCTGTTGAGTCAATGTTTTGCCATCTGGGCTTAAATAAACAATTTCGTCATATTTTGACTGACTCTTTAGTTTTTCTATACAATTTACAAGAGGTTCTGCCATCAATACCATCCCGGCACCACCACCAAAAGCATAATCATCAATTTGTTTATACTGGCCAAGACCATAATCGCGTAAGTCAATTAAGTTAATCTCGAGTAAACCCTTTTCATTTGCTCGTTTTAGAATACTATGCGAAAATGGGCCTTGCAATAATTCTGGGACTGCTGCAATAATATCAATTTTCATCTCCGTAGTTTGTTGCTAATGTATTATTTTTTAATTTAAACATGACATTAAAAATTTCTTTTAATAAAAAATCAATTTTCGACTTCTTGAAAAATTGATTAAAATTTGGAATTAACATCAATATTAATGTTGAAGATCAATCCAGCAAAAAATTGACTTCAATATTAATCTATGACGCAAAGCTTAATTTTTAAGGATGGCTCAATTTTAATTTAGCTAATTTCGGATTCACTCCGTTTTACCATTGTTGACCCAATTGAAAAAAAGACAAAAGTATACTCTCTTTAAAGTAATTACAATGACGCGCAAAGTTTAGCTCAGATCACTCATTATCGCGTGAAATCAAGCACTCGATAATCGCATTGCCAAACCATTCGATCAGCCCAAAAAGCTTTATTTTATAATAATTTGAGTCTCTCTACGATCTCCAAACCTAAACCCTGCTAAAAAAAATGCCTCAGAAAATTCTTTGATATAAATACTAAGAAGTTTTCAGAGGCATCTTTAATCATTTAGATTATTGCTCTATATCGAGTAATTCTACTTCAAAAATTAATGCTGAAAATGGTTTTATATCTGCTCCTGCGCCGCGCTCACCGTAAGCAAGTTGATAGGGAATGTACAATTTAAATTTAGAACCTACCGGCATCAGTTGGAGCGCTTCAGTCCAACCTTTTATAACCCCATTGACAGGAAATGAGATGGGCTCACCTCTCTGTACTGAGCTATCAAATACTTTTCCATTAATCAAAGTCCCATGATAATGAGTTTTAACTTTATCCTGCAGGCTTGGTTTTTTACCCGTTCCCATTTGGATCACCTCATATTGGAGGCCTGAAGGCGTAGTAATGATCCCTGGTTTGTTTTTGTTCTCTGCAAGAAATTTTTCACCTTCTTCTTTAACTCCAGCACTTTGCAAAGCAGCTTTTTCCGACATTGTCTTTTGTACGAGCTCATTTGCGTTTTGTACTGCAATTTTACCTTTCCCCATTAGTACATCTTCCAATGCTTCCACTAAGTCTGGTGCAGAGATGTTAGTGATTCCTTCGTTTTTTAAATTATTTCCAATTAAAATTCCTAAGCTGTACGAAAATGAATCCATTTTTAAATTGTTGTTTTGTGCATTAATGCTTTGTGAAATTATAAGCAATGATGCAAACCATAAATATTGTTTCATGTAATAGTTTTACTTTGTTTTAGATTCAGCATAGAATTGAAAAAAGTAAGGTATTGTTTCAATTCCCTTGTAGTAATTAAACACACCATAGTGTTCATTAGGTGAATGTATATTGTCTGAGTCCAGACCAAATCCCATTAATACTGATTTTGCTTTGAGTACTTTTTCAAATAATGCAACAATTGGAATGGATCCTCCGCTCCTTACAGGAATAGGATTTTTGCCAAAGGTTTTTTTCATTGCAGCCATTGCAGCAGCATATTCAGCTGTATCAGTCGGTGTAACTGCAGCTTCTCCACCATGGTGAGGTTTTACACTGACTTGAACAGATTTTGGAGCTATTTTCTCAAAATGTTTGGTAAATAATTTCGTTATGGTTTCCGAATTTTGGTTCGGAACTAAACGCATCGAAATTTTTGCGGATGCTTTAGAGGGAAGGACTGTTTTGGCACCTTCTCCTATATAGCCACCCCAGATTCCATTAACATCCAGAGTTGGTCTGATAGATGTTTGTTCGATCACCGTATAGCCTTGTTCACCCTGAACATCTTTCACACCTAAGTCTTTTTTATATTCATTTATTTTGAATGGGGCTTTGTTCAAAGCTTTTCTTTCTGTAGGCTTTAACTTGAGCACGTCATCATAAAATCCTGGGATAGTAATTCGACCTTTTTTGTCTTTCAAAGAAGCGATCATTTCGCACAGAATATTGACAGGATTCCCTACAGCACCGCCATAAACGCCGGAATGTAAATCCCTGTTCGGCCCGACGACTTCAACTTCCAGATAGCTCAACCCTCTCAATCCTACTGTAAGGGATGGAACCTTGTTTGCAATAATAGAGGTATCAGAAATTAATATGGTAGAGCACTTGAGCAAATCTTTATTTGACCTACAAAATTGCTCCAGATTTGATGAGCCAACTTCTTCTTCACCTTCAACAAGAAATTTGACATTGCAAGGCAGCTCATCATTTGCTAACATTGCTTCAACAGCTTTAATGTGCATATAAACTTGGCCTTTGTCGTCACAAGACCCTCTGGCAAAGATAGCACCGTCCGGATGTAGTGGAGTTTTCTTGATTACAGGTTCGAATGGTGGTGAATCCCACAAATGAAGTGGATCCGGAGGTTGTACATCATAGTGTCCATAAATCAGTATCGTAGGTTTTTTTGGATCAATTATTTTCTCCCCATAAACAATCGGATGACCTTTAGTCTCATGGATTTTAACATGATCTACTTTTGCTTGAGTCAGGGCTTTTGCTACAAATTCGGCCGTAGCACGGACATCTTTTGCGTGCTTAGGATCAGCCGATACGGATGGAATCTTGAGAAAGTCCAATAATTCATCCAGATATCTTTTTTTATGAGCGTTGATATACGATTGTACGTTTTGCATAATTCTTTATTTAGTCATTAGAAAATTTCTTCAATATTTTGGCGTAATACCCATCTGGTCAAACATGAAGCTCGTCATATCAGCTGACTCCGCTATCTTTTTATGAGTAGGCTTTCCGGCACCGTGTCCGGCACCTACATCGACACGAATCATAGCAGGTCTTGTTGACTTTTGAGCTTCTTGCAATGTAGCAGTAAATTTGAATGAATGTGCAGGTACCACGCGGTCGTCATGATCTGCTGTAACAACCATCGTTGAAGGATAATTGTTTGGTTTTAGGTTGTGAAGGGGAGAATATTTAATCAAATAATTAAAATCTGTCTCTGACTCTGAACTTCCATAATCTGTAGCCCAGGCCCAACCTATGGTAAATTTATGGTACCTCAGCATATCGAGGACTCCAACTATCGGAAATGCAACCTGACAAAGATCCGGTCGTTGTGTGATACAAGCGCCAATAAGTAGTCCGCCATTGGATCTTCCTTCAATGGCTAAAGTTTTTCTAGTGCAGTAGTTGTGAGTTACCAGATAATCTGCTGCTGCGATAAAATCATCAAAAACATTTTGTTTATTTTGTTTGGTTCCGGCAAGGTGCCAATTTTTTCCAAATTCACCCCCTCCTCTGATATTTGCTACAGCAAACAGGCCACCATTTTCTATGATAGGTATACGGGCTGGGTTGAAAGCAGGCATAACAGGGATGTCGAATCCTCCATAGCCATACAACAAAGTTGGAGTCAAAGAACCTGTAGGTTTGTTTTTTAAATGAGTAAGAAACATTGGGATAGAAGTACCATCCTTACTTTTATACCAGATTTGCTCAGTCGTGTAAAGATCCGGATTGTAGGTGAGATTTGGCTTGAAGAAAACACTAGATTTGGAGCTGTTCATATCATAGTTAAAGACTGTATTTGGCCTGAGAAATGAATGAAAGCTAAAGTACATTTCATGAGAAGTAGCTAATCCATTGAATTCTCCAACAGAGCCCATTTCCGGCAATTCAATGGTTCGATACAGATTTCCATTTGTGAAGAACAATTGAAGTTGGTGGGTGGCATTTTTGATAGTTCGGACGAGTATATATTTGCCACAGAAAGTACTTCCGTCAATGACAGCATCTTTTGATTCTGGAATGATGGTTTGCTGTAAGTTACTTCTTGAATTCTTTACATTAAATGAGACTATTTTCCAATTTGCAGCATCTGCGTTTGTAGAAAAGAAAAGCTCATCACCTAATATCCCGGTGTAGTAATAGTCATCGTTAAAATTTTCAACTATCCAATTAATCTTATTTTGCCTGTCTGATAGATCCAAAACTCCCAAGGCATTGCCACTTGTAGACTCTGAAGCGGTAATAATGAGAAAGCGCTCATCTTCAGTGACTTTTGTATAAAAATTTCTAAAGGGGTGGTCATTATCCCTAAAGACAAGCTGATCTTCAGTTTGGTCAGTACCCAGTTTGTGGTAATAAATTCCATGGTATTCGTTTTTTCCAGATAAGGCATCACCTTTTTGAGGTTCAGGAAATCTGCTATAATAAAATCCATCACCTTTCCATGATGTTGATGAAAATTTCACCCATTGCAAATGATCTTTGAGAACATTTTTGTTGTTCAGATCCATTACTTTTATTTCATTCCAATCCGAGCCGGAGGATGAAACCTGGTATGCAAGGTATTTTTCATCATTTGAAATAGCATAATCTGTCAACGAACTCGTTCCATCCGCAGAAAACTGATTTGGGTTCAGAATTTCCTGATCCTGAGTTTGAGCTTTTTGACGTAAGTATAAGATATCATGATTTTGAGTGCCATTATTTTTAAAAAAATACAAATTTCCTGAATTTGTCATTTTGGGGACGCCACACCTTTGGTAATTATACAACTCGGTAATTCGTTGATTGAGCTTATGGCGATAGGGAATTTTGTCTAGATAAGAGAAGGTCAATTTGTTTTGTGACTCAACCCAATTTTTTGTTTCAACTGAATTGTCATCCTCGAGCCAGCGGTATGGATCATTTACTTTAGTGCCGAAATAATCATCTGTCACCGCTTGCTTTTGGCTTTTAGGATAAACCCAACCGGATCGTGGGGGTGGAGTTGTGTCCTCACTGAGTTTGCGTTGGCAGCTTGGGATGAAGGTCATAAGGGGCAAAATAAAATAAAAAAGACTGTATTTCGACATTTTTTGGTCGGATTATTGATTAAGATAGCCTAAACATAACAAAAGTAGTACCACAGCTGGAAAATGTGATAATTTTGAGAAGTTTTATATGATTAACGCATACCATATAAGGTTTAGCCTGCTTGGAATTGGCTTATTGGTCAGTTTTTGGACGGATTCTTATTCGCAGACAGGAAAAAGTCTCAAGACAGGTGTTGAAAATATCCTGGAAAGGAAAAATCTCCTGATTGAATCCGCTATAGATTCAAGTCTTCGTGAAATTCAGATTTTGATGAAAGCAAAGGATTCTATTCGTTTGAGATACGAGACTATAGATATGAAGCCTTCCAAGCGCGAGTTGCAGAAAAACAGGGATTTAGATGAGCAGATTGACCGATCATATCAAGCGGTGCGTTCCTATGATCTTTTGCTGGCTGAAAATCGTAGGGCATTCTTTATGAATCCATCTGAAGTTCACATGACTGAGAAAAAATTTGAAAAGCAGATGATTTCAATCCGGAAAGGTGATTTCCCAAAAATAGTTCAGAAGAATTCTAATCCGCTAGCACCAATGATTGACAATTCAGGTGTCAAAGACTTTCAGATTTGGGAGGAGTGCGATGCCAAACTTTCCGAAGATGGGAAGCTGAAATCCACCAATTACAAAAAACTTTTTTACAACACTGATCCAAAATTAGAAAAATATTTTCCGGAAAATGATTTTATAGAATGTTATGCAAGGGTAATAAAAAGTAAAAAAAATTGGTTCCTTGATTTAAAATTGATTTTAGCAAACCAAAAGGTTCTCAAATTAATGGGAAATCTCTCTTATGATATTCCTATTAAGTTGATTTTTATGGATGGAGATTTTATTTATCTAAGAAATATTAGTATTACTTCACCTGTGTATGAAGCACAGACTGGGCGGAGTTCGTATAAAATTCAAGTAACATTGGATAGAGAGAAAGTTCGTAAATTAAGAAAAAAGGAAATTGACCAAATGGTTATGGTTTGGAGTTCCGGAATTGAGCAATACGAAGTTTACGATTTTTCAATTATCAAAAGAATGATTGCATGCCTCGAGCAAAGGAATTAACAACACTTGGTTTGCAGCTACCGACTGATCCGAGGTGGACAAATCTGGCCGAAATGTCTTTGGAAGATATATTAACCGACCATGCGTATTGTGAACAAAAGGCTGCAAGTGCTTGTATCTCTTTAGTCCAGCAGTTTCCTGATAGAGTCGAGTTGGTGCGACAAGTCTCTCCGATAGTTACAGAAGAGTGGGGCCACTTTAGATTGGTCATTCAGGAGTTGGATAAACGGAACTTGAATCTCGGTTTTCAAAGAAAAGACTTGTACGTGCATGGTCTCCTGTCTTTTCAAAAAAAAGGCGGAAGTCGAGAAGATAGATTACTGGATCAGCTTCTCACTTGTGCATTGATTGAAGCCCGGAGCTGTGAACGATTCAAGCTGCTTTCTCAAGAATTGGAGGATGAGGATTTGCAAAAATTTTATCACCATTTTATGGTATCTGAGGCCGGACATTACAAGATGTTTATCGAGCTGTCAGAACATTATTTCCCAAAAGAGATTGTCAGAAAAAGGTGGGAGCAGTTTTTAGATCATGAAGAGAAACTTATGGCATCCATGGAGATCCGAGGAGACAGAATGCATTAAAATTAGCTCTTTTTATTTTCGATTTTTTTGGGTCGAATAGCATCCAATTGCAGAATTCTTATTTTTTCATTCAAAGTTTGTAATTGTGTAGATGCCGTTATTTTATAGCGATTAATCTCTTGATCCACTTTAACAAAAGTTTCATCTCTAAACTCAATAGCCTGCTGAGGTGGAGGAAATGAACTTTCACCGTAGAGCGCGATCAGATGCCCAAGTTTATTCGTCAACTTGATGGGATAGTTGATAGGATCCTGATTGCTTTTATTTTTTGTTTGGTATAAGTTTTGTTCAACCTGCGTAAAAATAGAGTCTATTTCGGACTTGATGAGTTTGAGTTCTTTCAAAGAATCTGAATCAGGTAGTCCTGAGAAGAAATTATTCATTTGATTTTTTATGTCTCTCATTTCTAAGATACATTTATGTGCTTCGTCGATTTTATTCCTCAATGATTTAATAAAATCATAATTTTTTTTCACATCCTCGTCAGTGACAGGAAATCTAGGATCTTTATCAATTCTACAATAAAGTGAATCTGTAAAAGCATTAGATTTTAAAATTATCTTATATTGACCCGGGTAAGCTGATGGGCCTTTCAATGAAGACCACCACAACACCATATTGTCAAATGATGTCGCCGGGCTGCCGGTATAGGGTATTAATATTAAATTGCTGCCTGCTTTGATCTCCACTTTATTTTGAGAAGCAGTAGGAAAATTGCTTGATATAGATACGGTATCGTTTGAATCGCTGATGAGAAAAATAAGAGCGGTGTCTTTTTTTGACCAGTTTGGAAAATATGAATATAGCATTATTTCTGAGGGAAGATTTTTTCCATGAGGTGTTGGTTTTTCTTGTGATGATCCATAATCTCGAAGCGAAGGGTTAGGAGTGAAAAGTTGAGGTTTCTGGATCGATTTATTGGCTTTCCGAATGGGTTCCAGGTTGTCTATTATCCATAATCCTCGACCTTGAGTACTGGCTATAAGTGAATTGTTTTTGATGACCAGATCAGTGATTGGTGTGATGGGGAGATTCTGTTGTAGCGGATACCAGAGTTCTCCTTTATTATAACTGATATAAATTCCTTTTTCTGTGCCTGCATAGAGCACAGAGGGATCGAGCGCATCCACTCTAATACAACGAGTGAAATGATCTTGTGCTATTCCTTTGGTGATCAACATCCAAGTTTTGCCAAAATCATTTGTACGAAAAAGGTAGGGACGATCATCTCCATTTTTATATGAAGTAGCCGCCAAATAACACACGGATGGATCCTTAGGATCAGGTTCAATAGAATTGATAAGCGTCCAATCCGGCAGTAGAGGAGGACTGACATTTGTCCAATTTTTTCCTGCATCTTTGCTTACGAAGACTAAACCATCGTCAGAACCCGTCCAGAGCAAACCCTCAACTGCTGGAGACTCGGCTGCACAAAATATAGTGCAATAATATTCAACTGATGTATTGTCTTTAGTCACAGGACCTCCGGAAGCTTTTTGGCGGGATTTATCATTTTTCGTGAGGTCAGGACTTATGGTTGACCAACTTTGTCCACGGTCCTTGCTGACATGAAGGTGATTGGAAGCAACATACAATTTGGTTGAATCGTGAGCAGAATAGAAAATCGGAAAATTCCACTGGAAACGATATTTCAAATCCTCAGCTCCATGTCCAATAGGATTGTCCGGCCATACATTTATAGCTTGCGAAATGTCTCGATTGTGATCATAAAGAGTAAGGTAACCGCCATAAGAACCACCGATTACGATTTCAGGGTCAATGGGATTTGGCACAATATACCCGGATTCTCCGCCGGCTGTTGATTCCCAATCAGCAAAACCTATTTTATTACCGACTGATCTTGAATTTATTCGAATAGCGCTGTTGTCTTGTTGAGCTGCATAAATCCTAAACGGGACATGGTTATCTACATTTACTCTATAAAATTGTGCAGTTGGTTGATTGTAAATACTGGACCAACTTTTTCCTCCATTCTCAGAAATTTGGGCACCTCCATCGTGTCCAACGATCATCCGCTGGGAGTTTGAAGGGTCAAGCCAAAGATCATGATGATCCCCGTGAGAAGTGTTGACTTCACTGAAAGTTTTGCCGCCATCCTTGGAGTAATGTAATGAAACATTGAGTACATAAACGCCATCGGGATTTTTCGGGTCAGCATAAACGCGTGTAAAATACCATGAGCGTTGCCTCAGTTTGTTTTCCGAATTCACTTTCTCCCAGGTTTTTCCTGAATCATCTGATCTGTAAAGACCCCCATTTAAGTTCTCTATCATTGCATATATTCTCTCCGGTCGCTGGGGACAAATACTGAGGGTAACCTTACCCCAAATACCTTCAGGTAACCCTTCATTTTGTGTCAGATTTTGCCAGCTTTCTCCGCCGTCCATTGATTTGTAAATACCGCTACCGGATCCACCGCTTACAAACTGATATGGATTTCTGAGAACATGCCACATACCGGCATACATGATCTGAGAGTTTATTGGATCTATTGCTAAATCGGAGGCGCCTACAGTGTCTGAGATGTAAAGCACTTTTTTCCAATTTTTTCCACCATCTATTGACTTGAAAATCCCCCTTTCCGGACCGGGTCTGAATACATTTCCTATCGCCGCTACTAGGACATTGTTTGGGTCTTTTCTATGAATGCGGACGCGGCTGATTTGTTTGGTTCCCGCTAATCCCATATGAGTCCAAGTTCTCCCAGCATCGGTTGATCTCCAAATACCATTACCCGACGACATATTTCCTCTCAATGTTTCCTCTCCTGTTCCTGCATATAATATGTCCGGGTCACTGGCAGAAATTTCTACAGCACCTACTGATCCTCCAAAGTATCCATCAGATATATTATTCCATGATTCGCCTTTGTCTGAAGTTTTCCAAACACCACCTCCTGTGGTTGCCATATAATAGGTTTGTAAATCAGAATTGACACCGCAAACACCGCTGACTCTACCTGCTCTTGGTGGGCCAAGCTCTCGCCATTGGACCGCCTCAAAAATTTTCTGATGGGGATTTTCTTGTCCTTGCAGTACAATGTGCAGGTTACATAAGAAGGAAATGATAAGTAAAATTGCTTTTTGCATGATACAAAAATACCAAAAAGCAATGATTCAATATTTTTACAAACGCTAGGAGATACTGAATAATCTTATGAGTGATCTTAATCACATGCAGGTGGGCATGGTCTTATCATGGGACTTGCTGATTTATAGTAAATAATGGGATCGGTGTCATTCCCCATTTCGCGTAAATTAACGTCAATCGGAATACAATAAAATAAGCTTTGGGTATTAGTTGTATAATTTGCATCCCCAGGAACAAGCCTAAAACCGGCCACTTGAGGGTTACTATACATACTGTACATATATGCCACCATATCTTTAGAAATCGTGAAATACCTGTTCATTGTAGAATCGTTATGGAGGATATTCTGTCTGGCCAAATCAATGGTTCTTCGTGCAGTATTTGAAGACTCCTCCTGTAATGTATTGTACTGTAGCATCCTCAATGTTGTCGTATTGCAGTCTTCAACAAACAGGGGCAGATCAGTCATATTGAAATAAAATATGAAAAATCCAAATAGTACACCTAGTCCAAAGAATAATACTTGTTTCATGATAATTATTGGTTTTTAAAAGTGAATTTTTTTAAATTGAGTGAATTAAAGATAATTGAAATTTTTAAAATGAATATATTATTCGGTTTGATTGGGTTCAGAAATAAAATGCAGCTTATTTTTATTATATTTAAGTATTTAATTACTAGTAAATAACATATTATAGAATAACATATATTATATATTTTATCAATTCTGGGTACATTTTATGTGTATCAAACACTAATCATTAGTGTATGAAAATGGAAAAATGTTACTATCCAACATTTCTCAAATATTATCACAAGTGCTTAATATGAAATATTCAATCATCCATCGAGTCCAGCACAATCAAATATGAACACAATTACTGGGTTTATTCATAGAAATATTGGTAGGGTCAAATTACTCATTTTGGCATTTGCCTTTGCGAGTCAGACCTTGCTTGGATCTGATGGATCCTCTCAGACTATCAGAGATTCTGAAGTTTATGATATTCCTGGCTTTTATGCTATGGAAGCGCACCAAAAGGATAGTGCACTGACCTCTCAAATCATGAAAGCAAAGCTTGACCAACCAATCAGTGAATACTGTAAACTTGTTATATACTTTGAGAAAAAATCTTGGCTTCATTTTTTAAATGAAAGACATCAGCCATTATTTGATGATTATAGTTCTGTGATAACTCTAATGGACGACGATCAACATACATTGATCGCATATATTTTATCAATTTCATCGCTTTATCTCACCTGGGGCAAGGTGCAGGGAGCATACACTCTTGCACAGTTTGCTATCAATAAATCTCTCGAACATAAAGAATATTTGTTGCTGGTAAAGTCATATGTCAGTGCTGGCAGATCTTTCGGTTTCAAAGGTGACAAACTTGAGGCTTTCAGATTTTTATTGAAAGCAAAGGAAGTCTGTGACAAATATGATTTTAGTTCATATGAATCTGAACTTTGGTTTGAAATAGGAGAGTACTATCAAATTTTAAATGCGAATTATAAAAGTTACGATGCATTCTTTAATGCCGAAAGGAGTATCAAAAAGATGAATAAAGTCGATACTTCTCTCTTGTATAAGTATAGCGTATCAAAGATGCAAGTATTGCACAATATTGACACAGCCCAATTTGATGAAAAAGAGATCCTTAATATTTTAATTTGGGCGCGAGCCAAAATGGATATAGATCTTGAGGACAAAGCTTCAGCAACCCTTCGTCAAGTATATATCGAAAACTCTGATTTAAAAAAAATAAAGATGTACTATGAGTTGTATGCTCCACGAGAGCTAGATCTACTTAAGAAAACGGATTGCTATTTGTATAATAAAATAAAATCTTATATATCCGAGGCTGATCATCATCTGGATTCTGCGGAATATTATAATCTTCTGGCTGAGAAATTTCTTATTGATAAGTCTCAATCTTACTATGCATTTAACTTTTATTGGAGATTGGGTCAATTTTATCAGCGCACAAACCAAGTGACAAAAAGTATTGCAGCATTTGAGAAAGCTATTCTTAAGTCTAAAGGACTAGATGTATTACCTCGCGTGATAAATGTGACTATAGAATTGTGTACACAGTACAAAAATATAGGAGATTACAAAAATGCATTGAAATATAATCAACTTCAAATGATGTATAAAGATTCGTTGCAATCAATCGCAAATTCTGAGCAAATGTTTAATCTGAAATTGAGTAATGAAGAAAAAATAAGACAAAATGAGTTGGATAATTTAGCAAGAATCAATGAACGTAGATTCAATCTCCAATATATGGGGATCATTATAGTTCTTACTTTGGCATTTTTGGCAATAATACTAATGGGAACTTATAAATGGCCGGAATGGACGATACGACTTTCAGGATTTGTTGCATTTATCATGCTTTTTGAATTTATTATTTTAATTCTTGATCAGAAAATTCACCATCTTGCTCATGGAGAACCTTGGAAAATGCTAGCCATCAAGATTGGAATCATATCGTTCTTGCTTCCATTTCATCATTGGATAGAATATAAGGTGATGAATTATTTGATCAGTCATAAAATGCTCCGATTCACAAGACCGTCTTTTTATAGAATTTTTGGGAATTTCAAAACCTGGTTTACTCATAGTGCTATTGAAGAAAAGTCTAATACAGTTCAGGAAAAGAGGATTTAGCCAATTTGTTTTTAAAACCATTTTATTGATGCTAATGAACAGTCAAAATGAGAATTCAGCAATGACATTTTAAGCCTTTGGAGTTGACATTTTCTTGATTGCCAATCGGTTTCTTAGTATATTTAAACAAATCGCACTAACTTTCATTTTATTAGAAACATTCGACATGGCATCATTATTAAAGGGTGGGGAGTTCCTGATTAAGGACACCGATATTGAGTCTAATTTTATTCCTGAGGATCTTTCAGAAGATCAACTTATGATCAGAGATTCCGTTAGAGAGTTTATAGAAACCGAAGTTTGGAAGTATGGTAACGAACTTGATCATCAGGTAGAACTCCTGAATAAAGCTGGAGAATTGGGACTACTGGGCGCACACATACCTGAAGAGTATGGTGGGGCACCCTTGGATACCCATAGTAATACGCTTATTTCTGAGGAGTTGGGTAGGGGGAATGGATCATTCAGCACCTCCTTAGCTGCACATACCGGAATAGGGATGTTGCCTTTATTTTATTTTGGTACGGAAGAACTAAAGAAGAAATTTTTGCCAGGCCTGGCTGCCGGGACTTTGAAAGCTGCATATTGTTTGACTGAACCGGGATCCGGTAGTGATGCCTTAGCTGCCAAAACTCGCGCTGATCTTAGTCAAGACGGTAATTATTATATTCTGAATGGACAGAAAATGTGGATCAGCAATGCCGGTTTCGCAGATGTATTTACAGTTTTTGCCCAAATTGATGGGAACAAGTTTACCGGATTTTTAGTAGAGAAAGGCACAGCGGGGTTAAGCTTAGGAACGGAAGAACATAAAATGGGCATCAAAGGATCTTCTACCAGGCAGGTGTTTTTTGAGAATGTGCAAGTACCGGTGGGCAACGTGCTAGGTGAGGTCGGAAAAGGGCATTTAATTGCATTTAATGTTTTGAATGTAGGAAGATATAAACTCGGTGTCATGTCGATGGGAGGATGTAAAATGTGCTTGACCCTGGGTGTAAGATATGCCAATGAACGTGTTCAATTCCAACAAGCCATATCTGGTTTTGGTGCGATACAATACAAATTAGCCGAAATGGCGATCCGAACGTATGCCCTGGAGAGCACGGTATACCGAGTTTCCGATCTTATGGATGATCACAAGACAGTTCTATTGAATTCAGGTAGCAGTTACGGTGCAGCCATGTTGGAAGCATCAGAAGAGTATGCTGTCGAATGTGCCATAATTAAGATTTATGGGTCTGAGGTACTGGATTACGTTGTGGATGAATTGGTGCAGATTTACGGAGGCAATGGTTTTAGTGAGGAATTTCCCATTTCCAGAATTTATCGGGATGCCAGAATCAATAGAATTTACGAGGGTACCAATGAAATCAATCGGATGCTGATTATTAACATGATTTTGCGAAGAACTTTAAAAGGGAAACTAGATCTGGTTGGGCCTGCGTGGGATGTTCAGAAGGAATTGACGAGCCTGCCGGATATGAGTCAACCGGAGGGTCGCTATGGCAAGGAAATTCGATCAGCAAAGGATTTTAAAAAGATGACTCTTATGGTAGCCGGGGCTGCTGTGAAATACCAGATGGATGGAAAACATGAACTTAAAGATCAACAAGAATTGCTGATGAATGTCGCAGATATGATGATTGACCTTTACAATGCAGAGTCTGTGTTATTGAGACTTCAAAAGCTTTCTTCAAGGAAAACAGAGGAAGAAATGTCCATTTATGAAGCAATCATGAAGGTTTTCTTTTGGGATGCTCAGAGCAGATTGGTCAAAAACGCTCAAGATGCACTAGCTTCTTTTGCTACAGGTGATGAACTTAAAATAATGCTCATGGGTGTGAAACGATTTGCGAGGTATGAGCCGGTCAATGTGAAAGAATTAAGAAGGTCTATTGCAGGTAAAATGATTGCTGCGAATGAATATTGTTTTTAGTTATTAAATGAGCGTATTCATCCATTGTGGTTTAACCTTAGGGTTTTACCTTGGAAATTGATTATGATCGAAATTGACTCCAAATGAAGGACAATGGACCGTGCATAATCCATGAGAATTGATTTTATATGATTGTTTAGTTACAGCCGCAATCGTTCCTTGAATATTGATCCAAATGTAATTTTGAAAAAAGATAAGTTTACTCCCTTAATAGTTATCGCGATCCTCGGTAGAGTAAGGATCAAGTCCCTCATTTTTGGGTGAACGATTTTACTCAACTATTGCTTTTTAAAATCATTTGGTCAAATCAGATTCCTTGATTTTATTTCCCATTAGATTCTCACAGGGAATCACCAAAGCAGATTCCAGTGTCAATTTGAAATTAGTGTTTTGAATACTCCAGTTAGTTAGTTTTTCCGGAATCGAATTTATGCGTGAAATTCCTTTCTTACAAACTATAATATATTTAAGGTACAAATTTTTGAATGGTGGAGAGCTAGTACCCGAAAATTCAGAATTAAACCTGTTCAGTTTTGTCTTTGTTTTTTGTTTTGAGAATGGCTTGTGCCTGCAATGGCCAGGATTCGATTAAATTCTGGTCTACGTCCTCGAAAAGTACAAACCAATTTCTCATTTCTTTTTGGGAAATTTCTGCAATTTGTTCAAAACTGCGAATTCCTGAGGACACTAGTTTCTCTTTTACATTTTCATCAATGCCTACAATCCAGACAAGCGGATCAGTTGGAGCAGCATGAGCCAAGCTCAGTTTTGTAAAAGTCTCTTCGCCGATAACTTGTTGAAGGATCAACATATGTTGATTGAGCAAGGATCTCATTTCCGAGACGAGCTCAGGATCTGAATGTTGTTGGGTCTGCGCAAGTGTTTTGATCTGCTGTGACAAACTTTCCAATTTTTCATCTAGTAGTTGAATTGACTCTGAAAATTTTGGTAATGATTTGTCCGTCGTTTGTTGAGTATTGCCCATTTGGTCAAATTCACGTCTTAACTGGAGATACTTATGCTCTATTGATTCATATTTGGACTTCCAGTCTTCATAAGCGACCCTAAAAGTTTTCTCCTGAGATTGTAACTGCTCGAATTTGTCGCTCAGGTCCAATTTTTCTTTCCTTACCTGATCGAATTGCAGTTTCACTGCTTCTTTATCAAGGGCTAATTGCTCAGCATTCCTTTTGTATTTTTGGACATAACTTACGCACGCAGCAATGGTAGCTATGACCAAAACAGCAAAGAAAATCAATAAAAAGCCGTACCAAAGTGGCATGAAAGTGTGGTTTGTTACAAAAGTAAGGAAATAATTAAACAGCACATGAAATTTATATATAATAATTTTTCATGTACTGTAAAACTTTGAGTACAAGCTCTATTTAAAAATTAAGCGTGAGGTGGATATTCCTTGTCGTAGGCATATTTCAAGACATCAAAAGTAGTGACGATGCCTACCAATTCACCATTTTCAATAACAGGTATAGCGTGAAACAAATGCTCCATAAATACTTCAGCAGCTGTTCCAATTTTATCTGAAGGTTCTATGTATGCCACTTTGGGAGTCATGACATCTTTGGCAGTAACTTTACTCAAATCTTGTTGCTCCTTGCATTTTTTGAAAATATCATTCATTGAAAGCATGCCCTTCAATTGTCTGTCTTCGGTGACCGGAACGTGTTGTATTTTCTTGCTGATCATGATTTCTTTGATGTCATGCAAATTGTCATTTGGATTCACTGTGATCAAATTGCTCGTCATGATTTGGCTTACCTTTTCGTTCATCATAATTGGACTCGATTTTGATTGTATGATATAAGTTTAATTGTTCTCACAAATGTAGCTTTCTTTTGTCAAAATATATTTTTTGTAAGCTCATTTTCTACAATATTGGGCAGGGTAACCTCGAGGTCTGGGAAATTGTCCATGGCAAGTTGTATGGTTTGAATCGCTCCCGGATTTCTTGCCCATGCTCTTCGGGCGATACCATTGTTTACATCCCAAAACAGCATTTGCTCGATACGCACTTTGCTTTCTTCAGTTCCATCAATCAACATGCCAAATCCCCCATTGATGACATCACCCCAACCGACGCCGCCTCCATTGTGCAGGGATACCCAACTAGCCCCTCGGAAAGCATCTCCAATGACGTTGTGGACAGCCATATCAGCTGTAAAGCGGGATCCGTCATAGATATTTGAAGTCTCCCGGAACGGGGAGTCGGTACCGGAAACATCATGATGATCTCTTCCGAGAACTACCGGACCTATTTTGCCTTGAGCTATAGCCTCATTAAATGCCAGAGAAATCTGTATTCTTCCTTCAGCATCGGCATAGAGAATCCTTGATTTTGATCCTACCACCGGAAGTTGTTCCCCTGCGCTCCTGATCCATCTGATATTATCTTGATATTGTTGTCTTCTGTTGCCCTCCGAATTCTGTTCCAAACGCATTAAAGTTTCAGCAGCGATTTGATCGCTGAGACGTAAATCCTCCAGAGAACCTGAGGTGCAAACCCATCTGAATGGACCGAAGCCATAATCGAAGCAAAGGGGACCCATGATATCTTCCACATATGATGGATAGCGGAAGCCGGAAGGCCGTGAGTCGTCGATAATATCTGCGTCTGAGAGAGCGGCTTCTTTCAGAAATGCATTGCCATAGTCCCAAAAATACATTCCCTGTTGATGCAAAATATTGACAGCATCGACATGTCTCCTCAAAGTTTTTCTGACTTCTTCCATGAACTTGTTTTTGTCCGAAGCAAGAAGTTCTTTCGCTTCCACAAAGCTCAAACCACCTGGACAATAGCCAAGGTCATCTATATTGTGAAGGGAAGTCTGATCTGAACCCAAATGAACGCTTATTTTATGGCGAGCTGCATATTCCCAAAGGTCAACCACATTGCCGGCATAGACCAGACAAATGCCTTGATCACCGATGTAAGTTTGAGCTTTTTCGAAAATAACCGGGAGCTCATGGTATACATGTGCTGCATCAATATAATTGTCTTGTATTCGCTGGTGAATGGCATCCGGATCAACTTCTGCAATGATGCAAGTGGCGCCTGTGATTACGGCTGCAAGTGACTGTGCGCCGGACATCCCTCCTAATCCGGAAGTGATAAACAATTTGCCCCTTAGATCTGAGTTGCCGAAGTTCATCCTACCTGCATTGAGTAAGGTGATCGTGGTACCGTGAACGATGCCTTGTGGTCCAATATACATAAATGAACCCGCAGTCATCTGTCCGTATTGAGTTACACCCAATGCGTTGAATTTGTTCCAGTCTTCCTTGGTAGAATAGTTTGGAATCATCATACCGTTCGTTACAACTACACGCGGAGCAAATGAAGTTGACGGAAACAATCCCAAGGAATGTCCTGAATACAATACCAAGGTTTGTTTCAGGCTCATTCGACTCAGGTAATTCATACAAAGTCTATATTGAGCCCAGTTTTGAAACACCGCACCATTACCTCCGTAAGTGATCAATTCCTGAGGATATTTTGCTACGAGCGGGTCCAGATTGTTTTGGATCATAAGCATGATTGCAGCAGCGGGCTTACAAACACAAGGGTATTGTTCTATCGGCCTTGCCCTCATTTCATAGTCGGGAAGAAATCGATACATGTATATTCTTCCGTATTGCTTCAGCTCATGAGCAAATTCATCTATCAAGATATGGTGCCATTTCGAAGGGAAATACCGGAGTGCATTCCGGACAGCAAGATGTTTATCATCCTTAGACAATCCATAAATATTGCGCTTAGGAGCATGGGGTAGCTGAGGATCCGGTATTCTGCTTTCAGGAAGGTTTAGTGGTAAAAATTCCTTGACAAGTTCTTGAAATTGATGAAGAGACGACATAAGTTCATTTGAAATGAATCCCAAAGATCACAATTTACATGCAATGTAATGGATCATGTAGACTCAAATTCGCTTTGGGAAAGCAAGATTGCATTTTTGGGTTGAATGAATTCGTTTGGTACTTTCTAGCTTGCCTCGACTTTAAGATTTATGATGATAACGATGATGTTATTCATAAGTTATGCAGAATGACAACTTTGAGGATTTTAATAAAAAAGACCGGAATGTACCCGGTCTTTTTTATTGTGAGCTTGTCTGGAGGATTGATCAGACCTTCAAATCGATCTTTTCAATCATGACATGTGAGATTGATCTACAGCACGTTTATTTCTTTTGCCAAGCCCCTAATATTGCCCCGATTACAGTAAATACAACCAAGGCATAAGAGCCATTGACCATACTGAGCGTATTCGAATTTGCGGCAAACAAATTGCCAATGAATACTTGGATGCAACTGATCAAACCGATGATGAATCCGATCGTGGCTCCCGAAACAAGGTTGTTAGCATTGCTTTTGTTGATTAACCAATTGATCAGCAATGCGTACACGATCATCGCGACGGTGTTGAGAATCATAGGAGTTGCTGACATTGGAATTTCAACTCCGTTTTTCAACATTTTGGAGTGGTCATCTGTCATGGTGATTCCGTTTCCTGCCATCCACGGCGCTTGAAATAGAGCACCGTACCATAGGAAACCGATACCCATACAGGCAATAACACAGGCAACTATTGCCATCCAATTTACTTTGTAGTTCATAATAATTGATTTTGTTTAAAGATGCTTAAAGTTATGAATAATTTGCCAGTATGTCTTTTAATAGAAATAAAAATATGATAAATTGAAATAATATAATAATATAAAAATACCTTGTGATCTTTTAAGTAGTAGTTTGCCAGCTACTGCGGTCCGACACTACAATCAACACCATTAAAATTGGAATGGGTATAAGTTGGAATGTTAAACATAATCATATGATTCTTCAAAAACAGAAAACATTCCCAATAGTAATTTTTAAATCCACTGTGGCAGCAAAGTTTAAAATCAGAACCAGAGTCAAGAATATAAAAGCGATTTTGCACTGCATCGGAGGTCGGTGTTATTACAATGTACTCCTCTGGGATATTTGATAAGATTACTTTACTAAGGTGATATCACCCACCAATTTATTCATGAATCCTTTATTGTTTTCATATTCTATGATGTACACAAAGACATTGGGATTGAGAGCTTGTCCAAGGAAAGTCCCATCCCATTCCGGATTCGACGAATCACTGAAGAATACCCTTTGACCTTGATTATTGAATATCGAACAGGATTTGATGATTAAGCCCGGGCTGGCGAATACAGTCCACTTGTCATTGACCATGTCTCCATTTGGAGAAAAAACATTTGGAACATATATAGCAGTTTTTTCCAGCAGCTGTATGCTGAATGTGGAGCTGAGACCACAACCATTTTCATCTATAGCATCAAGGGTATAATCCTGAGATCTCATCACTCTGACATGGATTTCATTTTTATCCAATTCCATGATTTGATCGTCCAATGGTTGGATTTGGTATTGACGCAGTTTGTTGCTATCTGCATACAGTTGCAAAATCAATTGATCATCGAGATAAGCACTATATACACCTGTGATTTTGAGTGAGTTTTTAGGAAAGGAGATTACATTCAGTTGCTCTATAGTATCACAGTCTGTTCCTGTACCGGGTATAATCAAGTGGTATGTTCTACCAGGGGCATAAGAGTGATTTTTATACCATAAAATACTATCCGGGCATATCATGAAGTCAGTATTGTAGCGCAGCAAATCCTTGCGTGAAGTAATCACTGTCAAGCTGGTATCACAGGCATACGACTGAACGGGTAGGTTAAAAAAGTAAATGCTATCGGGTTTTAGCCAGTGGTTCCGGTAGGGTATTTCTGTTCCCTCACATATGGAGATGCTATCTGTCTTAAAGACTTGTGTGGCTTCTTTTAGCTCAATGATATAGATGCTGTCACATTGGGAATTCCTGCTGATGGTGTCTCTTATGGTCTGTCCGGAGGAATAACTTTTGTTTTTGTACACAAAATTTTTGTTTCTACAAACTGTTACGGAAGACTGTTCTTCGACAGGACCGGAACGGAAATCAACAAAGATCGAGTCTCTTGTGATACACCAGTTGGTATCTTTGATTTCTGCCCAATACCATCCGGGAGAGTTGACATTCCAGGAGAACCTTTTCTTCCCATCACTCCAGGTCGGTACATAGAGGCTTGTGTGCGGATCTATCATAAAGTCAGTGGATTGGCACAATACAGTGTCTCTGCCCAGATTGAAGGGAGTCTGTGGATAGTATGTGATTTTTACCCTGACGCTGTCACTATAGCACTGAGGCCTATCCAGCACATAGGTATATATGCCTTGCGAATCTATACCGGGTGTGAATTGACCGGTATTAACTTCGTGGAGTGGTTCAAGCCATCTGCCCCCTTTGTTCTTTGGGGCTTGAATAGCAATGAATAGATCAAACGGAGGGTCTGATCTACAAACTGTATATTCCCCATATGAGCCTGCTTCAGGTAATCTCGGGATGTCGATGGTGACGAGAGCATCTACCAGTTGGCCTTTGGCGTACATCTTGATGCGGAGCTCCCTTGAGCCTTCTGTAGGGACTGGCAGGAGATTGTGATATCGCAGTGACTGAATCAGAGCTTTCCAGTCCATGGTACTCGCTGATGCTTTATTGTAAACAGAGAGCCTTTGAGGTCCGGATTGGACGATGAGAAAGTTTGGATCAGAGCTGGTGCAAAGTAAGTTTTCGTTGAGGCCGTCCAATGGCGGCAGATAAAATTCGAGTTGTAGGCTGTCGATGGGGTATATGGAGTGGATATAGAGATCATCGTCACAAAGGGAGATGCTGTCCGTTGGGCAGGGTGCATAGAAGCTATTGCCATTGGTATAATCACCGCTGCTTCCATCTTCGTCAAGGTCCAGAGCGAGGACGCAGCGTGATGACATAAACTCAGACTCATGAGCCAGAGAGGTAAAAGAGTATTCTCCGTTTAAGGAAGATTTCTTGCAGACGAGTTTTTGGGTTTTGTCTCTGAGGTTGATCTGATAAACTTCCACACCTGATTTAGGGCTGCTAAAATTGTAAACGAGAGTCAGATAGAGATCTACAGAGTCACATGAATGAAAGTACTGGTTGAGCGACATTCTTACGGCATTATAAGGACCGGCAAGGTTGGCAGAATCAAAGCGGAGAGACATGATATAGACCGGTAAGTCCGGCTTATCCAGAGGTATTTCGTAGAGCATCGTAGAATCAAAATAATTTTGTTCAATAACAGCTCCTGTGATGCCATAAAGCTTGTCATGGAGTATCGTCAAAGCCTCCCACTGCAAGCCGGGTTTTAGTGTAGATAAAGTCCTCGCAAGAGAATCCCTTTTGTATTTGTAGGGCATGTACTTCAGTCTTCCATCTTGCAATCCGATATAATGTATGCCTTGATAGTCAAGTGCAAAGGATTGAATTCCACCGTCGAAAAACGGGCGACTACTGAAAATTGACCTTGATTTTGTGAGTGGTCCTTTATTTAGTGATTCATCAGTTTGTACATAATAGGAATCATCACTATATTCTATATGTTTATTCGAATTGAAATGATATTCATCGTAAAATCCATTTATGCGCATAATCATTGTGCTGCTATCGCTGCAGTCATTAAGGCGCAATTTTACAATCTCATGACCGAAAGAGGTTTGAGTTTTGTATATTGTAAATTCTTGTGAATACGACATTGTAGTCATCATCCAGGCAAAAAAACAGATGAAATAAATTCTCATGGTAGGGGATTGTCCAAATAATAGAAGTATGATAAATTTAATTCCTGCTATAAAATTACAGTAAAATCAGGAAATCAAAAGAATTGAATTTACTTTTCCATAATTCCAATCAGCAAGATTAAACATGGTATAAATAAGGGAATTCGCTTACTTTAAAGACTAAAATGGTGAATACTTGCCCTCTGATTTGAAAAGAATTTCATCTGGTTCCCAAACATCATCGACATAACCATAAAGAGGACAATAAAAATCGAATAGAGGAATTGTTTTTCATCATGATCAATGGCCTGCAAGGGAGTAAAAACCGGATAATTTGCTTTCTCCGCTATGCCCTCCTTTCTTTTGGCTTGTACTTCACCAATATGTGGATCCAAAGTGATCTTGCCAACCTGAAAAGGAAAACAAAAAATACGGCAAGCGTTAAGGCAAGTAATCCTACTGCAAGAACCCAATCCATATGAAATACTAATATCAAAGTGCCTACAAAGATGAGGCTGAAGAATGCCGAAATGATGTAACTCAGAAACATAGCACCGTAATAGAATCCCGGTTCACGAAAAAACTCTTCATTGCAAACTCCGCATCTCTCGTTCATTGTAAAAGAGTAATCGAACAGTTTATTGTTGGGAAAAAGACTTCCTTTTCTACAAGCGGGACATTTCATCCCCAGCACAGATTGTATCCAGTTAGGCATTGAATTTTGTTTGGCAGTTAATGTGAAAAATGAGAATAATGAGAAAAGTGTGAAGAATGAGAAAAATGTGAAGAAACCACGAGATCTTTTTTTCCAGGAGTATAGGTATAGAATCCCTCGCCGGATTTTACCCCTAGATTTCCTGCGGTGACCATGTTTACAAGCAGTGGGCAAGGTGTGTACTTGTCCAATCCCAGACCCTGATGAAGTAACCTCAATATCGACAGACATACATCCAATCCGATGAAATCTGCGAGTTGTAGAGGACCCATGGGATGCGCCATCCCGAGTTTCATGATTTGATCAATTTCTGATACTCCGGCTACTCCTTCATGTAGAGAATAGATGGCTTCATTGATCAAAGGCATCAGAATTCTGTTGGCGATGAATCCCGGAAAGTCCTCCACAACGATTGGGATTTTGTCCAATTTTTCTGATAGATCTATGATCGTTTCGCATACAGTTTCCTGAGTTGAATAGCCTTTAATGATTTCAACAAGTTTCATCACAGGAACCGGATTCATAAAATGCATTCCGATCACTTGCTGCGGGCGTTTGGTTGCTGCGGCAATTTTTGTGATGGATATTGACGAAGTGTTTGAGGCTAGAATGCAATTTGGAGGGGCAGCATTATCAATTTCCGCAAATATTTTCAGTTTGACCGCTTCATTTTCCGTAGCCGCTTCAATGACCAAATCGGCTTCTGCAACGGCCTCACTAATGGAGCTATACTTACTTATTCTATTATATGCGGCTTGACTTTCTTCGAAGGTCAAGATCCCTTTCTCAACTTGTCTGTTCAAGTTTTTTGAGATGGTCTGGAGCGCTTTGTCCAGTGCTGAATCTGAGATATCACAAAGCTTTGTTTCAAAGCCGAATTGAGCACAAACGTGTGCTATACCATTGCCCATGGTACCTGCACCTATTACTGTTATTTTGTTGATCACGGGAAAATATTTATGCTGTAAATCAAAGTTTTGAGTAGAATGTTTACACAATGCATGGATTTTTCTACATTGCATGCATGATATTACTGGCAGATGCAGGTTCTACCAAAACGGAGTGGGCAGTATTGGAGAACACCACGATGATAGATCGATGGGAATCACCGGGACTAAATCCATTGACTATGTCAGGATCCGCCATATCATCCACTTTGCACGAAGCACTCCACATCGTGAGGATGCGTTATGCCTGGAAATCCATATATTTCTATGGAGCGGGCTGTCGAGACCAAGGCCAGCTAATCATGAAGGATTTAATCGGTCAGATTATTCCTTCTGTGGAGATACACGTTCATTCTGATCTCTTGGGAGCTTGTAGAGCTGTGGAAAATGGACTGCCATCTTTGGTTTCAATCATGGGCACGGGTAGTAGTTGTTGTATCTCAGACGGAAATCAGATTCTGGACCAGTCGTCATCATTGGGCTATATACTGGGAGACGAAGGCGGCGGAGCTGACATTGGTAGAAAGTTTGTCAAGTTGTTTTACTCTGGCAAAGTAGATCCGGATATCTCGAATGCCTTTATTGCAGCTACAGGGATGGATCAGCAGAACTGGATCCCTCAATTTTACAAGGCTGAGGATAAAGCCAACCTTCTGGGGATGATTGCTCGATTTGTGCTTCAGAATATTGACAGGAGTCTTTGTCGTGATATCATAGTCCAGTCAATAGATGATTTTTTTAATTTTTATGCAAATCCCTTATTGGATAGACAAAGGATTGAAGGGCTCTATTTTATAGGCGGTGTTGCATTTCAAATTCGGGAAATATTGGACGATTATTGTCGGGAGAGAAAGCTGCCCTTACCACAAATACTGCGAAGACCTTTG
Organism: Saprospiraceae bacterium; assembly: GCA_016710235.1. Classification (NCBI taxonomy): domain Bacteria; kingdom Pseudomonadati; phylum Bacteroidota; class Saprospiria; order Saprospirales; family Saprospiraceae; species Saprospiraceae bacterium. The sequence goes on from JADJLG010000001.1 coordinate 2,591,465, forward strand.
GAAGGAATAGTTCGTTATCATATATTGCATTCTTTATCGAATTAGACCAATGCAAGACATCAAAAGAATAGCTGTGTTTACTTCAGGTGGCGATGCTCCGGGCATGAACGCAGCAGTCAGAGCAATAATCAGGACGGCGAGTTTCCATGATTTGCATGTGTATGGCATACAACGTGGCTACGAAGGTATGATAGATGGTGAAATTGACAGGTTGGAAATCAGCGACTCAGCAAATATTATCCAGAGAGGGGGTACCTTTTTGAAGACTGCGAGAAGTCAGAGATTTATGACTGTTGAGGGGCGGCAAGCGGCTTATGCCAATTTGGTGGAACATGATATTGATGCATTGGTGGCGATAGGTGGCAATGGCACATTTGCCGGCGCCCTTCAGTTTAACAAGGAATTCAAAATGCCTATCATCGGTCTGCCTGGAACGATTGATAATGATCTTTACGGTACCGATTTTACAATAGGATTTGATACTGCGGTAAATACCGCTATAGAGGCTGTCGACAAGATCAGGGATACTGCCGATTCTCACAATCGACTGTTTCTGATCGAAGTTATGGGCAGGCACTCAGGATTTATAGCAGTTTACACAGCTATTTGTTCCGGTGCCAGTGCTTTTTTGGTGCCTGAGGTGGAAACGAATATTGACGGGTTAATCGAAAAGTTGAAAAAGTCATTGAGGAGAAAGAAACTGTTTGGACTAGTAATCGTAGCAGAAGGAAACCATATTGGCAATAGTATGGAGATCGCAAAACTTATCCAGGAAAGAACCACTGAATATGATCTCCGTGTGACGATGCTCGGTCATTTGCAAAGGGGAGGTTCACCAAGTGCCGCCGATCGTTTACTCGCTAGCAGGTTGGGCTATGAAGCTGTAACAGCACTCATGCAAGGTAAACAAAATGTGATGGTCGGTATCGTCCACCAAAATGTGGAATTCACACCTTTCAGCAAGGCGATCAAATCGAAGAAAGAGCCTGATGATCATTTGATTGAAATCACTGAAATCTTGGGAATGTGATCTTTGAAAAGATCTGAGTCGTCAAAACGGATAGCACTTTTTTTCATTAGATTAATTCCTTTGATATCCTTTCGGTTGAGTATTTTTGCGAAGAAGCTGAAGAGAAGAATTAGCTTAGTTTTTAGAATTAAAATCATCAATAAATTAAGAGAAATCATGATAAAGAAAGTACAAGGAGACATCTTGTTGAGTAAAGCGGACGCTATCGCACACGGAGTTGCGCCGATGGATCATTTTGATTCCGGATTGGCAGCACATCTAAGAGAAGATTTTCCTTCCCTCTATAAAGATTTTAGGCATTTCTGTCAGACATATCACCCAAAACCGGGAAGTGTCTGGTTGTGGCAAGGAATCAATCACAAGAAGATATTCAATCTGATGACGCAGGAAGCACCGCAGACGAATTCCAGTCATCCGGGAAAAGCAAGTTTGCACAATCTGAGACATTGCTTGAAAGATCTTGTGCATGAGATAGAAAAAAACAATATTCAAAGTATTGCATTGCCTAAAGTAGCCACAGGAGTAGGAGGTCTAGATTGGAATGAGGTAGAACCAATTATCGTAGAACATTTTGCTCACAGCAAGATACCGGTCTATATTTATGATAAGTATGTAAAAGGTCAGGCAGCGGAAGAATAGTTCGCGACAACACATATAGAAATATTATTGTTTGCTCAACCAGTAGAATAGTCTGCACATAGATGAAGAAATCTGAGTCCTTTTATGAAAAAATAGCGTATCTGTTTTATGCAGTTGCCGATGCTGATGGTACAGTTCATCCTGACGAATTTGCTCATCTCCACTCTGAAATCAACAACTTCTGGAGAAAGACAGATCGTGCTAAACATGATTTTGATACAGATGGAGGGATCGAAGTTGAAGCCATCTTCGAGTGGCTTGAAGATGAAGGCTACAGTGCGGAAGACGCATTAGGAGATTTCAAACTTTTTGCCGAAGAGCATCCCTACTTTTTTGATACTGAGACTACAGAATTAATTCTGCACACCTGTCATGAAATTGCCTACAACTTCAAGAAAATCAATAAGTCGGAAGCGAAGATGATGGAAGACATAGAGCATTTTCTTCAAAATCTTGGGGGAGAGTAGGGTTTATCTTCCTCTTTTATTTTGATTAAAAGTCTGCAAAGTCAATTCAGCCATGGTTTGAAGATTAATCTTGAAAGATCTCTGCGCTGCACAATAAGGCTTATCTAAAATTTCTATACTTATGCATTAAGCACCGCTTAATGCCTTTTTTTAAAAATTAAATTGGTGCTTGTCTTTCCTCGAGATATAAATTAGGCTTTATAAAACAGGTCGATGCAAAGAGAGTAAAAACTCCTATAAATTTATAAAGAGTAAAAGGAATGATCAATCAAATGATTGGTTTGCAATGGATGCTTTTTCGACCATCTCCTGATATTCTTTTGGATCTAAACCATCCATGCAGTAGTGGATTGGATTGACTGGTTTGCCATTGAAATGAACCTCATAGTGACAATGTGGACCGGTAGAGGTGCCTGTATTGCCTATAGTACCTATTTTTTGGCCTTTGGTAACTTTTTCACCTTGTCGCACCACAATATCCTTCATATGAGCATACAAGGTCACGTAGCCAAATCCGTGATCTATGGTGACAGAGCGTCCATAGCCGGAGGATTTATTTTCTACTTTGACTACCTTACCGTCACCTGTGGATTGGATAGGTGTGCCTGCCGGCGCAGTAAAATCAATACCTTGATGCATTTTGTTGATCTTGTGAAGGGGATGCAAGCGGATACCAAATCCCGACAGTTGTTCAACATTGCGCTCCAACTTGTCTATACGAACAGGTTTTACTGAGGGAATGCTGGCAATCATGTCTTCTCGGGTTCTCGCCAATTTTTCCAGAGTATCGAGCGATTTTGATTGGAGATACAACTGTTTTTCAAGCTTTCCAACTTGTTCTTTGATATCACGTAGCGAGCCGGAATTTTTTAAGTGATTGAGATAAGAAGAAGGGTCGTGTCCTCCGACTCCCGATTCCCACAGACCTTGATCTATCGGATCCATTCCAAAAAGTACACGATGAACTTTGGCATCTCTGTTCTGAAGGTTTTGAAGAATTTTTGAAGCTTTTTCAGTTTGATCTTTCATTGAAAGAAACTGATACTCCATTTGTGTCAGTTCTTTGCGAAGTGCTTTTTCTCCAGGACTTGGAAAATACTCAGATGTGAGGAAAGTGAAAATAATAGCGGTGATTACGACTGCGCACAGGAACATAAATGCGCGCAGCACGAGATTCTTCCTCGAAAGCTTGACTTTCTCGAATTGGAGCGTATGGGGGTTGTATACGTATTTTTCTCCTCTCATTTCAGCATCGGTGGTAATTTAATTACTTTTGCGATCCGAGACGAAACTCGTTTTGTTTGATTCATACAAAGTTAAGAATTTCTCGTAATTCGCGAGTAAGTTGGTTCGGCAAAATAATATATATATATATATTATCTTTATAAATAAAAGAAATTCAATATTTTAGAAAATAATTTTAGAAAATAAAAACATGGATTCGAAGCAAATTCGCCAAAGGTTTTTGAATTATTTTGCGAAGAAGGGACATAAAATTGTGCCATCCGCTCCAATTGTAGTCAAAAATGATCCTACGCTTATGTTTACAAATGCAGGCATGAATCAGTTTAAAGACTATTTCCTTGGAACAAAGGTACCTGAAGTTCGCCGGATAGCAGATACGCAAAAATGTTTGAGGGTCAGTGGCAAGCATAACGATCTTGAAGAAGTAGGGACCGATGGTTATCATCATACGATGTTTGAAATGTTGGGCAACTGGTCATTCGGGGATTATTTCAAAAAAGAGGCAATTCAAATGGCCTGGCAGCTTTTGACAGAAGAATACAGGTTGCCAAAGGACAGATTGTTTATCAGTGTGTTCGGTGGCGATGAAAGCGAAGGTCTGGATAGGGACATGGAAGCGGTGCGTTTCTGGAGGGAGTGGGTCGATGAAGATCGGATTTTGTTTTTTGGTAAAAAGGACAATTTCTGGGAGATGGGGGATACGGGTCCCTGTGGTCCTTGTAGCGAAATCCATATTGACCTGAGATCAGAAGATGAAATCAAAAGAAATCCTGGTGCACCTTTGGTCAATGCAGGGACGCCTGATGTCATGGAGATTTGGAATCTGGTTTTTATTCAATTCAACAGAAAAGCAGATGGTAGCCTGGAGGAACTGCCTGAAAAACATATCGATACAGGCATGGGATTTGAAAGGCTGTCGATGGTCTTACAAAATAAAAAAGCAAGCTACGATACAGATATTTTTTCACCTACGATCCAATTTATCGAAAACTTTTCAGGTATCCTCTATAAAGGATCTTACACTAGAGAAGATAAATCCGATATGGCAATGAGAGTGATTGCAGACCATATCCGTGCCATAGTTTTTGCGATAGCAGATGGTTCCATTCCTTCAAATACCGGTCCCGGTTACGTGATCAGGAGAATATTGAGAAGAGCAGTGAGATATTATTATAGTTACCTGAATATCAAAGATCCTTTCTTGTTTCGCTTAGTTCCAATATTGGTAGAAGGAATGAGCGAAGCCTTTCCTGAATTGATTTCTCAAGGAGAATTGATCACCAAGGTAATCCATGAAGAAGAGCATTCGTTTCTTCATACCTTGGAAGCAGGTCTCAAGAGATTTGAGACCCTGCAAGTCTCAAATAAGCAGCTCAGCGGCAAAGATGCATTTGAACTCTACGATACCTATGGTTTTCCGATAGATCTCACGGTGCTCATTGCCAGAGAGAAAGATTGGGAGGTTGACATATCTGCTTATCAACAAGCGCTCAATCAGCAAAAAGACCGCTCTCGGGCAGATGCCAAAAAAGAGTATTCCGATTGGCATATTCTCAATGATGGAGAAACGACTTTTGTGGGATATGACCAATCTTCTTTACCAGAAGTAAGGGTGTTGCGATGGAGAGAGTTTACAGCTAAGGGAAACAAGAATTATCATCTCGTTCTGGATAAAACTCCATTTTATGCTGAAGGAGGAGGTCAAGTTGGTGATACCGGAATATTACAGGCAGGTGAGGAAACTCTTCAAATATTGAATACAGTAAAAGAAAATGATTTGATTCTGCACGTAGTAGATAGATTACCAGCTACGTTGGATAGGTCAATGTCTTGTGAGATAAACATGATGAGAAGGAGTTTGATAGAATGCAATCATTCAGCAACACATTTGCTGCATGCAGCTTTGAGGGAAGTTTTAGGGACACATGTGACCCAGAAAGGATCATTGGTCAATGACAATTATTTGAGATTTGACTTTTCCCATTTTCAAAAAGTACAGCCGGATGAGTTGAAGAAAATAGAGCAAATTGTCAATCAAAAAATAAGACAAAATGTCCCAAGAATAGAGGATAGGTCTATCCCCATAGAAATCGCCAAGACGAAAGGTGCGATGATGCTTTTCGGTGAAAAATATGGAGAGAATGTACGTATGATCACTTTTGATTCAACATTTTCCCGAGAATTGTGTGGAGGATGTCACGTGCCATCGACCGCGGTGATTGGAATGCTGAAAATAGTATCTGAGTCTGCCGTGGCTGCTGGAATTAGAAGAATAGAAGCGTTGACCGCTGTCGGTGCAGAAAATTATGTTTTGGATCAAGAGCAGCTACTGGAACAAATTAAAGAAAAACTGAATCATCCTCGCGATATCGTCAATAGCATCATACATCTTCAGGAAGAGAATAAATCTTTGCAAAAAACAATTCTGGAATGGAAAGAAAAAGATGCTCAACAACTGTATCAGAATTTGTTACCTCAAGCTGTACGAGTTAAAGGTATTCAAACATTGGCAGTTCAGGTAAATCTGGATGACAGTAAAATAGCTAAAAATCTGATATTCCAATTGGGCAAGCAGCTTTCTCCATGTATTCTATTATTGGCTTATCAAACTGATGAAAAACCACAGTTGATGTGTTATGTTTCTGAAGACATCGCTGGACTTTATCCGGCACCTCAACTTTTGAAAAAAGTAACTTCGCACATTGAAGGAGGAGGAGGGGGGCAAGCATTTTTTGCTACTGCCGGAGGGAAAAAATTGTCCGGATTGCCTGCTGCAATTCAGGCAGCTCATGAAGTGATTCCTCAATTGCTGAATTCATAAACTTATGTTAGGAACTATTATCATTATCAGTATTGCTATACTGTTGATAGGATTCAATCTTTATATTCGGGTATCTACGTTGAAGTATATTAAAACTATGATGGACAAAGGAATTCGTTTTGGTTGGGAACAGCTCATTTCTTCACAGAGATGGCAAAAAGAAGTCGTGGAAAACTATCCAAATGATGCCGATTTTTTGAACCGATTCAGAAAGCAAGTACTCTCAACATCCCTATTATTTATTCTCGTTATTATTATTGTTTTAGTATTGCTTTTTAGCTGGAGATCAATTTATCTGTGATATGAAAGTGAGATTAGGATTGGTTGGATTAGGTTATTTGGGAAAGATCCATTTGAACTGCATTAAACAAGTGAGTGATATAGATTTTGTTGGATGCCATGATCTCCAAAGCGGACCCGCCAGAGAATTGTGTGAACAACATCAGCTGCGCTATTTTGAAAGTTTGGATGAATTGCTCAGTGAATGCGATGCCATTGATATAGTGACTCCAACTATGACTCATTTTCAAATAGCAGAACAAGCGATGAAAATGGGGAAGCATGTGTTTATAGAAAAACCTGTCACTTCGCTGCCTGCAGAAGCGGAAGCCCTGCTCAATCTGCAAAGAAAGATGGGAGTCAAAGCTCAGATCGGACACGTGGAGAGATACAATCCGGCTTTTCTCGCCGTAAAGCCCTTTCTCAAAAATGTCAGATTCATTGAAGCACATAGATTATCTTCATTTAATCCGCGTGGTACTGATGTCTCTGTGGTTCACGACCTGATGATACATGACCTGGATTTGATTTCTTGGATCGCAGGTTGTGATGTCAAGTCCATCGCTGCAAATGGGGTTTCTATCGTCAGCAGGGTAGCTGATATTTGCAATGCTAGAATTGAATTTGCAAATGGTTTGGTCTGCAATGTCACTGCAAGTAGAATTTCAGTAAAACCAATGAGAAAAATAAGGGTATTCCAAGATGATGCTTATATCAGCATGGATCTGATGACCAAAGAAACCCAAATTATTACTATGGGAGATGAGGCTGTAGAGAACTCCTTTGAGGTTGACAGCTATCGTGGAAAGAAGTATATATCGATTCAAAATCCTGTCATTCCTGACGTCAATGCAATTCGCGAAGAGATACAATCTTTTTGTAAAAGTATCGTTAATAACACTGAAACCGAAGTGAAGCTAGAAGATGGATTAAGGGCATTGACCTTAGTCGATTCAATAGTTAAACAAATCGAAGCCGAACAATGAACCAAAACTACATCTTGGCTTGCAGCATTATTGCTGTAATGCTTCTTTTTGGCTGCAGTAGCTTTAACACTGAAGAAGCTGTTCCCTCGTATATTAATATTAAAAATTATTCACTTTCTTCTAATGGAAATCAGGGGAGTATTCACCACAATTTTCAAGATGCCTGGATGTATGTAAATGGAGATTATGCAGGAGCTTACCAAATACCATTCAATATCCCTGTTTTATCTACCGGAAACTCAACGATTCGGATTACACCCGGCATCAGAGTTAACGGCTCTCAGACTGAAGCGCGCATTTATCCCTTTATTAAAGCTTATGAGACAAGCCAATTGCTTGCTCCGGGCCTTTCCACACTGATTAACCCAATCTATGAGTATGAATCAGACGTGTTTTTTCCTTTAAATGAAGATTTTGATTTTACTCATTTTTTTACAAAAGACATCGACGGTGATCTGGAAACAAAAATGGTTTTGAGCGCATCTGCTGACAGTTATGAAGGAGCCAATTCCGGAATCATTAGGGTAGATAGTATTCATCAGAATTATATAGGAGGATATGAAAAATCGATCAATATTCCGGTGACACCAAATCGCGTTTACATCGAGCTGCATTTCAAATCAACGGTGAATTTTTATGTAGGACTCTATGGTATAATCCCTGGCTCTACACCTGTTGATCTGGTGGTAGCAAGATTAAATCCTAAGACAGAATGGACAAAGGTTTATTTTGATTTCACAGAGTTGACCAATTCTTCAGGAGCAACTTCTTACCAACCGGTAATTCAGCTACAATACGACAAAGAGAAACCTGAAATAGATCAAGTCGTACAGATAGACAATCTGAAAATCATATACAGGTAAAATGGAATGAATACTCAGATTGAAAATATCATATACAAAATAGTGGATGTGGCTCTGACCGCATTTGCTTGGTATCTCATCTGTGTGTATTTTCAACGATCGGGATTTTTTAATCCTGGACAAGAAAACAGTGCATCCCATTTATGGATCAAAGGAATGTTGCTGATCCCGCCTTTTTGGTTTTTGGTCAATCTTTTGGCTGATCAGTATCGCAATGTATACCGCTTGTCCAGATGGTCTGTTTTTACCGGTACATTAATTATTTCTTCTCTGGGATGTTTGCTGGTCTTCATTATCCTGATGGCCGACAAAAATCTACACCTGGAAGATCATTTTTTCGAAGGATTATGGAGATATTTTTTACTGCAATTTGGAATGACAGTATTGTTCCGTTTGATTTATCTCACATTTACAAGCAATAGACTCAAACGAGGGATTGTAGGATTTAATACATTAATAATTGGTAGTGATCAAAAAGCTGTTGACATTTTCAAAGAAATTACATCGACTCACTTCAGTCTGGGAAACAAATTTTTAGGATATATCCATTCGAATGGAGGAAGGTCAAATGATCTTATCCAACATTTGCCACAATTGGGTGGCTTGCCGGATCTCAATAAGGTGATTGAGCAATCGAATATTGAGGAGGTCATTATTGCCATAGAATCCACCGAGCATACAAAATTGAAGACGATTCTGGACACACTTTTTGAATATGGAGACAAGTTGATCGTTCGTATTATACCTGATATGTATGATATCTTATTGGGTTCCGTAAAAATGAATCATGTTTATGGAGCTGTGCTGATTGAGATTCGTCAAGAGATGATGCCTAAATGGCAGATTTTCTTCAAACGACTGATTGATATTGTTGTAAGTTTTATAGCTTTGGTCTTGTTGTCACCGATTGTAGCTTACATCATCTTGCGCACTAAATTATCGAGTCCCGGACCAATCATTTATAAACAACAAAGAATCGGGCTAAATGCTAAACCATTTTATATTTTAAAATTTAGAAGCATGTACGTCGATTCGGAGAATAACGGTCCTCAGTTGTCTCATGATCAGGATCCACGAATTACTCCATGGGGTGCTGTCATGCGTAAATGGAGATTGGACGAATTGCCGCAATTCTACAATGTCCTTATCGGTGAAATGTCTTTGGTAGGTCCGCGACCTGAACGAAAATATTTTATCGAACAGATCATGGAGAAAGCTCCACACTACAAACATTTGCTCAAAGTCAGACCGGGAATTACTTCATGGGGACAGGTGAAATTTGGATATGCTTCGGACTTGGATGAAATGTTACAAAGACTCAAGTATGATTTATTGTATGTTGAGAACAGGTCACTGGGCCTTGATTTTAAAATACTGTTTTATACAGTTTGGGTATTATTTCAAGGAAAAGGTAAATAAGCAAAGATTTTTATCTTACGTTGACTAATATACTACAATTTATATTTGTTTTTCCATTTTTCTAGAAGCTGAGCTCTTATTTTTTCTTCAGCGGGATTATTTGCGGGAATATAGAAACTTTGATGGCTTAGCGATTCAGGCATATACTCTTGTTCCACAAAATGATTTTCATAATCATGACTATACCTGTACTCTTTTCCATAATTTAATTTTTTCATTAATGTAGTAGGGGCATTTCGAAGATGGAGTGGTACTGCCTGATGGCCGGATTGAGCAGAGCTTTGCATTGCTCCTTGAATTGCCATATAGGCAGAATTTGATTTGGAAGAACATGCGAGATATATACAAACTTCAGAAAGTATTATGCGTGATTCAGGGAAGCCCACCATTTCAGCAGCACGAGCACCGGCTTCAGCAAGCAGTAGCGCATTTGGATTTGCAAGTCCGATATCCTCTGCAGCTGAAATGAGTAACCTGCGAGAAATGAATCTCACATCTTCACCACTATCGATCATTCTTGCCATCCAGTACACCGCGGCTTGCGGATCAGAGCCACGTATAGACTTTATCATTGCCGAAGCAATGTCATAATGTTGATCACCATTTTTATCATATTTTGCAATGTTTTTTTGCACCAGCTGAGCGATGAGATCATCAGTGATATGAATTTCAGGATCTGGTAGATGACCTATCATTTCCAAGATATTGCATAATTTTCTGGCATCACCGCTTGAAAAATGTAATACGGCGTTTAGTTCATCAAAGTGTATTTTCTTAGCTTCAAAAAGATAATCTTTCTGAACGATTCTCTCACACAGTAAGAGCATATCATCATCAGCTATCGGTTCCAGGATATAAACTTGGCATCTGCTAAGAAGTGCTGAATTCACCTCAAAGGATGGATTTTCAGTCGTGGCGCCGATGAGTGCTATAGTTCCATTTTCTACTGCCCCTAATAAAGCGTCTTGTTGAGATTTATTGAATCGATGTATTTCGTCTATGAAGAGAATTGATGAATTTTGTTGAAAAAATTTTGAACTTTCCGCTTTTTGAATGGCTTCTCTCACTTCTTTTACGCCTGCTTGGACTGCACTCAATATATGAAATGGTCTCTTCATTTCTGAGGCGATTATACGGGCTAGAGTGGTCTTGCCAACTCCTGGAGGACCCCAGAGTATCATCGATGGTACATGCCCTTGCAACAAGGTATTTTTCAAAGCAGCATCCGGACCTACAAGCTGTTTTTGGCCAATGATCTCGTCCAAAGATTTTGGACGCATTCTCTCCGCGAGTGGTTGCATTGTTGTTATCTGATCTCTACAGGATAAATCATCTTCATTTGGATGCCGCTATTTTTTTTCAAGTTCATCAACTCAGAATAGTATATGTAATATTCGCCTAAACTAGCTTTCAACACGGTCTCAGACAATTTGGACTTGGTTTCATTGTCGTTGCCCTGGATTTTATCGATGATACGAGTGATCGCATCTTTTCGGGTTGGATACTCAGAAGTGCGGTAACGATCCAAGGAAGCCATTCTTGCAGCACATACTATGGCATCCTCCAAACTCCCGGTTTTAGAAATTAAGCCATTCATTTCAGCTTGTCTTGCGCTCCAAATTCTACCTTGAGCAATCGCGTGGATTTCATCTTTCGATTTGTTTCTACCGCCGGCAACCACGCCTAAAAAAGTGTCATACGTATGATCTATGTTGTTTTGAATAATATCACCTTCTGCTTTGCCCCAAGGAAATGTCGGATTGAATTTGGCCGCCATAGGACCTGTACTAATGGTATCAAAGTCAACTCCAATCTTCTTGTCCAACATAGTGCTCACATCCGGAATCATCGCAAAAACACCAATGGAACCTGTCAGAGTGTGTTTGTCCGCAAAAATAGAATCTGCATGGCAAGAAATATAATAACCTCCAGAGGCAGCATAATCTCCCATACTGACCACAACCGGTTTTCCTGCATTTTTTAAAAGATCCAGTTCTTTCAGCATTTCGTCAGATTGAATGGCGGATCCTCCTCTTGAGTTTACTCTGAGCACCAATGCTTTGATAGAATTATTTTTTCTAATTTCTCGAATTGTTTTTAAATAATTTCTTCCAATTTCTCCTTCTTCACCATTGGCATCAGTGATATCGCCTTCTGCATATAGAACAGCGATGCGATTTGTAGCTCCAAAATCAGTATCCTTGTCTTTTACATTATCAAAATAGGAATTTACTGAAACCAATTGGATTTTTTGATCTTCCTGAATGCCTATGGATGATTTCATAGCTGTGATGATATCAGTCTCATATGCCAGACTATCTATGAGTTTTAGGTCTTTGGCTTTCTCAGGTGACGATGCCAGATATTGGTCCAGTATTTTTTTGAGCTCTTCCTGAGGCATGTTCCTTGCCTTGCTGACTTCTTCAAGATAGGTGTCAAATCTGTCGTGCAGAAATTCGCTTAGCTGAACTCTGTTTTGTTCACTCATTTTTTCAAGACGAAATGGTTCTGTGGCTGACTTAAATTGACCGGCATAATAAATGTTGAATTTCAATCCTATCTTTTCCATTAACTCTTTATAAAAAGGAATGGCTACCTGAAATCCCTTCAAGTCAGTAAAACCCAAAGGATGCATGTATATTTTGTCTGCAATGGAAGCAAGATAATACGAATTTTGGTCCATGAATTTAGAAAAGCAGTAAATGAATTTCCCTCTTTTCTTGAATTCCAACATAGCATCTCTAATGACATGCAGACTCGCATATCCATGACTACCTGCGGGATCTGTGAGATAGATTCCTTTTATTTTTGGATCAGAAGCGGCAGCTTTTATTGTTTTCGCAAAATCATGTATTCCGATTGTGACATCATTGTCAAAACTGATTTGTCTTACAGGAGTATTGTTTGTTTGTTCAGGAAGCTCAGCGGGTATAGTAAGTTTTAAGACTGTATTTTCTTCCACTGTCTTGCTGCTTCTTCCACTGAGGTTTTTTGTTGCCATTCCGGCACCAAAACCAATGATTATAAATACTAATAATGCAAGCGCAAGCAAACTGCCCAAACAAGAAGCAAATACAAATTTAAAAAATTGTCTCATGTTTTTCTGATTTAAAATAATATGCGAATATGATGTACTCCAGGAGTAAATTCTCTGGTGAACAAATGTTTAATTTCGTTATAATGTGTTGGATTTTGTAAGAAATCCATGTTTTCTGCATCCACTATGAGTACTGGAATCAATGTCTGCGTTCTGAAAAATTCAAAATACATATTCTGAATATTTTCTAAGTATTCAAATTCAATATTGAGTTCGTAGGGTCTTCCTCTCTTTTGAATATTAGAAAGTACATTTTCTATTGGGCGATGCAAATAAATCAACAAGTCAGGTCTTGGAATACCTTGAGATAATGCTTGAAAAATATTTTGATATAACTTGAATTCTTCGGGATTGAGATTGTTTTTAGCAAATAACAACGACTTGATCAATGTATAATCCGCAAGGACAAAGTCGGTAAACATATCCTTGTGAATGATTTCTTTTTGCAACTGTTTTTGTCTTTCCGCAAGGAAGAATAATTCTACTGTCAAGGAATATCTCTCAGGGTCTGCATAAAAGTATTTTAAAAAAGGATTTTCTGCAAATTCTTCCAATATAAGCTTGCAGTTGTATTCCTGAGATAACTTTTCACAGAGCGTAGTTTTTCCTGCTCCGATATTCCCCTCGACGCAAATGTATTTGTATCCGATTTTATTCTTCATCAAGCAGATAAACTTCTGAGGGATCTGAACACATTTCGTATAATTCTTCTATCGATTTATGGAGCTTTGGATGAATGACTTCACCTGCTATTTCCATAAGTGGTATCAAAGTAAAATTTCGCAAGTGCATTCTGGGATGGGGTATGGTCAATTGCTCTGATTCCATGATTTCATTATCATAAAGGAGGATGTCTATATCCAAGGTTCTTGCCTGATTGGATTTCTTATTTGTGCGGCCCTGTTTAATCTCAATACTTTGAGTAAGTGCAAGCAGTTCCAGAGGATCAGCAGAGGTATTGATACAAAGAGCTTGATTTAAATAATTGGCCTGACCTTCTACCTGCCAGGGTTCGGTTTCGTAGTATGCTGAATATGTGTTAATCGCGGCTCCTTCTCTTTCCAGATTGATCTTTGCCTCTTCCAGCTGTTGCTTTCTGTTTCCGAGGTTTGAACCGAGTAGCAAGTATGCAATATGATTTCGCTCAGTCATGTACTACAAACTTCAAAAGCCTGCTTTTGTTTTTGTTATATATCGATAAAAAGTATATTCCTGTCGAAAGATAACCTACCTCAATTTTCGCTTCCTGATTGAATTCAGGATGCACCTTAAAATTCCGGATCTTTTGTCCCTGAGCATCATATAGATCAGCTTCCAATGCGAGGTTGGAATTTTGGCTTTGTACATATACTAAGCCATCAGAATAATACGCACTAAAAGAAGACTTCAATTCTTCTGTGCCAACAGTTTTCACAATGTCTATTTCTTGGGAACTTGCATGTTCAAATCCTGCAAGATCAATCAATGTGGCGAGACTGAGTTCCAAGACATGTTGCATAAAACCGTAGTTCAAAAATTTAGCAGAATCCCGGGCAGTATGGTAATTTTCATTTCTAAAATTGGCACCATCTGTGAGCATTACTGCTGGGATGCCGCTATCCCAAAAACTGGCATGATCGCTTCTTCGCAAATCGGGCACGATCGAACCTGTACCTGGTGCGTTGATCGTAATGATATTTAATTCAGGAACACAAATTCCCTTCAAACTATCTATTTTGGAAGATAACCATTTGGAATTATCATTGCCAACATTGGTGATAAAATCACCTCTGTATTCATTTTGGACAACCTTATTGTAAGCTTCAGGAAACAATTGCTGAAAGCCTGTAGGTAATTTTTGTGTATTGGTCTGTTCTGTATAAAAACCTATCATCTCGAAATTGAGATCAGCATTGATTTTGGTATTGTTTTTCGGAAGTAATTTTAAATATTGTTTTGATCCAAATAATCCTAATTCTTCCGAATCAAACAATAAATAATTCAATGACCTATTGCAGGCATATGGGTTCAAAATTCTTGCTGCTTCCAACACGGCAGCAACTCCACTCGCGTTGTCATCAGCTCCGGGAGATATGGATACACAATCATAATGCGCATCCAGACATATAATTTCCTGTGGATTCGAAAATCCGGATTTCCTGCATTCTATATTTTCTATAGGGATGATATTGAGATTTTGTTCCAGTACACGGGTCGGATGAAATGCAGATAAATAACTATATATGTAATCTTGAGATTTTTTAAAAAAAATGGAATTTGATCTCACTCTCATTCCTTCCAAAGCATATACATGATTTTTGAGAAGTTGACTGTCAGCTTGTGCGAGAATATCTTTAGGGTTTAAACTCTCACCATCTGAAAGTTTTAAAATAATTTTCGTAGCTTTTGTTTCAGCATTGGTGCTGCCAAAATGAATTTGTATTGTTCTTACATCTTCCCCTGACAAAATATGTCCGGTATCACCGGAAATCGTAGCCCCCACGTGTGGTATAATAGAGCCATCAGCCAGCTGATCAAATAGGTGACAACTGATTTCCAGGTTAATGTTGTCCGGATCTACAGCTTTGTACTTCAACTCAATCTGGGTATCATAATTTCCTGACTGACTAATGATACTAAGATGTGGAATTTGATTTTGCGCCGATAAGATTTGAATTATAAACAGGAAAGCTATTATTCCTGAAATCTTCTTTCCGTTTTGGATCAATAAGAAATAATTCGTAAATTTTTTGGTAAGTAATTTTTCCATTTTTTGTGGTTATTTTTTAGCCATCCTAAATTTGCATGTTCATACTTAGCAACATGCCATGTTTCGGTAGATTCCAAAGATAAGTAATTTGGTTCCAACGCACGTAGATAATCCAAGGATTGAGAATCGTTCAGGGAAACTGCAGGAGTTGAATCCGGGAGCAAAACGCTTTGTGATAATGCATGATCCATAAACCAATCTTGACCTTTATAATGTCCCAGTTGAATACCCGCATAACTTGGTCGCATCCCTTTTTCTGTAAGAACTTTCCATTTTTGGAACAAATGGGGCATGATGTAAGAATAGTTATCATTTGTCACCTGTACTTGAGCTGAAAAAGATTCCAAAGCCCTGGGAAGCCCTTTCAGTTTAGCATGGACGTCTCTTTTGAATTCTTTCTGCTGGAGATCGCTCTGATGAGGATCCATGGATTTTAAAACGCTGATGGTGAGGCCTTCTCCTTTTACCCGATGAGGCATCAATCGATAAGTAAAGAATTTGTCTGACTCATGTATGTTCCATTCTGGTGGAAAGTTACACCTGACGTTTTCAAAAGGGAATTGAGTAGTAAATTCGCGGCATACATTTTCATTTTCTTCTCTGTTAAAGGTGCACGTAGTATAGATTATTATTCCACCTGCTTTCAACATCTCAGCAGCAAGTTTTATTAATTCGGATTGAATCTTTTTGCAATGGTATATTTTATCTGAGTTCCATTGAAGTAGTGCATCTCTTTCTTTTCTTAGCATACCTTCTCCACTGCAAGGGGCATCTATCAAAATGAGATCGTATTTCGAGTCGGTTTTGCAAAGTTGTCTGACATTGCCGCTGGTCACTAAATATTGGGGATGTCCCCATTTTATGATATTTTGTTTTAAAGTCTCTGCCCTCAGTGGAGAATATTCGTGACTATGGATGATGCCTGTGTCTGCAATGTGGTGGGACAATAATGTGGATTTACCGCCAGGAGCTGCACATAGGTCGAGCACCTGCGAATCAGAAGCTACATTGAGCGATTGCAAAACATGCAGGATGATCATAGAAGAAGCATCCTGTACATAATAATGACCGGCATGAAAATATGGGTCGGTTGTAAAGGTCGGCCTGGTATCTACATATCTTGCGGCATTGCACCAAGGCACAGAATCAGATACAGCAAATTGAAGATGGGCAGATTTTAGTGGATTCAAACGGATGGCTGTGACAGGCTGCATTTCAAGCGAATCTCTGAAGTCCGGATATTCTTCTGCTAGAATTTCCCTCATGTTGGTTTCAAAAAGCTCAGGGATTTTCATGGCAAATATTTTTTGAGTTCCGGGTGATGAAACATCAGATCATCAACTTTTTTATCAACTGCAGGATCAGTGATGAGTTCAGGCGCATGATGAGGCTTTTTTCTGGCGTCAATTATAAGACTTCCTTCGCAACCCCAATGCTTTTGATGGATAAAAGGTTTAATACCATAAATATCGGTCGAAGGGTTACTTCTGGTAAATGTGGTCCACAAAAAATTTGAAAAATTTTGCGCACAAAAAGCCGCATCATCTGTAAGGATTAATAGAGGAAATCCAGAGAGATCACATTTTTCCAATCGTTCACACAACTTAGCGATTTTGAATTCCTCCTCGTGATCAGCTTTGAAAGGATCAATCTGCAAAGCGAGAATTCCTTTCTGTACTAACTTGACTTTTGAAATTTCAGAGATTGGAGGAAGTTGATATTCGGATTGTAAATTGCGCAATGGATTACGATTACACGCCCATATCAGCTTAGATCCTGCGTTCAGCCCTTCACCTGAATAATCCAGTGTGTCTATCGTTGTTTTGGTGATAAAATGCAAATCATTCTTCCAGTCAATCCTTTCTAGAATATAGCTGAAAAAATCACTTGTATTGTTGATTTGAGGCAATTCGTCGAAACCATCAGCAGCAATCAATAAGTATTTGCTGAGTGAAGTCTGTCCCTTTCCCAAGATATGAAAAGCCTGAGTCAATATTTCTTCAGGTTTTCTTTCTCTAAAAGGCATGTAACGTTCACTGCCTATAGCAAGTAAAAGAGGATGTACTCCGGCTTCATCTACAGCATGAATGGACTTTACCCCCGGAAATTCTTGTGCAGCAAGTTGACGAGTCAACAAATGGATGATATGACCGAAAGCGCTGTCTTCCTGAGGTGGCCTCCCGACTACGGTTGCATGCCAGATGGCTTTTTTCTTGTGAAACACTCGTTTTATTTCCAAAACCGGAAAATCGTGCTTCAAACTATAATATCCCAGATGATCACCAAAAGGGCCTTCTTTTTTCAATTGGTTTTTACGAACAATTCCGGTTATGCAGAAGTCAACATCCGTAGGGATGAAGTATCCATCGTTTCGGCAATAATGGTATGATCTATTCCCCAAAAGTCCTGTAAATAGTACCTCACTCATACCTTCGGGTAGCGGGAATATTGAAGCCAAAGCATGCGAAGGTGGCCCTCCTACAGCAATACTGATCTTGAATTCCTGATCTGTTGCATTGTAAGCCTGATGATGGATGCCTATTCCTCTATGGATTTGATAATGTAATCCCAGTTCTTGATCAGAAAGATAATCATTGCCACTCATTTGGATGCGGTACATGCCAATATTTGCTTCACTCAATTTTTGGGAATTTGGAGGAAAGCTGATTACCTGTGGGAGGGTAATAAATGCGCCACCGTCATCAGGCCATGATTTTATTTGCGGTAGCTCTGATACTTTACATTGATGTCTCAGAATATCCTGATTCCATCTATCGTAAGATGGCCACGTGCGATATAATCTTGGTATCACTGACAAAGCCATTGCAGGAGTACTCATCAAAGCAGAGGGGTCAGCTCGTAACCGGCTTAATTTTTCAAAAGTAGCTATGATGTCACGAAACAAATATTCAACTCTGGAATTCGTGCCATAAATATTTGTCGCTACAGGAAATTTACATTGCGTAATATTGGTAAAAAATAAGGCTGGTCCCTTAGCTTGATTGACTCTTCTATGAATTTCGGCGAGTTCCAGATTTGCATTTACAGGAACTTCAACTCTGATCAGTTGTTGAATTGCCTCTAGGTCTCGTATGCAAGCTTCCAGATTTTTGTAAGCCATTAATCTATCTTCTTTGTGAATTTTGCACAAGTTCAGCAAAAAAATCCATAAGCAAAAGTCATCCTTAAATTGCAACTCAAAAGCACTTAGATTTGAGTCTCCCTGAGACTAAAACGACCAGAGGAAAGAGATCAATTGTGATTTAGTTTTTGCCCGGATGGATTCCTTTCTCCATAAAAAATGCATGATTCATCGTAAGTTTGCGCACTAATTAGTAAATTAATATTTATGGGCAGAGTCATAAGTTTAAGGGATGCCATCAGAGAGGGTATGAGCGAAGAGATGAGAAGGGATGATACCGTATTTCTCATGGGAGAAGAAGTCGCAGAATACAATGGAGCCTATAAAGTGAGCAAAGGCATGCTGGAGGAGTTTGGCCCGCGTCGAGTGATCGATACGCCCATCACAGAGCTCGGATTTACCGGCATAGGGGTAGGAGCCGCAATGAACGGTCTCAAACCCATCATCGAGTTCATGACTTGGAATTTCGCCGTTTTGGCCTTTGACCAAATCGTCAACAATGCAGCAAAAACACTTTCTCAGTCAGCGGGCGAAGTTGGTTGTCCGATTGTCTTTCGAGGGCCTTCTGGTGCGGCAGGCCAACTGGCGCAACAGCATAGCCAAACCTTTGAATCCTGGTTGGCAAACTGTCCCGGATTGAAAGTCATCTCCTGTATCGATCCTGCTGACACAAAAGGATTGCTCAAATCAGCGATTAGAGATCCCAATCCGGTATGTATCATGGAGTCAGAGATCATGTATGGATTGACCGGTGAAGTTCCCGATGGAGATTATACTGTGCCGATTGGTAAAGCTGCAATCCGAAAACAAGGGACAGATGTCACCTTGGTTTCTTTCAATAAAATGATGGAAGTATGTAAAGCTGCTTCAGAAATATTGGAAAAAGATGGTATTTCTGTGGAACTGATAGACTTGCGGACTATAAGACCGATGGACTATGAAACAATCATCAGGTCCGTGAAGAAGACAAATAGATTAGTAGTAGTGGATGAGTCTTGGCCTTTTGCAGGAGTTTCATCAGAAATTGCTTATAAAATCCAGTCTCAGGCTTTTGATTATTTAGATGCTCCTATTGTCAGAGTGAATTCAGCGGATGTTTCTCTTGGATACGCACCAACCATGGTGGAAGAATATCTGCCCAATCCCTCCAAAGTAATTGCAGCTGTGAAGCAAGTGATGTACAGATAATTTATATCTGAAGGCAATCATTTCGGTGTAATGGACATTTTGGAAACCCATTTTGTTTTTTAAGTAAGGTCTTTATAAGAAAAAGAGGGAAGTGAAACTCAGGACTAAAGCCCGGGATTATACATAGTACTCGATAACTCCTCCCTACCTAGTGGAGTTCATCTGATTCATGTCATGTCTGCTTTTGGAGATGTCAGGGATTAAACCCTTGGATATTTATTGTGCCTGATATCTCCGCAAAATTGGGATGTTATGAAAATTTAATTTTATAACTGAAATGATTTCAATTGGTCTAAACAGATTAACTTAGAAAGAATTGGTATACAAATAAAATGAAACACCAGGTAAATCTATAAATATTTGAATTGATAGTTACCTGGTGTTGCTATCGAAAGCAGCCTGAAAATTATTTCTTTTTGAAATGATTGAGTTTGTATCGAAATCCCAAGTATGGTTTTATTCCTGAAGTTGGTGCAAATTGTTCAATGGCATTGAAATATGAAGCAGATGGATCTGAAGCAGAAATGATAGCATCATGCTGAGTATAACCAGTAATATTTTCGACACCGCCATAAAATTCCCAGTTTTTCCAGGAGTAATTCAGTTGAGAATTTACGAGGAAATATCCGGGGCTTGTTCCGGTATGATTGTGACTTGAGTGTATCGGCAAAAAGTTCTTTTCTGCAAGTCGCATGCTGCCGGTATAAGTACCCGTCACACTCACTGACCATTTTTGATTTGGTGCTGAATAATCTATCGTGCTGAAGGCTCTCCATCGGGATGTCAATGGTACTTGTTTGGTACCATGCCAATATGCAGCAATTGACTCCACATATTTTCCTCCTGTCTTTACTTCAAGTCCCTTTACTAAAGTGGTAGAAAGGGTAGTAGCAAGATGTAATGCTGAAGATTTGTTTTTCAAATTGTACAAATACACTTCTCCCTCATTTTGGTTGTATTCCACGTCAGCAACCAATTGATTTTCGAAATCGGTGTAATATGCATCTATATTTAAAGTAAATGCTTTTGTTTTTAAACTCGGTTTGTAGACAAAATTTAAACCATAGTTCCAAGCAGATTCATACTTCGCATCGTACTGAATATTCCAGCTGTAATTGGTAACAAGGTATTGGAGATTGTCAGCCAAAATGCGAGGAAGTCTATAGCCTCTACCGACTGAAAATCTCAAGGTCAATTCCGGTACTAAATTATAACGAACATTCAATCTCGGAGCTAAAAACCATTGTTCTGTTTTAATCCAATCCACACGCTGAGTTATGGTAGCGATGAATTTTTTCAATTCCTGATCAGAAGTGCTTCCGCTTTGGAAGTTGTATTCCAAGTTGATCGCAGGCGTAATTTCTTTGTAATCTAATTTAGTATTGATCGAGTCCAGATTCAGATTTTCTTCTGCAAAATTTGCTTGTACTGATCCACCGATGTTGATAAAATGATTGTCGTCATAACTTTCATTATAAAGGATATTTGACAAAAATCTCAGTTCATTTGCATCAAATTTTCTTTGGATGCTGCCATATTCTCCGTCTATTTTAGAGTAAGATAGATCCCAGATGCTTCCTAAGGTTCTTGTTTTTTTCTCAAAGCCAACATAACCCAAATTGCCTGAAACTCCTGCAAAATGTGTATTGATTTCTGTCCGGTAATTTTTTTCAGAGGAAATCGCACCACCTTCCTTTTTATCTCCAAAAGCTTGAAATTGTAGGTGCCCTTCGAATTTAGTTCCAAGCAAAGTATTCCTTTGGATTACATTCCATTTATTCTGAAGAGGATCATCATAGAAACCATCTTTGTTATGATCTCGTCCACCCTGGTGCTGAGAATAATGTGCATAAATACCGCTATGCTGTTTTATATTCCAGCTGTGATTGAGGTGTAAATTGACTTCTGCTCTCTCATGCCCATCCGCATAGACATTTGCAAAAAAGCGATGATCCGTTTCTGGTTTTTTGAGACTGGTGTTGATAGCCCCAGTGATGGATTCAATCCCATATATTGAAGTTCCTGCGCCTTTGAGGATGTTGATCTGATCCAACCACGTTCCGGGTATGTAATCGTAACTTTGAGAGGAGAGAATTCCACCAAAAACAGGCCTGTTCTCGATCAGGTTTTGAGTGTAAAGTCCGCGTAATCCCAAAAATTGAATTTCTCGATTTCCGGTTGCTGCATTCGTATATGTCAAATCGACTGTATTGGTACCTTGGAAACTTTCTGACAAACTGCAACAAGCCGCCTTTCTAAAATCCTGTGACCCCAGTGTTTCCAGATTGATTGGATTTAGCAATGAAAAACTCGCGCTTTGTCTGGCGCTTTTTACAGTGATTTCTTGAAGGTCAACTCCTTCTCGGAGCTTAAACTTTAGGAAGTTTTGTGCTTCATCGAGCAATATAGTGTCAGCCTTAAACCCAATAAATGATAGGATAAGATGTTTTGCATCGGTTTTTTTCATTAATACGAATGCGCCGTTTTTGTCTGAAACTGTTCCATCAGGGGTTTCTAAAAAGCGGATCGTTACGCCGGGCAAGGTCTGATTGTTTTGGTCATAGATGATACCACTTATCATTTGAGCTTCCGAAAATATTGGTAGGCTCACGAAGAGGATATAGAGAATATATTTTTTCATGAATTATAATTGTTAGTGATTCAAAATTGAATGTAAATCAATTCAAGTAGCAATAATGCAACTACTCAATTCAATCTGAATTCTTTGAGATGAATACAGAATATGGATTATCTTATGGAACTAACAAATAAAAGAGCATAGCAGAATGCGTCTTTCTTTGCCATGCTGAGGTGGAATGATTTCCGGAAGAGGTGATTTTAATGAATAAGTATATAAATTATCATAATGAAAATTAAACTGTACCAATGGTGGCTCAGCTAAAAAAATCTCTACTAAGTGATGGCTGTTTTCCGGTACAAAATTGAGAGAAGCATTCAGGTATTGAACATCCTTTTTGCCACATTGATGCTTCTGAGAGCTGGTTTCATGATGGTGGTCTGTGTGGCCCGTAACCTTAATTTTGCAACAGCTGGTGTTGCATGCGTCATTTACGGGG
Organism: Saprospiraceae bacterium; assembly: GCA_016710235.1. Lineage (NCBI taxonomy): Bacteria > Pseudomonadati > Bacteroidota > Saprospiria > Saprospirales > Saprospiraceae > Saprospiraceae bacterium. The sequence continues at coordinate 2,614,467 of JADJLG010000001.1, forward strand.
CAAGCTTCCTGAGAGGGTATGAAGCTTACGTAGATTTCTTTAACACAGTGGCAACTGAAAGAAAAAACGTTCAGACCTATCTGTGCGACAAGTACATGAACAATGAGCCAGCCAAAGAATATTTTTCTAGACACTTGTTTTGTAAACACCTTTGTACACCAAAAGTTTACCCCTTTACAATTTCACGGGCAATGACAAGTTTTTGTATTTCCGAAGTGCCTTCACCTATGGTGCATAACTTTGAATCTCTATAGTATTTCTCAACAGGAAAGTCTTTCGTATAACCATAACCGCCAAAAATTTGCACTGCTTCTATGGACACTGCCACTGCAGTCTCTGACGCATAATACTTAGCCATAGCAGCCTGTTTTGTCATTTTCTGACCGCGATCTTTCATTTCTCCTGCCTGTCTTGTTAAAAGCTCTGAAGCTTCAATCTTCGCTGCTATATCTGCGAGTTTAAATGCTATTCCTTGAAAATGGGAAATCGGTTTTCCAAATTGTTGCCTCTGTTTAGAGTACTCTACTGCTGCTTCGTAAGCACCTTTTGCTATCCCAACCGAGAGTGCTGCAATGCTGATTCGACCTCCATCCAGAATTTTCATTGCCTGAATGAATCCTTCTCCAACTTCTCCTATAACCTGAGATTGGTGAACTTTGCATTGATTAAAAATCAATTCAGCGGTTTCTGAAGCTCTCATTCCGAGTTTATTTTCCTTCTTGCCACCTGAAAATCCTGGAGTGCCACGTTCAACTATGAAAGCTGTCAACCCACGGCTATCGAGCAGTTCCCCTGTCCTTGCAATGACAACAACTACGTCTCCACTGATGCCATGAGTGATCCAGTTTTTGCTGCCTTCAATAATCCAATACTCACCTTCCCGGGTGGCAGTGCACTGCATTCTCATGGCATCTGACCCGGTGTTTGCCTCTGTGAGACCCCAGGCGCCAATCCATTCTCCTGTAGCGAGTTTACTTAGGTATTTTTGCTTTTGTTCCTCATTGCCAAAAGCTAAAATATGGCCTGTGCAGAGGCTGTTATGCGCAGCTACGCTGAGACCAATAGAGCCACATACTTTCGCTATTTCTTCAATGACTGTGATGTATTCCTGATAAGTCAGCCCGGCACCATTGTATTTTTCAGGCACCAATACACCCAGAAAGCCCTGTTTTCCCATCTCGTGCATCATATCTACAGGAAAATGCTGCGATTCATCCCATTTCATAACATGAGGTAGGATATGGGTTTTTGCGAAATCTCTGGCAGTTTGTTGTATGAGTAGCAGCTGATCTGTTTTATGATTTACCATGAAAGAGTACTTATCTGAAGTGCAAAGTTAAGGAATTCTTTCGGCTAAGAGAATGTTGCGACCAGAGCAATCCATTGCCTTTACCCATTTGTTAATGGATTTTCCCAAATTTATCATTTTTTTTCATGAAGTATCCGTGAAGTAAGTTTTATGTCTGTTAGGCCAAAGAGGATTCTGAAGATAGGGTAGTATAATGGGCTCAGTGTTGCAAGAAGCTGATATTTTGTCATGGACAAAATGCGGAATAATAATTGGCATTTTGAATTAATTTTCATTTGCGTACAGTTAAAGGTTTACTCAATCGATATTTGTAATCTGCGATAATTGCAGAATATTACATATCTGAAAATAAAAATCTACCAGTAATATAAAAAATAATTGACCCAAAACTTGGATTTTATCATTTTCGTTTATTATGTTTGTATTGCTTTTTTAAGCTAATATTAAAGATTATTTCATGTAATATTAAATTGAATTACCAATAAGAGCGAAATGAACCTTAGCCGACTGTAATAGATAGAAGTAAAAGTAAGAACAACCGTCTAAAATACCGTTTCAGACTTCAGAGGAAGTATACATGTAATTTATTTATTATTACGGGGTTCAATGAATCCGACAGCTGACCCTCAATCTTGATTGGAACAAGTCAGGTAGGACTTCAGTAAAGGCTGCCAACTTTATCGTTGTAATATGTCGAGCATTATAAATTTTATTAACATGAAGAATGTGTTCTGTTTTATTATTATGTTGCAGCTTTTCCTGAGTTCGTGTAGCAAAATTGAAACCCGAGAAAATCCATCAAAATCTGAAGTAGCTGCCTTACAAAATAATTTTCCAACTGTTCAAGATGGGATATTAAAATTTTCTGATAATGACCAATTAGATGAATATGATGACTATCTTGATCAAATTCAACAAAATTTCAACTATAATGACTATCCTGAATATTGTGGAAATAAGGCTTTGGATATCGAAGAAGCAAATAGAGGTTATGTTTCGATGAGAAAGATATTAAATGATTTAGGATGAATGGATGGAGAAGCCTACGCGAATCATGAATTTATAAGAATGCCGGAACATACAAGTCGCTTATTTAATGAATATGGTGAAATCTGGATTGGATCGAATATATTTAAATATTTTGATCATTTCAATTATATCCAGATTGAAAATAACGACCTTGCTACACTTTTGGATATTAGGCAAAACGGATTAAAAATGCAGAGCAATATTAAATGGCATAATTCAGCCACAGATGATATTATTGCTAGTTCACCAAATGGAGCTTGCAAATTAGGATTGTTTCTATACGATTATAATCCTAATTATCAGGCAAATAATCTATATTTAAAGCTTGCTATTGTCCTCTATGATATGGCAGGTAAGCAAGTTAAAACTGCGTATGCACTAAACGTAAGTATTAATTGGGGAGATGGACAAATCCAAAATTTTACAATTAACAATTCTCCTAGTCAACTGGTAACTATATCACATAATTATTCAATATCGTTCAATGGACCAAATTCAGACATATTTGTAAGTGCTGCGGGGACAATTACGACCTGTAATTGTAGTTGCGCTAATTCTACTGTTTCTGGGAATATGACTTTTCACAATTGGTTGAGCCCTTGCCAGTTTTCTAAGGAAGCATGCTCAGGAGAGATATCTACGACAAATTATATTTATAATGGCTTGCCTTACAAATTGGTATTATCACAGTATTTTAACCTGAATGGTGATTTTTGGGATGGATATAAAGCCATTGCTGAACTTACAGGTAAGCATTTTACAAACAATAAACTTAGTAATCCTGGTGTTAGTATGACGGTTGGAGCTATGGGTGGAACAGTGAATATGGAAGGTACATCAATATATAGAGATGAATGTAATAATCATGATCGTGCCTTTCTGCCAAAAACACAAAAGATAAGTAATATAACTGTGACTAATAAAAGAGGTAGACACACTCGCTGGGATAAAAACTATATTGATAATATAAGATGTAGAATAAATGTATCTGAAGCTCCTTCACATACATTTCAGACAAATGAATTTGAATATTGGCGATAGATTATTGATTTCTTTATCGACCAAACTACCTACATGAATTATTAATTCATGTAGGTAGTTTACTAAATATTAAATATGGAACGTTTTTTTGTATTTATTTTTTGTTTTACATTTTTTAATTCCGCGGTTACTCAAAATGATTCTATGGAATATTTTGTTTTAATGCATAGCGGATTAAATCTTACACACTTAAAGGGATATGAAAATTATCTGGGAGATAAATTCATTAAATCTGTTCCTTCAGCAGGATATGAAATTGAAATTGGAATGGGATTAAATTATAAAAGAATTAAGTTGAATGCAGGTATTGGATTTAAAAAGTCAAAATCAAATTATCTCACCCTTTCTGAGCCATATAATGATATTGCGCTTTTTGATGAAAATTTTATCAGAATAGATCTGGTATTGCATAAATTCTTCAGCTTTATTGAATTAGGATATCAAATTTTGCATAAGCATTCACTATTTATTTTAATTCAACAGTCATTCAACACTTATAATCGAGCTACCATAATAAATAATAAATCCTTAGAGAACCCGGATCCGAATCTGGGAACAAGCGTTTTCTATACTAATTTTTATTTACACTCACATAAACCGGAGACCATATTGGGTTTTGCCTGGGAGTATAGCTTTGCGAAAAGATGGAATCTATCCTTAAAATCGTCGATCAGTATAGTGCCATATGAATTGTCATATCAGATAATTAAGGACCCACAAACCCGACAGGACTGGACACTTCCAATACATGAGTGGACATTGGGATTTCAAATTCAATATATAATTAAATATTCTAAATTTAAGTTATGAAACGAGCTTATCTCATTTTGTCAGCTTACATGCTGGTTAATACTTGTATTTTTTCACAAAATAAATTTTTTCTTGGCTTTGATCTATTAGGTAGAAACGCTGAACATTACCATTACTTAAAATTTACACCTTTTTCCCCCAAGATTTCGGATATTGAAGATATTTCGTTGTTTTCAACAGATTTATACGGTACTATAAATTATTCGGTGTATTTAAAATATAAGCAGAATAAGTATTTAACATGGTCTATTGGATATGAAACATTTTTGCTTGAAGATAAACTACCTTTGCGGGCTCATCTGTTTTGTGATAATTGTGTTAGTATACTCGGTTCTAGTAGTGGACAATATTCCCGCAATTTTCCTGTTCACCTGGAATTACAGTTGCCATTGTGTAAGAATCTAAGAAAATTAAAGATTGTTCCTTTGATTGGGTTTAATCTAATTTACAATGAACCTGAAGTTCACAATATTGGTTATGTGAGTGGTGCTAATTCATATTCGCATTACAGTACTGAATATGCATTGAATAATATCGAGGCTACTTTTGACCCGATTCGGCATTGGAATATTGGTTTAAGATATGGGGCAGGTTTAGAATTTAATATTTACAAGGATATTCGTTTGAATCTGACTTTTTTGGCTCAATATGGATTGTATGAAGTGAATAGGACCAGTTTCAAAATAATGCATTTGGATTTGCTGTTTAATGAGAATAAGATTGATGAAGGACTTTGGGTGAATAAGCAATCATTTTTTAGTAAACGATTGGGGATTGTTTTTCCTATGGATTGGGCTTACAGAAAGATTAAAGCCAATCCAATAAAAAAAATATTTGCAAAATAAATTCTAAAGTATGTTGAATGTTCGGACTGTATTAATATTGGGAATAGTTGGAGTTAGTTATGGAAATTTGTTTTCTCAAAAATGGAGTTTGGGGCTTGAGTCAGGTTTGTCTTTTAATATGCCAAGAAAGGTAGATTATTACTTAGAACGAAGATTTATTCAAATTTATTCAGATGCAAATACAAGCTTATATTATTTGTATAAAGAAGAAGAATTTGGATACGATCTTGGTGTCTGTTCTCAAATTAAATTGTTAAAATATTGGAATTTATTTTGTAGGTTGAAATATGCACAGACAGTATTTACTGGATGGCATAAAATGGATTCAAAATTGATTAATACATCTCAAGGTGAAGATAAAATATTCTATTTCGAGCTTGATAAATACAAAATTCATCAGGTTCGATTGAGTGTGGGTATAAATTGTCACTTTAATAATAAAGTATATTTTCAATTTTCTCCCATGTTATCAGTGCCTTTTTCCGTTTCAGTATATCGGTCAATCGGAGAATATGCTTTGAAGTTTACTCCACCTGATGAATATTTTAAATCAAAGGTTAAAAACAATGAATTGAACTTGAGAAAGTTGGCATTAGCATACGAAGCTGAGGTTTCATTTAAATTGTGTCCGAAATTATTTTTATTTTGTAACTATACCTGGATTAAAGATTTATACCGCGAAAACTCAGATTATGATATTCCGTGGGGTATGAAAAGTTATATTGGAGGTCTAAGATTGTTCCTTATAAAAACAGGAAAGTCGAAAATATGATTTGTAGGATTTTCCTTTTCAGCAACATCTATTATGTACCTGAAGGTGTGTTTAAATTCCTTTGTGCATTTGAAAACCATACTTCAGGGTAGCAATGTAGCCAAAATGCTAACTTGACTGATTTATCCATTATGCATTTGGTTAGATATTAAAATATCGGTTTCAGATGATATTTATTTGCAAACTTTATGGGATATTTCTTTGTTCTTTGTTGACTGACAGACTGGCCATACTCTGCCGCGCTGCGCTCAACCAAGAGATGGATCTCAATATCGTCAATCTGGACGGACAGAGGGTACTGCACAGCAGATTTCAGGCCACAGAAGGGGTGCATTATATTGCGGATATTCCCTCACACCTACCTCACGGAACTTATATCGTCAGTATATCAGATATTCTGGGACGACAGTGGTACAATACTAAGTTGATAAAGCAATAACATGAAGTATATTCTCCTACTTGCTTTTTGTCTTTTTTGTATCCTTTTATGGTCTCAGAAGACTTTCTCTGTACTCCCCGATCTTGGTGGGGTGAGACAAAACTATATGAAAGAATAGGTTAAAATTTAAATGTATCTTTACTCCAAGAGCTCTGCATATGGATGAAGTAAGTGCAATAGGTTTTATTTGTGAAAGTTTGAATTAAATTATTCATTCTATGAATTCGAAGAATCTCATTGAGGATAGTATTCTGAAACAGATATTTATCATTGCATTGATACTGACATTGTCCGGTATTATCATGTACCAACTCAGATATTTTATTCCGGGTACTCTCGGTGCAGTCATGTTGTACATTTTATTCCGAGATTATTATTTGAAACTCACCCAAAAGTATAAATGGAAAAAGAGTCTGGCAAGTATATTTCTCATGATTTTATCTGCTTTTGCGATTATATTACCAATATGGATTAGCTTTGAGACAGTAGTGCCGGAGATGAAATCAATCATCCAAAATCCTGAAGTGATTCTTCTGAAATTTGAACAAGCAAAACAATTTTTTGCTACCAAACCTATTCTCAATCAGATTGATTTTTCGGATGAGAACATTCAGTTCTATATTCAGAAAATTTCAACGCTTATTCCGAAATTTTTAAACTCTATTTCAGAAGTGCTGGTGAATATTTTGGTCGCCTTTTTTATATTGTACTTTATGCAGACCAATTCAGGTTATCTGGAGCAAAAAGTGAGATTGTTCATCCCATTTTCTGACGAGAACATAGAGAAACTCTGGAAGGAAACCAATGTCATGGTTAGGTCCAATGCGATAGGCATACCTATATTGGCTTTTTTTCAGGGGCTGTTGGCTTTCGTGGGATATTGGATATTTGGCGTGAACAATGCTTTGGTCTGGGGTTTGTTGACGGGTTTTGCTTCCGTGATTCCGGTGGTTGGCACGATGCTCGTTTGGGTACCTGTATGTACCGTACAATTTTTTTCAGGCGATACCGTCAATGCAATTATACTGACAGTTTATTGTTTGGTTGTTGTAGGAGGAGTGGACAATGTATTGAGATTTACTTTGCTCAAAAAAATAGGTAATGTACATCCTCTGATTACCTTTTTTGGTGTGATACTCGGAATTCAATTATTTGGATTTATCGGTATTATTTTTGGCCCTTTACTCATCGCTTATGCATTGATTTTGTTGAATATCTACCTCACTGAGTTTCGTAAACACAACATGCTTGCTAGAATACAAGAAATACAAGAAAATTTTCCAGAGGAAACCGGCAATAAAAACAAGGGTGATAAAAGTTGAATGAGGACACCAGCAAGTCGGTAGTATAATTTTAATATTTTTTCATGACAATATCCCAAAATAAAATTGGATATCGGTTGATCTGAATCAACTTTGAAAATGAGAATACATTAGCGCATTCTACTTTTCAGAACGAAGACAGAGCTATTAAATCAAGCAGTATAGTCGCACGCCAGATGCTGAACTGAATACTGATATGCTTTATTTATGTTTTATGATCAGGACAGGACAATCGGCTTCTCTCAATACGGTTTCAGCCACCGAACCCATCAGCAATCTTTTTAATCCTTTTCTGCCATGAGAGCCCATGATGACCATCTCGCATCCGGCTTCTTTTTGTTTTTGAAGAATCACTTCTGCAGGATCATTATTGACAGCAATATGTGGGCTGAAAACAAATCCTTTGTATCTATCATTCAATTCATTGATCTTCTTCTCCATGGCACTCTCTACATCATTTTTCAACTGATCCGCTTTTTCGTCATAATACACAAATCCATATGGATCTATAAGATAAGGAAGTTGAATGATATTCAACAAACAGATTTCTGTATTGGGATTCGCAAGCTTTACTGCATATCTCAAAGCTTCATCAGCATTTTCACTGAAATCGTAAGGGCACAATATCTTTTTAAAGTTTACCATATTCCAAGTATTTGATCATTTTGTAAATGCAAATTGTATATTGCCAAAGGTAGAACATTTCAATGCTATATTCTAGGTTTTCTAAAAATTTAACCTAGCGGATTTGCTGTTACAATAGCAAGAAACGACTTTTATTCCTATCTGTAAATTGATGCTGTTGGAGAGCTATTCATCAATTCAACAAAAGTTGCTTCAGGAATACATTTGTTCACGCTGTTCTTTGATTCTCGGATCGGCAATGTATTCATCAAAACTCATCAACTTGTCAATGGTACCCTTAGGCGTGATTTCAATGATCCTATTGCATACCGTCTGCATAAAAGTATGATCATGAGAACTCATGAGTATGATTCCCGGAAAATCGATCATATTTTCGTTAAAAGCCTGAATGGATTCGAGATCAAGATGGTTTGTCGGTTCGTCCAATAATAGCAGATTGGGACTTTGAAGCATCATTTTACTGAGCATACATCTCACTTTTTCGCCCCCACTGAGTACATTGGTTTTTTTGAAGACGTCATCACCACTGAACAACATTCTACCTAAATAACCGCGGAGGAATACTTCATCTACATCTGTGATGGAGGGTGGCACAAATTGTCTCAGCCAGTCCATAAGATTCAGTTGATTGATGAAGAACTCAGTATTCTCATTGGGCAGATAGGCGGAATTGATGGTGGTCCCCCAGGTGAATTTTCCATCATCGGCCTTTGAAATTCCTGAAAGTATATCAAAAAAGCTGTGAACAGCCACCTGGTCTTTTGAAATGAGAGCTATTTTATCTCCTTTGTTCACCGTGAATATCACGTTTTTAAATAGAACCCTGTCTTCTGTCGATCCGGCTAGATTTTCGACACTGAGGATTTGGTCTCCCACTTCTCTTTCCGGTTTAAAAATGATGCCGGGGTATTTTCTGGACGAAGGCCTGATATCCTCGATGACGAGTTTATCCAGAGCTTTCTTACGACTGGTAGCCTGTTTGCTTTTAGACGCATTGGCACTGAATCGAGCAATGAAATCGAGGAGTTCTTTTTTGCGCTCTTCCATCTTCTTGTTCTTGTCACTCATCTGGCGTGCTGCCAACTGGCTGGACTCGTACCAGAATGTATAGTTACCTGTGTAAATCTGAATTTTTTGACGATCGACATCAGCGACATGGGTGCAGACAGCATCCAGAAAGTGTCTGTCGTGACTCACTACTATGACAATATTGGGATAATCTGCAAGTACATTTTCAAGCCAATTGATGGTTTCTACGTCCAACCCATTGGTGGGCTCGTCTAGTAGCAGTATGTCAGGATTTCCAAACAAAGCTTGTGCCAGCAGAACCCTGACTTTTACGGGTCCGGGGATTTCGCTCATCGACATTTGATGAAACTCCTCAGCTACTTGTAAAGAACTTAATAGTGTAGCCGCTTCACTATCTGCAGTGTAGCCTCCTTTTTCGCCAAATTCTTCTTCAAGCTGAGCAGCTTTGTTACCGTCTTCTTCTGAGAAGTCCGGCTTCGCATAAATCTCATCTCGTTCCTGCATCAACTGCCAAAGTCTTTTGTGACCCATCAATACAGTTTGTAGAGCTGTCCATTGATCAAACTCAAATTGATTTTGCTTCAATACAGCCATCCTTTCTCCTGGAGTAATCTCAACCGAACCTTTGTTTGGCACTACTTCACCACTTAAGATTTTGAGAAAAGTTGATTTGCCGGCTCCATTGGCACCTATCACGCCGTAACAATTACCTTTAGTGAAGTGAATATTTACCTCGTCAAACAAGATTCTTTTGCCATAGGCTAATGTGATGTTAACTGCACTAATCATGGATGAAATTTTAGCCGGCAAAATTAGACAAAAATGGCCGATAGAGCAAGTTCTCAAACACAGCAAGCTTATTTTATCCCAAATACCAGGGTATAATTGCCCATTCGCCTCGAGAGCATAAATAAAACTGCGCGTACCTTCAGACGATTGAGAAAGCTAGTTCTGATTTCTTATTTTGAAATAAAATATAATATTACCTTTGTTTTACACCAATAAAATTTTAAAAAAATGGCATTTCAATTTTTCAAAAACAGTTCAAATCCTGTCTTGAAAGACAGCATCCTGGAAAACACTTCTCACCTTGCTTCGCTTGGAGCGACCATGACAACACAAGGCGCTGTCCGGACATCCCTTTTGGGAGGACTATTATTGCTCGCAGGTGCGGCAATAGGATGGTATTATCCTAGCAATTTGTTCCTTTGGCCTGCTGCAATTGCAGGACTTGTACTTGTATTGATTGCAAGTTTTAAGAAAGAAAAGTCTCCGATTATTGTGCCTATATATGCAGTAGTTGAGGGGTTGTTTGTCGGCACCATTTCTCTGCTCTATGCTTCTGCATTTCAAGGAATTATTTTTCATGCGGTCAGCTTGACCCTCGCATCATTTTTTCTGATGTTGTTTTTATATCAAAGCCGTATAATTCGAGTCACAGAGCGTTTCAAATCGGTGATTATCATTGCCACAGCCTCAATATTTTTCATGTATCTCATTTCATTTGTACTGAGTTTCTTTCATATCTCTGTACCGATGATCCACGACACCGGGATTCTGGGAATAGGAGTGAGCTTGTTTGTTGTGATCATCGCTTCCTTGAATTTGCTTCTCGATTTTGATTTTTTTGAGAAAGGTCAAGAAGCAGGCCTGCCAAAATATATGGAGTGGTATGCAACTATGGGCCTTTTAGTTACAATAGTATGGTTGTATTTGGAGATGCTTAGACTTTTGTCTAAGATCAGTTCAAGAGATTAAAATTTCAATTTGAAATAATTAAATATAATTTGATATTTTTCATGAAGCGATTAGTATTCTCGGTCTTAAGTTTTATTCTTTTTTATCATAGTGAGGCTCAAGTGATGACCTCTGAGATCTTATGGTCTCTCGGTAGGGTGAATGGTTTGGAATTGTCTGCTGATGGAAAAAAAGTATTTTATTCCGTCACCAGATTTGATCAGGCAGAAAATAAGGGTACCAGCTATTTGTTTGCGCACAATCTCACTTCGAATAGTACAGAACCTTATGGTGGTGGACAAGCTTTTGGCGGTGAACTCAGCAATTCATATTCCGGAAAAACAATTTTATCTACTGCAGGTATGTGGACCGATATCAGTGGAAACAAATTTGCAATCACAGATCAGGAGTATTCCAATGTATCACTGTCTCCCGATGGTTCAAAAATGATGTTTACACGGGATGTCAAATGTCAAAAAACTAAAGCGGACTATTATCCTAATTTGGTCAAGTCTGAAGCAAAAATTTATGATGACTTGATGTTTCGACATTGGAATGTTTGGGAGGATGGGAATTTTCAACACGTTTTTTTAGCAGATGTCGACCAGAATATAATTCGAAATGAAAAAGATCTGATGCCAGGTGAACAATGGGATGCTCCTACATTTCCAAATGGAGGAAAAGATGAATTGGCCTGGAGTCCTGACAGCAAAACTTTGGCTTATGTTTGTGTGAAAAAAACAGGCAAAGATTATGCTGTATCTACAAATTCTGATATCTATTTTTATAATTTGAGTACAGGCGTAACAACAAACTTCACTGCAGGAATGAATGGATATGACCGCAATCCTGCATTTAGTCCTGATGGTACAAAATTCGCTTGGATATCGATGAAACGTGACGGCTGTGAATCAGATAAAACAGATATAATCGTACAGGATTTAAATTCAAAAAAAAGATATAATCTCACGGCAAACTGGGATGATTTCGTCAATGAATTTATTTGGAGTAGAGATGGAAAATCCATTTATTTTACTGCGCCATATAGAGGTGTCATTGCTTTGTTTGAAATACCCTTATCTCAAATCTCTGATCCTTTTGATGCAAAATTGATTCGAAAATTGAGTAATGAAGAAGTCGATTACAATCATATAATAGGACAGGCTTTTGATGGTAAACTAATATGCCAAAGAACAGACATGAATCATGCTGTTGAAATATATAGTTTGGATCCAAAAACGTCTCACGCTGAAAAACTCACCCGGGTCAATGATTATATCTACGATCGAATCAAATTGTCTAAGATCGAGAAACAATGGATTACTACTTCGGACAAGAAAAAAATGCTCGCATGGGTGATCTTCCCGCCGGATTTTGATCCTGCACGCAAATATCCAACTTTGCTCTACTGTCAGGGCGGTCCGCAATCTGCTTTGAGTCAGTTTTATAGCTTTCGATGGAACTTTCAGTTGATGGCTGCTCATGGATATATCGTAGTCGCTCCAAACAGAAGGGGTATGCCGGGCTGGGGCACTGCTTGGAATGAACAAATATCTGGAGACTGGGGTGGTCAGGTGATGAAAGACTATCTGGCAGCCATCGATCAGGTATCAGAAAAGCCATATGTGGATAAGAGCAGGCGAGGAGCGGTGGGAGCTAGTTATGGAGGATATTCGGTCATGATGTTAGCCGGAATCCATAAGAACAGGTTCAAAACGATGATCACACACTGTGGGTCTTTCAATCTGGATAGTTGGTACGGATCCACAGAAGAAATGTGGTTTGCCAACTTCGATTTAAAAGGACCATATTGGCAAAAGAAACAACCTGCATCTTACAAGAAATTTTCTCCACATCGATTTGTTCAGAATTGGAATACGCCGATCCTAATTATACAGGGAGGAAAAGATTATCGAATTCCCGATACCCAAGCATTTGAAGCATTCACTGCTGCACGTTTGCAGAATGTAAAATCGAGGTTGGTTTATTTTCCTGATGAAGGTCACCACATCTTGAAAATGCAGAATGGATTGCTCTGGCAAGGCGAATTTTACCGGTGGTTGGAAGAAACTCTTTAATTGTGAGAGCAAGAGCATCAGTGCTTATTGCAGCAATACGAATCGGGTAAAAATTATAATCTTAGGCCATTCAGAAATTCTCGGGTCTGCATAGCTTTTTTGCCTTGAGCCTGAATCTCCAATACCTCAAGCCAGCCATCTGTACAGGCTATTTTTAGTGTCCCATGTTGCTTGGTGTTCCAAGTACCTGGTTCAGAATCATGCGTAGAGAGTTCCACTTTTGCTTTTTTAATTTTGTATTGGACACCATTTTGCTCGAACCAAGCCGATGGATAAGGGCTGAATGCACGAATCAGATTATAGACATCAATAGTCTTGTTGTGCCAGAGAATGCGTGTGTCCTCATGGAATACTTTTGGAGCTTCTGAACTAGTAAGTCCTTTTTGTGAGATATAGCTGAAGTCACCACTTTCTAATAACTCAAGCGATTTTAAAAGGATTTCTCCTCCCTTGTTCATCATTCTCTGGTATAATTCTCCTCCGGTTTCATCATCGCCGATCAACATTTCTTCCTGTAACAAAATGTCTCCTGCATCGATTTCGTGTGTAAGACGAAAACTCGTCAGACCTGATTTTTTTTCACCTTTGAGTATCGCTCTTTGAATAGGAGCTGCCCCTCGGTATTGTGGGAGTAGAGAAGCGTGCAGATTGATCGTTCCCAATGGAGGCATATCCCAGACCACCTCGGGTAATTTCCTGAAGGCAACTACGACAAAGATTTGAGCCTTAAAGCCCTCAAGCTGGGAAAGGAATACCTTGTTTTTTAGCTTCTCCGGTTGCAGTATCGGTATGTTTAGACGCTGCGCAGCTTGTTTGACCGGTGATTGAAGAAGTTGATGACCTCTTCCCCCGGGTTTGTCAGTAGCTGTTACCACAGCGGCTACTTCATGTCTTTCGACCAATGACTCAAGTGAGGGTACCGCAAACTCAGGGGTACCCATGAAAATTAACCTCATGGGAACAAATTTGGAGCAATTTTTGTAAATATTCACAATCAGGTTTTTAAAAGCCCACCATTTCTTATGAAAATGCTTCACTTTCAGTCTTTTATATTTTTTTTATTGTGTTCGCTTTTAGTCAGACTCAACGCGCAGGATATTTTGGTTAATGCTTATGTGTATGAAGCATTCAACAGAGGGTATATAAAGGCTGCTGCAGTTGAGATTACCGACAGCCTTACCAAGGAACTTGTAGCTACGGGAATTACAGATGAAAATGGCTATTTCAGCACTAGTCTGACGGAGGGCAGGAAGTATCAGATGAGCCTTACCAAACCGGATATGGAAAACCTGCTGATACAGTTTGTAGCCACAGATGAGAAAGAGCATAAACAGTTCTTAAAATTGGAAATGAAAAGATCTCCAGGTTACATTTTTGACGTAACTCTGGCAGATGAAGACATGAATGCCCAGAATGCAAAAGATGGAATCACCGGTGCATTGATAGAAATTTATAATCGCACGTTGGCAAAAGAGGAACTTGTAATCTCTGAATCGGCCTCTCCCAATTTTCAATTCACATTAAAAAATGATAATCATTACACCATGTTAATTAGAAAAGAGGGCTATCTGTCCAAGAGGATTGAAGCTTATGTGAACGTCAAAGGTTGTGTTTTGTGTCTAGATGGAATCAGTGATGTGACACCGGGTGTGGCAGACAATATCAGTAGCACAGGGTTGGGAACATTGTTGGCCAATATTGAATTGCAAAAAGCAAGCGTCGGAAAATCATTTGAGATAAAAAACATAAATTATGATTACAACAAGTGGGAGATCCGCCCAGATGCAGCGAAGATTTTGGATAATGTGGTTTATGTTTTTAATGATAATCCTGGCCTGGAACTAGAGATGGGGTCTCACACAGATGCCAGAGGAAATGATGACTATAATCTAGAACTTTCCAATAATCGCGCTCGTGCTGCCATGAATTACTTATTGATGAAAGGAACCGATTCGACGAGGATCAGCTATAAGGGTTACGGCGAAACTTTGATAAAAAACAGGTGTAAGAATCAGGTTGCATGTTCAGATAAAGAACATGAGGAGAATCGGCGTACCGAGCTCAAAATCACAGGCGTTAGGAAAAAAGAATCTGATAGCTGGGTACCATTGTCTAGAATGATCCGGGAGGAAGAATTTCAAAAGGAAATGTTTCAATCTGTACCACCTGCAAATAAAAATGCACCTAAAACTAAATCAAAGGGTCCAAATGCAGACCTTGAGATTCAAATCCAGGAAGGCAGTTTGACCTCTGTTCCGTTCAATCCACCTGCTGAGCAGGATACGACAAAACTTGACAGCAGCAAAATGCACGTTTATTATTTTGTAATCGCAGGCAGTTTTCTTGTTCCTTCACATGCTGACAAGCAGATCGCAAAATTGCAAAAATTGGGTTATGGCAATTCGATCAGAATGATCATTGCTGACTCAGAATTCCATTCTGTTGTAGTGGATCAGTTTGAGGAGGAGATCAAAGCAAAAAAAGTACTTTCTAGCCTCAAATCAAAAGGCATAGATGCATTTATTAAAAAAGTGAAATTATAAAATCAACGGCTTATGACTTCTAAAGAATTTCTATTGGGACTTCCGACCAAAATCAAGCCTTCGGTGATAGAAGGAATGGAATCCAATTTTCATTTTGACCTGGAAGGAGAGGGTGGAGGACAGCTTACTGTTCAAATAGCCAATGGTGAAGTTTGTGTTGATGAGGGTTTTGTCGGAGAGCCAATATGTACAGTGAAAGCTACAGATGAGAATTTTAAAAAAATATTGAAGGGTGAATTGAATCCAATGATGGCTTTGCTGACAGGTAAGCTTAAAATTTCTAATCAGGCTGAAATGCTAAAATTTGCTAAAGCACTAGGCTGGATGTAATAAATTTTTTAGCTTGAATTCCAATTTTATAATTTATTTCCATTTAAGATTGAGTGCCAGACCGGCCTGCATTTGTGTCTGCTGAGCTGGAGCTAACTCTAAACTCAGGTCATCACTCACATTAAAAGTCATCAGGTGTCGATCCACGAAGGCATCAATACCATTTAATAAATAACAGATGACCAAAGCAATTTTACTGCGTTGGAGATTTTTATCATAATAATTTTTATATGCTACAATCCCTTCCAGACTAAGTGAATTTTTGAATTCGTCAATTGGATTGGATTTATTCATGACCCTGCTTTCAAAAGCATTATCATACCTGTTGTACTCCTTTTGATTCTGGTAAATCAAATATGCAGAAACTCCCAGAGCGCCATAGACTACAGGTACTTTCCAATATTTCTTGTTGTACACTTGTCCGGCACCCGGTATGATCAACGAATAAGCAAGGGCTCTGCCCGGCTTTCCTGCAAACAGTATTTTTAATACATTAGAACTCGATTTTTTGGTCACAATTGCATTTGTATCTTTAATTTCATTTGTTTTTAGGATTTGAATGCTGTCTGTTTGAGCGTATGATAAACTTAATGAAAATAAAATAAGTGTAGATATGATCAATTGGTTTTTTAACCACCGGAATTTAGCAAGGCGTAATAAACAAATCTGCAAAATTGGAAACATCAATTTAGTTTTCTATAATTGAATCCAGAATAGCGTTCAATTCCTGATCAGAGTTAAATTTAATCACTATTTGACCTTGACCATTCGACTTTCTTGACAGATTAACTTTTGTACCCAACGTTTCAGAAAGTCTTCTTTCTATGGATTGAAGGTCAGAAACCGGGGACTTTGAGGCACTGATTTTAATTCTACCTTTTGCCCTTTGAAATCCGGAAGCTATTTTTTCCGCATCTCTGACTGACAAGTCTTTAGAAATAATGTCTTTGTATAATGTGATTTGTTGTAATGGATTTTCAATTCCTGCCAAAATCCTGGCATGTCCCATGCTTAGTTTTTTTTCTCTTACCGCATTTTGTATTTCCGGAGGCAATTTTAGCAATCGCGTATAATTACTAATTGTGCTTCTTTTTTTTCCTACTCTCTCCGAGAGTGATTCTTGTGTAATTTTACATTCATCGATCAAACGCTGAAATGTGATGGCTATTTCTATTGGAGTGAGATCTTCTCTTTGGATATTTTCAACAAGAGCCATTTCGAGCATTTGAGTATCATCTGCATCCCTGACATATGCAGGAACCTCTTTGAGGCCTACTATTTTTGCTGCGCGATATCTTCTTTCTCCTGAGATTATTTCAAACTGTTTATCGGCTTTTTTGCGCAAAGTGAGCGGCTGTATGATGCCATAGGTCTTAATAGATGATGCCAACTCTTCCAGACCTTCCTGATCAAAAAAATTCCTTGGCTGGCCTGCATTGGCACTTATCCATTCGATAGGGATATTGTTCGTTTCAATTGTGCTTGAAATGTTCTGTCCGGAACTCGTTTTGGTATTATCTATTTTTTGGATATTTCCTAAGAGTGCTTTTAACCCTTTTCCAAGTTCATTTTTTTGATTCATTGTTCTTGTTTTTATTCATAAACTCTGTTGCCAAATGAAGGAAATTTATGCTTCCTTTGCTCGCTGCATCATATAATACAACAGGTTTTTTGACAAGAGGGGCCTCAGTTATTTTTGAATTCCGGTGAATGATGGTATCAAAAATCGGCAAGTCAATATTCTCTTTAAGTTCTTTGATCACCATTGCGGATATTCTAAGCCTTTTGTCATACATGGATAACAGCACTCCTTCTATTTTTAGTTCAGGATTGAAGTTCTGCTGGACTATGGATATTGTGTTTTGAATTTTTGATAATCCTTCCAAAGCAAAAAGCTCACATTGGATGGGGATAAGAACAGAATCAGCTGAGCACAATGCATTGACGGTCATCAAACCCAATGAGGGTAAGCAGTCGATGAAAATAAAATCATATTCATCTTTGACCTGATTGATCACATTCCTGAGGACCAGTTCCCGATTTGGCATATTGACCAATTCAATATCGGCTCCTACAAGATCAATATTACTTGGAAGTAAGAACAGATAAGGAGTGGTTGTTTCCACTATGGCTTCATGTGGATCAGCGCCTTCGATCATACATTCATACAGCGTAGTCTCCTGAATGTTCTGGTCTGCCCCTGTGCCGGATGTAGAGTTGGCTTGAGGATCGGCATCTATTAGGAGAACTTTTTTTTCTAAAATGGCGAGGCAGGAAGCTAGATTGATGGCGGTAGTTGTTTTGCCTACACCCCCTTTTTGATTTGCGATAGCGATCACTTTCCCCATAAAAAGCAAAGGTAGTCAAAATACTCGGAGCAGCTCATCCCGAAGAAACAGCATTATGGGAGATTTCCTATAAAATCCGTTTGATAAACTGCAATTCCGGGAAGCGGGCGACCTCATCAGGACTGATATATGTATTGTTAGCTTTAAATTTGATATTCGCTTTTTTGAATGCTGATGCCACCAATTCTGAACAGATATAACTTCTGTTGCGCTCTTTCTTACCTACTTTAAACATCACCCGCAATAAAATTCGAAAAATCTCCCAGTTGTCATAAGGTCTTGTCAACTCGTCAAGACCAAAACTAATCACTTGCTTTAGTTCGTTCTGACTAATAGGTGTATTCAATCTCGCCAACAACATATAACCCTTGTAAGGCCTATGATTGCCATGATAATCTTTCAAATATTTTGATAAGGGTGCCAATCGAACTCCGTAGATGATTTCTGCTTCGAGTATTAAGATCCTGTCGAGATATTCATCTTTGTAAATGATCCCTACATGGCTGAACATGGATTTGCTAAAATATCGTATCCACTTTGAAATCCAATATCTTCCGGAGCAGAATACTAAATCTCCGGTTTGCAAATCTTCCCTAACGGTGGCATAAGGGACAACAGGAATTTGCTTGATTTCACGAATACTATTAGGTCGGGATAACATGCTTTAAAAAATCTAGCTGCAACAAAGATACTGGACTTCATTGGTCATATTATAAATATTTGTTATAAATAAAATTTAATGTAACTTTACAGTTCAAATCAAACGAAGCAATGATACACGTTTTGACTGAGAGATTTATACAGGTTTACGAAAAACTCCTGTCTTCTCATGAAATTCGTTCAGCCCGTCAGTTTGCAGCAAAATTGGAATGCCTGCCACAATCCCTTCATCCAATATTGAAAGGAAGACGAGATATTAGTTTAGAGTTGTTAGAGAAAGTGGTTCGTTGCTTTCCAGTTCGTGCAGAATACTTGTTTACAGGTAAAGGTCCTATGTTGGTCAATGAGATCAGCACCAAGGAAATTCAAGTATTGGCTGTCATTACAGATCATTCCAATAATGAGAAAATCGTACATGTACCTTTACCAGCCCATGCGGGTTATGCTGCACAATATGCAGATGTGGAATTTATTAATTCTCTTCCAAGGTATTCTTTACCACAATTTGATCTGTTGCCGGATTGTTCATTGCGGTCATTTGAAGTTTGTGGGGAGAGCATGATGCCCACTTTATTTGATAATGATATCATCATCAGCAGCTATTTGCATCGTATCAACTGGCAATCTAAAATCAATTCCGCAGATATTTTTATTGTGATTCACAACAATGGAATCGTTGTTAAAAGACTAACTAATCGCCTAAGGGAAGAACAATGCATTTTACTACATTCCGATAATTCAGACTTTAGCTCGTATTCTATGCACATTTCTGAGGTAAAGGAAATCTGGAAGGTGGAAGCTAAAATTAGTACACGTCTTCAGAAGCCTGAAACCGTATTGTCAGAATCAGAACAAGGCTTTGGTCAACTGAGAAATGCTATTGAAAAACAGGTTTCTTTATTAGAAAAAATAGCGGATAAAATGGATATCAATTGAATTTTCAAGCCATATTTTTTTTGTAATGAATGAATTGTCTAATAAATTGTGGACACCGGGAGAAGATGAAATTATAAAGAGCCACCTGCAAAATTTTACAAATCATATTCAATCCAAATATCAACTTCATTTTCCTTCTTATGACGAATTGTGGAAGTGGTCCGTTGACGAAATAGATTTATTCTGGAAGGAAATATTGGAATATTTTGAGGTGCAATATTCTGGTCATTATTCTCAAGTGCGCAACGAATCTCCAATGCCTTATACGAAATGGTTTGAAGGTATTTCTCTTAATTATGCAGAGCACATTTTTAGAAAGAAGACAAGTAAATTTCCTGCAATAATATCCCTCACCGAAACGCAAGAAGCCAAGTATCTGAATTGGGATCAACTTGAACAATCTTGTGCAAGATTGCAAAATTATTTGTTTGAATTTGGTATGCGAAAATCAGACAGGATAGCTGCTTATTTGCCCAATATTTCTGAAGCTTCAATTGGACTATTGACTTCAATGAGCATGGGCTGTATATGGAGTTCCTGTTCACCCGATTTTGGCGTAAGCAGTGTAGTTGATCGATTTCAGCAAATTGAACCGAAAGTATTACTTGCCGTAGATGGCTACACCTATGGTGGTAAAACTTTTGATTCAAGAGAAAATGTAAAAGAAATCACACAAAAAATTCCAAGCATTCAACTGGTGATATGGATATCAAATCTCGGCTATGAGTTTGTTTCAGAAGGAATGAATGTGGGCTGGAATGAGATCATGAAAATTGATGCTGCTGATTCTTTGTGCTTTGAACGGGTTCCATTTGATCACCCCATTTGGATATTATATTCTTCAGGAACTACCGGACTGCCTAAGGCGATTACACATTCACAAGGCGGGATGTTACTGGAGCATCTTAAATATTTGCATTTGCAAAATGATGTCCATGAAGGAGAGCGTTTTTTCTGGTACTCGACAACCGGCTGGATGATGTGGAATTTTGTACATGCTTCGATGCTAGCCGGTGCCACAGCAGTGCTATATGATGGAAGTGCAGCGTTTCCTCATTTGGATTTCATCTGGTCGTTGGCTGATCATCTAGGCTTGCAGCATTTGGGTACTAGTGCGCCTTATATTGTTGCCTGCATGAAAGCCCAGTTGGCCATCAGCGAAAAGTTTCCATTAACACAACTTAGAAGCATCGGCTCAACAGGTTCTCCCTTACCTCCGGAAGCCTTCGATTATATTTACCAGCAGGTTCACAAAGAGGTTTGGCTCTGCTCTATGAGTGGCGGTACAGACGTCTGCACAGCTTTTGTGGGCTCAGCCATTAATAAACCTGTATACAAAAGTGAAATCCAGGCACGCGCATTGGGAGTGGATCTACATGCTTGGGATGAAGATGGAAATTCAGTTATAGGACAAGTAGGCGAAATGGTAATTACCAAAGCTTTGCCCTGCATGCCTGTATATTTTTGGAAGGACCAAAATTATTCACGATATCGTGCCTCTTATTTTGAGATGTATCCTGATGTGTGGCTGCATGGCGACTGGGTAGAAATTACAGGTCATGGAGGTGTGATTATCTATGGAAGAAGTGACGCCACATTGAACCGGCATGGAGTTCGAATCGGGACAGCAGAGATCTATAATGTGATCAATCAGTTTTCGGAAATCAGAGATGCCATTGTAATCAATCTGGAACTGAGCAACGGAGATCATTTTATGCCCTTATTTATTGCGATGAATCAGGGAGAATTCCTATCCAATGAACTCATAGATAGGCTAAAAAAAGCACTCAGGAGCCAATATTCACCAAGACACGTTCCGGATGAGTGGGTTGTGGTGCCCGATATACCTTACACGATTAGTGGAAAAAAGATGGAAAGTCCGGTTAAAAAAGTGTTACTGCGAAAGGACTTATCCAAAGCTTACAACGCCGATGCGATGAGAAATCCCGACAGTATGGATTTCTTTAAGCAATATGCCAAAGAAAAAGCATTTGAAGTTTAGTTCTTTTGCTTTTCAGGGTCCGCGGGATCATTTTCCGGGAGGACGTACCTGTCACCTTTACCCCTAAAGACAGAAACATGGATATACCTTTGGGGATTTAGTCTGATATCTTGAAGGAGCAGCTCCATGTTTTTTGATGTTTTGTCAAGATTGGTATAAAGGCTTTGATCTTTTATTAATTTTCCTAATGTTCCCTGACCAGAATTTACCTGTGTGATCATTTGGTTCAGTTGGGTGAATGATTTTTGACTTTCCGACAGCATTTTATTCAATTCAGCAATAGTCTTTTTACTCTCGTCTACTGTTAGGTCAAGTTTATTAACCAATTTTGTCGGTTCGGACTTTTTAATCTCCTCAGAGATTTGCTCCAAGTTGGTCACGGTTCGATTAATAGAATTTGAATTTTTCGCTAAAGTAGATGTGAGGACATCAGTACTTTGAAGTGTGCTATGAATATGTTTGGAGGAAGCATCAAGCAATTTGCTGATTTGCTCTGAGATAGAATTGATATTATAAATCGTCTTATTGAGGTTTTTGATTGTCATGGAGAGTTGAGAACTGGCTCCCGGATCAGTGATCGAGTCAAATGCAAGACGGACTTCTCTGCTGGCAGTCTGTATATAGTCCACCATTTCACCTTTTGGAAACATTGTACCCAATATGCTTTCGCTAGCGCCTTTGATGATTGAGAATTCAGGTATACAATCTTCACCCATGCAATGATGGTCAAAAACGAGCTCAATGACTTTTCCTCCCATCAAGCCCGCAGACTTAAGCACAGCCGTAGTATTTTGAGGGAGCTTAATACCATTCCTGATATCAATGGTGACCTGGACACGTGATGTTGATGTTGGATCCAACTCTATTTTGATAACTGATCCCACTTTAATACCACGTATCAAAACTGGGGAAGAAGTCTCCAGCATATCTACATAATCATAGTAGATATAATAAGACTTTGATTTATCTAATAAATTATTTCCCTTGAGATATTTAAATCCAAATATAAGTAAGGTTAAAGTGACTATCCCAAGGATGCCAATTTTTACTTCGTTGCTTATGTTAAGTTTCAATATGAAGATTTATATCTCAGGTTAAAACGCAAAATTAGTTCTTTTTGCTGATATGTTTGGGCTAATACTGAAATGCCACTATTCTTTGAAATGCACCAAGAATGCATCTTTAAAACCAAGCGCACGGATTCTTTCCTTTTCAGCTGTAGCAGCCTCTTTATCTGAAAAACAGCCCACATAGTATTTGAAATAATCTGATTCTTGTTGTTGCGTACATTGTGGTAGCTGCTGCCAAAGCCGATGTGATTTGTCTATTTCTTTTTTAAAGCTAGCGGCTACCTGCACTTTGTAAATAGTCTTCGAGTCACTGAGTGCTTGAACTCCTATATTTGATTCCTCCGGGTGTTTTACCACCCATGTCTCCTCATTCAATGGGGCAATTGAATAGGCAGCAAGACCTTCCGGAATAATTGTGTAGAATTTTGAATTGAGGTAATCCACAACAGAACGATTGATCATTTCACTGATTTCTTCCTGGCCCTGGTCAGAGCCAAGGTATATTTCTTCATCAGCATGGGATATATATCCAGCTTCGATGAGAATCGAAGGGCAATTGGATTGATGTAACACTAGGAAACCCGCTTGTTTTACTCCGCGACTACCTCCGGGATGACTACCACCAAAGGAGGATTCGACCATTCTGGCTATTTCAAGACTCTGCTTGTTTCTCAAGGATTGGAACTGAGAACTGAGGATGTAACTCTCTGGGCTGTTGAAATCATAGGTGTCATAGTGGATGTCGTGATCATTTTCAAGAAAAATCGAAGCGTTTTCTCTTCTGGAAACATCCAGATTCTCTTGCAACTTGTGCAATCCCATTACGTAAGTTTCTGTCCCTCTGGTTTTAGCAGCATTCGTTGGCATTGCGTTGCAGTGGATTGAAATCAATAAGTCAGCTTTGGATTGATTTGCAATCGAAGTCCGTTCGTGCAATGGGATGAATCTATCGTCTTCGCGAGTGAGTATCACCGTGCACCCGGGAACAGTGCTGAACAGTTTATCTCGCAGCTTGGTAGCAAGTAGCAGGCAGATGTCTTTTTCTTTGAAATATTGACCCTTTGCGCCTGGATCTTTGCCACCATGTCCAGGGTCCAAAACAATGACAGGACCCGAAATATTCTTTAAATTTGCGGCATACAGGGTAGATGCATTAAAAATAAGTGTTAAATGCTGAAAAGTCATTACCAACAGACACAAAATGCCCGTTGAAAGACGGTCGTAGTTTTTCATGTAAAGCCTTTAGTCGGTACAAATATAAACATATATTATAATTTTATATATAAAACATACTATTTTTTAGTGAAAAAGACATTGTGGAAATATATAATATCATCAACTTGCCTTTTTCTCATTGCGCTTTGCTCTGCAATTCCACTGTATAGCCAATCTATAACTCCACTCGATAGCCTCAAACCTGACCTGGATAGTCTGGTACTTAGTGGGGCGGATCTTTATGTTGTCTCCAAAGATGCTATTGATGAAAAAGTCGAATATGGAGCCAGGGACAGCATCCGTTTTGATTACTTAAAGAGATTGATTTTTTTATATGGAGAAGCTTATATCAAGTATAAAACCATGCAAGTGCATGCAGATTTTATTACCATTGATATGAAATCTAGCGTAGCCACTGCAAAGCCCTTATTGGATAGTGCAGGTATGAAGACAGGTGTACCGAATTTTGAAGACGGCGATCAAAAATTTGATGCCCAAGAAATTCAATACAATTTTAAAACCAGGAAAGGAATAGTCACTGAGGTCGTGTCCAGGCAAGATGATGTTTATATCCATGGAGAAAAAACAAAGTTTATTTCAAAACAAAGCAATGATTCTGGTGGGGATGATGTCATTTATAATCAAAATGCAATTTTTACCACTTGCGATGCTCCACATCCTCATTTTGGTATTTACAGTAAGAGGCAAAAAGTTATACCAAACAAACTAATCGTAGTCGGCCCTTCGATAGTCAAGATAGCTGAGGTGCCTACACCTCCATTGATGCTTCCTTTTGGATTTTTTCCGATTTCTCCAGATCGGAGATCAGGCATTCTCTTTCCAAAGGATTATGAATACAGCCAAACCTATGGTTTTGGAATTAGAAACTTCGGTTATTATATTCCGGTAAGTCAGTATCTTGATCTTAAATTACTTGGAATAGTTTATTTTAAAGGCTCCTGGGGAATCAATCCAAGTGGAAATTACTCGAAGAGATATAAGTATGACGGATCCTTTAATGTCGATTTCCAATATCTAAAAGCAGCTTTTTCGGATACCATAGGGTATGAAACCAGAAAGCCCTTGAGTATTCATTGGGTACACAGGCAAGCTGCAGGCGCTCACCCTTATCGCAATATAGGCGGAAGTATAGATATTGAAACTAATGGTTATACCAGAGCTACCCAGAGAAATGCCAGTAACTATCTGAATAATACACTCCGGTCGAATTTTAATTTTACCTACCAGTTTCCGAATTCGCCATTTAGTCTTTCTGCAGGAATGTCACACTCTCAGGTGACTAGAACAAACGACGTGCAATTGACATTGCCAAGTGTTGATTTTTCAATGAGACAGAAGGCAGTATTCAAACGAAAATCCAAGAAAATTGCAAGTAATGAAGCATGGTATGAGAAAATATTGGTGAATTATAGTGCAAGTGCAAGGAATCAACTTCAAACAAAAGATTCACTCTTGTTCAGGCGTCAAACTCTGGATACTTTACAGTACGGCGCATTTCATAGATTGAGTGCAAATGCCTCATTCAACGTACTTCGCTATATCAGCATTACTCCATCAGCAAATTATAGAGAAGAATATTTCTTTAAAACTCAAGATAAATATTTGGACACAACTACTTATTATGATTCCATTCAAATGAAATACATTTATGGTAGAGTAATTACTGACAAACAAAACAATTTTGTAGCACTTCGTACCATGGATTTTTCTTTGTCTGCAAGTACAAAATTATATGGAATGCTTAAAGGTACACGCTCGTGGTTTAAAGGTATACGACATGAAATCAGTCCTTCAGTTTCTATGTCATTTGCACCTGATTATTCAAGCTCTTTTTTTAATTATTATCGCTATCATTCTACTGACAACAGAAGTGAGTATGATGTTGTACAAAAGTATTTCAAGTTTGCAAACAGTCCGTTTGGAACTAGTGGAGTGGGGGCGGAGAATTTTCAGATCAATATGGGTGTAAACAACCGGGTAGAAATGAAATATCGCAGGTCAAAAGATTCAATAAGTCATAAACTAGCTATTCTGGAGGGCCTTTCAATCAATTCAACGTATAATGTATTCGCAGACTCGTTTAAACTTTCTCCTTTATTCTTATCTGGAAATACACGAGTTTTATGGGGTTATGTTTATTTGAGTTTATCATCAATTCTTGATCCTTATTTAAGGGAGAATATTAACGGGGTAGAATACCGTCGAAACCAATATCGTTGGAGCAAACAAAACCATCCATTTTATTTTGATCGGGCAGACTTGAGTATTTCATCGCAGGCATCTATAGGTCAAATTCTCGATTTGTTAGGAAGGAAAAAGGGAAAGCAGTCAGGTACACAAGCTTACGATCGGATTGAAGATTTGTTTAGGAATTTTTCACTATCTTATAACGTACAATTGGCTGCCAACCGGCAAAGTAGTGGAAAGGATACTGCTTATATTTCTACCCATACATTCAATGTCCGTGGTAATTTACCGCTTACCCCGAAATGGAAAATTACTCTAGGCAATATTGGTTATGATATTAGGTTAGATAAAATTACTTTTCCTCAGATTGGATTAGAAAGAGACTTGCATTGTTGGGTCTTTAATTTTAACTGGACTCCGGCACTCAATTCATACACTTTTTTTATTGGAGTAAAACCCGGGAGCCTTGAATTTATCCGGATTCCTTCCAATCAATACAATACCGGTAACGCTGGATTTTAATCAAACCACCATGCATATTTATTTTGATGCAAAAAGATACTTCTACAATCCAACCGGTCTAGGAAATTATTCCCGATGGTTGGTAAATTCATATCATCAATTTTATCCGGAAGATAAATTGTTCTTATGTACACCAAGATTGAACAAGCCCACAGATTTTGACACTGCTAATGAAAAAAAAACCATAGAATACACTAATTTTTTAGGTTTAAATCGTGTTTTTGGTTTGTATCATAAAATCCCTGGAAGTTCGATCTTCCATGGGTTGACAAATGAGTTGCCTTACTTTCCTAAGGCATCTAAAGTAGCAACAGTTGTGACTGTTCATGATATTATTTTTAAGCTGAGACCTGAAGGGTATAAATGGGCAGACAGAATGATTTATCACCTGAAGACTCAGTACGCAATTCGTAGAGCGGATCGTATAATCTGCATGAGTCAGATGACCAAGAATGACCTGATAGAGCATTATGGAGCTGACGAAGCCAAACTGGAGGTTGTATATCAGAATTGCTTGCCGTTTTATTATAGTGAACCCAGTACGGCAGAGTGGTCAGATTGGAGACAGTCATATAATCCCCCAATGGATTTTATTCTAAGTGTGGGTACATTTAATGAAAGAAAAAATCACAAAAGTATCATAGATGCATATTCTCTGATTCCGCTTTGCGACAGAATAACTACTTACTTGATCGGATCCGGACCTTTGAAGGATGAGTTACTGCAAAGAATTGAAAGCAGAGGTCTTTCATCATGGATCAAAATATTGTCCAACGTTACATTACCTCAGCTCAGATGTTTTTACAAGGCAGCCAATTTGGCAATTTACCCTTCCCTATATGAAGGATACGGACTCCCCGTTCTGGAGTCCTTAGCTTGTGGTACCGTTGTCATCGTGCACAAAGCTTGTGCTACTGTAGAAGCTGGCGGAAGATCGGTAAGCCAGGTTGACTGCACCAGTCCTGAACAACTGGCAGCAGAAATAGTGGAACTGCAGAAAAACAAAGTTTTGCAATCTAAGTATTTAGAGGAATTTATATTTCATCTGGAGGAACTTAGAATCGATAAACTGATGAAGCAAATGAATAATATTTACAAAAATGTATTGTAAATATTTGAAATACAATTATATATAAATTATAATAATTTATATATTAAAAATATGATGATTTGATTGTAAAGATTGGCACGAATTTTACATCTTTGAGCTTACAATTTGTATAAAGATTTAGGTTTCATTCTCATTCATTCTCCGGCGTTGAATTAATCGTTCAACGCCGATTTTTTTTACAGCCAATTTTTATTCAAGGAAAATAAAAAAATGCAATATTTTTTTAGCTTTTTGATTTTTGGCACGATCTTGTATTATAAGTAATTATCATTCGTTAGTTTTCATTCATTCATTCAATAATCAGCCTTAATCTAAAGGGATCAAGGCTGATTTTTTTTTCAATAATATGCTTGATTATGTCTATAATGGTAAAATTGTTACCATCAAAACAAAATTTAAATTCTGCAAATTTGGATTGAATTAAATGCATAATTTGTTGTCCAACAAATTGCTTTAAATTGAGATATTCAATTTATTTAAATCAATTTTGACTTAATTTTACTTTGTGCATTTGTCAGCGTGATGAACTTTATCATTATTCTGAGGTAAATTATAAAACTGACAAATAAATCAATGATAATTTTGTTCGGATTGGACTCAAACTTAAGCTTCTAGGGGCTGCATTGATGGTTGGAAGAGGAGTATTATCGAAATTTTCACATCATAATGGACAAAGGTGAATTGTAACTGAATATACAATCTAAGCTTATGATGCGACCGAAGGGTTTTGCAATGCGATTATCGAATACAAGGTTTCCATAAAGTATATGATAACCAGGCATATTTTACCAGATAATCCGATTGCTCTGGAGAAAATAAAATTGCCTATTTTAGTATTTCATTAATAGTATTCACAAAAGCGCCAAGAACAGATGTGCAGTGCTTGTAATTATTAAATATATACTAGTAAATCAAAAAATCTGTAAAGCAAAGAGTTGATGAAATGAGACTCGCAATAAGCCATCAGCTCAAACAATTTGTGGTATTATATTTTATTAAATTGAAACCCTATGAAATATTGGCATCTACAATTCCATGAATCTGGCTGATTACTCTTTGACCATCCATTGCAGCAGAAAGGATTCCACCTGCATAACCTGCACCTTCACCAGCGGGAAATAAATTCAATATCTGGGGGTGGTTTAATTTTAAAGGATCACGAGGTATTCTTACAGGTGCTGAAGTTCTGGACTCCGTACCTACAAGGATTGCTTCATCAGAAATATAATATTTCATTTTTTTTGAAAAATATTTTAAAGCTTCTTGTAGTCGAAAAGTTACAGGCTTTGGCAGCAATTCATGTAAAGTCGCAGGAAAGATACCCGGAATGTAAGAACTGTTTGGTAAAGTGGGACTGAGTTTCCTGTTGAGAAAATCTTTTAGCTTTTGAGCCGGTGCTGCCTGAGAAATTTGGTCTCCTGCTTGAAACATTCTTTGCTCAACATTTTGTTGATATTTCATTGCACGCAAAGCGATAGGAATGTGTTCGTTGAATTGTAGATAATCTTCCTGATTGATCGACGTAACAAATCCACTATTTGCAAACGGAGAATCCCTGCGTGACAAAGACATTCCATTTACTACGATTTCTCCCGGAGCAGTAGCTGCGGGCACTATCATACCTCCTGGGCACATGCAAAATGAGAAAACGCCTTTTTGATCTACATTGCAAGATAATGAGTAAGTAGCAGGTGGAAGGTTTTTGTGACGGGGATTTTGGCGGTATTGCATTCGGTCGATAAGAATTTGGGGATGCTCCACACGGACACCGAGTGCAAAATCTTTTGGCTCGATGAACACATTTTTCTCATGTAACAATCCATAAATATCTCTTGCAGAATGTCCTGTGGCCAATACAACCTGAGTTGGTGTAAATGAGGATTTGTTGCAAATGATTTCTTTGATTAATCGATTTTCAATTTTAAAATCTAATACACGATGTTCAAAGTATATTCTACCTCCGCAAGTTTCAATTGTATGTCTGATCCGCTCTATTATTTTTGGTAGTTTATTGCTTCCAATATGTGGATGGACATCTACCAGTATGTCTTCGAGCGCACCATGAGAAACTAGGAGTTGTAATACTTTGCGAATGTCTCCTCTTTTATTTGATCTGGTATAAAGTTTTCCATCTGAATAAGTACCGGCGCCACCTTCGCCAAAACAATAATTTGAATCCGGATGGACTATTCCTTCTTGCTGCAAAATCCTTAGATCACGCCTTCGTTCTTGAACGTTTTTACCTCTTTCTATGAGTATTGGTTTCAAGCCGAGTAATAAGCATTCTAATGCAGCAAAATAACCGCAAGGGCCTGCACCTATGATGTGTACCTCAGGGCTTTCATGTACATCTTTAAATTTGAAATTTGGAAACGATAGCGCCCTCTCAGATAGGGATTCGGATACATAAACTTCTGCATGTAAAACAAATTCTACTTGTTTTCTTGCATCAATATTTCTCCTGATAATTTTATAATCAAAGTCTTCTGGTGGCAGGTTAATTTTTTCGCTGATTATCCTGCGATGAACAGTTTCATTGTCAATGAATTCAGGTAGTAGTCTATAGTCTACCTGAAGAATCATAACGACAGGACTGCTTGTCTGATTTTCACTAATCTGCCAATCAATGGTTCCATCTGGTCCAAGGATAACATATTGGCGCCATCAGATTTGGCAGTAGCAGGGGAGGGATGCGTTTCAATGAATAATCCATCAGCTCCGACTGCAATCGCAGCTCTCGCAATCGTTGGAATCTGATCAGGCCTGCCCCCTGTGATTCCTTCCATTTGATTGGGCTGCTGTAGGGAATGTGTACAGTCCATGACCACAGGTACTCCCATAGATTGCATTGTTGGTATGCCTCTGAAATCCACAACTAAGTCCTGATAGCCAAAGCACGTTCCTCTATCGGTAAGCCAAACTCGATCATTACCTGCTTTTTTTACTTTGTCCACTGCAAATTTCATGGCTTCCGGGCTCATGAATTGACCTTTTTTGATATTGATGAGTTTTTGAGTTTTTGCAGCTGCAATGAGCAGACTTGTTTGACGGCACAAAAATGCAGGAATTTGCAGAATATCTACAAAGTGGGACGCCATAACAGCTTCTTCTTCAGTATGGATGTCAGTCACTACGGGAACATCGTATTGCTCACCGATTTCTTGCAAGATTTTTAAAGCTGCTTCATCTCCAATACCAGAAAAACTGGTTGCTGAACTTCGATTCGCTTTGCGGTATGATGCTTTAAAAACAAATGGTAATTGATATTGATGACTGATTTTTACAAGTTGTGTAGCCACTTCTTGACATAGTTCTTTACTTTCCACAACACATGGTCCTGCAATAAGAAAAAACTGTCCTGAATCCAAATATTTTAATCTGCTCAAATTCATATTCCTATTCATTGTATTTTAAAATCCAAGCCTGAGGATGGTACTTCGCTTTTAGTTGGATCAAGACTTCTTGCAAATTCTGATGAAAGCAATCAAATTTAACTCCTACACGATAAAAATCCTGGAATCTGCCTCTAAAGGCTTGTTGTCCATTTTGACGTATTTTTTTTTCTAATCTGTCAGCATTTGACTCTACTTTAAAAGATCCCACGATGATGATACAGTTTTTATTTTTTATCACTGTGTCCATAGTGGAGATATTTTTATCAGTGAGGATTACTTCATCTTGAAAGCTATCGATTGGTATTTTGTCGCTTTGTTTCTGAGTAAAAACAGAATCTGTAGCCATATGTTTTGAGGTATCCACTGTTGAAAGTTGGACTGAATCTTTGAGAGTAGGCGTGGAGTCATTTTTCCGCACATCATGCTTCGTTTTGTTGGAATCCGGATCCGAAGAACGTGGTGGACAGAACATCAATCCAAGAAAGATAAGCCACAAAAGACCTATCGCCCAAAACAAGTACTTAAACTCCTTAAAAATGGATTTGCTCTGTTGGCTCGGCTGCGGTAGTACTGTCAATGGCAGGATCTCTTCAACAGTTTTGATTGCAGGACTGATTGGCAGTTCTTCCATACCATAAAACCGTTCATTCAAATTGTATCCATAGCTGGAAAAAGTGTATTCATCTCCCTTTAATGACAACATGCCTAGTGGATAAAACTCAGCTTGGTTGCCGGCTCTCAATTGTAAAGCTAATTCTAATGAAAGTTGACCTAGAAGATTTTCAATATCTTCATTTTTGTATCCTGTTTCTTCACAGATGTGATCCACCAATTCTTGGGCTTTGCTGCCTTCAGTATGATGAAAACTTACAACCAACTTACTGGGATAGATCTTACTGTCCTTGTGGTCAATATAAGCTTTTTGGTGCTGGCCCTCAAAAATACCAATGCCTGGTAAATCAATCCAACCGTAGCGGTTCAAATGCCACAGCAGGAGGTAGCTGATATCAGGATTGGTATATGACAGAAAATTCGTTTTTGATCAGTACCTCAAAAATAATCAATCATCTCTATTCGCGGGAATGATCTCAAAATAAGCTTAAAATTCTCTCTAAATCAATAATTTACAAATATTGAAAAGATGGCATATATTACTATATAACGACATTATTTTCCACAAGAGAGAAATTTTGGATAAGAAGTAAATATCCAAAAATGATTTGTCAGGACTTGGTTCAAACTTCACTTTAGCTGTCAAGCATTGTTTGTATCTGCTTTTTTCTTTCTTTTGATTTTGAATAAGTCAACAACTTCTTTTTCAGTAAGAAAATCGAATTCGGTAAAATTCGCAGTGACAAATTTTCTGATGTCTTGATATTCTTTACTTCTTTTGTCTTTATAAAATGCAAGTAATTTTCTAATGTAATCCATGCTCAAACTTTCTACTTCCTGATTGAAAGCAGAATTGCTGAAGATATTCATGTATGATGCAAATGTTCTACTCAGTTCAAAGTAAGAATGATATTCAGGTTCAGTGAGATTTGTCATCACTCTTCGGAATTGCTGCAAAAGAGCAAGTCGCAGACATTCATTATTAATAGACATCCCTTCATATTGCGAGTAAAAAGCATTCACAGCATCGAGGACATCATCATGGACAAATCCTTTGGTATGGATAGTCTCCATTAGTTGATAATATTTGAGGAGGTCGTCATGTTTAGTTTTATCCAGCAAAGTAAATATTTTTCTGTCTGCTTGTGGACCAAATTCAATATCTGCTTTGTATGCTGTTTTTAGAAACTGGAAATAGTTTTGAGTAAAGGAAGGATTGTTATTTCTTACATCCTGAAAAGCTTTTTCCAAATGTGAATTTTCTTTTTCACTCAATTGAATAAAATTAGCGATGATTGCGAGTAATTCCAGGTGTTCCGGCTCTTTTTGAAATTCGCGTTTGGAAACCAATTCGTGTAATTCATTAATATAGGAGTCATGCTTGGACTTGAATTGTATTCTCTGAAGCAGAAAATTTCTGATGGTAGCAAATTCAATTTTGAGCTCATTTACAGATTGCGGAAATTGTGCAGTAAAAAAATTGTAGTGAGAAAACTGCTTACTGTATCGCTGGAGTAAGTTATGTCTTTCTTTGATATCTCTCAAACGATCCAATTTCATTGAACTTAAAAATGCTTTGACTTTTTTATTTTCAATTTTGTCCAACAGATTTGTAATCCAAATATCGCTACTCAAAGCAAAACCTAATTGTACCGTTTGGCCAATTCTTTGTTTGATGACGTCAAAGTTGGCAGAATTTGCGATCGCGATCAATATTTCTTTGAAGTGATCAAGAGGTCTGACAGATTTAATCTCGTCATTCAACTCCGCTCTTAAGACACTATATCCCAAAATTCTGGGGATGAATAATCCTTCAAAATAAGGGTGGATAAGTACTTTTTCCAACTCAATGATTTGAAGCGGATTGTTTTCTGTTACTTCTTCATAAATTTCGGAAATGAGTGGTTCGTATGCGTCTTGCAACAACTTATATTGATCAGCGCCTTCTTCTTCGAGATAAGACGCCAATTCATCTGAAGACTGAATAATTTGGGCAACTGCTTGTAGCCTTTCTTTGTAATCCTGATCAAGTTTTTGCATGGTAACTTTTTTTTGAATGACGAAACCTGACAAAATTTGCATCTTGCCAGGTCTGAATAAAATTTTAATATTTTTATATTATATTTGAATAAATATGCCTCAATCGCTATATTTTAAACTAATAATTCAAAATTACAACGATGGCCATATATTATTCTTCAGCTTTAGTCTGTTCTTCTTGGGCGGGATTTGGTTCTTCCACAGTTGCTTCAGCAGTGTTTACAGTTTCAGTAACATCTTCTACAGGAGCCTCTGCCGGTTCTTCAACTTTTAAAGGTTTTTCTTTCTTTTCACCGCTAACAGCTTTGTGATAGTCTGCGATTTCTTTTTTGCGGGCATCTACTTTTATCTGGATGTCGGATTCTTTGCCGGTGATCCAGCTATTGTACATTTCAAGAGCCTTTTCCGGTGTTAAAGCCCCTTTACTTACTCCACGCTGCAGGTGTTTACGATAAAGTACGCCCTTGTACCTGAGAATAGCATTTACTGTATCTGTGGGTTGTGCTCCCTTCATTAGCCAATCGAATGCTTTGTCGCGATCGATCTCAATGACTGCAGGTCTGGAAGTTGGATTATAACTACCAATTTTTTCAATGAATTTTCCATCTCTTGGAGATCGGGAATCTGCAATCACTATGTGATAAAAAGGTGCTTTCTTGCGCCCTTTGCGCTGTAATCTGATTTTAACGGCCATTTGTTTTGTATTTTAAAATTAGACCCATACCTGTTTACTCCCAAAATGAGACTTTACCGGCATAAGAGGCGCAAATTTAATACATTTTTTAAAAATCAAAGCGCAATTTTAAATTTATTCTACGGGAACTCAGATAGTTAGGTATAGCAAACTGGTAATCATAAATGGATTTAATCCACCTCACGGATGCTTCATTTTTTACTTTTAATAAGTTGAATACTTCCAATGAAACCCAGGCTGAGCGGCAATACCTCGTCCAGTTATATCTTCTGACGCCGGATTTGGATTCACCCCAAAGCTTGTAGGAGAACCCTATATCCACTCGGTGGTAGGCTTTGTGCCTGAATTCATTTCTATAAACGATGTTGTTGCCTCTGAAGCCATAAGGAAGACCACTTGCCACTGTTCCTTGCAGATGCATTTTAAAATCTTGATTCATGGGCAGATAATCCTGAAAAAACATGCTCAATGCAAAAAGTTGATCTGTAGGTCTGGGAACATCTGCTACGTCTTTGCCATCACTTTGAGCATCAACATGAGTTTTGTGTTGTACACCGTTCAATCTTTCTCTAGTTCTTAAAAATGAAATATTGACCCAAGACTCTGCTCCGGGTACGAATTCGCCGTTGATTCGATTGTCCCAACCAATCGCATATGCTTTTGCATCATTGTGTCCGCTGTATCTGATCCTCACATTGTCCAGGTCATAAGATACTAAGTCAGAATATGTCTTATAGTAAAATTCAGTTATCCATCTAAATGGTTTGTCGCTGATGGGCTTCCATAAAAAGTCTGATTTGTATCCTAACACATAATGAACAGATCTCTGAAATTTCTGATTCAATTCAACATGTGCACTGGGATCGCGAAGTTCCCTGAATAATGGTGGTTGGGCGTAGATGCCTCCGGCTAAATACAGGACTCGTTGCGCAGAATTTTGTATTGGTAAGAGTTCAATCTTTCCACGGGGACATAGCATGAACTGATCATTGAGCATAGAATAAAGTCCTCTCAGACCAAGTGTCCATTTGAGCTGATAACTGTCTCCAATGTTTTGATTGAATTGATCTTGCAACCATACATTCCATTTGCCTGAATGGATTTCATTTTCAGCTTTGACTACCTCATTCACCAATAATTTACCACTTCCAAAAGGCAAAGAATATCCCGCAGAATCTATCCTTTGCCACTCGTTAACCTTGTCCTGAAATAGCTCATTTTTATATTGGAATCCATATTGAACGAAGTGATTTTTGAAGAATGTTTCAATATTTTTGAAATCGATCCCTCCTCGAATTTCACCCAAATAAACTATGGATTCTAAATAATTTCTGCTGTAATTGTGTTGTATACCTTCTCCCCATAAGCTGACTTCTTTAGCTTCCGTCAAAGAAGTATTCCCTATTTCAATTTCCGCAAGTCTGTAATAGCCTTGGATGTCAAAATGCTCAGCCTCATTTCCCAGATAGGTAGAAGCGAGCATTTTTACAAAGTGTGGTATTTTTCTTTTTTGAGGAAAGTATGTAAAAGATAATCCGGCCATTTTCTGGTCGAACAAGTCGTCTTCAGAGCCGAAATAAACAGTATTCAATCTCAAGACCTGAAGAAAATTACCTTTGCCAACTGTCGAGGATTCTGGAATTAAATGGAACTGGCTGTAGTTCCAATTAATGAGGCAATTGAGTTGAGCATTGGGACCGAGATTATAATTCAAATAAGTCTGAAGATCGAAAAACCTTGGTTGATATTCTCCTTTAACATCAAGAGAACTCAATAAGTACTGATTGGACTTATATCTTGCACCTAATAAAAATCTTAATTTTCTGTCTTTAATTTTTGGGATGTGGGTACTCCCTTCCATGCTCAGGCTGCCCCCAAGCAAACTAGCTTGGACGCTGGCTTTGAACTCCTCAGGTACTTTATATTTTATATCTAAAACGGAAGCCATCTTATCACCATATTTGGCATCAAAGCCACCGGAAGAAAAATATAAATCGTTAATGAGGTCCGGATTCGCTATAGATAATCCTTCCTGTTGGCTGTTTTTGATAATTTGAGGTCTATAGACTTCAAAATCATTGATATAAACCAGATTTTCATCATAACTTCCACCGCGAACACTGTATTGCGAAGAAAGCTCACCGCCTGCTCCGGGCCTGATGCCAAGTCCTATACTAGGAAGTACACTTTCTATATTTCCTGAAACTGTAGGAAGCAACTGGAATGAAACAGCATTTTCCCTTACAGCCGGTCCATCTGTATTTTTGTCAGATCGTATGAGCACTTCTGTACTCACGACTTGCTTCAAATGGATTTGGAGATTTATAATAGATTGATCTTTTGGAAAAATGATCCATTCTTCACCGGTTTCATATCCCAATCTGTGGATTTTTAAAATTTGCTTTCGCGAAGAATTGAGTTTGATTTCAAAACTTCCATTTACATCGCTCTCTGCAAAATAGTTGGTTTGTGGAATAAATAAAGTAGCTAATTCAATCGGCTTTCCTGAATTCGCCTCGGTTACCGTACCTCGTACCAGATATTTTCCCTCTTGCGCAGAATTCGAATAAATGCTGCTCATTAGGAAAACTATTATTAAGATCGACTTATAGGACACAGAGATGCTTGATTTACTGGAAGGTTGTTGAATCCATAAACGCTTTCTACTAAATATAAGTATGAACAGAAACTGATTTTAAATGCTTGATTTCTTCAGTTGGATGTTCTGCCCCGAAAATTGCATTTCCGGCAACCAATATGTCTGCACCTGCTTGAAGAATTACTTCAGCATTTTGTCGGCCTACACCACCATCCACCTCAATCTTTGTATTCAGATTCCTGCTGATGATTTCTTCCTTTAGTTGTTTGATTTTATGTATGCTTCTGTAAATAAATTTTTGTCCCCCAAATCCCGGATTTACTGACATAAGACAAACTACATCCACATCTTCCAAAACATCGAAGAGTGCTGTGACAGGGGTGTGTGGATTGATAGCAACTCCGGATTTGCAGCCCAAACTTTTGATTGCTTGAATACTTCGATGCAAGTGAGTACAAGCTTCGAGATGGACCGTCAAAATATGTGCACCGGCATCTTTAAACTCATGGAGGTACTTGTCAGGATTTACGATCATCAAATGAACGTCTAGTGGTTTTGTCGAAATTTTTGAAGCTGCTTTTACAATAGGGAAACCGAATGAAATGTTGGGTACAAAACTTCCATCCATAACATCTAAATGAAGCCAATCTGCCTGACTGGAATTTACCATTTCAATATCGCGTTCCAAATGGAGAATATCAGCAGATAATAGGGAAGGGGCTATAAGGGCTGATGGCATCGTTATATTTTTTTGATCTGATCTTGGTTTAGTAAGTCGTGATGAAACAAAAAAAGCCATCAAAAAAGACGGCTTTTTTATATAGGATTGAAAACATCTTTTACTCTTTTATAAAGCGCACAACTTCATCACTGGAACGAGCAAAGTACACTCCTGGGATTAAATCAGCTATATCGATTTGATTGGCGTCAATCCGATTTACGTTTTGCTTTACGCCAGAAATATTAAAAATTTCAAGGTTCTCCAGAGAACCTGAAGATGCTGTCAAAAAACTTGAAGCAGGATTTGGAGAGATGACCAAGCGTCCTCCCGATTTTGCAATACTGATCAATGGACTATAAGCACTAGAATTATCTCGATCTATCATTCTAAGTCTAAAATAATTTGTCCTTGCCCTGTCGTTAAACTTTACTTCGGCGCGATATCTGATTTCAGTTCTGGAATCTCCTTGTGCTTTAACTCTTCCAACATCAGTAAAGGTCCTTCCATCTACACTTTGTTGAATGACAAAATGACTTGAATTGATTTCAGTGGCAGTATTCCAATTTAAAGTTACCATTCCTGATCTGTCTAAACTACCTTCGAAAGCGCTCAAACGGATGGGCAGTATGATAAAATCTGAAACCTGACCGCAAACAATTTCATTTGCTTTCTTTCCTACAGCTAGAAAAGAAGCCGTAGAATTACAATCAGCTACAAAAGTAAAATGCTCACAAATCACCGATCCTACTGGCAACGCTGCAACATTGATCGTTCTGTACATCGTACCGTAGGTGTGAGTCACAGCATAATCTATCTTAACTGCATCTTCCGTTGTTTTTTTTAAGCAGAATCTCACGGTAAATAAGCAGTCCGGTCCTCCAAATGAACTTTTGGTAATAATAGATAATGCATTGGAGACAGTGTCTATGCAATCCTGTGCTTTAATATTGACTTGAATTGCAATACTAAGAGATAATAATAGTATAAACTTCCTCATCTCAGGTCGATTTTGTGATTAAAATACAAAGATAACTCAGATTTCTAATAAACGCAATCGCAGTTCAAAGTTTTTCTTAAAAAAAATATAACCCTATGACTTAAAAAGGAATACAATTAAATAAATTATTTAATAGTTATCATTATTCAATTGCCTCACCGATTTATATTAAATATATGTGTGATATATATAGTGTTATTAATTAATTTATTTTACATTAAATTAAATTATAATATAATTTAAATGTTTGAATTTAATGCTGATCAGGTGCAAATATTCTTTTGTAAACTTTCATGCTGAGCAAAACATCTTCCAGGCAATATTCAGCTATAGAATTCAGATCAGCTTCGTTCCAATAATAATGTCCCACCATGCTCCCGTCCATTTTTCCTTTAGAGCTCTCGAGCCCAAGGCAGGCCGCAAGCAGATCTAATGATACATAGCTCTTTTGATCTCCAAACTTCCACTGTTCAATGGTATCATAAAGATACTTTACTTCCCAGGGCTTTTTGCCTCCGATCTGAAGTATCAGTGGTAATTCTAACTGATGTATCATTGCTCTTCTGCAAATGTAGGGAATGTCAAATTCTTTGATATTATGACCTGAAAAGGCATTTGACTCAGGTCTGGCAAAATGCTGGTTGACAATTCCAAAGAATTCCTGCAAAACTGAACTTTCATCTTCGCCAATGATGGCTTTAGTTCTGACCTCACCGTTTCTTTCAAAGGCGAGTCCTATGCATAAGATTTTACCAAATTCAGAATAAATAGCAGCTTTTTGTGCATATAGCTCGTCGGTTGATTTGTCTGGAACATGGAAAGACTTGCATTTGTGATCCCAAAGTTTCTGCCACCTTTCGTCGAGTTCGTCATAAGTCCTAAACTGTGAGACAGTTTCAATATCTAAAAAGAGAATTTTATCTAGAGCAGTCATATGGAACTGTTTAAAAATTGCGCTAAATTGCAATTATTCACCCAAATATCAATCAAATTGCCACTTTGGCATCTTATTTTCTTTATTTTTACGTTCAAAACTCCATTCATCCAAACAAAAAATTTTAAAAAAATGGCGGATAAATCAAATCAGAACCTGAAAGCAGCAATGATTATTGGAATCATGGCTTTGCTAGGACTCAACGTATACCAATTTGTAAACAATCGAAGTTTGCAGAACGATAATCTGGTGAAAGAGAATGAGCTCGAAATGCTGGATAAAGCAAAAACCGACTTGGAAAAACAGTATCAAGATGCCATGGTTGAGTTGAACGATATGAAGACCAACAACGCTGAATTGAATACTTTGATAGATTCGCAGAAAGAAGAACTGAGAATCCAGAAAGACAAGATTTCTTCTCTCCTTAAGGACAGTAAAAACTTAGCTGCAGCCAAAGTTGAGATGACAAATATGAAAACCAAGCTTCAGGACTACATGGCTCAGATAAGCAAACTGAAAGAAGAAAATGCGGTGTTGACTTCCGCAAATGAAGGATTGCAGCAGGACAAACAGAGCCTTACGATGGAAGTAGAGAAAAAATCTGCTGAAAATGCTCAACTTACAGAAGCCAAAAGAGCTTTGTCTACCGAAAAAGAGACTCTGAGTTCAGAGAAAACTGCCTTATCAAAGAGAGTGAATCGTGCTGCAGTAATTCCGGTCGCAAAAATTGATGTAGAGGCATTTGAAGATAAAGACGGCAAAAAGCCGAATTCCGTTACCAGAGCAAAAAATACTGATTTTTTGCGAGTGTGTTTTAATACTACAAAGAATATGAATACCGACGCCGGTTCTGAAGCGTTTTTTGTCAGAGTCATCAATCCGATCGGAGAAACTCAGGCAATAGAAGCACAAGGTTCCGGTGTAATGAAAAGTGAATCCACAGGTGATAATATCCGTTATTCTACAAAGTTTGAAACGGACTATCAAAATGAAGAGAAAAAAGTTTGTGGAGATTGGAAAAATCCTGGTGCTTTTGAGAAGGGCACCTACCAGGTGGAGGTGTACAACAAAGGATATCTTGTGGGAACATCATCGATCAAATTAAAATAAACTTTATGCTATTTGAAGCCCTTTTTTAGGGCTTTTTTTGTGTCTTATTTGAAAATTGGAATGCAAACAAGAATCCTTATTCTCGGCTCAAACGGCCAAATCGGCACAGTGCTGAGTAAAGCACTAATGGATAAATTTGGACTTGATCACGTCATTTGTTCCGATATCAGAGTACCTGCTGAAAAGCCAAGGCAATTCATTCAATTGGATATCTTAGATACTGAAGGAATTAAATCTGCTATAGATCAATACCAAATCAATACAGTGTATCATTTAGCGGCATTGCTATCAGCCAATGGTGAAAAAAATCCGGCACTCACCTGGAGAATTAATATGGACGGAACGTTGGGAGTGTTTCAGGTATGTGTAGAAAAATCAATTCAAAGGATATTTTTTCCCAGTTCTATAGCGGTTTATGGCCCTACAACACCAAAACTATCCACTCCGCAACACACTTCCTTTGAACCGTCCACGGTTTATGGTATCAGCAAGGTGACAGGCGAACTTTGGGCACAGTATTATCACAAAAGATATGGTCTGGATGTCAGGTCCATTCGTTATCCCGGAGTTATTGGTTGGCAAAGCATACCGGAAGGAGGAACTACTGATTATGCCGTTGAAATTTATCATGCAGCATTGAGAGACAGGCATTACAATTGCTTCCTGAAAAAAGATACCATGTTACCAATGATCTACATGGATGACGTCATTAAAGCAACACTTCAGTTGATGGATGCGCCAAGTGAAAATATTCATATCAGAACTTCTTACAATGTAGCCGGTATGAGTTTTACTCCTGCTCAGATATATGCTTCAATTCTAAAACATTTACCTGATTTTACGATCAATTATGAACCTGATTTCAGGCAACAAATTGCAGAATCCTGGAATCAATCAATTGATGATAGTTCTGCGAGAAATGATTGGGCTTGGAAGCCAACTTTTGATTTGGAGTCTATGACTGTGGATATGCTTAGCCACTTGAAAGTCAAACTATCTCAATAATGTGTTGATCTCGGTTTTGATAGCTGTCAAAGATGAATCTATAAAGCGATCAGCAGCTTCAGCAGCTTTTTGAAATTTTACTTCCGCGTTGGCCGAACTACTATCCGGTTCTGACAACTGACTGATTTGATGCATCACCTCATTTCGAGTGATCTGGATGATATTCCATAATTGATCACTGACGTACAATTGTTGAACAATGTTGTGCTCAAATTCCTGCTGTACACCAAGCATCAAGACGGGTATTTGATCCTTTGGATCTAATTTTGTCGTATTATATCGATTGCTCAAAGCATGGAGTCGAATCCGATCCATACACAGAGCGAGCCTTTCATAAGATTGCAGTCTGAGTGGTAAAGTTTGCTCCAGACCTTTTTGCAACAATTGCAGCCTCATTTCTTCTCTCTGCTGTTTGTAATGTTGCATCATCATTGTACGGACCACCCAGGCAACTATAATTGCCGGTACACTGATTTTCAAAAGCTCAACAATCCACTCCATAATTGTAGTTTCTAGTCCAAAATTGGATGTAAATAAACTAAAAAGCCGGCTATGTTG
The DNA here is from genome assembly GCA_016710235.1 of Saprospiraceae bacterium. Lineage (NCBI taxonomy): Bacteria > Pseudomonadati > Bacteroidota > Saprospiria > Saprospirales > Saprospiraceae > Saprospiraceae bacterium. The sequence goes on from JADJLG010000001.1 coordinate 2,657,133, forward strand.
TTTATCCCTTTAAACGAAAATTATGTCAACGGAAACAATAACAGAGGCACCAATTAAGATCAGTGATCTTGCAGTACAGCAATTAAGGCGGATTCGAACAGAACAGCAGGTACCGAAAGAGTATGGCCTTCGAGTAGGAGTCAAAGGGGGAGGTTGTTCAGGATTTAGCTATATGCTCGGCTTTGATCTGGAGAAAGAATCTGACCAAGTCTTCGATATAGATGGTATGAAAATTTTGATGGAGAGATCTCATGGACTTTATTTGGCAGGAATGGAAATTGATTGGGTTGAAGGTTTAAACAATCGAGGATTTAGCTTCAATAATCCTAATGCCAAGTCTTCATGTGGCTGCGGGCAATCGTTTTCTGCCTAGATTGTAATAGAGTTCCTTCTCCAAAGCCAGGAACCCTGAGAAGTGTGAGTATTGCGATTTATAGCTTGCTCTTCACATTAGTAGATATTGCTTGTTGATCTGTTTGAAAATTTCAATCTGAAGAATTAAATGAGAGATGTATTTGACCTCTTAGCGCGCATCTGCCTTTCAGCTATTTTTTTATTCGAAGCTTTTACGTCTATAAAATTCATTACAAGGACGAAAACGACCATGTTTGAATATGGTATTACATGGCAACCCGAATTTTTAATTTATACAAGTGCGGTAGTGCTTGCAGTTGGAGCTATTTTTTTAATTATTGGTTATAGACCAACGCTTGCGGTCATTTTATTGATGATTTATTGGATTCCGGTTACATTTATTATTCATGCATTTTGGAAAGCTCCGCCGGGCTCATATAATATCCAGAGTATTTTATTTATGAAGAATATTGCCATCACCGGGGGATTGATCCATGTTTTGATTTACGGCACCGGTAAGTACAGCATCAGGAGATTTTTTGGAGTGCCTCTTGGTCCAAAAGAAAAATGGTAGTCAGTTATGCAATATTCAATTCATCCTTCAATCGCGTATGTATCTTCGATCATTCGTAATTTAAAAACTACCAGTGGATTAAGTCTGGGAGAGTGGCATGCACTTATTAAAAAAGAAAAATTAGTAGATCCTAAACAGATTAAAGAGTTTTTAAATCAATATAAGGAGTTAGGAGCTTCTAAAAAATCAATCGTAATAGATTCTTATTTAGAAGAAAAGAAGCCGTTCATGGTTTCTGAATCATATCTTCAAAATGCTCCGATTTTTGTAGAAAAGATGTTGTTTGCAAAACCAAATTTGAAGCCGCTTTTTGATCATATCATCAGCTTGGCTATTGGCCATTTTCCAGAAGCTAAAATATGTCCTTGTGAAACTATAGTTCCTGTTTATCGTACACATGTAATTGCACAACTCAAACCAGCAACAAAAGACAGACTTGAACTCGGGTTTGCATTAAAGAAGTTTAAAGGCAAAATCAGTGATGAACTGGTCTCAACCGGTGGTCTTGAGAAAGGGGATCGGATTACTCATAAACTGAACTGCCATCCAAATTTCAAAAATGATAGTTTGATTTTAAAATGGATGGAATTGTCTTATACATTGGATGATGGTAATGATTCAAAATAGATATTTCGTTTTACTGATTTTCATATTATTGACTAATTTAAACTTTGCTCAGGTAAAGTTCAATTTTAAATTTGATACATTTACTTTAAAAGAATGGCCGGGTGTGCATTCTTTTTCTTATGGTGAGTGGAAAGATACTTTGTGGATATTTGGTGGTAGGGTAGATGGATTGCATGGCAAGGAGGAGGGATTCAATTATAAAAATTCAAATCGAAATATATATTCTTTCCAGGTAGGACAATTATCAGCAATTCAGTGGGACTTTAAAGTAATGGACCCGCGAATTTTAAAGATTTTAAATAGCGCTAACTCACAGTACGTACAAGAGGGAAATAAGCTTTATATCATGGGAGGATATGGTGAAACTTACCTGGGGATATATGAGACTTTACCTTACATGATGGTGATTAATCTGGAAGCATTATCAATGACACTGAGTACAGGAAATTTCATTGATTCCTGTATCAGCATTTGGGAGGATCCAATTTTTACAGTTACAGGTGGTAAATTAGTAAAAGCAGATTCGTTGTTTTATTTGATTGGAGGACATCGCGTAAAGGGAAAATACACATCTAATTCAGGATTGATCGATCAGCAGTACACTGACCGGACTTTAATATTTACTTTGAATGAACATAGCAGTAGAGTAATCCAAATTCAGGAGTTTAATGATGTCTTTAATTTTCATCGGAGAGACTATAATATTCATGTACAAAAAGAAAAAGGTATTCAGAGAGATATTATTTTATTTTCCGGTGTATTTCAAGAGAATATTCAAAGCCCTTTTTATAATTTATCCAGGATAAATCAAAATGGAGTCGTGGAAATTGCCGGATTTGAACAACGCCTCGCAAATTATCATTGTCCTCATGTTCTTTTAGCAAATAGCAGTATTCAACCTAATGCTGAATATCATATTTTTTTTGGAGGAATGTCCGAGTATTTTATCAACTCAAACGCTGAAGTGGAGAGAGATGCTCAGGTGCCATTCGTGGATCATATCAGCTCAATAAAAATAGATGAAGATGGAAATTATTCAGAAACCTTTTTCTCTGATCGATTGCCCGGATTTTTTGGAGCTGCAGCTGAATTTGTCCACAATAAAGAATATTTTAATGATTCTATCAATGGAGTTGATCTCTCAAGATTAAAGGATCATGACACCGCAGTTATCGGATGGATCATCGGAGGATTATGGAACCCAACAAATGAACCCAATCCCTGGGTCAAAGATAGAGCACAAGAAGTGAGACCGAATCCTTTTATCTTAGAGGTGAAATTGATTCTTTCTGAAGGAGTGCAGAATCATGATCTAATGGAGAATTCGAGCCTAGTCTTGAGTCCCAACCCTGTTTCTGACCGCATGCAAATTACAATTCCGGAGAATATTTTAGTTTATACAAACACTTTGCAGATTTGGTCTTCATCAGGGACACTGTTGCTGGCAAAAGCGATCTCCAAAGAAAGCCAATTGGAATTGGACCTTGGATTTTTGGCAGAGGGCCTATATTCTGTTGTGATTTTAGACCGGCAAGGTAACAAATTGGTACAACGGCGGATAAGCAAACTTACTAAATGGCGCTAATTTAGTTTTTTCGATTTTCTCAGCCTTAATTTTATTTCTAGTCGGTTGGATTATAAATTAACACATTATAAAATTTAGATATATATACTTCATATTATAATATATTTATATATTTGCACCATAACCGAACCACACACATCATTCCCATCTACGGTAATTGGTTGTAAATCATTTTATTATAATATGAATAATCCATTTATTGGCCTCTTTAGGTCATTGTGGCTTGCTGGTTTATTTTTGCTATTTACATATGCTAAAGGTAGTGCTGCCCCTCAAAGTGTGTGGTTGGAATGTCCTCCAAACGTTACAGTTTGGTGTAGTGAAGATTTGTCTGATCTGGACAGATGGGGTAAAGCTTGGGTTTGGGAGAATTATAAAAAGGTCTATGCTCCTGCTCCAAAATCAGTCAAGTACAACACGAATTCTTGTGGTATAGGAACCATAGAAAGAACGTGGGAATATGAGGATAAGCACTGGAACACTCATACTTGTACTCAGATCATCACTGTGGCTAGTGGCTCTGCCGGCTTTGGTGTCGCAGACATCAACTGGCCTCCTTCATTAGAATTGGAAGGATGCAATCCTAGTGCGGATCCCAGATTGCTACCTAAACCTTATGATTATCCAACTTTTAAGAAAGTAGGTTGTAGTCAACCCATGTATTCCTATAAGGATATGAAGTTTACCGTTGCAGATGGGTGTATGAAGATTTTACGTGATTGGAAAGTCATAGATTGGTGCACCTATGTTCCAAACGCTAATCCACCGGTGGGTATATGGACCTATACTCAGGTGATTAAAATTGTAGCCAAAGATACAGGTGCTTATATCAATTGTCTCAAAGATACAATCGTGGCGGCGACAAACGATTGTAAGGGAGCTTTTGTTAAACTTGATTCTGTCAAAGCATTTTCAAAATGTGGAGCTATTTCGAAGATCACAAATACTTCACCTTATTCAATACAGAAAGGACCTGATGCATCAGGCGTATATCCTGTCGGTACCACTGAATTTTATTATATAGCAGAGTATGGATGTGGTAGTGTAGTGAAGTGCAAAATGAAGGTGACTGTGACCAACAATATTGCCCCAACTCCATACTGCCTTACCGGACTAATTGTAGCATTAATGCCTGTTGATAGTAACAGGGATGGCGTTCCTGAGGATGGAATGATAGAAGTATGGGCAAAAGATCTCAATCTTGGTTCGTTCCATAAGTGCGGATATAAGAATTTGAGGTACTCTTTTTCTTCAGATCCGAAAAATACTTCCAGGGTATTTACATGTGCCGACTTAGGTAAAAACCAAGTCGAAATATGGGTCACAGATACATTTGGCAATCAAAGCTTTTGTAAGACAACTATTGAAATACAAAACAATAATGCAAGAATCCCCAACTGCATGAGAGACAGTTTAATAGGTGGTGGAACTTCATCATTGATTTTAAGCGGCAAAATTTTGACTTCCAATCTTATTCCAATAGAAGCAGTAAATGTAGCTGCGGATCAAATGAATTCATTTAGCCTACAATCATCTAAGATCATGCATGTTCAAACCAGGTATGATACGATACGAACTCAGAGCGGAAATATTTTTTACGTAAGACATTCAGACACTACTTACACTACTCAGATAGATACCATTTGGACTGTAAATTCCGTGTCAGATAAAAGTACAAAAGAAGGTAACTTTACTTTGAAAGACTTAAAAAAGGGTAATGATTACCGAATTTTACTTGATAAAAAGCAAGACAATATAAATGGACTGGATATTAATGATGTTGTCGTTTTGATCAGACACATATTGAATTCTGAAATCATTAAGACTCCGTTGACACTGATTGCAGCAGATGTAAATTCCGATTCAAAAATTGATTATTCTGATTTTGATTTATTATACGATGTTGTCCAAGGCAATTTACCAGTGACGGCAATTCCAGTACATTGGAAGTTTATTCCTTCGAATTTTGATTTTTCAAAACCAGGTGTGAATCCTTTGCTAGCTCTGGAGATGCATGCATTAAATCATTCTGCTTCCGATTTGAATTACACAGCAATTAGGATTGGAGATTTAGATAATTCATTTAATTATAAAAATCCAACTACATCTTCAGTTCTGGGGTCACGTACGAGGTCATTGAATGCTAAAGAGTATTTTGATTTTATCCAAGCTCAAATTGGTGGTTCTCAGTTTACACATGCCACAAGCACATTTCAGGTACACAATTATTATCCGAATCCAATTAAAAAAGGTGAAAAACTTATCATAGAATTGAATAATCTTGGCTCGGATCATAGTGTAGACCTTGAATTGTTAGATCTATCTGGAAAAGTGTTGTTCCAAAAATTAGCTGACCCAATAAAAATAGGTAAAACTCAAATTGAAGTTGAGTTGCCAGCTCATTTGAATACGGGTATTTATTATTTTCAGTTGAGGTCTTCAAGCCAATTGGAAAGGGGAAAAGTTGTATTGGAGTAATATTGAAGTAATTTTGAACATATCCATGAAGGGCTGCTCTTAGAGTGGCCCTTTGTCGTTTTCAATAAAGATATGCAAGCAAAGTATTATTTTGTATTAACCCAAGCTTTGAAACTGAAGATCCGTATCAAATAAAATGGCTTGAAAATTTTAAGTCTTACATTATTCTCAAAAATGGATTTTTGAACCAGACTAAATGTGACTATAATGAGTACTCATTAAGCATCCACTTGAAAAATTGAAAACACAGCTTGTCCGTCTTTAAAGCAATTGGATTGGCCTATTAGTTTTTGTGCCTTTATTAATGAGTGAATAGTTTCATTCGATATTCGCAATGCGAAATCCTCCCGGCACATCACAAGCATTGGTCGAATACTTCACTACAATATCACCTAGTTCAATACTTTGCAATATATTCGTCCAAACTCCCTTGTAAATCATCGATACAGTAACCCAAGCTTTTACGATTTAAGCCTGGTCTGATTTAAAATCTTACCTTAATCTATTGAACTGTAATTCACATTAGTGTGAATGATAATTAGTCTCAGGTAAAATATCGCAAAGTCAAAACTGGATAATCAAATTTGATCTGCCAAAGGATAAAAAATATATTCTTAATGCCATGTTTCCGATTCAAAAAAAACGAATAAAGTCTATATTTATTTTAAGTCTGGAATGGTTAGGTATTAATTTTAAAGATTGCTAAAAAATTTTAAAAGTCTAAAGTATTAACTTCTCTTAATCCTGATCGAAAATTTTGATTAAAGTTTTATTTAAATTTTCAATTGCGCCTACAATATTCCATTTCGATTTATCGCGTTTTTCAACCATGTTTGAAACACAGCGTATTGAAACAAAGGGTATGTCCAACATTCTGCATGCATAGAAAACCGAAGCACCCTCCATGCTTTCTATATCAGCTTGATATTGTGATTTTAAGCGCTCTGTGGTACTAAGAGTTCCGGTGGAACGCATCACTGTAATACCCGAGGCTTTGGGGAGGTTTAATTCCATGCCGATTTTCTTCTTTTCACACCACCCATCACTGTATGGGAATCTGTTTTGATTATCGAGGCCTAAATCAAAAATATCTAAAGTTAGACCTTCCTCATTTTCAGCACCTAAATCTGCAAATCGTTCACGCACCACTTCAAGCATTGAATTAATTGGAAAATTATCATTGAATGAACCACAAATACCTGCGTGCAAGACTAAATCAAATTGCTTTGAATCAAACCACCTCCCCAAGGCAAAGGCCATATGGACAGGACCTACCCCAGAGACGAGAATTCTAACTTCATGGTTTTTTGTTTTAAAGTCAGTCAAACTTGATGTAAGCGCATTCGATTCCAGATGACGAACGGTAGTGGAAATTTCTTCCTCAGTTGCGGATAATAAAAGTATCCTCATACTAAAGTGAATTTGGAACATGCAATCTGCAATTCACACCCAAGCCAAAATGAAATCCTAAGACGTTCTGGTATTCTCCAAAAAACTCTGCTGATATCTTTTGAGTCATCTTGTATTTCGTCCCAATGCTCACGCCATTAGTTCTACTTTGATATCCTAGCCATACTCCGATTTTTTGGTGTGGAAAATACTCAACTCCAAAATGAATACTTATCGGATAGTCGCTTTGTTTTTGAAGCTCTGCATTGAAGTTGACAAATTCTAATGGGCAATAGTTCACACCAAATGCATAGAGTGCGGGTAAGGTAAAAAGATTTGGTTTTGATTCGACGGGCAATGGATTTCTAACCATACCACCTAAAAGCACATGATCAATTAACTTAAATTGAAAACCGCCTGATACAATTATACCGTATTGATTTTCTGCCTCAGGCAAACTTCTCATCATCCCTGACACCGAAATTCCCAGTGCTGCATCTTTTTTAATTAATCTTGACCAAGCAAAGTTAGCCAGGCTCTCATTTAGCTCTGGAGATCCATCGTAATTCAATGAAAAATTAAATCCATTTCTTGACTGCAGTTTAAAGTCGTATGCAAGATTGCCTTGATACAAACCAGAAACCCCATAGTAATTTGAAGCTAGGAAGTACAGCCCATTACTTTTGGTCAATACACTATGTGCAGGATTGTTTAGTCCGTTCTGAGGGTTATACATTACTGCACCTGTCCTTCCACTCGCTATACTTTTGGCGTCTCTCAGAGTATACAAGACAGAATGTTGAGCTATTGTGATATTCTGAATAAATATTAAGCAAGAAATCAATAGAAATCCTTGTCTATGAACCGACAGACAATCTTTCGTAAGTAAACTCCTCATTACTTATTATCCATATTTGAGGGCAAACTACAATATTTTTTCGGATACATGTACCTTTGTCCAAAGTTAATACTCAAAATGACAGACAAATTTATAAGTCAAATTCAATCGGCATATCAGTTTTCAGGCGAATCCATACTGCTTGGGGCAGGGATGTTAGATGGAAAGGTTTTTGCTGAATGCCCGGTTTCTATACCTCTCAAAACCATTAATAGACATGGATTGATCGCAGGGGCAACCGGTACGGGAAAAACCAAATCTTTGCAACTTACTGCGGAACAACTCAGTCACAAAGGAGTCTCTTGTGTTTTGTTGGATATTAAGGGTGACTTAAGCGGAATTGCTTTGGAAGGCACACAAAATCAAAAAATTGCTGAACGAAGTTCACTTATCGGGATGGAGTGGATCCCTCAAGGTAATTTTGTGGAGCTACTCAGTATCTCAGATCAAAAAGGTGCTCGATTGAGGGCTACTGTATCTGAATTTGGTCCGGTTCTATTTTCAAAAATATTAGGTTTGAATGATACTCAGGAGGGTGTTATTTCTCTTGTCTTTAAATTTTGTGATGACAATGGTTTATTGCTTTTGGACCTTGAAGACTTCAAAAAAGTTTTGCAGTTTATCACGAACGAAGGGAAGGAAGTTATTCAAAAGGAATTTGGAACTGTTTCCCCTGCTTCCGTGGGCACAATTTTAAGAAAGATCATCGAACTTGAACAGCAAGGAGCTTCCAAGTTTTTTGGTGAAAGATCATTTGAGGTGGATGATTTGATTCGGACAGATCGACAAGGAAGGGGAGTAATCAGCATATTGAGAGCAGCCGATATTCAAGATAAGCCTAAGTTTTTTTCAACATTTATGCTTCAGATGCTGGCTGAGATCTATTCTAAATTTCCTGAAGCGGGTGATTTGGAAAAGCCAAAGCTGGTATTCTTTTTGGATGAAGCACATCTACTTTTTGAAGAAGCAACTCCAGCTTTGCTCAATCAGCTTGAAACAATTATCAAACTGATACGATCAAAAGGCATTGGTTTGATCTTTATCACTCAAAATCCAGATGATATTCCTGAGTCTATTCTTGGCCAATTAGGTTTGAAGATCCAACATGCCCTGCGAGCATTTACTGCAAAGGATAGAAAAACAATAAAGGCAGCTTCTGAGAATTATCCGATTACTGAGTATTATGATGTTTCCCAAAAAATTACTGAACTCGGTATTGGTGAAGCATTTGTGACTGCTCTAAACGAGAAAGGTATCCCGACGGCATTAGTGCAAACTATGATGTGTCCACCCCAATCACGAATGGATGTATTATCGGATTCTGAAATGGATAATATTTGTCAATCCAGTGAGATTGCAGCTTATTACAATGAAGAAATAAACAGAGAATCTGCAGCAGAGATATTACAACAAAAAATAGACGAAGCAGAACAGACTTCACAAGAGCAAGAATCTGAAGATGAAAGGCTTGGCCGAAAAGAAAAAAGTACGCTTGACAAAATAATGGGAAGTACTGTTACCAGGCAAGTCGGCCGAACGGTAGCCAGGGAATTGACTCGTGGTTTACTGGGAATGTTTGGGATCAAACCTAAAACCACCAGAAGGAAAAAAACAGGTTGGTTTTAAACTTGGCATTGATTCTGAAAAATTGTTCTGAAGTTAATTCTCCATCACCATTTTTCACCTGACTAGGGTCATATCTCCGGAAAGTGTTTTTGAGCCTATTCCCGGTATTTCTATTTGAACTAGATAAACATATACTCCTGGATTCATCAGCGAACCATGAAATAATCCATTCCATCCTGTATGAGATTGAACGCTAACATCAGTTTCTCTATATACCTGTTCACCCCATCTGTCATAGATTACAAAATTGGCGATGATGGCGTTTGGATTTTGAGAAAACACCTTGAAGTGGTCATTGATATTATCTCCATTAGGTGAGAAAATATTTGGTATATAGACATCATCTTCAAGCTTGACATTGATTTGAATGTTGATGAGAATTTCACATCCAAGACTATCCACCAACCTCAACTGATATGATGTATTTTGTGTAGGCGCTGCTTCTGGATTGAGGCAGTTATCGCAACTCAATCCAATCGATGGAATCCATTCAATGCTTGTTGGATTCATTGTTGTACTGACATCCAATTTTACACTCTGCCCTGGTGCAATGGTTAGGGATTTTGTATATTGAATTTGGTAAGAAACAAAATCTAAATTGATCGTTATCGTACTGTCACAACCATTCCGTGCGCCATTTTTCAATTGTACTGTTCCACTTGGATGGTCGACGTTGAATACCGTCCCATTTATGATCAAATCTTCACCTTCACATAGAGTTTCTCTGATAAAATAGGAAGATTGTTGCAATAGATTAAATCGCACAAATACGATACTATCGCATCCTCCGGCAGACTGTCCATATAATGTATCATTTCCTGTTAGCTTTGAGGCGCTATAATATTTATTATTTACGATTACACTATCTCCATCACAGAGTGATGATATGTAATTACTGGAAACCGCTTTGTCAAAAAACAATTTGATATGTAATATACTATCACAGGCTAAATTGTTCTGGGAAGGGAATCTTTCAATTCCCGAAGGATTTGTAATGTCATATCTCGTGCCATTAATGGTCAAAAATTGATTTTCACACAGCCGGCTTTGTAAGTCTGTATTGATTTCGGGTTTGATGTAGAATGAGATTGAAATGATGCTGTCACAACCGTTCATACTTCCACCCGGAATGGTATCTCTGTACTGCGAATTATTTTTATCAAATTGAATTCCTCCTAAAGTGACTGAATCGGATTCACAAATGGTGTCCCGATAATTGAATTGCGAAATATTTTTAAGCTGTAAATTCACTTGGAAGATACTGTCGCAACCGAATATCGATCCACCTTTGATTGTATCCATCCCTGATAATTTAGACGCATTGTAATTTTTTCCATTCAGTACTATTGATTCATTCGGACAAATTGAAGCAGAATAATTTCCAATATTAGTCTTGATGTAATTGATTTGAATGACAACAGTGGAATCGCAGCCATTTTGATCGGTTAAAATTTCTGTTCCACTCGGCCTCTGCTCCGAATATGTAGACCCATTGATACTAAATATTTCCCCAGGACAAGCATTCGGTTTAAAATCTACTCTCACATCAGGAAGATAGAGCAAATTAATGCTTACAATACTATCGCAATTGCTATTGAATTGTTTTAATGTGACAATGCCACTTGGATTTGATTTCGAAAAATACTGCCCACCTATCAAAAATGAATCTCTAGAGCACAAGTTATTGCGAATAAAATTCGAGCTCACGGAAGCTAGGATATTTACATAAATAGAATCTTCATCAGGACAGAAATTTTGATTATATCCAAAAAGATAAATTAATCCTGTGTTTCTAATTGTATCTCCTGCTTGGAAATTTATCCCCTGACCAAGAGGAAGCGATGAATATATAGTGTTGTTTTGTACATTTTTTCCGGTAATATCAGGGAGTACCACGTATCCACACCCTGACAATGTGTCAATATGATCTATCTGAATTTTTTCTTGGAAAATCAGAATAAATTTTGAACTGTCAACGGGACATGCAAATCCATCGCCAACTTTATATTGAACAAGGAAAGAGCCTGGTCCGGAAATATTACTATCCCAGATATTATTTGAAAGAATTGAATCATTTGGTAGATATGAGAATTTTCCGCCAACATCTGCAAGATTTAATAATGAACTCAGATCAATTTTGTCACCTTCACAGTAAAGACCTATGGTATCTCTGCCGGCTTCCACCTGCTTAACAACTTTGATACCGAGTGTAGCCGTATCATCCGGACAGCTTGAATTGTTTGAAACAATATACTCAAAATCAAATGTGAATCCACTTTTTCCGGAAGTATTGAAAAAACTTTGATTGAGCGATCCTGTGTTTGCAGGGTCAATAAATGTTCCATTAGGATCTCCTAGGCTTAATACGCTTCTTAAGTCAACAATATTTCCTTCACATACTGTGACAACATTATCTAATCCCGCATCTGGTGCTATATCAATTAGTACATCAAAACTGTCTCTTGCATCACATGTGCCACTTTTGTCAAACAAATATACTACCTGTGCTTGTTTTACAGTATCTCCTGCTTGGAATTGCTTCCCTTTTCCAAAGTCAAGACTATAGTATGCAGCCTTCGATGAAAGCTGATTACCTAAGATATTGGGTAAAATATAGAAACCACAAACTGTTGTGTCAAATGGAGTAAAAAATTGTGGTCCTGGTTTAGCCTCTAAAAAAACTTGAACGGGAATCGAAAAACACTGTCCATCAATTGTGGCAGCCCATAGAGTATCCTTACTGGTATTTATTTTACCATTTACCAGTTGTTTTAATGAGCTATCTTGAGCAAAGATTACAAAAAGATTTTTATCTCCTCCATTGATTGAATCCACAAGGAAGCTCAAATCAAAAACTGCACGGCCTGTGCTATCTGCACATAGAATTATACTCGCTGATTTTGCAGCTGGTCTTTTGACAGATTCTAAAATGATTGGAATTGCTAAAGATTTACATGAGTCCTTGCTGATTTGTGCATAGATTGTATCTTTTACAGTAATGATAATAGGTGGATTAATAGGCATCGTCAACAAACTGTCATTGAACCATTTTATCAAAACACTGGTATCTCCACCTGTAAGTTGTTTTTTTATATCTACTAAATCAAAACTCGCCTGTCCCATACCATTGTCGCACATTTTATCTGATACGAGTGGTATGGATAGCAGATTTATGACTCTCAAGTAAACATCAACAGGTTCTGAATCACATTTGCCATCAGAAACAACGGCAAAAATATGTTTTGTTTGGGTTTTATAAGGAGGCACTATAGGTATTAATAAATCCGGATCTTCATAGTAAGTAATTGTTTTTCCAGAGCCACCTATTCCGTTATCCAAATTAGTAAGTTGAAAAAGTGCAAATCCACCACCTTCATCACATTTGGTTTCAGCTGCGGGTATGGCTTTGGGTCGGTCCAAAACTACCAATCTGATGTCAACAGGTTTTGAAGTACACTCACCATCGTCGATAACTGCATATATTGTTTTCGTCTTGGATGTGTATGGTGGTGTTATTTCAATCGTCGCATTGATGTCTTCATAAAATTTTACTGTTCCGGAATTACCATTCAAGATAGTGTTGATCAAGTCGTCTAATGGAAATTCAGCTTCACCATTTCCCATATCACAACTTTCATCGAAAGTAGCCCTTGCTCTTGGGATTTTAATTACGTCAAGCATTACAGGCACTAATGCTGACTTGCATTTCCCGCTCACAACTTGGGCATAAACTGTTGTCGAAACGGTCGTATATGGGGAACTAATTGGTTGGGTCCCAGCCATGTCTCTAAACCACTGTACTGTCCCTATGCTCCCATCTAAAATGATATCTTCGCCATCGCTCAAAGTAAAAGTACCGGTTCCATTTCCTATTTGATTTTCACAGACTCTTATAGTTGTCGGTTTTGCTTTTGGGCATCTGACACTGATTAGAATCCTTTCTGTAAATTCTTCTCCACAACACATTGGATCCGGTTTAGGATCAATGATCCCAACGATCTCATAATCTTTGTCACACCATGAGTCAGGTATCTTATATACGTATGGACTAATGGTGCTTGGTGCCGGAGTGTAACTTGGTGCATTGACTCCCGGAGCTGCACAGCCATCATTTCCTACACCTCCAGCCCAAGTGTCACCATCACCCATCAGCGAAGGATCATCGGTATCGTATTGGGCAGAAGAACTGCAGCCACATCCGTCAATGGAAAGCGTTTGATTTCGAAGTCCAGTTGAAGTGACATTTGAAAAAGCTCCAATGCTTCGATCACAGGTGCTCTGTGCAACAAATATTTTCAATCCGGTTCCACATACACCGCCAAAATCATAACTTGTAGAAGCAGAACTACTGGTGAACACAACTAATATTGCATTTGACGGTAAATTATAGGATCCACCTACAGGAGTAGCTGCACATCCTTGTATTAATCCAGCATTGCCTGCTGTCAGACTACAACTTCCACCTCCAATATGTCCATTACCAGGTCCAGCACTATTCGAAGGGTCGTAGGTAAAATTGAGATCGGAAGTATTGAAACCACTACCTGTCCAAACTATGAAAAATTCATTGTCAGCTTCTGCACCACCACCACAAGCATCTATCATAAGTCCCACCAAAGAAGGACAAATCCTACAGGGTGGATTTGGGGTACTTATCGTTGAGAATCCAATGTAAGTTCCTTCACCGTTATAAGGGTTGAAGCCAAAATTGTCACTATAATAATAATTGATCTTTCCGCCGTTTGGTAAATCTCCACCTGTCAAAGTAATGGTAATGCTTTCACCGGAACACAGCTCACAAGAGGGTATGCAGTTCGGATTTGTAGTAGTGGTAATGATATCGGGACATTGTGCAGAGACTGAATTTATAAGCCCAATAATTAATGTCAGCAAGAACGCTAAGTGCCTTTTCATTCCCGAGATTGAATTTGACTGCAAGATAAGGACTTAAAATGAACAGGATATGAATTTTTGGTTCCTGGTACAAAACCCAACACGACGTTGAAAGCCCAGCATGTCTTCCATTAATAAATACATCCGGTTCAAACCTACTTACTAATTCGCATCGAAATGCTCCACCTCCTGGTATTACAAATGCTCACGATTTTGATTGATCTATTTGTTGTGCTCCTCAAATAGGCAGATTTCTTTTGAAATCGCTCACAGACTCTATGAAAATTTATCTCCGGATTTATCTTCCACTTCTTTTAGAAGTTTTTTAATATTTTGTTCTTCGTTTTTATCACATATCATCAATACAGTGTCAGTATTTACGACGATCATATTCCTCAATCCGTAAATTGCCAATAATTTTTTTTCTGTATTTTGTATGAGGCAATCATTGGTTTGCAAGGCAAGTATGCCATTCCCAATCATTGCATTGGAATCTTCATTTTGTGGTAGATGATCATATAATGAGCCCCAGGAACCCAAATCACTCCAACCAAAATTTACCTTTTTTACAAAAATTCTTTTTGATTTTTCAAGTATTGCATAGTCAATGGAAATGCTTTGGATAGATTCATAAATTTTCCTTATATTATTATGAATATTCTCTTTGTTGAATTCTTCCAACCAACCCGGTAAATAAGCTTGAAATTCCTCGGATATTGTTTTCATATGCCACAAAAAAATTCCACTGTTCCAAACATAATTACCTTGATGTAAATATTTTAATGCTGTATTATGGTCCGGTTTTTCGACAAAGTTTAACACAGGAAAAATGTTATCCTTTTCAAACGGATCAGAAACCGACTCGTTGTATTCTATATAACCGTACCCTGTATGAGGTATAGTAGCTTGAATTCCAAATGTGAGTAATGCACAATTATTTTCTATAAAGTCAAAACCAACATTGCAATCTTCCACGAATTTATCTTCGTCTAAAATTATATGATCAGCAGGTGCAAACAACATGCTCGCATCTTCATCTTGTTGATGGATTGAAGTTAAAGCAAATGCAACACAGGGAGCTGTATTCCTGCGAAATGGCTCACTCAGTATATTAGTTAAAGAAATAGCAGGACATTGTTGGATGACTAAATTTCTGTAATTTTCATGTGTAACAATCCAAATGTTTTGCATACTTACTAATGTACTCAGTCGATCTACTGTTTGTTGCAGCAGAGACTTTCCTGTACCCAATATGTCTAAAAATTGCTTGGGTTTTTGGTTTCTGCTTAATGGCCAGAATCTCGACCCAACTCCTCCTGCCATAATTACTGCATGCCTGGCCATCTATACTTGATTTTATTGAATTGCATTAATGAATCCCTTTTTCCTTCATGATCTGATTAAGCCATCTCAAAAGTAAAAACATTATCGCTGCAGCAAAGGCCAATAATATAAAATTGACATAAAAATATTGCGATTTCATCTCGTACTTATCCCACATTGTTGCAAGTACACCAGATAGTTTGTTGCCTATACTTGTAGATAAAAACCATCCGCCCATCATGAGGGAAGTAATACGGACAGGACTTAGTTTTGATACCAGAGATAATCCCATCGGGCTTAGAAATAATTCACCTATTGTGATGACTCCATAACTCATGATCAACCACCAGACACTTGCCTTTTGAGCACCATTGTGACCAGCCCATACGGCCCCAATCATAAAAACTACTGAAAATGCAGAAATGAGCAAACCCAATGCAATTTTTGCAGGAGTACTGGGTTCTTTTCGTTTCCGCCTTAGCCAGCTAAAAAATCCAATGACCAAAGGTGTTAGAATAATCACCCATGCCGGGTTGATTGATTGACTTAAATTTGTAGACCAGACTGAAATTTTATCCCCTTCCGGTGGATTTAATTCAGGGGGATTATTTTTGAAGTAAGTTGGATAATTGAATTCTTTGACCACCATACCATTTGATTTCTGTATCCGAAACTGATCATCGTATAGTGCCACGCTATCTTTGCTGTATTGTATCTCTTTGGAAAGTCTGAGACTTTGGAAGACATTTTCAGAAACCCCGGATACCTGCCGATCTGTGTAGCGGTCTGCCCAAGTGTTCAGGGCAGATCCATTCTGTTTGAACACAGCCCAGAATAATATAACCACAGCAAAAATTGCCAACAATGCTGCGATAGGTCGCTTTTCGTCGCTACTCGCTTTAAAGTATATGGATGAATAAAAATAAAGCACAGGTATGCAAGCAAAAATGAATGAATCGGTGCTGTCCGATCCGAAGAATGATCCAGGTAAAAACCAACCTACTAAGCCAAATATTACCGAAGGCAACAAAATCAAGAATATAATCTTTGTGAAAGACATATCACCATCTTTGACACCTTTTTTGATATCAAATTGGATATAGTGTTTTGTCCCAATTATAAAAATAATTACTCCTAGCAACATTCCTATACCTGCTGCAATAAATGCATATGACCATCCTAACATGATTTGTAACGCGGCGCCAAAAAAATTACAAATGAATGCTCCTATATTTATACCCATATAGAAAATATTGTAGCCTTCATCCTTTTTGTCGATATATTTATCTTGATTATATACATTACCTAGAAGTGTTGATATATTGGGTTTGAATAAACCATTTCCAATTATCACAAGAAACATTGCTACATACAATACTGCTAGATTGTGTACAGCCATCAAACAATAACCTGCACCCATCAACAAGCCGCCAATAATAATAGATTTTCTATATGCCCAATAACGATCTGCTATCAATCCTCCTAGAAAGGGAGTGAGAAAAACAAGAGCAATGAAAGTACCGTACAAGTCTGCAGACTCTGCTTCTGTCATTCCATAACCTGTTTCAACGTCTTTGAGATACAGAGTAAAAATTCCGATCATCAGGTAGTATCCGAATCTCTCCCACATTTCAGAAAAAAATAAAAAGGGTAGGGCACGGGGATGTTTAGACCACATAATTTATAAAATTTGAAAATTGAAAAATGGATTGCTCAAAGGCAAAATATTTATTGTCTTTTAATGTATCTTAATTTAATTGAATCACTTGGATTATATCAAAAGACTGGTTTTATATTTTTTGTAATTGTTTGAGACCATTTTCCAAATGACTTAAAATTTGTGGAATTTCGTCTTTTGCCAGAGTACCAACAGAAATTCTAAACCATTCAGACTCATCGGAAGCTCCAAATGCGTTAAAAGGTACTATTGCAATACCACATGTATCAATCAAATAAGAAGCAACTTTTTTCATATTTTGTAATTCATCGCCATTAGCAGTGGACATTCCAATCCAAGGGAACCTTACAGTGAGATATATCGCTGCCTGCGGGGAGATCACTTCTACAGGGTATCCTTTATTTTGTAATCTGAATAAACCTTCATATAAGCTTCTGAGCCTTTCCTCTACTTCAGGTTTAAACCAATCCAAATAATCAGCGATGGCAGAAGGATCATTCAAAAATCGAGCTGTAGCCCACTGTTCTGCTTTTGGTGCCCAGGCTCCGATATGGCTCAATGTCGCTCGCATTTTATCGATAATATTACGCGGTCCAAATGCCCATCCAACCCTTACGCCCGTTGCTGCAAAACACTTGGAAACACCATCGATATATACAACGTATTCTTTTATGCCGGGGACCACTTCCAATGGGTGATGGTGTTGGTTCTCACCAAATGTCAACTGCCAGTAAATTTGATCATACATGATGTAAAGAGGCTTTTTGTCTTTACTCCTTCTCAAATTTTCCTCGACCACCATATTGCAAATATCTTGCAGGTTTTGGCGGGAAAAAGTAGTCCCGGTCGGATTTTGGGGTGAACATAAAGCTAACAAGACCGCTTCTTTAATATGAGGTACTATATCTTCTTTTTGAGGCATAAAATTTTTATCCGGACCCACTTCCAATTCTATGGCCTCAGCCCCACATAAATGGCAGTAATGATTGTTGTTCCAGGAAGGCACAGCATAAATTACCTTATCACCCGGATCGACAATAGTTTGGTACAATGCATAAATCAAGGGACGCGCACCGCCGGAAATAAGAATTTCATCCGGCTCCAGATCAATGTTTAGGCGCTGATGTAGAAAATCTGTGAGTGCAAGCCTAAGTTCTGGAATCCCATTTGCCGCAGGATAGTTCGTTTGACCTTCTCGATATGCCTCCACGATCAAATTTTCCAGCAGCTTTGGTATGGGAAACAATTTTGGATCAAAATCACCAATTGTGAGATTCGCTATCTGCTCTCCTTTTTTAATTCTTGCACCAACCTCCTGTCCTAATTTGATGATCTCGGAAGGAATCAGATTTGCAGCCATTTTGGAAACAGACAGCTGGGGATTTGAGAGTTGAGAAAGAGTCATACGGAGATTTTGTTTTGCGGAAAATTAACAATTATTTTAATGTTTTATGAGTTTTTTTGAGATAATATGCCTTTTGCTTCAAACGCATCTAGCCCAAATGAGGAAGTTCTGCGATTTCTAACAGCATCATAGATTTTTTTTCAAAAATTTATTAGCCTTGTGGCTGGATTTAAAAGAATACAGGTAATGCAATCAGAAGAAAAATTTTTAGAAGGTCCTAAATCCAGATGGAGGGAGCTATGGTTTTTAGTCGATGTTTTTATCGATTTGTTTAAAGGGGTCAGAGCCTTGCACTTTGTAGGTCCCTGCGTGACAATTTTCGGTTCTGCCAGATTTACCCCTGACCATCCAAGTTATAAGCAGACTGAAAGAATTGCAGCAAGAATATCTCAGCTGGGATTTACTATTATGACCGGGGGAGGACCCGGAATCATGGAAGCCGCAAACAAAGGAGCAAAATCCGTAGGCGGCAAAAGTGTCGGATGTAATATCATCCTCCCGTTTGAACAAAAACCAAATCCTTATTTGGACAAGCATGTCAACATGAAATACTTTTTTACAAGGAAGAAGATGTTGATCAAGTATTCATTTGCATTTGTGGTGATGCCTGGTGGATTTGGTACGATGGATGAATTTTTTGAGGCTATGACTCTCATTCAAACAGGAAAGTTGAAAAATTTTCCCGTTATAATTTTTGACAGTAAGTTTCATAAAAATCTGATCGAATATATTGAAGATATGAAACAGCATGGTACAATTTCTGACGTCGATGAGAGGCTTATCTTAGTCACTGACGACATAGATGAAGTAGTCCAGCACATCCATACCAATCTTGTAGTTCAACAAGAGCTCATCCCATATAATACATTGAAGCCAATCCGGTGGTTGTTGGAAACCAGCCCTAGGAATGAACGATGATAGATTGATCAATCAATTGGAATCTGGACTTGGTATCCAGCTACCTTCTTCCATCGATCGATGTTTTCTTCCGGGTTCTGGTAAACCTTGTATGATTGCCAGAGAGGATAAGTTACACCCGATCATCAGCGGTAACAAATGGAGGAAGTTAAAGTATTACCTTCTGGATTATTTACAATCCGGCAAGTATGGCATTGCAACTACCGGAGGAGCACATTCTAATCTGTTGCATGCATTGGCTTTTGCCTGTCATACCTTGAAGATACCCACGACTTATTTCATTGCCGGTTATAACTCCTCATTTGGATCTCCAATGGTTAAAGATTGCCTTTCATGGGGGATCGACATACAAAATATACAGCGCAACCAGCGTACGGACCTTAATCGATGGATCGGTGCAGAGTATTATTGGATTCCTGAAGGTGCACCAGGTGCTTTGGCAGAGCAAGGGTTAAAGGAGCAACTTGTAGGGTGGCAAGGTTTTCAAGACAGACCAGAGCAGACTATATGCATTCCTACGGGGTCGGGTGCAAGCTGTGCGGCTATCTTGTCGTCTACTTATAATTGTCAGGTGTTGACTTTACCCACAGTGAAAGCTATCAGACCTCTCCAAAATCGAAGGCTGCGGCTTCTTGCGGATCCTGAACCCATGCATTTCGGATCTGGCAGACAAGATTATATTGATTTTATTGCTGCGTTTTATAACTTGAATTCTCTTCTATTAGACCCTATTTACACAGGACGCCTATTTTGGGCACTGGACCGTGGAATTGATTCTATCAGTGGTGTGGATGAATTATATGTGATCCATACCGGGGGGCTCCAAGGTTGGCGTTCTTACCTGAACCGGTATAGGAGAAAATTTGATTTCTCCCCTGAGTTGTTGAGATCCATTGAAGCTCATTTATACAAAAAGTAAATCATTTGTAAGGGCTTTTTTATCAAAAATGTATGCATTTTAAACAATTTGAATATGTTATCCACAGTTGTATTAAACAAATTTATTATATAATAAATACGTAATCAGCTACTTATTAAGGTTTTCCACAATATGTGGATAAGTATTTAAAAAAAACACACCAATCTTGATGTATTTTTGAGGCAGATATATAATTTTTATGTAATGTGTTATTTTTTGGCGGTTTCGCCGGTTTAACATCACAAAAAATTGTAATTCTAGAGTTTATATGTGTAATAAAAAAATATATTAAAATTATTCATATATAACTTTTGCAATTGTATAATTTTGTGACCCCAAAAACTGCAGATGCCTAACAATTTAAAGACAAACTCAAAAATGAACCAGCTTCCAGAGCCATTATTGACCGAAAATCCCAATCGTTTTGTAATTTTCCCTATTCAACATGATGATATTTGGGCATTTTACAAAAATGCAGAGGCTTCGTTCTGGGTAGCTGAAGAGTTGGACCTTCAATCTGACATAGCTGATTGGCAGTACAAGCTCAATGATGATGAGAGGCATTTTATAAAACATGTATTGGCATTTTTTGCAGCAAGTGATGGAATTGTGAACGAGAACTTGGCAGAGAATATGCTTAGGTCGGTCCAGTTTCCCGAAGCTAAATTCTTCTATGGTTTTCAGATAATGATGGAGAATATACATTCTGAAACCTACTCCTTGTTGATTGATACTTATATCAAAGATGCAAAGGAAAAGGACTTTTTGTTCCATGCTATTGATCACCTAGACTGTGTTAAAGGCAAAGCGGATTGGGCATTGAGGTGGATTTCAAAGGGGAGTTTTGTTGAACAATTGATCGCATTTGCAGTAGTGGAAGGGATCTTTTTCAGCGGATCATTTTGTGCCATCTTCTGGTTAAAAAAACGTGGATTAATGCCGGGATTGAGCCATTCGAATGAGTTGATCGCTCGAGATGAAGGCATGCATTGTGATTTTGCCTGCATGCTTTACAACCAATATATCCAAAACAAGATACCTAAATCCAAAATAGAAGCCATCATTACAGAGGCAGTTGAAATCGAGAAAAATTTTGTGACAGACGCCATACCAGTGGCCTTGATCGGGATGAATGCGAGCCTCATGTGTCAGTATATCGAATTCGTAGCAGACAGACTACTCGTCGCTTTGGGCAATGAGAAGGTCTATAAAGTTGAAAATCCATTCCCTTGGATGGAACTAATTTCTATGCAAGGCAAAACCAATTTCTTTGAAAAGAGAGTAGCTGAATACCAGAAAGCTGGAGTAAAAACCGGCACTGAGAAAAAAGTATTCACAGTAGACGAGGAGTTTTAACCGGTTCCCAAAACCTATTTTCTAACCTTTCAATCAAGTACCAATGCAAGTCATTAAACGAAATGGCAAGAAGGAAGCTGTCAGCTTTGACAAGATTACCGCCAGGATAAAAAAATTATGCTATTCTCTTGACAGTCAGTTTGTTGAACCTATTGAGATCGCAAAAAAAGTAATTCAGGGATTGTACGACGGAGTGAGTACTTCTGATCTGGATAATCTGGCTGCAGAGACAGCTGCTTCACTCGCAGCAATGCATCCAGATTATGCATTATTGGCAGCACGGATAGCTGTGTCTAATCTCCACAAAAACAGCAACAAATCCTTCTCAGAAACCATGGAGGCTTTGTATGATTATATAGATCCTAAAACTCAACAGAAGGCTGGCTTGATTGGAGAGGAAACTATGCAGGTGATTCTCAAGCATCGGGATACTTTAGATTCAGCTATTATTTATGACAGAGATTACAGCTTTGATTATTTCGGATTCAAAACACTCGAAAAGTCATACCTATTGAAAATGCATAACAAGGTCGTAGAGAGACCACAACACCTTCTGATGAGGACGGCGATAGGGATTCACGGCCATGATGTAGAGGCAGCAATTGAGACCTACCATTTAATGTCTGAAAAGTGGTTTGTTCATGCCACACCTACTTTATTCAATGCCGGTACACCCAAACCACAACTATCATCCTGTTTCCTGCTGTCTATGACAGATGATTCTATATCGGGGATTTTTGAAACATTGAGCAGATGCGCTAAGATCTCGCAATCCGCCGGGGGTATAGGTTTAAGCATACACAACGTCAGAGCAAAAGGAAGCTATATCAAAGGTACTGGTGGCACCAGCAACGGTGTTATTCCAATGCTGAAAGTATTCAATGATACTGCACGGTATGTGGATCAGGGTGGAGGAAAAAGGAAAGGTGCTTTCGCTATCTATCTGGAGCCTTGGCATGCGGATATCGAAGATTTCCTGGACCTCAAGAAAAATCATGGCAAGGAGGAAATGAGAGCAAGAGATTTATTCTACGCAATGTGGATGCCTGACTTATTCATGAAACGTGTTAAAGAAAATGCCAAGTGGTCATTGTTTTGTCCAAATGAAGCTCCAGGTCTTTATGATTCGTATGGTGTTGAATTTGAAACACTTTACGAGAAGTATGAGCAGCAAGGTAAAGCAAGGAAAACAATTAATGCCCAAGATCTGTGGTTCTCTATATTGGAAAGTCAGATAGAAACAGGAACGCCATACATACTTTATAAAGATGCTGCAAACAAAAAGTCAAATCAACAAAATCTTGGGACTATTCGATCATCAAACTTGTGCACGGAAATTCTGGAGTACACATCAGAGGATGAAGTAGCAGTGTGCAATCTTGCGAGTATTTCGCTACCAAAATATGTTATAGACGGGCGTTTTGATTTTGATAAGTTGATCGAAGTAACCAGGGTAGTAACGCGCAATCTTAATAAAATAATCGATATTAATTATTACCCTATCCCGGAAGCACGAAACTCAAATCTGCGCCACCGTCCGATAGGAATCGGTGTTCAAGGCCTTGCCGACGCCTTTATCAAATTGAGATTGCCATTCGACAGTGAAGGAGCAAGAAAATTAAATATTGAAATTTTTGAAGCAATCTATTACGGTGCTGTCTCAGAATCTTGTGACCTAGCCAAGCAACACGGAGCATACCAAAGTTTTGAAGGTTCACCTATCAGTAAAGGATTGTTTCAATTCGATCTCTGGGATGTAACACCTTCAGCAAATTATGATTGGAACAAATTGAGGGAGGAAGTTAAAAAGTACGGAGTCCGTAATAGCTTGCTCTTAGCACCAATGCCGACAGCAAGTACCTCTCAAATATTGGGAAATAACGAATGTTTTGAACCCTATACCTCAAATTTCTATACAAGGAGAACCTTATCTGGTGAATACATAGTAGTCAATAAACATTTGCTTGAAGATTTGATCAGACTGGGATTATGGAACCAAGAAATGAAGGAGCAGCTCATGGCTTCCAACGGCTCGGTACAACATATTCATCAGATTCCACAGGATTTGAAGGAGCTATACAAGACGGCTTGGGAGATCAGCCAGAGATCTATTATCGATATGAGTGCTGACCGAGGTGCATACATTTGTCAAAGCCAAAGTTTGAATTTGTTTCTTGAGAATGCAACATTTGGCAAATTGTCATCGATGCATTTTCACGCATGGCAACGCGGACTCAAGACGGGTATGTACTACTTAAGGACCAAAGCTGCCGTCGACCCCATTAAGTTCACACTTTCAGAGAAGCACCAGCGAAAGTTTGTCGCTGCAAATGGTGAAGCAACCAACATGATAGAAGAAGTAGAGATGGTGCCACAAAAGCAGACAGCCATGGCTAAAGAGGATATTCTTCAAATGTTGCATGCTGTCGAGCCAATACAACAGCAATTCGAAGAAGGGAAAGTATGCGATATGTCTGAAGGATGCGAATCATGTAGCGCATAAGCGAATCACAGATCTTTGCTAATCTACTGCAACAAACGACGTTCATTAAAAACTTAATGATAGCCACAAATCGATGCGCTATACTTAAGTATTGACAGTTTCTGTAAGTTAATGAATTATGCTAGTTAACCGTAAGTTTTTCTTGATCGGTTTGACCACGAAATACAATCAATTTGTAACAAACAGGCACATTTTGATTGGAACCTTTGAGTTGTATTTGGCCATTTTCTGAAAAGAGCTGAGCACGGTAAACAAAATAGTGTTTTTTGGCAGTTTTGTCGAATTTTCTTTTAGGCAAAGCCACTTGAACAGTTTGGTCACCGGATGAGAGAACCAGCTTATCCGTAGGAATGTGTTGATTGTTGTCCTCTACCTCAAAGTAAACCTCAGCAAGGATTTTCTCAATATTCTCCGGTTTTGGAACCTGAATAGAGTATTCGCCATTCCAAATATTTGCTAAACCGGCACAATAAATATCAGCATTGGTTAAATCTAAATTTCTTTTGGAAATGGACATCCTGTCGCTCTGGCCAACTAAATTCAAACTAGTTACGGCCATGAGTCCAAAAATCAAGCATAGCCTAGGCCATGCAATGCAATCATTGCTCATGTTGGTTTCATTCTTAAATCAAAATTATGACGAAAGAATGATTCTCGAAGTCACTTTTTAACTAAAAATCAACAAAAAGGAAATTGTTAACAAAAAATAGCCCAGCTTATTCTATTGAATAATAAGTGGCCAGAAAAACCAAAGCCATTATGAGTGGATCTGTCATTTTTTCCTGATTGCCTTGATATTTCCAAGTCCAGAAGTCCGAGTAATACAAATTGAAACACCAGCCGATCTCTTGAGCTTGGTCTGACAGAGTCCACTGAAATCCTTCGTTGTCATATTTTGCAGAGATGGTGTAAGTCTTATCATTATCAGAAACCCTCCAAGAATCCCATTGGCCAGGCCAAGTTGAGGTAATGCTTAAATAGTAATTTCCCAAGCGCAATTCCCAGTCTTCTTGACGATTTTTCCATTTTAACCTGATTTTACCATAATCAGAGTTAAAGTGAAGGTCCCATTCTGATGGTTTTGGCCCACGCCCTAACCAGGCATTTCTGATGGTGCCGATGACTTCGTCCCTGTCCTCAGAATTGAAGATTTGCCAATCAATATTATAACTCAAAGCATCCAGATCGATAATCAGTATTTGCTCATCCTGACTAAAGGCTCGCGTGAAACCGGCGAAGAAGCAGAAGGCAAATCGAAGCAGCTTTCTCATTAAAATGGAAGATCATCGTCCGGTGAAATTTGATTCAGGTTTTCTTCAGCCAACATACTCTGGCCTGCAGGAGTTGAAGTCGCACTGTTTTCGATTTTCCATGCTGAGAGGTTGTTGAAATACTTACCTTGCCATTCTCTCCCTCTGATATTAAAGGATACATTGAGCTGATCTCCCTCATTGTACTTATCAATTGTCCCACACATTTCTTGGGTCAGCTGGAATTTGACAAATTGAGGATATCTTTCCTGAGTTTCAAGCACAAACTCTTGAGTTTGAAAATTATTTCCTTTGGTTTCTACCGGATAAATTTTTGTCAATTTTCCGGAAATTTGAAATGATGACATTCTATTCTGATTTTACAGCTTAAAGATATAACATAATGATGAAGGGCCAAAAACATGGGTTGTCTTGGCGGCTTAAAATAAAAAAGCCCGGAAAATTTCCCGGGCTTTAGATACAATCTATGTGATTAATTATTATTCACTTCTTCGAATTCAACATCAGTAACGCCTTCGCTTCCTGTGTTAGTTTGATGAGCATTTTCTCCATTAGAACCATTTTGAGCTGCATTTTCATCGCCTTGCGTTGCTTGGTAAATGTCTTGACTTGCAGCCATCCAGGCAGCATTGAGCGCTTCCAAGTGAGTTTTAATTTGTTCAAGGTCTTGAGACTGATGCGCAGTCTTCAATGCAGCTAGATTTGATTCTATTTGTTGCTTTTTGTCAGCAGGGATTTTATCGCCTATCTCTTTAAGTTGCTTTTCTGTTTGGAAAATGACAGAGTCAGCTTCATTGATTTTGTCAGCGCGTTCCCTTGCATTTTTATCTGCATCGGCATTCATTGAAGCTTCATTTTTCATTCTTTCTATTTCTTCTTTTGAAAGACCTGTTGATGCTTCTATGCGTACATTTTGTTGCTTTCCTGTTCCTTTATCTTTTGCAGAGACATTTAAGATACCATTTGCATCGATGTCAAATGTCACTTCAACTTGCGGTACACCTCTTGGTGCCGGTGGGATACCATCCAGGATAAATCTACCCACAGAACGGTTGTCTCTCGCCATAGGTCTCTCGCCTTGCAGAATGTGAATTTCAACTGAAGGTTGATTGTCCGCAGCGGTAGAATATACTTTAGACTTTTTGGTTGGAATGGTCGAATTTGCCTCGATTACCACATCATATACACCACCCATTGTTTCTATACCCATGGACAAAGGTGTTACGTCCAAAAGCAAGACATCTTTCACTTCACCGGTCAAAACACCACCTTGGATTGCTGCACCGATTGCTACCACTTCATCGGGGTTTACACCTTTGTTTGGCTTTTTTCCGAAAAACTCTTCAACGACTTGTTGAATCTTGGGAATTCTTGTAGAGCCGCCAACCAATATTACTTCATCAATGTCATTTTTGCTCAAACCAGCATCTTTCAATGCATCTGCACAAGGCTTGATCGTTCGCTGAACCAACTGGTCAGCGAGTTGCTCAAATTTGGCCCGAGAAAGTTTCATGACCAAGTGCTTTGGCACACCGTCTACTGATGTAATATAAGGCAAATTGATTTCAGATTCAGTTGAGCTTGACAATTCAATTTTGGCTTTTTCTGCAGCTTCTTTCAGTCTCTGCAAAGCCATTGGATCTCTTCTTAAATCGATATTTTCTTGAGATTTGAAAGTTTCAGCCAGATGATCGATGATTACTTGGTCAAAGTCATCTCCACCTAAATGCGTGTCACCATTTGTCGATTTTACTTCAAAAACTCCTTCACCCAAATCCAGGACAGAAACGTCAAATGTACCACCTCCTAAATCATATACGACGATGGTCATGTCTTTATTTTTCTTGTCGAGTCCATAAGCCAGTGCAGCTGCCGTTGGTTCATTGATGATTCTCTTAACTGTGAGGCCAGCAATTTCTCCGGCTTCTTTGGTCGCTTGTCTTTGAGAGTCGTTGAAGTATGCAGGCACTGTAATTACAGCTTCTGAAACAGATTGTCCCAGAAAATCTTCAGCAGTTTTTTTCATTTTTTGTAGAATGATAGCTGAAATTTCTTGGGGAGAATACATTCTGCCGTCAATATCAACACGAGTTGTATTATTATCTCCTTTTGCAACTTTATAAGCCATCCTTGAGATTTCTTTTCCAGCTTCATCATATCTGGCTCCCATGAATCTTTTTATCGACGCAACTGTTTTTTGAGGATTAGTGATAGCCTGTCTTTTAGCGGGATCACCTACTTTACGTTCCCCATTGTCCAAAAATGCTACTACGGATGGAGTTGTGCGACGCCCTTCATCATTTGTTATGACTACAGGTTCGTTGCCTTCCATCACTGCTACACACGAGTTTGTTGTTCCTAAGTCTATTCCAATTATTTTTCCCATATTTTCATTTCTTTTTCCTTTTATAAACAAGCCTTGTGCCATGAGGGCAGTAGTGAAGTTGTGTCAGTTAAAACTGCCAGACAATAGCAATATAAAAGTAAAATTCAAAAGAAGTCTGCCAAAAAGTCAGTTAATAGAAAACATTAAAAATTAAGCAGCCTTGTGGAATTATTTTTCCTGATTTCTGTCAAGGTTTTTTGATCAATATTCATAGCCAGCACAATTGAATGGGTCGAGCTGAATATACCAAATCCTTCAGACAGATTCGTATATCTAGGTATTTCTTGTGAGGCTGTAACTCCTGTATTTGCCCTCACTAGGTCATTTAAGGATTGAATTTCCGGACCACCTGCTCTTAAATCCAAACTTACATCCTTCAGAAATCTGGTGATATTAGGATCAACTGTAAGTTGAGAGGCTAGTGCATCATAAAAGTCATTATTTGTAAAGGTCACCGACTTATTTGGGGCATCCCTCAGTTTGGCTAATTTAATACTCCTCACAGTGATGGCGCCGGTTTGGGTATTTTTTTCTTGTACATGAATGATAATATCAAAACTAAAAAGGCTTGCATCCGAGGTCGCCCACGCAAACGATTGAATATTATCAGGTACAAATGAAAGCACTTTAATATTTTGGCTCGTATCCGGTATGGAGAAGACGAGGTCTTTTATCATTTTGATTTTAGCAGTAACAAGGGGCAAACCATTCTGCCTATCTATAATGAGCATAACAGAATCATTAGAATGAAATTGTCCGGCAATTTTCGGGAGCTTGTACATGTAGTTAGGTACAGTTGCAAAAGCGCCGGTATCTCTAGTGTAGCCTTCCTTGGAAGCATCAACTCGAGTGAGAATAAACTCATTCCTTGTCGACAGATTGAAAAGCTTTACAAACGCATCATTATAATAAAGCGAATCTGCGTTTTTAGCAATTGTAGAAGCACTGATATCCTCACTTACGAACACTTTTTCTAGTCTGATATAATGTGCAGAATCTGCTCGGTTCAAAAAACCATAAACTACAGGTATGTCCTTCCACTTTTCTGTGAGTTCAAAATCTTCACTACATCCAAAAAGTGTAACAAGGCAAACTACGGAAAGAACACTTAACTTAAAATTAAAACCACGCATAATGCAAAGGTAAGTCGGATTTTTGGATCCAAAAAGAATTCATCAATATGAAGATAAGCCGATGATAATCAGAAGAATGTATAGTTAACAAATAAAATAATAATCTATACAATAATTTTCTATATTTGCAGTACGTATTGATAAAGTCCAAGCTCATCTGAACGGGTTCCCATGCCGATTCACAAATTCTGAACAGGGAGATTTGATTTATTGATTAGCTTTATATATTGTGTTAAATCACAATGTTTTAAATATTAGGTTAATTAAAAATATAAACTCGTGAACAGATATTTAGCCCAAGGTTTGCTCAGTATATGCTTTTTCCTATTGGGGTTTAAAGCAATTGCTCAGGATATTCATCATTCTCAATTTTATACTTCACCAATTAATGTCAATCCTGCATTGACAGGAGTTTTTAATGGAGACGTGAGAGCAGCGTTAAACTATCGAAATCAGTGGTTTGTAAATGATTTAGTGAAGTATATGACCTTTACGGGTTCGGTGGATAAAAGATTTTATCCAAAAAAATGGACGACTAAAGGGATTTTTTCAGGGGGATTGCTCATGAATTATGATCAAGCCGGTGATTCTAAATTGAGTTTAGCTTATGTCGGTATTTCGGTTTCATATGCTTATCCTATCACTCCCAGGAATATTATTTCTGCAGGAGTTCTGTTGGGGGGCTCTAATCGCAGATTTTTAACAGAAAATTTGACTTGGGATGAACAATATAACGGATCACAATATGTGCCTGGTAGTCCAAGTGGTGAGACATTTGATAAAACAAACCATAACTTCTTTGATGTTGCTACAGGTCTCAACTATCGATGGCAAAAGTCTAAGAGAACAAAAATAGACTTCGGAGCTGGTCTATTTCATTTAAATAAACCTGAGCAGAAGTTTTTTGATCAGTCAGCCTCATCAAAATTGCCGCTAAGGCTGAACATTAATTTGACACCCAATTTTCAGCTTACCAAAAGACTGGATTTACTCTTGCACGGACAATTCCAGCAACAATCAGTATACAATGAAACTGTAGTAGGTTTGTATGGTAAAATATATGCGGGAACAAAGAGAGGCAAAGAATTGGCTTTGCTCTTGGGTCTTGCAACCAGGTTTGAAAGAGATTTTATTCCTAAAATCGCTTTAGAGTATAATCAATGGTATGCTGGATTTAGCTACGATGTCAATACTTCTCCTTGGAAGAAAGCGACTAATGGAAGAGGGGGACCTGAGTTCTCATTGATCTATATTTTTACGAAGGCCAGACCATTGGCTGAAGCTAAAGCATGTCCTATTTTATAATTCTATCAACTACTAAGAGATGAAACAGAAAAATATATTTTTCATTTTGGCTGTGTTGTTTTTTCACGTAGGTGTGTATGGCCAAACAAAAAGTTCCATTTTATCTCAGGCCGATAAATCGATGGCCGAGAAAAATTATTATGATGCTCTCAATAAGTATAAAGAAGCACTTGAATTTGATGTTGAAGACGTACAGGTGATGCATAAATTGGCTGAGTCTGGAAGACTGTTTAATTCATTTAAAATTGCTGCGGAGTATTATACTAAAGTTTTGGAACATAATGATAACAATCTGTTTCCTTTAGCAGGTTACTGGTTGGGACAGGTCAAACAAAGGATGGGAGATTATGATGGTGCACGAGTAGCTTACAATACTTATAAAAGCGAAAGAGGGGGAGAAGATGCCTATTATTCAGCCATAGCTGACAAAGAAATTAAAGCTTGTGAATGGGCAATCAATCAAGTCAATCATCCTGTAAAAGGCACCACTATTACTCGTTTGGGAAATGATGTCAATACTGAATTTTCTGAGTTTGCTCCTGTATCGATGGGCGACAAGTTTATGTTCAGCTCTATGCGATTTCCAAATATGGAAAATACGACATTACCAAAGAAGTATATTTCAAATATATTGGAATCAAACAGAGGCTCCCAGCCAAAATTGATGGAGCAAGCAGCTTTCAGAAAGGGCGGTCAAAGTGTTGGGAATCTAGCCTATTCATCTGATAAAAAATCTGCATACTTTACAATTTGTGATCATCTCAATTATCATGACACAAGGTGTGATATTTATCGATGTACCATTGATGAAAAAGGAAATTTTGGTGAAGCAGTAAAGTGTCCGGAGAGTATAAATTCTTCAAGCAGCAGTCAAACTCATCCAAATATTGGTTTCAATACAGAATTGTCTAAAGATGTGTTGTACTTCAGTTCAAATCGAACAGGTGGTAAAGGAGGTTATGATCTATGGTACAGCGTAATTGACAAAGAGGGTAACTATTCTGAGCCAATGAATTTGGGTAGTCTGAACACTGCCCAAGATGATATAAGTCCTTCATTCGATTCGCAGAGCAGAACGATGTATTACAGTTCAAATGGGCATCTTGGACTAGGAGGCTTTGATGTATATTCAGTGAGGCAGTTAACAGGAGGCTGGGGAACGATTAAAAATATGGGATCACCTTTGAATTCAAGTTATGATGATATTTATTTTGCAAAAGGCGCCAAGCCAAAAGAGTATTTTCTAGCTTCGAATCGGACAGGAGCAAAATATATAGACGATTTGAATGAAGCTTGTTGTTTGGATATTTTTACTGCTCATATTGAGTCATGTGATATTAATCTTAAAACTTTGGTATATGAGACCGGAACTAATATAGATCTCAACAATTCAACGATTAAATTATATGATCTCCAAGATCCGAAAGCTACGCCGCTAATTGTGCAGACCGGTGATAGTAACCTGGGTGAATTCCCTATTCAATGCGACCGAGAATACAAGTTGGAAGTATCTAAACCGGGATACATTCCTGCGTCAGTAGTTTTTATGAGCACAAAACCTGGCGAAGCTACAGATATGGTGAAGAAAATTTACCTGACACCTGAAGCCGTGAAGTTAGATGTAATGACTTTTGATAAAAAGACAAAACAAGAGTTGACCGGATGTACTGTTACATTCCTGGATTTAGATTCACTTGGATTTCAACCTGTTATCATTAATAATCTTCCTGGAAATTCTCAACAGTTTGAAGTAGTGAGATGTCATCGTTACAGAATAACTGTGAGTAAACCCGGTTATGCCCAGACTACTAACGAAGTTAAAATTGATTGCAAGGCAAATGGTATCATTACTGAGAAAGTGTATTTGAACAAGATACTAAATAGTATGCTGCCGTTGGTATTGTATTTTGATAATGATAGACCAAATCCAAGGTCAAATTCAAAAACTACGAATCTTTCCTATTTCCAAACATTTGCAGCTTACTATCCTAAAAAAGCAGAGTTCATAAGGAATTACCTTCGATTGACAACTAAAGACAATACTGATCTATCTGCTAAAATAAACATGGAAAATTTCTTTGATTTTGAAATTAAAGGTGGCAAAGAAAAGTTGGAATTGTTTTTAAATATTTTAGAAACTGAATTAAGCCAAGGTAAAATATTTGATATAGTATTGAAAGGCTTTGCAAGCCCTAGAGCAAACAACGATTACAATTATAATTTAAGTCAGAGACGGGTAAGGTCTGTTGAGAATGAGTTCAGCCGCTACAAGAAAGGAGTGTTGCTCAAATACATAAAGAACGGTAGTTTAAAAATATCGCAAGAACAATACGGAGAAGATACAGCACCTAAATCGATCATTGACGATATTTCAGATATGAGATCTATTTATATGATTGATGCTTCCCGAGAAAGACGAGTTGAAATAATTGAAGTAAGATGATTTTTTGTGGGATGAATAAAAAACAAGAAATGGAAAGTGTGAAACTTAATATATCAAAAATCTGCAAATCTCTTTCAGCGAGTTTAGTCTTATTATTTTGTGCCTGGATTGTTCCTTCTTCATCTTTTGCAACGCATATAGTGGGAGGGCAGTTGAGTTATAGATGCTTGGATCATTCCCAGTATGAAGTGACTTTGATTGTGCGAAGAGACTGTAAGAACGGTGATAATGATGTTTATTTTGACAATCCTGCTTTGGTAGGAATTTTTTATGGAGACAATCAAGAAGCATGGCGAGTCTATAATGGAACTTATAAGATGACTCTCATCAATGATGATACTTTGAGCGAGAGTATTAATAGATGGTGTATTGGACCTAATGATGAAGTTTGTGTTCACCAGACAATTTACAAGGATACTCTCACATTGCCTTTTGATGAAAGAGGATATAAATTGGTTTACCAACGATGTTGTCGAAATAAAACTTTGCTAAATATTGAATCACCATTGAACACGGGCATGACCTTAGAGGCCGACATCACAGCTGCAAGTTTATTAAATTGTAATTCTGGAGCAGTATTCGGGCCTTTTCCTCCTATTTACGCTTGTGTCAATACGCCAATCACATTTAATCATTCTGCGGTTGATTTGAACAACGACTCATTGGTTTATAGATTGTGTGCTCCATTGAATGGTAAAGACTCTGCAAGTCCGGCTGGAAAATCAGATTTTCCACCATATTTAGAAGTGGTTTGGAGAGGATCATTTAGCTTATCAAACTTAACAAATGACTTGGGATTACCCGGGACAGTTTTATCCATCGATCCTAAAACAGGAATTATTACAGGTACACCGAATATTATAGGCCAATTTTTAGTAGGCGTTTGTGTAGATGAGTACAGAGCTGGTAAAATAATTTCTAGCACGCATCGCGATTTTGAATTAAACATAGTTCCATGTGGAACTAGACCTACAGCTTCATTCACCAAATCTACTCCTGCTTGTGATGGTTTGAGACAAAGTTTCTCAAATACTAGCACTCAATCTACCAATTACGAGTGGTATTTTGATTGGAATGGGAATCGAAATTTAAAATCTACAGATCAGAATCCTGTGTTTGTTTATCCCGGACCTGGGCGTTATGAAGTTGTCTTAATATCTTATAATGGTCCATGTGTGGATACAGCCACTCTTACTATCGATGTTATCGATCCGGGTTTAAATGCTAATTTTAATTATGTCGTTGATTGCAAAACAAATTTGATATTAAGCTTAATGAATCTTTCCACAACAAAGGATTCAATCGTAAGTTATAGTTGGAAAGTAACCGGTGGAAATAATAATTTCAGTTCAAGTGTAAAGAATCCAATATTCGTATTGTCTGATGATGGTCGAATCACCATCGAATTGACAGTAAAAGATCGATTTGGCTGTACTTCTGTTAAAACAGAGATCATAACAGTAAATAATATTGAGGTGGAATTAGTGCCCGGACCATTAAACATATGCTCCGGCGATAAAGTGCATCTGGTTAAGAATCCAAATACTTCCTATAATTATAACTGGGCACCAATTACAGGTCTGGATCTCACGATCCCTAGCGATCCGGTTGCCAGCCCAAATCAAAATACAACCTATAAAGTGACTATTTCGGATGCAAACTGTAGTATTGAAAGGTCCATAGATGTTTTGGTAAGGGGTAGAGTTAATTTAAATGTAACGGGAGATACCACACTTTGTGATGGAAAACTTGAACTTACCGCGTCTTCAGATTCGACGACAGTGTTTAAGTGGTCGTTGAATGCAAACTTCAATCCGGTACTTGCCAATGGGCCCAAACTGAACACCACTATTAATGGAAATACTACGATATATGTAATGGCAGGGAAGGATGATCAATGCCAGGTGACAAGAGAAATCCATATTTTGGATGAATCCGTCAAATTAAGGTATAATCCTCAAATCGTTATGTGTGCCGGTGATACACAAATGTTTATGATTACTAATCTTGAGCCTAATGTTCCTCTCACGATTGAGTGGCAGTCCAATCCAATAATTATCAATGGATTGAATAGCTTGACGCCAAAGATTTATATATCTACACCAGGTTCATATAATATCATTTATCACGCTGTGAATGCACATGGTTGTGAAAAAATGGACACGATTGAAGTGATTGCTGTCCTTCCACCAAATCCAGAATTTTCAGTGAAGAATAAATGTGGCGAATTAAAGATTGACGTTGCTACCTCAGGTAATAGAACTGTGAGTTGGGACTTCGGTGATGGAAAAGGTAAATCAAACTTGCCTGTAACAAGTTATACTTATGAAAAATCAGGTACTTATATTGTTACCTTAGTGGTGGATAGTGTCTGTACAAGAACTCTCTCAAAAGAGGTCAAAGTTGTTTTGATTGATGATGAGATCGACGAAAAGCATCTCGTTTGTTTTCGAGACTGCATTGAGCTGAATTCAACATTCAATCCAAATTATGTTTACAGATGGACGCCATCGGATTATCTGAGTGACCCTAATTCCCCTAATCCAATTTTCTGTGGGGGAAAATCGACCGTATATGTTGTTCATATTAGCGATCCGGCATTCCCATTTTGTGAAGCAGAAAGGGAGGTGGATATTTTTGTTCCGGAAGTTTTGATTTTAGGACAGGATTATAAAATTCCAAATGATACAACTTTATGTGAAAAAGGTCCTGTCGATCTAAATGCAGAACAAATTAATCCAAATATCACATTAACATGGTGTGATCAATATGGTAAGGAAATAGGAAAAAATCCGGTACGAGTGAATCCTGACACCACAACATTTTATATCCTTAAAACAAGAGATCAGAATGATTGCGGAAACAGAGATACTGTTCGGGTTTATTTGTATGAATTAGATGCTATGATAACCGGTCCTGACGATATCTGTAGAGGAGATCAAGCAATGTTGATTGTGGAAAGCAATCTCGCATCAGAATATACGTATACTTGGACCCCAAAAGAAGGGATAATAGGTTCGGATAAAGAAGCTAAACTAACAGTAAAGCCTGATAATACTACAATGTATGAAGTAGAAATCAATAATGGAAAAGGTTGCGTTTGGACACTTAGCCATATTATCCAGGTAAAGGATCTCAGTAAAGAAGTATTCGCGAAAGCTGAACCAGAAATTATTGTTGCTGGTGTAAAATCGCAATTGACCACAGTAAATCAATCCGGATATAAATACAAATGGGAGCCGGGAGATGGCTTGTCTGCAACCGATATTTACAATCCACTTGCAATGCCGGAAAAAACTACAACTTATACAGTAACAGTTACTGATGATTTAGGATGTACCGCCACGGCGAGCGTAACTGTAACGGTTTTGACCTGTGAAGAAACAGTATTCGTTCCAAATGCTTTCAGTCCAAATGCAGATTCTCACAATGACGTTCTATATGTTAGAAGTCCGTTTATACGAAAAATGGAATTCGTTGTAACAAATCGATGGGGTCAGGAAATGTTTAGGACCACTGATCAAACTAGTGGATGGAGAGGTGATTATAAAGGTGAAGTTCTGGGACCGGATGTATTCGGTTTCTGTGTTAGGTATACCTGTCCGGACAATAAGGAATATACGAAGTTGGGAAATGTAACTATCATAAAATAAGTAACCGGAAAATTAGCATTTCAGCCAATTGTAGTAAATTAATCCTAGATTTTGCATCTAGGAAATTGAGCCGAATCACATAGTCAAAAGAAATAAAAACTTATAGCCTGACTTAATGGTTGTGCAAGCTAAAATCGAGTAATGGATTTCACACAGTAATAAGGGATCAGATCATGCATGTTTCGGCAATGTAATTGATCTTAAGTGAGTAAATTTGTATCTACTTATTTTATAATTGGGTAACTTTAATCTGTTGTTCGATTGTTCTGAAGAGAGAAAACTTGTATACATTGTTTTATAATTTGGATCAATAATAAGGTGACCAACTGAATTGGGAATTCACAACGTGAAAGAAAAATCTATCCTTGCGAATCAAGCAAAGAACAATTTATTCAGCTTAGAGATTCTTTGACCTTTACTTGTCACTTTTCATTAATATAAACTTGGCTCTAACCGAAGATTAATTTGTCGGTTTCTTGACAAAATAAAAAGTGATCAATGATTAAGCTGTCATTGATCACTTTTGTTATTTTCTTTATTAACTAGAAACTACATTGTGCTTGTAGTCTCAATAGGTTTCCTTTCTGATAGTTACCTGGAACTGTACCATCGTCATATCGTCTATCCGAAAGCAAATAGGAGGCTGTAATCTCGAAGGCTTTGTAGAGTTGCCACTCTATTCCTATTTCCCATTCTTTTATATTATATGCTCTGGCATCTAATTCAGCTTTTTTGCCACCATCAAATATTTGGTATCTAACAAAAGGCATAAGCTGATGACCTTTCTCAAGTTTCAAATTATATATTAACATCGCATATCCACCTGATAAATCGGCTGCTTCAATTGTAGAATTCAGAGGGTTGAATTTTGGTCCTTTGCCTGCATTATACTCCAATTGAATACCTATTGGTTTTGGGAAGAGAATCGCATGCATTCCGATCCTTTGGTCTTTGAATTCATTATTAGATTCTGTTGAGCTTACATTTTTGCTTAAACTCGAGACAACAAATTTGCCATTATATGCATCTATACCGATCTGAGCAATTTGATTTTTGATTTTGAGGGGTAGACTAGTATGCAAAACCATATGTACTTGGTTGTTCAGTTCTATTTTGTTGCCTGTCTGGCCATTATAAATTCCAAAGTTGAACAGACCATAATCCCCAGAACCTTTTAGACCCATCGAAAGAATTTCATTGTGGATATTTTTTATTGTTTTGGGAGTCCAGTACAATTGCATTCCTAAATCTCTTTCATTTGCTACACCACTGTTGATAGCATCGCTTCTGTCAAAAGGTAAACGCAGACTACTGGATTGGATCGTTTCGAATCCAAAGGGAATTTTACTCTGACCAAATCTGATCTTGAATTCTTGCTTGTTGTCTATTGCATAATCAAAATAAGCATCCTTGATTTGATTAAAATGTGGGCTCGTTGAGGAAGCTGAGCTGGCAAAATCTGTTTGGAGTTGAAATGAAAGTTTCGGATTTACTTTCCCTGAAATAGATAGACGGACCCTTCTTAAAGAAAAGCTGTTGTTTTTGCCCCATGATCGATCACAGGATTCACATGCGAGATTTTCATTTGTTTCCAGCAGACGATTGTACCGAAGCTGTATATAGCCTTTTAATGAAATTTGATCATACCACTTGACAGGCCGAATGGAATCAAATGGCATGGCATTAATCAATTGAGAATTACCAAGACAATAACCCTGGGTGGATAAAAGAGAGCTAATGAAAAACAGTAAAATCCATTTTGAATTCATAAGGTTTGGTTGTTTTAAAAAATAAACAAAGTTACAACCAGTTAATGGGACTGAAAACCATGACCTATGTTACTAAATCATTAACTTTTGAAAAGGAGTAGGGTCAAAGTTCAGGAAAGTGCTCGTCACAAGCATAGCCGGTGTATTTGTCGGGGGATAGAGACAGCAACTTCTGTTTTGTTTCAAGAGAAACAGGTAAACCATTGATAAACTGGATCAATTCCTCTTTTGAGAGCTGACTTTTTCCTCTTGTAAATGCCTTTAATAATTCATACGGTTGAGAAACACCTTCTTTACGTAACACGGTCTGGATCGCTTCTGCTAAGATTAATACATTATTCCCTAAATCTGCCTCAATTTTGGTATAGTTAACCTTTAATTTTGAAAATCCTCGCAAGATGGAATCCACAGATATCATCAAATGTGCTATAGGCAAACCTATATTGCGCAGGACTGTGCTGTCAGTAAGATCTCTCTGCCATCTTGAAATGGGAAGTTTTTCAACAAAGTGTTGACTAATTGCATTTGAGATCCCACAATTTCCTTCGGCATTTTCAAAATCAATAGGGTTTACTTTATGAGGCATTGCGGAAGAGCCTACTTCGGTTGAAATGCTTACTTGGGTGAAATATTCAATCGAAATGTAAGCCCAAATATCTCGGCATAAATCGATGAATATTGTATTGATGCGTACGATGATTTGAAAATACTCTGCGATCTCATCGTAATGTGCTATTTGGGTCGTAAAATGTTGTCTGCTCAGGCCGAGTTTGAATATAAATTGATCAGCCCAACTTTCCCAGTCTACATTCTCAAAGCTGATTCGGTGTGCATTAAAATTGCCGGTTGCGCCACCAAACTTAGCTGAAAACTTGTATTGTTTTAATTTGGATAGTTGCTTGCCAAGCCTTTCCCAAAAAACTAAAATTTCTTTTCCAAGTGAACTTGGGCTTGCTGCCTGACCATGGGTTCTTGCAAGCATGGGAATTTTTTTCCAGTTTTTACCGAGTTCAAAAAGCGTTTGGTGGAGTTCATCTAGCTTCGGAAGAATCACTTCATATGTTGCCGCTTTCAAAGACAATGGTATTGCTGTGTTGTTTATGTCTTGTGAGGTGAGTGCGAAATGTACAAATTCGGATAAATCTTCTCTATTTATTCGCTGCAACTTATTTTTAATAAAATACTCTACTGCTTTGATGTCATGTCTTGTTGTGGACTCTATATTTTTTATTTCAAATGCGTCAGTAAGGGAAAATTCTTTGTACAATCCCTCAAGGTAATTAATTTCATCACCGGAGAGTTGATAAGTAAGGACTTTGGTTGAAATTAATTCCAACAAATACTGAATTTCTACCCATATTCTGAATTTAAATAGCGCTGCTTCTGAAAAATAGTTTCTCAGATTTTCGCTTTGAACTGAATACCTGCCATCAATTGGCGAAATGGCATATAGTGGAGATATATTTTCCATACTGCTTTAATATGTGTGCTTTTTCGTGGCGAAGACAAATCTAAAAAACACATAGAATAAAATAATGTGTAAAGTGCCGAACACTTCAAAACTGACCAGATGATTCGGAAAAAATCCATCTACCATTGCATTATCCACCTTTGGTTTCGCACATAAATAGATGTAATTGGAACCTATTAATGAATTGATCATTCCTACAATCATTAATATAATATGTCCGATCAGCCACACCCACATGAAAGATAGTTTTCTGGGTTTGTAATGATCAATGAAAAATCCATAAAAAGGAGTCATGATAATAGTGCAATGGCTGATATAATAATCTACATAAAAATAATCGCTATATCCATGTGTCATTTCAGGAGTCAGCAAGCTTTGAATTGCTCCACCAAGTGAAAGTAACATCAAGAATTCAAATGAAAATCTATTTTTGTTGTAGAAGTAGATTATGCAGAAAATATAAGAAAT
Organism: Saprospiraceae bacterium; assembly: GCA_016710235.1. Lineage (NCBI taxonomy): Bacteria > Pseudomonadati > Bacteroidota > Saprospiria > Saprospirales > Saprospiraceae > Saprospiraceae bacterium. Next base: position 2,697,558 of record JADJLG010000001.1, read on the forward strand.
GGTACAAAGATGAAGTGGCAAAGAATCTACCAATGTGAATTTTCCTTGCATCGTTATCGTTACAAAAAATACTATTTCTCTAAGAAGTAAAAACCAAAACAATACCTTGGAGAATAATTTTTCTTTGTTATTTTTTTTGGCAAGGAAACCCAATCCTAAAATCAGTACAATATAAAGTGCCCCTCCTGCCAATCCATAATACCACAAATCACTTCTAGATTCTATAACAAAATGTTCGTGCATTTCTTTACAGGTTGTTTTAATGCAATGCAGCTCGAATAGGTAGTGAAGTTATGACTTCAGCTTCCTGATCCAACCACCAATTCAATCTTTGGTACACCTTTTTTTCATCGAAATAGTTTAAAGCCATTTTTACATAAATATTTCCATGCTTGGCTTCAGAAGTCCAAAGCATTTTGTAAAATTTTTTTAATTCCGCATCTTCCAGATTTTCTTCAACTAGTTTAAATCTTTCAGCACCTCTTGTTTCGAATACAGACCCAATCAATAATCTGTCCAAAAATCTTTCCTGAAGACCGGAATGCATCCTGGACATCAATAATTTAATATAAGGATCTTCCGGGATAGAGTGCTGCAGTTTGATTTTGCGCATCTCCATGATTTGGTACACAGCTCTAAAATGCTCGAGTTCTTCTAGAGCTGTGTCGATAAGTTCCGGAATGATTTCTACCTTATCGGGATATTTTGCTACTAAACTTAAGGCTACTGCTGAAGCTTTTCGTTCGCAATCCGCATGATCAATTAGGAAGCTGTCAAAATCAGCCAGAACAGTTTTTATCCAGGCAGGAGAACTTTCCAGTCTGATATCAAGATTATATTTCAACAGTAAGGTATTATGCGCTTGCTTTATAAATAAAATACATAGCGATCATAAGTACTAAGACAGTAGCGATTGCAATCATTGCAAATTTTCTCATGGAAGCTTGATCTTCAGCGCGGCTAGGTTTGTGATGCTTGTTCATAAATTTAACCAATTTAATCTTTGGCAAGATACAATGAATTGGATGAATCCTAAAGCAAGGCTATTCAAAATTTCACCTGAATTGATTCATAAAATCTACTATTCGATCATCTGTTCTGATATCTCTGTACCTTATGGGATGTCGGAGACTGATGCCCTCAAGAGTCTTGCACCGGCTTAAAGCAACATATAGTTGTCCATTCTCAAAGGCACCTGACCCCAGGTCAATATGTACTTTCTCAAAAGTTTTTCCCTGGCTCTTATGTATAGTAATAGCCCAGGCAGCCTTAATTGGAAATTGACTGATGTTGCCTATTATGTTCTGATTGATTTTACCTTGGCTATCCACGTGATATTCAATCTGATCCCAAAGTACCGCATTAATTTCCAGGGGTTCTTGATGACCTTCAATGCTAACCAGTAAGCTCTCTTGCTTACATTCGATAACCTTTCCAAGGCTCCCATTTACGAATCGTTTGTCAGGGTCATTTCTAAGAAATACGATTTGAGCTCCTGATTTCAAGGTGAGCATTTGGTCGATAGGGAATTGATTTATATTAACCTTCCCTGTCACTTTTGCAGGATAAGTTTTAGGCACTCCCGGCAACTCACTTAGTTTCTTAAGATTGATTCCTTGAGCTGTGGCGTTAGTTCCACATAGGTGTATCACCCATTCATCATACTCGTGGTTTGCGGGTCGGAGGAGACGTTCATTCAGTATAAACAGATCTTCTTCACCGCACTCATTTTTTCTAATTCGATTTAACAACTGGATGAAACTCTGATCTTTTTGTCTGAAGATATCTCTTAGTTCGATCAATTCAAAATCAGATAGGCTTTTTAAAATGCGTGAAGAAAAGAAATAAGGGCTTTCATATTGACTGGAAATAAATTCTTCTTCAAGTCTGCTAACAACGGGTGGTAACTGAAATAAGTCTCCCACAAAAATGATCGGTTTGCCACCAAATGCCTTTTTAGATTTGGTATTTGTTTGCAATGCGAGATTAATATGGTCACATAGGTCTGCTCGCACCATACTGACTTCATCGATGATAATGACGTCAGCTTTTTTGATCAATTTTTGAATTCCTGTATTGTACCTTTGAATTATCCCTGGCGGGAATTTGAAAAAAGAATGAATGGTTTGGCCTTGGACATTGATCGCTGCAACCCCCGTAGGAGCCAGCACAATGCTTTGAAAATCCTTGTTGTTTCTAATGATTTGGAGTAAGGTAGATTTTCCGCTACCGGCTTTACCGGTGAGAAAAACCTGTCCCCTGCATTCAGTTAATCTGTCCATAACCTCATGCTGCTCTGTGGAAAGCCGGATTTCAGATGGTACGAAATCCATATCCCGCTAATCAGGTCTGATCAAATAGATTAAAACTGGGAAATGATCTGAATATCCATAATTGTAGATGTCACCAGAGAAAGTCCGTTTAGGAAAATTGCGATAGTGCCCTGATGTTTCCATCATAAAATCTTTGCGATAAATCTGATTTTTGTAATAATAAAAGCTCCCAGGATTTTTTTGGAGAGCATTGGGTGTAAACACAATTTGATCGAACAATCCCCAAGCGTCATCGTGGGCTAATGTCCCTTCGCCAGTGCTATAGTTTTTATAAAATGGATTATAAAAATCACGAGATGTAAGCTCTTTCAGGTCTTTTTTAGCCTGAATTATTTTCGTCATGCTGTAATCGGAAGGATTGTCATTCAGATCACCCATCATGAGATAAGTTGCATCTGGTTCAATGTTTAAAATGGAATCTGCAAGTTGTCTGTTTACTCTGGCAGCCTGATTTCTTTGTTTTGCAGTGAGTTTTTCTCCTCCTCTTCGGGATGGCCAGTGATTTACACTGACATAATACTTTTTGTCCCCAATGAGTCCTTTAACTAAAAGAATGTCTCTTGTTTTTTTAGGTTTTCCATCTTCGTCTATGAGGTCCACCCTTACAGATTGTGATGAAAGTACTGTAAAGAACTTTTCTCTGTACAACAATCCTACATCCACCCCTCGTGCGTCAGGAGAATCATAATGAACGATCTTATAATTCCTTTCAGAGAGATTTTTGGACCTCACCAGGTCCTCTAAAACTTTAATATTTTCTATTTCTGAAACACCAAGAATCCCTACACCATCAGGTGTCACATCTTTTCCTAAATCCCTTATAACAGTACCCAGTCTATTGATTTTGTCTTGGTATTTTTCTTCAGTCCAGACTTTTAATCCTGTCGGTGTGAACTCCTCATCGAAGGTGAGCGAATCGTCAACAGTGTCAAAGAGGTTTTCCAAATTGTAAAAACCTATACAGGTTACCTGGTACCTTTGAGCTTTTAACGGAGACGGGTTAGAACAGCTAAAAAATGCTATAATAAGTGGAAATACAAGTTTGATATGATCCATTTCAAAGAAAAACCGAAAATTAAGAGTTTGAAGATAAAGTTCCTTTAATTTTATTTCGAACAATAAACACTGGGTACAGGTTCCGTATGTAGAGACATAATCTTTATTAAATTTCCCTTTCAATATAACAAAAATGCCTAATATTGACCCAGAAAGAACAAGACGATGCATTTGAAATTACTGTTAGCATGGATTTTTTTGTTGGCTGCATCCCTCAACAGTCATGCTCAGGCTTATAAAGGTATAGTCAGAGATAAATTGACAAAAGAGGGGATTCCTGATGTGCAAATCAAGATTGGCTTGGAAAAAACAGAGTATCTGACAGACAATTTGGGCCAATTCAATCTGAATATGAATCGTTTCTCAGGCAAAGAATTTTTGCACTTTGTCAAAGATGGCTACCAGTCACTGGATTATGGAGTAGATATGAGTATATGGCCCTCTGATGGCATAGAAATCAATTTGGAAAGGATAGTTATTCAACCTGATCAAATCAGTTCTGTAGTTATAGAAGACACAGAAGATGATGCCTCTGAAAGCGCTGAAGTATATAGCTTATTAGGTTCCTCGGAGGATGCAGTTGGGCGAGCAATTTCATTTCAATTTAGCCCATTCCGATATAGGTACAGAGGACTGGATTATGCTTGGAATGAGCTTGGGGCAAATGGTTTTTTGTTCAATGGATTGGATTATGCTCATACGCAGTTTTATTTGTTTTCTGGTCAAAATGAATTGACGAGATATTCAGATGATTATTACGGGTATACAACTATGTCACCTTCATTTGGCAGCGCCGGTGTAAATCAGTGGATCAAGATCAGACCTGATCAATATAGGAAAGAGTTGAAGATGCTCACCGGAATGAGTAACAGGAACGTCGCACAAAGGCTTGGTTTAGAGTTTGGAAGAAAATTAAGCCCATCGGTGGATATTTTACTTGGAGTCAATAGGAGATGGACTCATGAGTCTTTTATTGAGGGTGTTTATTATGATGCATGGGGCGTACATGGTGCCATAAGTAAAAAATTCAAAAACAAGGGAGAGATAATTTTTACAGGTGTTCTGGCTCCAGTTTATCGCGGAAAATCAAGTCCTGCCACTAAAGAGATGTACGAGCTCGCAGATAATAATCTATATAACTCCTATTGGGGATATCAATCGGGGGAAAAGAGAAACTCAAGAGCAGCATACCAATCCATTCCGGTAGCCATGTTGCAATATTCAATGCCAGTATCAGATCACTTCAAGTTTGAAACAGGTGTTATGGGCCTCAAAGGAAAGCGAAAAAAGACTCAGCTAGATTGGACCAATGCAACGGATCCAAGACCAGATTATTATCAAAAACTGCCTTCATATATTAAAGATCCTGTAGCTGCAGATGTTGTGAGAAAGTTGCTCACAGAAAATGAAAGTGCCAGACAATTGAATTGGCATTCATTCTATAATGCCAACAGATCAAACATTGTCACGATTCAGGATGTAAACGGCATACCAGGCAGTACTACTACCGGGAAGAGTGCTATATACATCTTATCTGATTATTATAATGACCCAGCTGAGTTAGAGCATTACTCTCAGTTCCAATGGATTTTGAAAAAATGGCTGGTTGATGCAGGTTATCGGTTAGAATTTCAACAAGTGAATTATTATGCAAAATTGAGAGACTTGCTCGGTGCGGATTTTTATTTGGATCGCGAGGATTTTATCTCTGATCCAACCAAGCAAAATCCGAACATTTCGAAAGTGAATTATTTGAGTAAAGAAGGTGATTTAGTAGCATACAATTATAGTGGAAATACTAACAAATACACCATTTTTAATCAATGGGTTTTAAGACTTAAACATTGGGATCTGATGTTTGGTGGACAATTGGACCACACCGGTCACCAAAGAGAAGGAAAATGGCAAAATGCACTTTTTGAAAATTCAAAGGGGAAGTCGGAATGGACTTCAAATTTAGGCTATGGTGCTAAGTTTCAGTTGACATACAAAATAAATGGAAGAAATTATGTGGTAGGGCATTTTGCTTATCAATCGATAGCTCCTACTTTTGAACAAAGTTTTTCTTCGCCACAATACTCTGGAAATTTGCTAGTTGAAGCAGAAAATAAAAGTATTCAAGACAATTCTATATCGTATTATCACCGAGCTCCAAAATTAAAAATGCAACTAAGGGGATATTTGATCAATATCAAAAATCAAACCAAACCTAAATTCTTTTTTCTTGATGAAGGTTTGGAGTCTACAGGATTAGATGAATTGGGAGATGGTGGTTTGATCAATTCATTTTATACTGGATTGGATCAGAGACATATGGGAATTGAAGCTTCAGCAGAGTATAAGCTCGGATACAGCATATCTATGACAGCTGTCATTTGTGCTGGAGATTATATCTACACTTCAAGACCTGAGCTATTGATATTTGACAAGTTCAGCAATGTGTCAACGAAACATTTAATCTATCTGAAAGAATTTAGAGTTTCGGGGACACCTCAAACAGCACTTTCAGGGGGTTTGAAATATGAATTGAAAAAAGGCGGTTTCTTTACGCTTACGGCAAGCTATGTAGACCAGAATTATGTTGATATTAACCCTCTAAGACGTGTGCCGGAAGCAGTGGAAGATTTAGATAGAGCCTCCGGCCAGTTTAAATCAATCATTGAACAAGAAAAACTGCCTTCGGCATTTAGTTTGGATTTTTTTATTTACAAGAGTTTCAATTTTTGGAAGAGGTTTTCGTCTATAAGTTTTGCCGCAAATAATTTGCTCAATAATAAAAATATGATTTCTGGTGGATTTGAACAGTCCCGTTTCGATTATGAAACTAAAGATCCCACTGTATTTCCAAATAAGTACTTTTATCTGCAGGGCATCAATTATAATCTTAGTTTAAATATAAGTTTATGGAAACAATAAAAAGCAAATTAATATTAATTTTAGGTGTATTGATATTATTTGGTGTAACAGCCTGTCTTGATCATGATTTTGACGAGCCGCCTATAGTCATTAATGAATTGCCATTTTCAGCAAATTCTGATATCCTTACTTTGAAATCGAAGTATGTGCCAGGTGCATTTACAACGATCAATGATGATTTATTGATTCATGCAATTGTTGTTGCTGATGATAGATCAGGTAATTTTTATAAGAAAATTGTCGTCCAGGATTCATCTGCCGGAATAGAGATATTAATCAATCGCACAGGTATCTACAACCAATTTCCGATCGGAATGAAAGTAGGGATCAAGTGCAAAGGACTTACTATTGGTGCATACAATAATTTGATCCAACTCGGATTGGGAACTTACCAATCTGGTAATTTTACTAATTTAGCTGGGATAGAAGACTTGATTGTAGATCAATATATTTTTGCAGGCCCCATAAATCAAACTATCACTCCTCGCAAAATAGCTATTGGATCATTAGCAACTCCTCATTTGTCTACACTCATTCAGTTAGATAATGTAGAATTTGTTCGGTCAGATGTGGGAAAAACTTATGCTGATGCTGTAGGGCAAAAGAATGTAAATCTTACATTGACAAATTGCACTAAACAAACATTGATTATCAGAAGCAGTGGTTTCGCAAGTTTCGCTGGTGTGCAAGTGCCAGCAGAAAATGGTTCTGTTGTTGGAATTTTCAGTGTATTTGGCTCTGATCAACAAATTTTTATTCGGGATACATATGATGTAAAAATGAACCAAACTCCTTGTATTGGCGGGGGAGGAGCGAATACAGTATCTATTGCGGAAATTAGATCTTTGTTTTCTGGATCAACTACTCAAATTCCAAATGATAAATATATAAAAGGAATTGTAATCAGTGATAAGGACAATTTGAATATCCATGGATTCAATCTGCAGATGCAAGACGCATCTGGAGGAATTACTGTTCGCTTTGATGCAAATCACAGTTTTTCAACTGGCGATGAGATTTCTGTCAATGTAGGTGGGCAGGAATTGTCGGAGTTTGATGGTTTATTGCAAGTGAACAAAGTTCCCATCGCCAATGGGACGAAAGTGGGTACTGGGACTGTGACAGCAAAAATTAAAACCTTAGCAGAAATCAACGCAGAGTTTGAATCTCTTGAGTCCACTCTTGTACAAATCAAGGATGTTAATATCAGTAAACTAGGAGGCACAACTTATTCTGGATCTTGCATTTTGACAGATGCAAGTGGAAATCTTGAACTTTACACCAGATCACAGGCAAAATTTTCGGGCGATAACTTTCCAGTTGGTAATTTGAGTATCACAGGAATTGTAACACAGGGTGGCACAAATAAAGTGAAACAACTGTCCATACGGTCCAAGGCAGATGTTGTTGGTGGGAGTACCGGTGGAGGAGGAGGTGCTTTGGATTCTTTGAATTTTTCGTTTGATGGATATGCCAATAATGCTGTATTGGATATGTCGGGCTGGACAAATGTAGCTACTACTGGCACCAGATTATGGTTGGCTAAAGTATTCCAAGGTAATGTTTATGCACAGGCAACTGCATTCAATGATACCAGCAGCGATATGGAGACATGGTTGGTGACCCCTAAAATTAAAGGTACTCAATCCAAAATACTGTCTTTTGAGTCAGCAAAAGCGTTTTGGCTACATGATGGTTTGAGTGTACTGATTTCGACAAATTATGATGGAACAAATGTGAAAACGGCATCATGGCAAAATTTGACTCCTCGTTTGGCAACTCAAGCAGACAGCGACAACACTTTCGTGCCTAGTGGTATAATTGATCTAAGCAGTTTTACTTCGGACTTTTATATTGCTTTTGTTTATAAGGGAAATAATTCGACTCAAACCACAACATATAGAGTGGATAATATCGTTATTAAAAACAAATAATCAATTGAAATGAATACACTTAAAATAATTAGCTTATTTGTTGTTTTGGTTTTGGGTCTAAGCTGTAAGAACGCTGAAAGCAAATCCTCAAATCAAAATTCAGCTGCTACAAACACGCAAAATGCCAATCCTGCACCAAATATCCAAGTGCCGGAAAATTTTACTCCCACTACTGCACCACCACAACCAAAGGATCCACCGCAGAATGCTAAAGGAGTATGGCATTTTATCTGTGCTAAAGGTTGTGAAGGAGGGGCTGGATCTGCTGTACCTTGCCCAAAATGCGGAACGCAGTTGGTACATAACCAAGCCTATCATCAGCAATAAAAAAATCGCTAATCTCTGGAAGAATTGCAAAGTGAGAAATCGCTTTCACCGCTGAATCCTGGTTTCAAGTTTAAGCAATTCAGTATTTGTACTACAGGTATATGTTTTCCGGTTACGACTGATTCTGTATTGCTTGGAGCATGGGCCGAAGTAGGTGCGAGTGCACAAATATTAGACATTGGTACCGGTAGTGGGTTGTTGGCAATCATGCTGGCACAAAGGAGCGATCAATCTTCCGTAATTGATGCCGTAGAAACGGATCCTCTTGCTGTTAAAGTTGCAGAAGCCAACGTAAAAAATTCAACATGGACTGCAAGAATTAAAGTACAACATTCGTTAATCCAAAACTTTGTACCCAATAAACGCTATGATGTAATCATATGCAACCCACCTTACTTTAATGAGAAAGTTTATTCGCCCTCTGTCTCAAAGAACAAACAACGAAATCAAACTTCACTGGATTTCAATGAATTGAGTCTTGTATGTGATTTGTTTTTGAAGCAGAAAGGTTCAATATTTGTGGTAGTTCCATTTAATAAAGAACCACAACTCAGCGCTAACTTTTTAAGTAAATCAATCTATTGTGTAAAGATGACTAAAGTATATCACAACAAGCATTCTGAACCCAGTGTTGCATTGTTAAAGTATGGAAGATCATTGGCATCTATTGAACTCAATCATCTGATTTTGTATGATGAACAGGGCAAACGATCTCTTGATTACCATCACTTGGTAAAAGATTTTTATCTATAAAAGATTAATCTTGAATGAACTAATCATATACTTTGCTCGCAGCAAGGCACAAAAAAGGTCCGAAAAATTGAGAATTGTCATTAAAATCAACGATTTTTGCATATCTTGAAATTAATCGACCACCATGCCGATATTTGATAAGTTAAAATCTATTTTTATTGTAACAGATGAAAGTGCTGGACAAGGAGTTCAGCAATCTGGCGACAAATCTAATGACGGCACTGATCAAAATCCCAAAAAGGCCGGCTCACCCCAAGTTTCCCAAATTCCTTTAGGACAGTCTTCTGAAAGGTTTTTAGAGATTCTTGCACAAGTATTAGAAAAAAACAATCAGGCAGGATTTGATTACCTGGAGTATAAGAAAGCAGTGCAATCTGTGGCTAAACTCCAGAACATGGATGAATCAAATCAGTTCAAAACTGCATATGCAGCAGCCCAGGCAATGAATGTACAACCACTGCAGTTGATAGATTCTGCAAAAAAGTATCTTTCAATCCTCGAGCTCGAAGAAAAAAACTTCAATCAATCAGCAGCTCAATTTTTACAAACACAGATCAGTCAGAAGGAAAATGAACAAAAGGCATTGGATCTGTCCATGAAGCAAAAATCTGAACAAATAGAATTGTTGAAAAAAGAATTAGCTGAATCTCAAAAAAGGTTTGATAGCATTCAGTCAGAGTTGCAAAATGCCAAAACAAAAGTAGAAACCAACCAGGCTAATTTTGTAGCCAGTTATGCTCAGGTTGTCGATAATATCCAAGCAGACATCCGTAAAATGGAACAATATTTAAAATAGAACTGTATATACATCCATCGTTAGTTATGGAATTTAAGAAAAAGAGTTTTTGGAATAGACCAGAGGGAGTTACCGGTTCAATAGTCCTCGGTCTCATATTTTCTGGTGGGGCTTATTTGATATACGCCTTCTTAGGGACTTTAATAGCTTTAGCTAGCAACACCTTGTATTTGGCGGGCATGCTGATAGCGTTGGGTATTTTGATTTATATGATCCTTGACCCAAAAGCAAGGAATTTAGTTTGGTACATGTATAAAAGCACAATGCGCTGGCTGACCGCATTATTTGTAAGAATCGATCCAATAGGTATATTAAAGTCTTACGTCGAAGACTTAAAAGATAATCTTGGCAAAATGAACAAGCAAATTGCCAAATTGAGGTCCCAGATGCATCTTCTAAGAGAACAAATCCATAATAACAGCAAACAAATAGAATCATCCATGGGGCAAGCCCAACAAGCGCGCGAAGGGAACCAGGAGGCAGTGATGGTTTTGAAATCCCGGCAAGCCGGTAGATTGAAAGACTCCAACATCAAGTTGACTGACCTTTATCGCAAAATGGATATACTATACAAAGTTCTCAATAGAATGTATGAATCTTCAGAAATAATGGCTGAAGATATCACTAATGAAGTGACATTGAAGGAACAAGAAAGAGAAGCCATATATGCAAGCAACAGCGCCATGAAATCTGCTATGAGCGTGATTACTGGGGACAAAGATAAACGAGCTCTGTTTGAGGAAGCTCTCGAGGCTATGGCTGATGATGTCAGCACGAAAGTGGGAGAGATGGAAAGGTTTATGGAAATGTCTGAAAGCTTCATGTCCTCTGTAGATTTGCAAAATGGCGTGTTTGAGGAAGAAGGGCTAAAAATGTTGGAGAAGTGGGAGACAGAAGGTGTCTCCAAAATCTTAGGCAAAGAGAAAGACGAATTAATCGCCGGAGATACTGCTCTGGTACTTGATAGCCCCATACCGCAAAGGGAAAAGGCGCAAGAAACAAATCCTTATGATGATTTTTTTAACGAAAAATAAATTCAAATTTTAAGATATGGCATCACGGTTAACTGCTTTTTCTAAATTTCTAATCACATTGATTATCCTGGCTGCACTATTTTTTGCAGGAAGGTATCTTCTTAATAATACAGGAATCGGTCAACAGCTCAAAAAACAAGGTGCAGAAGCATCATCTGATGCATCAGGTACGAATAGCAGAGGATCAGCCACATCAGGCAGTTCGTCACTCAGCAAACAGGCAGTTAAAGTTGGAGTTGTAACCTGGGGAGGTTATGCAGGTGGTGAATACTTCAATGAAGGATTCAAAGCCAATACAGATTCTCGTTATTACAAAGAGTATGGATTTCCTGTGGAGTTTAAAATATTGGATGATGTACCCGTCTCTAGGGAAGCATTTCGAAATGACGAAGTGAACTTATTGTGGTGTACTATAGATGCCTTGCCAACTGAGATTGCCGGCTTGGCCGACTTTGACCCTGTAGTGGTGTTCCAGAGCGACTGGTCAAGGGGTGGGGATGCGATCGTCGTCCGTCGAGGAATCAATAGCGTTGCAGACCTTCGTGGAAAAAAAATTGCCGTGGCAGAAATGTCACCCTCGCATTCGTTCTTATTGTGGATGCTTGAAGCAGGAGGCTTGAAAGCATCTGAAGTCGAGCTGGTCAAGCAACCGAGTGCGATAGATGCTGCTCAAATATTTAAAAGCCAGCAAGTTGACGCAGCTGTGGTATGGAGTCCGGATGATCAAGCCTGCTTGAAATCTGTGCCCGGTGCCAGGATATTGGAAAGCACAAGATCAGCTTCAAATATCATAGCTGATGCATTTATAGCAAAACGCGCATGGGCAGAAAATAATAAGGATAAATTGAATAAATTGTATGAGGGCTGGATGCGAGGAGCTGCAGAGATCAACTCAAGTGATGCCAATAAAAGAAAAGCGGCTAAAATACTTGCAGACAATTTCACGGGATTTACTGAAGATGATGCTTATTCTGCCATCAATAATGTGCGCTTGGCAACTCACGGTGATAACATGAATTTCTTCAGTCTTAATCCAAATTACAAAGGAGTCACTGCAGAACAATTGTACACCAAAATGACGAATACGTATAAGAACGAAGGTTATGCAGAAGGGAAAGTACCCAATTGGCGCATTATCAGCTACCCTGAGGCAATCAAAGCAACCAGTCTATCTGGTAGAGAACACGATGCTGAGGGTCAAAAAGAGTTTACCAAAGTTTCAGAAGGGGAAGCTAAGTCTAAAGAAGCTATAGCTACGAAGAGAGTTTCAATTACTTTCAGGAGTGGAGAGTATAATTTAGATGAAAATGCTAAATATATTATTGACAAAGAATTCGTTGATATTGCAAAAGCTTTTTCGAATTCTAGAATAAGAATCGAAGGAAATACGGATAATGTCGGATCAAGAGAAGCAAATGTTGCTTTATCGAAAAAAAGAGCACAATCTGTCGTGGAATATTTGATTTTAACACACAAAATGAACCGAAATAGATTCGTAGTCATTGGTAACGGACCTGATAAACCCGTTGATACAAATGATTCGGATAATGGAAGGAGTAGAAATAGAAGGACAGATTTTGAGTTGATCGGCGAATAATTGAGGCATTATGAGTAAGTGGTTTGAATTGCGTGGAAAAATCAATTCCTCGCTGATGTGGATTTTGACGCTCTTGGGATTTTGCATCACAGTAGCTGTATGGTGGGTACTGGCGGAAGCATTTTCGGAAACAAGACCTGTTGTTGATCAAGATCCGGCATTTGATCAAATAGAATTGCAAAGTTTGACTGCAGCTCAGCGGGATTCACTGGCAAGAGCAGACTCTTTACAATTAGCAAAAGCGACCAAATTTGTAAAGGTTTATCCTATTGTTCCAAGACCGGACAAGGTACTTTTAGCTTTCCAAGATCTGTTTACCAAAGATAAATTGGTAAATAATGTCGCAAAAAGTTTGTGGCTGAATGTGCAAGGGTATTTTTGGGCTATACTCATTTCCTTACCATTAGGATTTTTGCTTGGACTGTTCCCATTATTCCGATCATTATTTAGCAGACAGGTGGATGCTTTGAGGTATCTTCCACTTTCAGCACTTACCGGATTATTTATTATTTGGTTTGGACTTGGCGATCCAATGAAAATCGCTTTTCTAGCTGTCGGAATAATCGTATATCTAATCCCGGTGGTAGTTCAACGGATATGGGATGTAGAGGAGGTGTATGTTCAAACAGCTTACACCATGGGCGCAAGTAAATGGCAGATGATCAAAAATGTTTTTTTACCCGGAGTTTTCTCAAGACTGATGGATGATATTAGGGTATTGACAGCAATCAGCTGGACCTATATTATCATTGCTGAACTCTTAAATAAAGAGACGGGAATTGGATCGTTAATCTATACAAAGGCACGCCAGGGACAATTGGATCGGGTCTTTGCACTCCTGCTGGTGATAATTGGTATAGGGCTTATCCAGGATAAAATTTTTGCACTAATGGATAAAATCATTAATCCTCATAAATATTACAAAAGTGTAGGACCCGGTTTGCAGGAAGGAAAGATTGGTGTTTTAGCTGTGATTCTTGCTATTGTGCTGGGGATTCTTTGTCAATACATATTGAATATTTCAATGTTGTGCACTGTGGGATGGATAGTATTTGCAGCAGGATTGATAGCGATGATCTACTCCTATTTTTTGTTGGAAAAAAATCGAGCATCATGAGCCAAAACAATCAGACAGATTTGCCAAATATCATTGAGTTAAGAAATATCAGCCAGAGTTATGATGATAACAAATCTTATGTAATCCGACATTTGGATCTGATCATTGAAGACAAGCCAGCTCAAGGTCAGTTTCTAGTATTGCTGGGCATGTCCGGAAGTGGAAAATCTACAATACTGCGTTATATTGCAGGACTTCAACAGCCTACAGAAGGAGAAGTTTTTATCAACGAAAGGGTAAGGACAGATAAGGATCAAGTAGGAATGGTATTTCAACAATATTCTTCTATGCCATGGTTGACGGTTTTGGAGAACGTAGCTATGGGTTTGAAGTACAAAGGAGTAGATACTGCCACCAGAAATGCAAAAGCCTTGGAAATGATCGAACTCGTTGGCTTGGCAGGACATGAAAAAAAGTTTGCTGACTATCCGACACTATCAGGTGGACAGTTGCAGAGAGTGGCAATAGCACGGAGTTTGCTCACAAATCCAGATATTTTATTGATGGATGAGCCATTCGGGGCTTTGGATATTAAAACCAGAATGCAAATGCAAGAGATGCTTGCTGCCATTTGGCAAAAATTTCATTCAACGATAATTTTTGTGACACATGATATTTCAGAAGCCGTGTTTCTGGGTGATGAAATCTGTATTCTAAAATCTCCACCTTCCAGAATTGTTGACAGAATCTCAGTAGACTTGCCTTTGCAACGAACTCGAGAAATCAAAAGGGACCAAAAGTATTTGAATCTGGTACAATTAGTCGAAGACAAAATGTTATCAGTGGCTGAAATGAAAAACGATTGATAGAATAATCTGCCGGTAAAAATGCAAATATTCAAATTTGGAGGTGCTTCTGTAAAGAATAGTGATGGGATAAAGAATGTAGGTGAGATCATTCAAAAATATCGCGATTCAAAAGCTCAAATCATAGTCGTTTCAGCTACGGGAAAAACGACCAATCAACTGGAAGAAGTTGTAGAAAAAAAATTTTCGGACTTACCGACAGCTTTACTATTGCTTCAATCTATTCGAGAAAAACATGAACATATCCTTGAAGAATTAGGAATTCAAAAAGATCATCCCGTGTTTTCTGATCTCAATAGCCATTTTGTTGAAGCGGAATGGGTGATAGAGGAAGAAAGGCTTAGTCCTTATGATTTTACTTATGACCAGATAGTGAGCATAGGCGAATTGATATCGAGTAGGATTTTGACAGCCTGGTTGGATCTTATAGGTTTGAACGTTGAATGGATTGATGCAAGAGATTTGATTCTTACGGATGATACTTATAGGGAGGGAAGGATTCAATGGAAAGAAACTAACAAGAAGATACAAGATATTATCAGACCATCCATTCAAGCAGGTAAAATCGTGGTGACACAAGGATTTATAGGATCCACCGCAGAAAATAATACCACTACTCTTGGGAGAGAAGGATCTGATTATACAGCTGCCATTCTCTCTAGTGCTTTGAAATCTGATTCGATGACCATTTGGAAAGATGTACCTGGAATTCTCACTGCAGACCCAAATGTTTTTGACCATGTGACTAAGCTCGACAGATTGACTTATACTGAAGCGATTGAAATGACATATTACGGGGCAAAGGTGATCCACCCCAAAACAATTCAACCTTTGCAACTTCAATCCATTCCACTATATGTAAAATCTTTTATTTCTCCGGAGTCGGCGGGTAGCTTAATTTCTACTGATATTGAAATCGAGTATCCTCCCATTGTTGTGCTCGAAAAGAATCAAGCTTTGTTGCACTTTTCGTCAACAGACCTTTCATTTATTGCAGAACATCATATGGCGCGATTATTTAATTTGTTTGAAAAACATAGGATTAAAGTAAATATGATGAGAAATACTGCCATTACATTTACTGTATGTGTGACGAATGATAGTAGAAGAATTTCAAATCTATTGACAGAATTAAAAGCTGAATACGTAGTAGTTATTGATAGTGAATTGGAACTGATCACAGTCCGACATTATATTGATTCAATGCTGACTGCGCTGTTAGAAAATAAAATTGTAGTATTGGAAGAACGGATCAAAAAGACTTTGCAAATGGTCGTGAAAGATGCTCCTTGTATCACTTTTAAAAAAGGAAATGAAATATAGAGTTCTGAGTATATTATTTACCGCTATTGGTTTTTTCTTTTCTTTGCCAGAGAGCGTACGCGCTCAGGTACAGAGAGATAGATATTATTCAATCTATTTTGAAATTGCGGATGGAATTTCAGAAGACCAAGTCCTTTCACAGTTGGATGAAGAGTCTACCCAAAAGATGGATCCGGGATACCTAACCGTATTGCCTGCCAGCGAGTACAATAGATTAAAATGCAAATTTGGCATATCAAAGATTTTATCGAGTGATCTTGAAACTGAAATTAATTCGCGCTTAAAAGAGGAATGGAAGGATTTTCAATCACGAGGTTATCATCATGCCGATTTCAGTACTACACCACGAGCGTTTAACTATGGAAGTCAGTCAGGATTTTTAAGTTTGGATGAGGTCTATCGAGAATTGGATTCTATGTCAATGGAGTTTCCTTCTATTGCTTCCCAAAAAACAATTGTCGGATATAGTTATCAATCCAGGCCAATCTATATGCTCAAAATATCAGATCATGTCCAGGTTGATGAAAATGAGCCAGAACTTTATTATGATGCATTGCACCATAGTAGAGAGCCGATGTGTATGATGCAACTGATTTTTTTTATGCAGTATTTGCTTGAAAATTATTCACAAGATCCAGACATTAAATGCTTAGTGGATTCTCGGGAGTTATATTTTATCCCTGTAGTCAACCCAGATGGTTATTTTTATAATCAACTGGTTGTCCCCGGAGGAGGAGGCCTGTGGAGGTTAAATTTGCGTAATAATGCTGATGGAAGCGTAGGCGTTGATTTGAATAGAAACTACGGTTATTATTGGGGTTACGATGAAAATGGTTCTAGTAGTGTACCGGGCGCACAGACATACAGAGGTTCTGCTCCTTTTTCCGAACCTGAAACTGAAGCAGTAAAGGATTTTTGTAATCAGCATCATTTTATTTCTGCATTGAGTTATCATTCTTACGGAAATTTGCTCTTATACCCATTTGGGTATGATACTTTGTTCTGTGAAGATGATTCATTGTTTCGTGAGTTGAGCAACTTGCTGACTGAAGCAAATCAGTATCGCGCCGGGCCTCCTTCTGCAATTTTGTACAGAACCAATGGCAGCTCCAATGATTGGCTCTATGGCGATACCAGTTTGAAATCTAAAATTTATTCATGGTCTCCGGAAGTTGGTGCCGAAAGAACATTTTGGCCCGCGGCAGCGGCAATTATTCCTAATTGTATAGCTACGTTAGAGATGAATTTGCGTCATGCAAAGTTCAGTGGCTCCTTATTGGAAGTTGAATGGCAGAAATTATATCAAAAATCAAAAAAGGACTCACTTGTATTTGAAATCAGAGTAACAAATCTGGGCTTGTCGTCTGATAGTTTGAAAATCATTATCATGTCTGATCAGGATTTTGTTTCACCTTCCAGTATAAATTTATTTATCGACAAGTTAAGCAATAAATCTTTCACATTTACCCTCCCTGTATCCTCGTCAACACCTTACAATTTTTCTTTTCCAGTAGAAATGTTAGTTGAAGCAAGTAATTGTTTTCAGTACTCTGAGACATTGGAGGTGTCGTTGTCAGCGCCTGTTGGAAATGATAATATTCCAGAAAATGAAAAGTTTATTGTGAAGCAGAAAGGTAAATTATTGGAGTTGGATGAACTTGTTTCGAACAATCTTGTCATTATATATAATTCCTTTGGACAGAGAGTTTTCATGTCTAAAGGAAAACAGACTATCGACTGTACATATTTCAAACCTGGTGTTTATTTTATAACAAATCAAGAATTTGGAAGAGGAAAAAGTCAGGCGTTCGTAATCAGTGAATAACGCAAAAGTCGATGGATAAGAAATCGAAGAATGAATCCAATGTTCAGAATAGCAAAGTTTATCATCAAAATCATATTGGTTCTTTTCCTTTGGGTTTTGAAAGAGAGCTTTTATGACCAAAGCTTACTTCCTGCTTTATATTATACAGCGGTCGTAAAATCAATCCTACATTTTTTAATTTATTGGCTGACTGTCAATATAATCATTCGTTTTGCTCAGTTTATATATAGAAAGCGCAAACGAATGGGAGATAGATATTCTGATAATGTCATTGGAGGGCTTCAGAATATCTATTATATATTGTCGGTGATTGGCTTGGTGATAATGATTATTGGATTTTTTGGAATCGAATTCAACAAGCTGCTCACAGCGCTTAGTATCGTGGCTGCTGCAATTGCGATCATAAGTAAAGAAATCATTGCAGATATTCTATGTGGTATCAGTATTACATTTTCAAGAGACATTGCCATAGGAGATTATGTTAAAATAGGAGAGGCTAAAGGACGGGTGATCGATATTAATATTCATAAAATTGTGCTGCATAATGATGATGACGATATCATATATATATCCAACTCTAAAGCATATTATGACAATATTGTGAATTATACCCAGAAGGAAATCCGAAAGTACAACGTCGAATTTTCGATTCCGGTTTATCCACAACGCAAACTAAATGAAATTGACAACCAGCTCAAAGAAGTACTTTCAAATTTTGAAGAATACCTGGAGCCAGGTCAAAATAAACTACGAATCAGCGCCCTTGCAAAAGATGAAGTAAAGTTTAAATTTCAGTTTAAACTCAATCAGATTAACCCTCAAGTTGCAGATCAAATCAAATCTAAAATAATGGAACACGTCCTTGGTCAGCTGTATAATAGAGCTTAATCTAGACTGTTTTAATATTTTTTTCGATAAATTAATTTGTGTCGTTCGACGCAAAAACTGCCTGCATTAATTACATATTTATTAGCCTGTTTGTATTAGTATTATATATTCATTAAATAATTGTATAAAATAGTCTTGCGCTTAGGGTAACAAATTTCCAATTCGATTCACTATGTCTTGATGCACATGTTGATTTAATTTAAAGGATGATTACTTGCTGGTCTGATAATTCTAGGAAGGCAATCTTTTTCTAAAAGTAACAAAAACATATGCACCTGATTTTGTAACCGAAATAAACCATCTATATGAAGCAGATTATTAGTTTACTTATTTTTATTTGTATTGCTAATTTTACCTTCGCAAGGTATTGTGAGGTTCATAATCAAAAAGGCGACAAATTAATTGAATTTTGCAGGAATTTGTTTGTCGATGCAGGCAGTTCAACCGTTTCAGTCAAATATTTTACAAGTTTTTATGGTAAGTCAGAAAGTAATGTTTTCGGCAAATCGGTCAGGATCGAGACCGAATATTATGTAATAGGAGCTAATGACATTCAAGCAATATTGACGAGACTTGACAGTCTAACGCGATTTGGAATGAGAACATTAAAAATCGTTTGTAACTAATTTTTTAGAAGCATATTTTATTGGGCAATGGCCGATCCGGACTTATCTCTGGATCGGCTTGTTTTTTATTTTAGCAGAGTGATTACATCTTTTTATTCCAATCATAGTTTTGAGATTGGTTGAGAATGACTTCGGATTTTTGAATCTAAAGTGATTTGCAAAATGGCCCAAATATTATTTGGGAATATTTGATTGACCTGAGAACAAGCACTTAATTTGATGAGGCCCCTGCAATGCGAATTCTGGATGGAGTTTAAACGGGCCATCGCATACTATTCGCGAGCGTGAATTTATATGAATACAAAACCAAAGCTTTTTGATGAGTGACTCATCTACAGTTTTTAATGCTTATAGAATGTGATGTAGATCGTTTCACATCGTTTGGTAATTGAGGCCTCCTAAATTAAATGAATGCTTAAAGTGTGATACAACAGCTCGGTGAGTTTAAAAAAATTTCAATTATACTAATATTTGTTAATTTTGGTATTTCGCAGGCAAATCAAATTTTATTCGATTTGTTCGCATAGTATAAATTTTTTGTTATCCCTTTGGGGTTAGAATTAATGATTACAAGCATGAAAAAGGTTATTGTACTTGGAGGAGGCGTTGCAGGAATGAGTGCCGCACACGAGCTGGTTGAACGTGGATATGAAGTCGAAGTTTACGACAAGAATCCCGTATATGTGGGTGGCAAAGCGCGAAGTATTGATTATTTCGGTCCTGAGGCACAGCCTTACAAAGTGGCTTTGCCTGGAGAGCATGGATTTCGCTTTTTTCCTGGCTTTTACAAACATATCACGGATACAATGAAGAGGATTCCTTTTCAATCTGGAGGTAAAAAGAAAAGAGTTTTTGATAATTTGACTACTACCACACGTATCATGATTGCCAGATACGGCTTTAAACCAATTGTGACGACTTCTTCTTTTCCTAAACGTTTGTCCGATCTTGAACTCATCATCCATGATCTTTTCAGTGGAATTGACACAGGTCTCACTGAGTCTGAGGTCAAAGTCTTTTCACGTAAAGTCTGGCAGCTGATGACTTGTTGTGATATTCGTATCAATGATGCTTATGAAAGGATTGGTTGGTGGGAATTCCTTGAGGCAGATCGGTTTCCAGGCCAAGATGGAAAAGCTTGCCCTTATCAAAGTCTGCTCGTGCAAGGTTTGACCAGAACCCTCGTTGCTGCTAAAGCCGAAACAGCAAGTACTAAAACTGGCGGCAGTATATTCATTCAGCTTTTATATTGTATGCTAGATCCAACCATCAACACGGATCGTGTGCTCAATGGACCAACGAATCAAAAATGGCTAGATCCCTGGAAGGATTATTTACTCAGTAAAGGAGTAAAATATAATTATGGTAATGAAGCTATCAAATTAAATATTAATAGTTCAAAGACCATTATTTCTGCAGAAATTAAAACAAAACAAAGTTCATTTGAAATCAGTGGAGATTATTTTATCCTTGCTATGCCTGTTGAACAAGTCACAAAATTAATTTCAGATGAAATTATCAAAGCAGATCCATGTCTCAAAGTCATCAAACAACTGGCTCCGAGTGTAAGCTGGATGAATGGGATTCAGTACTATTTATCCAAAGATGTAAAAATAAATGAGGGTCATGTAATTTATAGTGATACAGAGTGGGCTTTGACAAGTATTTCTCAAATCCAATTCTGGGATGGCTATGATATTACTACGAAAGGCAATGGCAATGTTAAGGGAATACTTAGCGTAGATATCAGTAATTGGTTTAATCCTGGAAGGTATAATAAAAAATGGGCAAGTCAATGTACGAGAGAGGAAGTCGCCATAGAAGTGTGGGCTCAACTCAAAGACAGTTTGAATATCAACGGTAATATTTTAATATCCGATGATATGTGGATAGACTATTATTTAGACAGGGATATCAAAGATGCTACAGACGCTAAAGCAATTGGTGATCAGCACCAGCTCATGAATAGCGAACCACTTTTGGTCAACACTGTAAATTCTTGGGATTTGAGACCTGAAGCAGGCTCTGATATTGAAAACTTATTTTTCGCTTCAGATTATGTCCGGACTTATACTGATTTAGCTACCATGGAAGGTGCAAATGAAGCAGCACGTCGTGCTGTTAATTGTATTTTAAAGAAAGACAAAAGTTCTGCTTCACTTTGCAAACTTTGGCACCTACATCAACCTGCTATTTTATTGCCTTTTAAATGGTATGATAAACAACGTTGGAAAAGGGGTTTGCCTTGGTCGGATGAATTTCCATTTTGGTTGACTGCAACTGTTTTCCTTTGGTCAATATTGCTTACAGTGCCGACATTGATTAAAATAATTATGAAAAAATTTCAATAACCACATAATTATGAAAAGTGAAAATTTCAGAACATGGTTTATTCTTTTGAGCATGCCCATTTCGATGTTGGCGATATTCCTTTTGGATAAGGTTGATTGGGGATGGATTGGAGGAGCGGTTTGGAGTTTTGGGTTTGCTGCAATGTATATCATATATGCACAGAATAAAAAAGACGTCGCGATGTGGCGCTTTGTACTATTTACTATTGCGGCTGGATTTACTGAATTGATTGCTGACAAATGGATCGTTGATACTCATACACTATTTTATCCTCAGGATGAACCTTTTTTGGTTGCTTCTCCTATATATATGCCCTTTAGTTGGGTTGTGGTCTTAATACAGATAGGCTATATCGGTCATTTATTTCATCATAAATTTAATATAGTCCTCGCTACCATTTTTACAGGAGTGTTAGGATGTTCTGTGATACCTTTTTATGAATATCTTGCTATACATGCAGGATGGTGGCATTATGAAAATGCTCATTTCTGGGGGATTGTGCCCCGGTATATTTATGTGGCAGAAGGAATACTTATGCTTTCTATCCCTTATTTATTTGATCACACTTTGAGGCAGAAGTATGGAATGGTCATAATTCTTGGCGTGTTGCAAGGATTAGTAATGTTGATAGCAAGCATATTTGCTTTTCATTTCTTTTCTTGAATCAGAGACTCATTATGATTAATTATTTTATACCGAAGGAATATTTTGAGAATGATGAATTGCTCAGGCAAGCCAGATTGTTTGTAATTATCTGTTTCATTACACCGATGTTTTCAAGCTATTATCTCGTCGTATCTACACTGTATGACATGAAGGTGACTTTCTGGTCTATGTTGTTCAATGCAACCGTGTTCCCGATTTTGCCGTTCTTATTCAAGAGAAATATCATTAAACTAGGTTTTCTAACCAACATTTTTATTTTTGTTGGATCGGTAGGAGCCTTTTCATGTGCATTTGTGAATGGAGGACTGGTCTCCAGCATATTGCCATGGTTGTCATTGCTTCCTGTTTTGAGTGTTTTGCTGAGTAACAAAAAAAATGGAATTTTCTGGTTGATTGCTAACTTGTTGGCAATAATTATAGTCGGAATTTTAGATTATTCAGGATTTGGATTTAAAAACGAAATGAAAGAGCATTTTCGACATTATTTTATTGTTGGGAATTTGGCAGGGTTGAGCTTGATATTGTTCTTGATTGTAAATGTTTTTGAAAATACTAAGAATGAGGCCCTACTTAATCTTGATCGGAAAAACAATCAGTTGGATGAAGAGCGAAAGAATGCCGATAAACTTCTGCTCAATATACTTCCAAATGATGTTGTCAATGAGTTAAAAGAAAAAGGAAGATCTACCGCAAAGCATTATCAAAGCGTCACGGTTGTATTTGCAGATTTTGTGGATTTTACATCACTGAGTGAAGAGCTTTCTCCTGAGGAATTAGTTGGGGAATTAGATTCTTATTTCAGAGAGTTTGATCATATAATTGAGTTGCATGGTCTTGAAAAAATAAAGACAATAGGTGATGCATATCTTGCTGTCTCAGGATTGCCAAAGCAGAATTCGGATCATGCAATACATGCTATTTCTGCTGCAAAGGATTTATTGAATTTTGTAAAAAGAAAAATGTCTGATGGGGGCCGATTCGATGTTAGGATAGGAATCCATTCCGGACCTTTGGTGGCTGGAATAGTCGGGGTGAGAAAATTTGCATTTGATATATGGGGTGATACTGTGAACACTGCTTCCAGAATGCAGAGCGCAAGCGACCCAGGTAAAATTAATGTTGGTCACACTACTTATGAACTGACTAATAATTTCTTTAAATTTGATCAAAGGGGCAAAATTGCAGTTAAAGGCAAAGGCGAAATTGAAATGTATTTTTTAAAAACCATTTAACCGATTTATCTAGTTTGTCTAAGTATCTTTGTATATGTTATATGGAAAGTTGAAGAGGTACATGTTGCAATTTTTAGAGGAAAAGCTAGCAGAGAATCTCTACTATCATGACCTTGGGCATACATTAGAAGTGCTCAATAATATAAGTGAAATTTCAAGATACGAGAAAGTGACTAAGTATGAACTTGTGCTTTTAAAAACAGCAGCTTTGTTGCATGATTCTGGTTTTTCATTGAAGTATCAAGACCACGAATCTGAAAGTCAGAAATTGGCTCGTGAAATACTGCCGCAGTTCAATTACACTCATGTCGAAATTAATACTATATGCAATTTGATTGAGGTCACTAGAATTCCCCAAAAGCCAACAAATCTTATGGAAAGAATTATCGCCGATGCAGATCTTCTTTATCTAGGAACCGATCGGTTCCTAGATACTGCTGAGAAGTTGTTTCAGGAATTAAAATTCTACTCTCTGGTTTCCACGCGTATGCAATGGAATAAAATTCAGAAAGATTTTTTGAACGTCCATCATTTTCATACAGAATATTGTATCGAAAATTATAATCTGCCGAAGGCAGAAAACTTGCAGAAGGTTATTGAAGAACTGAATAATTCCAATTGAAAATGAGCTACAGCTTTAAAAAATGGCGTATTGAAGGAAAAAAGCTCTATACATTTGAGCAATTTTTATTGATGATTATTGGTGTCGGTCTTTCCGTTTTTGCTCTAAAAGGATTCATGATTCCAAATAAGTTTTTAGATGGTGGGGTAACTGGTATTTCGATATTTATGCATGAAAAATTCCATTTTTCATTTAGCATTGTTTTTATTATTCTGAACGTGTTGTTTTTGGTGCCTGCTTATTTTTATATGGGCAAGTATTTTGCTTTTAGATCATTGATCGTTACTTTTTTATTATCGATCGGAGTTGAATGGATTCACATTCACCCTGTGACCAGTGACAAATTGTTAATTGCCATTTTTGGCGGGTGTATTTTGGGGGTAGGAGTGGGCTTAGTTGCACGTACCGGATCTGCATTGGATGGCTTTGAAATACTAGCTGAATCGACCATTAAAAAAATTGGTTTTAGTATCACCGAAGTTATTCTTTTTTTGAATACTATTTTATTTTTGCTTGCTGCAATTGAATTTGGTATAGAACCAGCTATGTACTCGATCATCACTTATTTCGCTGCATTAAAGACTTTCGAATACGTGGTTGATGGTATTGAAGAGTATATTTCATTGACAGTGGTTTCAGGAAAATCTGAGGAGATAAAAAAAATATTGGTGGGCGACTTTGAAAAAGGTATTACGGTTTACAAGGCAGAGAGAGGATTTTTACCTGGGTCATCGGAGATCAGTACTCCGTGTGACGTGTTAATGACTATAGTCACTCGGTTTGAACTTTTAGATATAAAGGATAAAATATCAGGAATTGACCCACATGCTTTTGTTTATACTTATAAAATAAGGGAGACAAAAGGAGGGATAGTCAAACGTAGAAATATTCATCATTAACCCAAAAATTTGGAGTTGGTTTTTAGAGCGTAAACTTGTGTTTTCTTATTTGTTGTTTAGATTTGTATTGGATAAACCAAATACAATTTTGCTGTTTTTTTTTTAATTAGAAATAGATCTCCAATTTTAAGAATTAAGTTTACTCAACGAATGAAATATTGGCTTTTTTCCTTTTGCTACGGATATAGGAGTAGTTAATTAAAAGAACACCAAGCAAAGTGATGGCGGCTCCGGTAATGATTTTAAAATTGTGAGGCTCGTGAAGTATCACAGCCCCTAAAATTAACGCGATGATAGGATTAATATAACTCTGGATACTTACTATAGTTGCAGGAAGGTGTTTCAATGCGTAGATATACGCACTATATGCCACAATCGAACCAAAGAAGATCAGGTATAACCATATGAAAACCAAGTCAGGGCCTACGTGCACCGACTTCCAAGATTCCAGACAAAAGCTTAAAACCGCTACAGGAATGCCACCGAAAACCATATGGAATCCGGCCGTGATAAAGGGAGACACAGGGAATGAATAGTTTTTGCTCCAAACAGTACCAAGAGCCCAGCATGCTATGGACAAAAAGCTAAGACTTAGCCCAATAATTAATTTGCTGTGATCTCCTGGAGTATGCAATTTGTCATAACAGATAATTAGAATACCTATAAATCCGGCACCAATGCCAATCCAACCTTCAGGAGTCAATTTGTCTTCAGGTTTGTAGTACATGGTCATGATCGCTATTATTACCGGAGATAGTGCAGCCATGATTGCAGATATACTACTATCGATAAATTGTAATCCGAACGTACCAACCCCATTTCCAACACTGATGAGCAATATTCCTAACGGAATTTGTTTTATAAAATAATTTCTATCAGGCCAGGGATTCTTTCTAATGACAAAAAAATAAATCAAGATCAATGTACCTGCAACCAGTTGCCGCACAGTAGTGAAAAATAATGGTGGCATTCGGCTGACACCAAGTTTGTTTACCAGATATGTAGTTCCCCATATCAGACAAACAACAACCAAAGCAAAAATAGCTCTGCCTGAAACTTTCTGCATTAGGTATTTGGTGCTAATTCAATTTTTAAATGATCTAGATCCTCCGTAATTGGAATCTGACAAGCCAGTCTGCTATTCGGTAATACATGAAAAACCTGGTCCAGCATATCGCGTTCTGGATCCCTCATAACTGGCAATTTATTATTGTTCAGGATATAAATATGACAGCTGGCGCACAATGCCATTCCACCGCAAGTGCCATCAACCGGAAGTTCCCAAGCCTTTAGAATTTCCATCAAGCTATACGATTCACCTAATGGCGCTTCGATCATTTTTTCCTGACCATCTCGGTCTATTACATTTATTTGTATGGTCTCTTTACTCATTCTCTATTGATTCCGGTTACTGTGGTATACTTAAAACTTGGCTTTTTACCTTTATGTACAATTTTGTAGGCTGATTGAACCATTAGCGTAGCCTCATGAAAACCACATAAGATCAATTTCAACTTACCCGGATATGTATTTATATCCCCTACGGCAAAAATTCCTTCAATATTGGTTGAATAGTCAAAGGTATTGACCTCGATGGCACTTTTGTCCACCTGAAGTCCCCAATCTCCCATTGGACCTAATTTTGGTGTCAAACCAAATAAAGGAATGTAGTAATCGGTAGCTACTTTAACTATTCCTTGTGGTGTGGTGATATCCACTTGTTCCAGTTTTGAGTTCCCTGATAATCCGATCACTTCGGACTCAATTATAAGTTTTATTTTACCATCATTTGCCAGTTCCATAATTTTATCTACTGACTCCGGAGCACCTCGGAATTCGGTCCTTCGATGGACTAGAACCAATTGTTTCGCAATTGGAGCAAGAAAAATACTCCAATCCAGTGCGGAGTCACCTCCTCCTGCGATTACCACTGACTTATCCCTGAATTTTTCAGGATCTCTGACAATATAATCTACTCCTTTATCCTCGAAACCGTCGATATTGGCTATAGGAGGTTTTCGCGGTTCAAAACAACCTAATCCACCAGCAATACAAACCACAGGCGCTTCTATTACAGTGTTTCGATTGGTAGTGATTCTAAACCTTCCATCTTCAGTCTTTTCAAGAGTTTCAGCTCTTTCTCCTAGAGTAAAACCAGGCTTGAAAGGCTCTATTTGCTTCATCAGATTGGCTACCAAATCTCCCGCCAGTACTTCAGGATAGCCCGGAATGTCGTAGATAGGTTTTTTAGGATATATTTCCGAAAGCTGTCCGCCAACATTCGGAAGCGCATCAATGAGGTGACATTTAAGTTTGACTAAACCTGCTTCGAACACAGTAAATAGACCGCAAGGACCTGCTCCGATGATAGCTATATCAGTTTGAATACTTGAATTCATGTAAATTAAATAATGGCAAAAATAAAAGTCCTTTTAATCCTTTTTTAGAAGTTGGAGATCCTTAACTCTTTATTGACTGGAAGATTTTCGCAGGACATCCAGTCTTTCAGAAAATGATTTTTCTTCAATTGGATGAATCAGTAATCCTAATTGTTCCTTTATATCCTCCTGGTGTGCAATTGATTTTTTCATTTTCAAATCAATGTGTAGAAATTTAGTCCACATCAGTGACTTCAATTCCGACATATCATCATTCCACATTTGATACTCATTCATGATCATTTTATCAGAAAAATAAATGAGACTTGATTTGATCTGAACAAATTCATTTCGTGCAGCTTCTCTTAGATATGAAATCTCATGATGAACAATGACCCAGGCCAAACCTCTGGTGCGGGTATATTCCTCAAGATTTAAATCATACTCATGAAAGGCATGATCTTCTCTTGCTTCAAGCATGTAATCCAAATATCTGGTATTATACAGATGACCCAAGGGATCACAATCTTTAAATCGAATGCGGTATCTTGACTGGGGCTGTTTATTTATATTATTTGGAATCTTCATGACCTATTGCGGCTAGTAAAAATGTGTAATTCATTGCTGTTTCCTTGTGTACGGCAAATCTACCTGATGCACCCCCATGTCCGGTATCCATATTGCAATGTAACAGGAGAGGATTGTCGTTTGTTTTCAATTCCCTCAATCTTGCGACCCATTTTGCCGGTTCCCAATACTGTACCTGTGAATCATGAAGTCCGGTGGTGATCAACAAGGAAGGATAATCCTGGGGCTTTACCTGATCATAAGGTGAATAGGATTTGATATACTCGTAAAACACAGGATCGTTTGGATTGCCCCACTCATCGTATTCTCCTGTTGTTAAGGGAATACTATCATCTAACATCGTTGTCAATACATCAACAAAAGGCACAGCTGCTATTACTGCCTTCCACAGGTCTGGTCTCATATTGACGACTGCACCCATCAACAATCCTCCTGCACTTCCACCATAAGCACATAATCGTGCTGGATCAGCATATCCTTTAGCCACAAGTGTTTCTGCGCATGAAATGAAGTCTAAAAATGAATTTTTCTTCAACAGGAGCCTTCCATCTTTATACCATTTCTTACCCATTTCTTCGCCGCCTCTGACATGTGCAATCGCAAACACAAATCCTCTATCGAGCAGACTCAGCCTTGGAATACTAAAGGTAGGTTCTATACTGATGCCATAGGATCCATAACCATAAAGTAACAAGGGGCGATTAGCCTTAACATGCGTTGAATTTTTATAAACTAAAGAAATTGGGATCTTTGCTCCATCATGAGCAGTAGCATATATTCTTTCAGTTGTAAAATCTTCAGATTGAAAAGATCCACAGATATGTTGCTGTTTTCTAATAGTAAATTGGCTATCTTCGAAGCTAAAATCAATAACGCTGACTGGAGTTTTTAACGATTGAAAATTTATCCTGACAAAAGAACTTTTGATTTCAGCATTCACACCTAATGAACAGGAATAAACCTCTTCATCAAATGGTACCATGAAAGCGCTTTCATTCCAAGGTTTTATCCATATTTGTTGTAACCCTTTTTGTCTATATTGCATTGCTATATAATGCTCAAAAAGTTCAAAATCTTCAATCAAAATATCTTTATTATGGCCGACAATTTCAACCCAATTTTTTAATTGTGTGTCATTCGTACTGCAAGTCAACAGTTTAAAATTGGGCGCTTTTTTGTTGCTTCGAATCACCCATCCATTTGGGTGATGATCAATATAATACTCATGTCCTCTTTCTCTCAATCTAAATACAGCCGGTATTTCGTGTGGCAGATGCATGGATAAATATCTATATTCGGAAGTTAGTGTTGAATTACTGAGAATTAGTAGATATTCCTCCGACTTACTACTTCCGATAGAAGCATAATAGCTTGGATCTTTTTCTTCATAAATACAAGTATCAATTTCTGGATCTGAGCCAAGTATATGTTTCATTACTTTATAATCTCTCAATGTGATCGGATCTTTGACTACATAAAATATAGTTTTGTTGTCTTTGGAAAATACAGCATAACCTGCAGTGTTATGAATTATTTCCGGATAATTTTCAAATGTTTCAATTGATTTGAAACAAAGATCAAATAATCGCCTGCTCATGGAGTCAAAAGAATATGCCATGATCTTATTATCCGGACTTACACTTATCGACCCTATTTGGTAGTAATTGTGTCCTTTGGCCATTTCATTTACATCCAAAAGTATTGATTCTTCGCTGCTGTCAATCTCCTTTTTTCTCAAGTAAATGGGGTATTCTTTACCCTCCACAAAGCGATGTTGATAATAAAAATCGTTCTTCAGGTATGGCACTGAATCATCATTTTGAGGGATCCTTGAAATGATCTCATCATATATCTGCTTGCGCAAGGTCTCATAAGGCTTTAGCATCGAATCAGTATAACTGTTTTCCAAGTTCAAATACTCGATCACCTTGGGATTGGATCTGTCATTCAGCCAATAGTAGGGATCTATTCTGTTATCCCCATGACAGGAGAGAACTTGGTTGTGTTTAGTAGCATAGGGTGTTTCAGCTTTAGGAAAAACAGGCATTTTAGAAATTTTAGGTAGGAAACGAACAATACAGTCAAAAGATTAAGTTTTATGAAAATTTAAGCTGCTTTAGGAAAAAATATATCTTTAAGCCAAAACTATCCTGATTTTAGTGAAGACGTTTTACCATAATGCAAAAAAACTGATCGTGCTCTCCCTGCCAATTATGTTGGGCAGTGCGGGTCAGAATATTATAGCCCTGACGGATAGTATTTTTTTGTATAAATACGATGAAAAGGATTTTGCAGCTGTAGGTGTTATTAGCGTATTCTATCTTGTTATTGCTTCGATAGCTTTTGGGTTTTCCAAGGGAGGCCAAATCTTAATGGCCAGAAAATTTGGCGAAAAATCTAATGATTTCGTCAAAAAGTACTTCTATGCAATAGTTTTCTTTGAACTGGTAATTGGGATTTTGCTGTTTCTTATACTCAAGTTTGGTGCAAGATTCATCCTAGGATTTTTCATTGACTCTGATCTTATCCTTGAAAAGTCACTTGAGTTTTTGCAATTTAGGGTATATGGATTGGTATTCGCTTATGTGGGATTGGCTCTGGTAGCACTTTACATGGCAATATCAAGACCTGCTATCATCTTTATTGACACTCTTATTTTAGGTATAGCAAATCTGATCCTTTGCTACGGTCTTGTCTTTGGAAAGTTAGGTCTTCCGGAAATGGGAATAGCGGGAGCAGGGCTGGCAAGTGCACTGTCCGAGATAATCGCTTTTATTTTTTTTGCTGGGTACATGGCTTTAGATAAAGAACTCCTGGTTTTTAAGCTTCGGAAAATACCTGTGATACATATGGAATGGGTGAGGACGATTTATAAAATCTCTATACCAATTTTATTGCAATCAGTCGTAGGGATAGGAGCTTGGTTTTTGTTTTTTGCGATGGTGGAGAAATTGGGAGAACACGAGCTTGCGATTTCTAATTTGATTCGGGTGGTTTATCTCATATTGTCTATTCCATGTTGGGGTTATGCTACTGCAATCAACACCATAGTAAGTAAAACAATAGGTAGAGGAAGGCAACGCAGGGTGATTCAGGAAGTATATCATTCATCGATAGTAGCATTTGTCACTACATTTTTGATCTCAGCACCTGTATTATTATTTCCTGAAGTTTTACTACATCCCTTTTTGGGCGGAGAAGATCTGAAGATCTTTCAGGATAGTATTTTTTACTTCAAATTGTTATTGCCAATTATGTTGATTTATTCCGTTTCAACCATTTTTTTTAATGGCGTAAGTGGTACTGGAGAGACTCGCAAAGGTTTTTATATCCAGACTTTATCAACAATTTGTTATCTGATTTTTGTGTGGTTTTCGATTCGCAATTTCGCGACCATGGGCTTACCATGGGCCTGGGGTGCTGAGATCATTTTCTGGGCTGTTCAGCTCGTTTTATCCTGGATGGTATTACGTAGTGGTAAGTGGAATTTTTTAAAACTTTGATTTTCACAGTTTATCTATGTAGCTCCCCTGAACTATGTGAAAAAGCTGCTTCTGAGTCATTTTTTTTAAAAAAAATAACAAACATTGAATTTGTTTTAGCCATATGTAAGCGTTTGATTTTTTGAAAAAAATATAATACAAAAAATTATATATAATTGATTGTCAATGATATAGCAATACTTTGATCGTCGCATTGAGAAATTAATATATTCGATTTTCATAAATATATTTGCGCCGATATGCGATTAAAAAGCCTTGAAATAAAAGGATTTAAGTCCTTTGCAGACGATACGGTAATTCATTTTAATGAGGAAATCACCGGGATAGTTGGCCCGAATGGATCGGGAAAGTCCAATATCGTAGATGCTATCAGATGGGTACTCGGTGAACAGAAAGGCAGGGAACTCCGACTGGCTCAAATGGCCGATGTCATTTTTAATGGTACAAAGAAGAGGAAAGCCGCCCCGATGGCTCAGGTCACTCTCAATTTTGAAAACACCAAAAACATTCTTCCTTCAGATTATCAGGATATATCCATTTCCAGGCTGCTTTATCGGAGCGGCGAAAGTGAATATCGTTTGAATGGTGTCAATTGCCGTTTGAAAGATATTACATCTTTGTTTCTTGATACTGGAGTGGGTCCGGATAGCTATGCAATTATTGCCTTAGGTATGGTGGAAGACATTCTCTCCAATAAGGAGAATGCGAGACGTAAAATGTTTGAGCAAGCTGCAGGCATTTCAAAGTATAAAGCTCGTAAAAAAGAATCCATTCAAAAGCTGAAAGCTACAAATGAAGACCTCGCAAGAATAGAAGATTTGCTCTTCGAGATCAATAACAACCTGACAGATCTGGAGAAGCAGGCTAAAAGAGCGAAGAAATATTTTGAAATGCGGGACAAGTACAGATCTACAGCCATGTTACTGTACCATATTTCAGTGAACAATCTTCGCGAAAAAATTAATTCCCTCTCAGATCAAATTAATCAAAAACTTGATCTCCATAGAGAGCAGGAAATTATAGTACGCAATACAGAAGCCGATCTTGAGCAATTCAAAAAGTCAAATCTGGATAAGGAGAAAAACCTGGGGGATTTTCAAAAGAAAGTGAATCTTATCCTGGATGAAATCAGAAACGCAGAAGGAGATGTTCAAGTCAAAGATCAAAAAAGAAATCTTTTGGAGTCTCAGATATTGCAGATAGCTCAACAGATAGAAACTGCGGGTGTTAGACTCCAAAGCTTGGAACTCGAAATAGTACAACGCTTACAAGAAGCAGATGACAGCGCCGTTGAATATCAGAAGGCTTCTCATCAGTCTTTGACTCAAGAACAGATCTATATTGAAAAACAAACTGAATTTGACGATCTTAAAGCAGGTGTCGATATTTTCAATCAAGAGAAAAGCTTGAATGAAAAAGCTATTTTTGATCTGGAGAAAACAATCGCAATTGCAGAAAACCAAATTGAAAATATTCAAGTCGAAAATCAAAGATTGGAAAATGAACTTGATTCAAAAGTTCAAGAGTTCTCCCATTTTGAAATCCAAAAAATAGAGAAGGATCAATCTTTGATTGTCGTTAGGCAAAAAATAACCGAATGTCTGAGAGAAGAGGAAATTCGTCAAGAAAAAGTTAAAAACTTACAGAAAGAGATTGAGTCGCAGAATAGCAAAATTGGCCAACTTAACCGCTCAAAGGATGCAAAGAAAAATGAGTTCGAGTTGCTCAAAAGCATGGTGGAAAAAATGGAGGGATTTCCGGAGTCGATTCGATTCCTGCACCAAAACTGGAGAAAAGATATTCCTGTACTTTCAGATCTAATCTACACTGCTGAAAAATATAGAAACGCTATTGAGATGTTTCTGGAGCCTTATCTGAATTATTATGTTGTTCATACCGAGGACGAAGCATTGAAAGCGATAAAGTTGTTGATGAGTAGTGGTAAAGGAAAGGCACATTTTTTTATCTTAGATAAATTCAGGCAAATCCACAAAACTCAGGCAGATATTAAAAATTGCAAGAAAGCTTCTGATTTGGTTGAGGTAGATGAGTTGTATCAACCTTTATTCAACTCTTTGCTCAATAATGTATATATTCCGGATGATGACAAACAACTTGACGATGTCATCCGATTTCCGGATGAAATATCCGTGGTCAGTGTGAGTGGATCAATACTGAAAAAATCTGAAGCTATTTCAGGTGGTTCAGTGGGTTTATTTGAAGGTAAGAAACTCGGTAGAAAGAAAAATTTGGAGAAACTCGAAAAAGAAATCAAAGACCTTGAGCTTGAGATTTTAGCTCTGGATAGAAATTTAGTCGATGTTAAGAATGATCTGAAAAAGCTCGAACTAGATCATCGCAATTCAGATCTACTTGATCTGAGAAAAAGCGAGACGGAATTGGTAGCAGCCCAGGCACAACTGCAAACTAAATTGCAACATTTTATCGAGTTTAAGGAAAGTGTTTCATCCAGGCTACTGAAAAATAAAAGTCAAGCCGCGGATCTAAAGAATCAAATTCAGAACCAAAATTCCGACTTGGGATTGGCAAGAAATAAATACGATTTATTGCTTCAATCCATTGCCGACAAAGATGATGTTTTCGGAAAAGTATCAGCAGAATTATCTCATGTGCTCAATGAATTCAATCAATCTAAAATCGAAGTTCTCAAATGGCAAAATAGACATGAAACAAATAAGCGAGAACTGGGTTTTCGCCAACAGCAAAAAGAAGAAATTACAGGTAAGAATAATGAAGATGAGCAAAAGATCGCAAATTATAGAGATGAGGTTGTCGAATTAAAATCTTCATTGACAGCAGCAAGAGAATTATTGAGGGAGAGATTCGAAGCTAAGAAAATATTAGAGACTGACTTGTCAAGTTTGGAAAGAGAGTATTATGAGGCAAGAAATGAAATCACACTTTATGAAAATAAAATAAAGGCAGCTCAGAAAGCGTCAAACGATCTACAAAGTGACATCAATGCATTGAAAGACAATCGTTCAGAAGCTAGCTATAAGATTCAATCTACTGAAGAAAAAGCGGAGATTGAATTTAGTATGAAACTATCACAGTTTGTTCCGGATCAAGAAACAATTGATATGGATGAAGACCAATTGCGAGATCGATCTTTATATTATAAAGTGAGATTGGACAATTATGGCGAAATCAACCCATTAGCCCTTGAAGCTTATGAGGAGATGAAGGAACGACATGATAAAATTCAAGAGCAACGTACCGACATTCTCCAGGCTCAAGAAAAACTGTTAGAGACCATTAAAGAAATTGAGAATACAGCAACAGCTGGATTTATGTTGGCTTTTAATCAGGTAAGGACTCATTTTCAGGATGTCTTTAGGAGTTTGTTTACGGCTGATGATGATTGTGATTTGATCTTGTTGGATCAAAATGATCCATTAGAATGCGATATCGATATCATTGCAAAGCCAAAAGGTAAGCGTCCAAAGTCAATCCATCAACTTTCCGGAGGTGAAAAGACACTCACTGCTATAGCATTACTCTTCTCATTATACTTATTAAAACCAGCCCCATTCTGTATTTTTGATGAGGTAGATGCTCCTTTAGATGATATCAATATTGAAAAGTTCAATCACATCATTCGCAAGTTTTCAAAGAGCTCCCAGTTTATCATCATCACACACAATAAATTGACCATGGCTGAAGTCGATGTTCTATATGGCGTATACATGGAAGAACAGGGAATTTCTGGAGTGACCTCTGTGGATTTTAGAAAATATGACCATGAGATCGTGCTGGAAGAAATGGAAAGATAGTAAACCATTTCCCTTTTTCTTTCAAAATTGAACTGAATGACTTTTATATATTAAATAAAGTAAATATATATCTCTATCTTCGCGCCAGAAAAGATTGGAATCCACCGATGCTGGTCAAAACTAAGCGAAAGTCGTTTTTTAAACTAAAATTTTGAGTCTGGTATTTGATTTCACATTACCATTGTCTTGCAAAGCGGCTTCATTATTTTACTGGTATTGGATTTTAGATTAGTGCACTATTCAAAAAATAATTTAATCAACTTTTAAAGCATATGCAAGGATTGAGTGAACAGGAGGTCATCAGAAGAGAAGGTCTGCAGGAATTGATGGATTTAAATATCAATCCATTTCCACCACAGGCATTCGATGTAACTTGCAATTCGCAAGAATTAAAGAGTCAGTTTAAGGCGGATCCGGAGAAATTTGGCACAGTATCTATAGCCGGACGGGTAATGATGAAGCGTATCATGGGAAAGGCTTCATTTGTGGAGTTACAAGATGCATATGGCAAAATTCAACTTTATATTAACCGTGATGTGATTTGTCCGGCTGAAGACAAATCTCTTTACAATACTGTGTTCAAAAAATTAACGGATATAGGAGACTTTATTGGAGTCAAAGGGTATGGATTTATTACCCAAACAGGAGAAATATCCATACATGTTTCAGAGTATTTTTTTCTCTCAAAGTGCCTACACCCATTGCCTACTGTAAAAGTTGACGCTGATGGCAAAGTTCACGATGCTTTTGTTGACCCCGAAGGGCGATATAGAAGAAGATATGTTGATCTTATTGTAAACCCTCATATCAAGGAAATTTTCATACGAAGGGCCAGATTGATTCAGCTTATGCGAGATTTTTTTAATGTCAGGGGTTGGTTGGAAGTAGAAACTCCTGCACTTCAATCCATACATGGTGGAGCAGCAGCAAGGCCTTTCAAGACCCATCATAATGCTTTGGATATACCTCTTTATTTGCGTATTGCCAACGAGCTCTACCTTAAAAGATTAATAATCGGAGGATTTGATGGTGTGTATGAATTCGGGAAAATGTTTAGAAATGAAGGAATGGACCGAACACACAACCCAGAATTCACTTCTATGGAAATTTACATTGCTTATAAAGATTATATCTGGATGATGGAAATGCTAGAAGATCTCATGGATTGGATGGTGCCTCAGGTCGCCGGAAGCAAAACAGTACAAATTGCTGGCAAGGCAATCTCATTTGCAAAACCATATAGGCGATTAAGTATGTTTGATGCTATCAGAGAATACGCAGGTTTTGATGTGGAGTCCAAATCAGAAGAGGAGTTGAAAGCATATTGTAGATCACAGCATATAAAAATCGATGATACAATGGGTACGGGAAAACTGATTGACGAGATATTTAGTGAAAAGGTTGAGGATCAGTTGATACAGCCAACCTATATAATCGATTATCCGATCGAAATGACTCCACTTGCAAAAAAGCATCGCAGCAAAATTGGATTGGTTGAAAGATTTGAACTCTATGTCAATGGGAAAGAAATTGCAAATGCATATACTGAGCTAAATGATCCTATCGACCAAAGGAAAAGATTTGAAGATCAGTTGGTATTAGCGGCAAAGGGAGACGAGGAAGCGATGGCTCTGGATGAAGAATTTTTACAAGCAATGGAGTATGGTATGCCTCCAACTTCAGGCTTAGGAATTGGCATTGACAGGCTGACAATGTTGCTGACCGGTCAGGAATCAATCCAGGAAGTATTGTTCTTTCCTCAAATGAAACCTCTCCCGACCGAACAATGAAACTGGACTTGCTAATTTTAATGGGTAATTTTCAATTTGCTCAAGGTGTCAATTCACTTTAAGATAGGGTAAATCCAATACATCGAGCTTAGCCCAAAGTTGAGCTTTGAGTATAAACTGAAGTTTATTGTCTTGTATTAAAAAATTTTGGATTTGGTAATTTTCAATTTGACCACTCAAAAAGCATCCTTTGGAGACCTCGTTAAGTTTTAATTCTGCTTCGATGGACTGTGACATATCCCGAACCATCGTGTTCAATTGGTCCTCTATGGTGTTTTTTACCTTGCTCTGCAATACCGATTTGACTAGAAAAAATAAAGTCTTATCAATGGTTCGCCCCTCAGCAATTTTCATGTCAAAGTTGAGCAAATCCCATTTACGTTTTTCAGAATCGAAATTTGGATCAAATTTGAGGTTCAATTTACCATTAAAAGCTCCTGATAGCTCCGTTTCTGCATTTAGTGTTTTAAGATTTCCACTCAATTTGATGTTTTTTATTGAGAAACTCGTTCTTCCGCTCCCAAAAACCTGCTGATGCACGGACTCCCTGATTGATTGCTCTATGTAGGCCAATGGAATCCGATTAAATATATAAATGTGAGAGATACTATCAACTTGAGGTCTGATTGAAAAACTCATCTCTGCATCATCGTTTCTATTGCTTTGTATATCCAAAGTGGATTCTGCATAAAAAAGGGCAGGGATCAATAAAGAATGTTCCGTGGTGGAAATCGGCCCCAAAGCTATTTCCAAGGGCTTGATATAGACATTCAATATTGAATCCTCAGTCGAATAAAAAGGCGTAGAAAAGTACTTTTGTACCAGGGATCCCAACTTCTTGATATCAATTAGATTTTGGATGGATTCATCAAGGGATGCCATCATTTTATTTTCAGCATATTTTATAATTTGGTTTGCCAAAGTCTGGATAGGCAGCTGAAATCCAAGTACATTGAGCTTTGGAGGTGTGATCCACTCATATTTACTGATAATGGATTTTGAATAAAATTTATTATCCTGAATTTCAAAATGTGAATCTATATACAATCTGATTATTCCATTTGCTTGAAGTTGTTGCAGGCTTTTGTGGGCGATTATATTGACTTGTAAAGGGATAATACTTTTGATTGTAGCACCTGATGCTTCAAAATCTGGAACTTCCTTTAAATTGACATTGCATATATATCCACTTTCCAACTGAAATCCTTCAGCAAAACTGTTTTGATAGAGCCTGTAAACCAAACTGTTTAACTCTTCCCGACTAACGGAAATCGGCAAACTGAATTGACTCGGATAAACCGGTATAGGAGAATCATTTGAATTCACTAGGCTTGTGATTTTTTTTGTAGAACTGCAAGAAATACTCATAACTGCAAGAGTTATGCAATATGAACCTGCTAATAGAATCTTTGATAATCGGAAAAACATGATAAGCTCTCAAACATATTTAATGTATAAAGAGTTCAAGCCAGTATGTAAGGAATGATAGGTAGAATGGATAAAGGACCATGACTGCCGTGATTGGTGTGTCGATCTTTGATTTCTATTCTATTCATTTGAATTAGCCTAAACATTATCTTTGCGAATCAAATACAGTCAATATGATTACGAATAAATCACAAATCATAGCTCATCCTTGGCATGGTATTTCGGCAGAATTGGAAGGCTGTCGGATAAATGCAATTGTTGAGATTTCAAAAGGTATGAAATCAAAGTATGAGATTGACAAGGATTATGGATTGATCAAGCTGGATAGAGTCTTACGTACATCATTTCAATATCCTGTGAATTATGGATTCATTCCACAGTCACTTGGGGATGATGGAGATCCACTTGATATTTTAATTCTCTCCCAAGTGGATATTGTTCCTTTATGTCTCGTTCGTGCAAAAGTAATCGGTGTGATGCATATGGACGATCGCGGCAAGAAAGACGACAAAATTATTGCTGTGGCTAATTTTGATCCTAGTGTTAATTTCATGGAGAGCATTCGCGATTTGCCTGACTTCTGGACTGCCGAATTAAAACACTTTTTTGAACAATATACCGTACTGGAAAATAAAAAAGTAATCGTAGACGAATTTGATGATAAGGAAATTGCCTTAGTGATAATCGAAGAAGCACTCCAATTGTATCGAACTTTATAACTTATTCACGTTCAATTTTTTGAAGACAATAATGTTTAGTTCTATAGAGAATCGGGTACATTGATTCCGATATTGGAATTGGTCTGATAATGTAGTTAATTTGAAAATTTTTGTTCCATACTGAAAGTGTAGAGTCCGGCGTTTTTGCCAAATGTAAATCTGCTAATGAGTTCAGATTTAACATTGATCTCCTGTCGTCAATATTGATATTATATATAGATTGAATACGTTCGTACCACTTTAAAAGGAAAGCAGGGTGGTGGGCTATGGATTTATAATCTACATAGCATGACCTCTTGGCAATGGTTTTGAAATAAGTAAAATTTTGAGGGATAATGAATAAATCACCTTTGGAACTGATCCTGCTTGCATTCTCTGAAATTTCAATTTGCTCCTTTAGAAGCAATTGAGTTTCCTGATGTAAGTATTTTCCGGCGATTACCCAGGTGAGTATTAATATTAATACGCCCACTGTTATAAAAATTTCCCAACTCCTAATTTCTAATTTAAAATTGCTTTGAATAAATATCCAGGTAATCGCGGCTACTGCCACAATGGAGAAAAATTCCAACCAGACTGAACTGATTAATAATACTGAATTGGTCAAAAATTCGATAGAAAAAATTGTCAAGCCTAGACTATAAAGGATTATCAATCCTAAACCTCCTGTGATGACTCCCATTATGCCACGATTATATTTTCTGAAATACGCAATTGAGATAGTGCAGAGTAGGATGAAAATGAACCAATGTATTGCTCCTTGGTATTGTGGATAAAAATGGTGACCGATCCTGAATTCAAGGATTTGGGCAACCAAAGTAGAATTTATATTGATCGGTTTAGATGAGCGAAGCAAAAAGTAAACATAAGGTATGAAAAATAGAAAGAAAATTGTACTGAGCTTTATTAGCTTCCGTATGTTATTTCGAATATTTCCCTCTTTAAAAAGCATGTACAGTGAATAATAAATATAACCATGCATGCCACATACTGGATGGATGTAAGCTGCGAGGGTAATCAGTATGATAGCAATAATATATCGTTGAAGTAGAATGACATAAAAAGCAAAGGTGAGTATCGAAAAAGAAAAAAATGAACTGACAGGGACATTGTTATACAGCTCGTTCATCCCTATACTTGTCAAATGCGAAAAACTGCAATACAATAATGTAAAAACAACGGATATTCTTATACTTTCTAAGAAGTAATTGAAGATTAAAATCATGGAACTGATCATCAGCAAAGCAAAGAAGATAAAAAGAAAATATGATGTAATTTCAATTGAGAATGGTGAGTAATGAAAGATATAGAGAAGTGTACTTCTTTCAAAAAACTTGAGGTCCCATACATAATTCAAGTAAAAGTCCTTTGAATAAAGTGTTGGATCTTCCCATTTGAGGAGATATGGTATCACTTCTACCATATCTTCTCCTGATATATTAATTCCTTTAAATAAGCAAAGTATGAAAAGTACTAAAGTTGACCACAATAGGACACGATAATTGCGGATTCCATCCATCAGCTTATAAGTAGTATTACAATGCTCTTACGATATCGTACTTAGTTATCACATGATAATTGCCAATATGATCTTTGGTAATTACACCAGGTATTTTTTCTTCAAAAAAATAATTCAATTTTTTTAAAGGAAGGTCTAGTTCTACTTGCGGCATAGCGTCTGTCATGATGGATCTGACCTCCTTTTCCGGGTGTTGCTGCGGGTTTTCAAGAATGAATTTCAATATGGCATTTTCAGACACAGTGCCGATGATTTTTCCCTCATCTGATAGTACAGGTAATTGCGAAATATCATATTGTTTCATGATTTGCAATACAGAATGGATGTTTTCTGAAGCTTTGGTGGAGAAGAATGATTTGTCTTTTTTGTTTCGGATCAACTCCTTAACGGTTAGTTCTTCATTTAGAAATCCTCTTTCACGCATCCAATCATCATTGTAGATTTTACCTAGATATCTGCTGCCATGATCATGAAATATGAGGACTACTAAATCTTCTGGCTTTAAGCTTTGCTTGATCTGGTGCAAACCCGCTAATGTAGAACCTGCTGAATAGCCTAAGAGGAGTCCTTCCTCTTTTGCTAAACGGCGACATGCCAGAGCAGCCGATTTATCATCGACTTTTTCAAAGTGATCCATGACTTTGGGATCAAGATTCGCAGGAATGGTATCCTTTCCAATACCCTCAGTGAGATAAGGATAAGATTCTTTCATATCTACTTCACCTGTTTCTATATACTTTGTGAGTATTGATCCATAAGTATCGATACCAATGATTTTGATATTTGGATTTTTCTCTTTCAGATACCGTGCTATTCCTGTGATTGTGCCACAAGTCCCGGCACCTACTAATACATGGCTCACTTTTCCATCAGTTTGTTCCCAGATCTCTGGACCTGTTGTTTGGTAATGTGCCTCCCAGTTCGCTAAATTGTCATACTGGTTAAACCAATATGAATTGGGAATTTGTTTACTGAGCCTTTCTGCAACAGAGTAGTACGATCTAGGATCTGAGGGTTCAACTGCTGTGGGACAGACTATAACTTCTGCACCCATTGCCTTAAGCATGTCGATTTTTTCCTTGCTCTGTTTATCATTAGTAGTAAAGATGCATTTATATCCCCTGACTACTCCAACTAGAGCCAGGCCCATACCAGTATTGCCTGAAGTACACTCGATGATTGTTCCTCCAGGTTTGAGCTTACCTTCTTTTTCGGCAGCATCGACCATACTGACAGCCATGCGATCTTTTATAGAATGTCCTGGATTGAAAGTTTCTACTTTGGCTACAACTTTTGCTGAAATATCGTCTACGACCCTGTTCAGTTGGACGATGGGAGTATGACCTATGGTTTCAAGTATGTTTTTTGCTATTTTCATAATAATTCAAATGAATGGACGCAAAGCTACCATTATACCTAGGGAATTCAAAAATACAAGCAATATTTTAGAGGATTTGGTCCACTGATTTCGATTTGTCCTGAATTCCCAAATGTTTGACAGAGAGCCACAGCTTAATTTAAAATTATACTTGTGCTAAACCAAACTTGCAATGAATAGTCTATGATCCATCAATTTTCGAGAAACATTAAGATCAAATTAATTAAAAATGAATAATAGTTAGAAAATAAATCTGTTGAAATTTTTATTGCGACATGAACAGATTATTTTGATTGTATTTGTTCTAATGTTGTTTTACAATAATGCACTCATTAAAATTACTGTGGATCAACATCGCAAATGACCCTTACCGAGCTAAATCCGCCTTGAGAATGAAGTCGAGCAATTTCAAGTTGAGTTTGCTTTTTAATATGTTCAATCATCTCTTTGTTGCGTTCAATTTTAATCAATATTTCCCGGACAAACAAGTTGTTTACTCGTCCAATGACTGGTTCGGCAGGACCAAGGATTCTCATCTTTCCAAATTCTTTAATCAGGGCATTTGCTAAATTCTGTGCAGCGAGCTCAACTACCGTGACTTGTCGATGCAATAATTCTAATTTGATGAGTCGGACAAAAGGTGGATAATTAAATTTCTGTCTTTCAGCTATTTCTCGCTTATAAAATGTTTCAAAATCCGATTTTTGCAAATCAATAACCACCGGGTGATTGAGTGAATAGGTTTGGACAATAACTTGGCCTTGAATCTCTCTCCTGCCACTGCGGCCACTGACCTGAGTGATGAGTTGAAATGCTCTCTCATTTGCACGAAAATCGGGGTAGTGCAACAGTTGATCCATATCCGGAATGGCTACAAGTCCCACTTTTTCAAAATCAAGTCCTTTGGAAATCATTTGGGTGCCCACCAATATGTCAATTTCTCCTGCCTCAAATTCTGAGAATATTTCTTGTTGTTTTTTTCTGGTTCTTGCATTCTCCAGATCCATTCTTTGGATCACTGCACTGGGAAATATATCTTGTAATTCTTCTGCAATCTTCTCAGTACCCAAACCTTTTTCGAGTAATGTGGAATTATTGCATTGAGGACATTTTGAAGGAATAGGTCTTTGTAAATTGCATATATGACACTTGAGTTTGTGCTGTATCTTATGTAAAGTCAAATGGATGTCACAACGATCACACATCGCCTCCCAGTTGCAGTTCACACATTTTAGAACTGGAGCATACCCGCGCCTGTTTTTGAAAACAATGATCTGTGATTTTTTTTCGAGATGGCTGCGCATGCTGTCAAGCATTACGCCGGAAAAATGCGTATGGAAAGGAGCAGTATTATTGGATTCACGAAGTGAGACCATCTTCAATTCTGGCAAAGCAGTTGATCCAAATCTTGTAAGTAGCTGAGCAAAACCGATTTTTTGAGATTGAGCCAACATAAATGATTCAATGCTTGGAGTAGCAGATCCCATAATCATTTTGGCACCTGAAATTCTACACAGCTTTAGGGCAGCATCCCTTGCAGAATATCTTGGCGCTGGTTCTGATTGTTTAAATGAACCATCATGCTCTTCATCAAGTATGATAAGGCCAAGATTTCCGAATGGTATGAACAATGAGGATCGCGCTCCAAGCACGACGATATTTTGATGCCTTGCAGCCCTCCATACTCCCGCTTTCTTCAAATCACTGATTCCTGAATGATATTCGATCAAATGCTCGGGAAAATATGTTTTAAGTCTTTTGAATAGTTGAGAC
The DNA here is from genome assembly GCA_016710235.1 of Saprospiraceae bacterium. Classification (NCBI taxonomy): domain Bacteria; kingdom Pseudomonadati; phylum Bacteroidota; class Saprospiria; order Saprospirales; family Saprospiraceae; species Saprospiraceae bacterium. Next base: position 2,741,530 of record JADJLG010000001.1, read on the forward strand.
GTCAATGCAATTTCTGGCAGTAAGTAAAGTACTTGCTGACCTTGATTCAGTGCTTCTTGAATGGCTTTGATATAAATTGCGGTTTTGCCACTTCCTGTAACGCCATGCAACAGGGATGCACCATATTGCATCATTCCTACTTTTAACTTAGAGTATGCTAGTTCTTGTTCTTCACTAAGAACGATATTTGTTTCAGGCGAGCTTATATTCGGAATTTCAAAAATGTCAAGGAGTTTTTCTTCAAATATTTCAATGTGAACTAGTTTATCAATAATGGATTTGCTCACTTTAGCATCATTCTGAAAAGCAATGGCTCTGATCCAATTTTGATTTCTTTTTTCAGAGGATTTCAAATAAAACAAAACTGCACGTGTTTGTAACTTGCTTTTTTGTATTTGGAGAAAAATTTCATTTAATTTATTTTCATCTTCTTGCAATTTTCTATTCAACTGAATCCACCTCACTTTTTTGAAAGATTTCGATTCCTCAAATGAATCAAACAAAGAAATCCAGTTTTTCTCAATCATTTTTTGAATAATCGGAATGATCCTTTCTTCTTGAAGTAAAGATTGAATCTCTTGTATGGTCAATTGATTTTTAATGTCTAATGCTTCAAGGATGAGGTACTCAGCATCACTGCATTCCACGGGGATTTCAGAGGTTTCAAGTAATCGTAATACCTTTTGTTGACTTTCTACTTTGAGCACAGCGGGCATGGCTGCATTCATAACTTCACCAGGTGTGCACATGTAATATTCCGACATCCATTCCCAAAATTGAAGATGTGTAGCATCAAGTAAGGAGTGTTCGTCAAGTAAGCTTAGTATGGGTTTTGTTTTTGTCTGATTGGTACTTTGGAATAAAGCAACTACAATGCCCGTGTAGTTATCGGATAGTTTCCGTTTTAAATATCAAAAGCGTAAAAACTAAGAAAATAATTAGAGTAATAACTTCTTGAATAATTTTGAGCTGGATCAATGTAAATGGTCCACTATTTCCACTATAACCTATGCGATTGGCTGGTACTTGAACGAGATATTCAAAAAAAGCAATTCCCCAGCTAAAAAGTATGATCGAAAACAAGCCCCACTTTGCGAAATAAGGAACTGACTTAAGTTTAAGGTGTAGATACCAAGCACAAGTCATAAAAATATTTGCCAGAATCAATAATCCAATGGTAATTAACGATTTTTGGCTCATACGATAGTCAAAGATAAAACAATATGTAGTACGATGACACTATAAGTGTGCAATTGACCAATCTGGTGTAAACTTCATGGGCAAAAAATTCGTTTAGATATGAACTATATCGTACTTCAGCGACAGAAGAGGTATTCTACCAAAAAAAATCACATTTATGAGGTTGGATACAATAATTCCTTGCCTATGCTCCAACGAAGTAAAGTTTAAAGCCAAAAATTAAAACTGGTATTATTCTTGTTCCGTTGGTTTGAGTTGAAGAAGAAACCAACTTAAGCCAAAACAAAACAAACAACTTAATGCAATAGCCATAATTCTTATTTTATAGATAAACTAATCGAACTGCAAATATAACATATTAAATATAATTATAATATGTTGATGAATTATTTTTACTCAAATTGTTAAAATATTAATTTTGAAATCATGAAATTGAAACACAGATTACTAATAATGGGGTGGGTGATACTCAGTTTAAGCCCAGTTTTTGCGCAAATTCAGACACCAGCACCGAGTCCGCTTGCGAAACTCGAACAAAAAGTAGGATTAGGTACAATCAGTGTTGAATATTCCCGACCTGGAATGAAAGACAGGCAAGTGTTTGGAGGCCTAGTTCCTTTTGGTAAGGTGTGGCGCACCGGTGCAAATGCTTCCACGAAGATAAGCTTCAGTGAAGACGCAATTATTGAAGGAAAAAACCTACCTAAAGGCACCTATTCATTGTTCACTGTGCCCGGGCCGGAAAAATGGGATATTATTTTTTATACTGATGCGAATGTTTCCGGAACGCCAAAGGTATGGGAAGCATCTAAGGAGGCTGTTCGCGTTACTGTACCGGTGGAAATTATTCCGTATACATTCGAAACTTTTCTCATTGACATCAATGATATCAAATCAGATGCTGCCACTCTTTATATTATATGGGAAAATACACTCGTTGCTGTAAAAATTAAATTTGATGTCGATACAAAGGTCATGAGCAATATTGACAAGGTGATCTCCGGCCCTGGTTCTGATGATTATTACCTTGCAGCCAGATATTACTACGATAATGCTAAAGACTTGAATGTGGCGCTCCCTTGGGTGCAAAAGGCCAATCAAATGGATCCAAAATTTTGGAAACTTCGATTAGAATCTTTAATCCTTGCCAAACTGGGACGTAAAACAGAAGCTATAGAAGTGGCAGAAAAGTCAAAAGCCTTAGCTATTGAAGCGGGAAATGACGATTACGTAAAAATGAATTCCGACTCGATTCTAGAGTGGAAAAAATAGTTTTGAGTGATGACGAAGGACAAATCAATCCAATCTTGATAAAGCTTTGGCTATTCTAGAAACAGCGAGATTGATTTGTTCTTCTGATATTGAATAGGATATCCGGATACAGTTTTGAGCCCCAAAAGCGCTTCCACTGACCATAGCAACATGGGCTTCGTTCAACAAATAATATGTCAGGTCATCCGCATCTTTGACGAGCTCATCTTTAGGTGTTTTTTTGCCAAAATCAGCACTGACGTCAGGTAAAACGTAAAAGGCTCCTTCAGGACTACTACATTTCCAGTGCGGTAACGTCTTGTGAATTGCAGCTAGTAAAGTATCGCGCCTTTTCCGAAATATGTCGCGCATTTCTACACAAGCAGACGTATTTTGAATTGCGGTAATTCCGGCTTTCTGCACAAAAGAACCCGCTCCAGAAGTATATTGACCTTGAATTTTTATACAGGCATCTGCTAGATATTTAGGAGCACCCATATAACCGAGTCTCCAACCGGTCATAGAAAATGCTTTCGAAAAACCGTTGATAGTCACTGTTCTGTCAATCATACCGGGATAAGAACCAATGCTGATATGTTTTTCATCAAATATTATTTGTTCATAAATTTCATCTGATACCACAACCACTTGTGGATAATTTTGAAGTGCCTTAACCAATTTTTCGAAGAATTCATGATTAAATACAGTCCCGGTTGGGTTGCATGGAGAAGAGTATACGATTAGTTTGGTTTTATGTGTTATAGATAAAGTAATTGATTAAATGCTGGGTACAAAATTATTGGCGACTGTTGAATCTATAACCACAGGAATACCACCATTCAACTTAATAATCTCATAATACGAAACCCAATAAGGCGCCAGCAGGATGACCTCATCGCCATAATCCAAGGTAGCACTGCAAAGATTAGCAAACGCTTGTTTTGCACCATTTGACACTACGATTTGTTCAGGTGTATATTGTAAGCTGTTTTCAGTCTGAAATTTATTTGAGATTGCCTGACGTAATTCTATCAAGCCGGCGACCGGAGTATATTTAGTGGCCCCATTGAGTAGCGCAGTGATTGCGCTTTCTTTTATAAATTCCGGAGTATCAAAGTCTGGTTCTCCCAATGAAAGATTTATAACATTCATTCCATTTTGACTTAATTCTCGCGCAGCTTGGGCCATTTTTAAAGTGGCTGATTCCGTCAGATCCAATACCCTTTGTGATAATTTGATCATAATTATGTGCTTACTTTTCTAAGCCTGTCTTACTCAATTCTATCAAATCGACAATATTCTAAGGCTTCGATTAAAAGTTCAAAAGTATGAAAACAAAAAAGGAAGCGTTCTATGAACACTTCCTTTTTTATTTTAAAAAAATATACTTTATTCTACAACGAATCTGATCGATCTCATTTCGCCATCAATGTTTAATTGGGCAAAATAAACCCCATTACCAAAGTCCTTTGCAGTTACCGTAATATTCTGTTTGCCACTTAGCTTACCAAAGTCTTGGACAAATACAGTAGATCCTAAGTCATTATAGACTTTCAGGCTAACTGGAAGCTCTTTTTTCAAAGTAAATTGAAGTTGAGTTTTATCTGAGACTGGATTCGGGCTTAATGACAGTCCTGTATTGGTTTCAAAAACATCTTTCGTTCCAACAACACAAAGATTTCCATTTGCCAACATTTCATCTATACTGGTCGACTGTGCATTCTGGATGTGGCCATCACCATCAAACAATAAAGTTACTACGTTCAATTTGTTAGATCTCTGTCCGGAAGGAATTGTATAAGTATAAGTATAATTTACTTTATCCCCTTTTTGCAAAACATCCGGCAAACTATTAGGGGTACCGTAGAAAGGCCCTAAGATAGCCCGAGCAACTTGATCATATTGCATTCTCGAAGCAGGTACTATGCTTGGTAGCTTTTCATAACCGCCCATGACACCTCGTGTGCCTCCTGCATATGCATTACTTTGAGCATATCCAGAAGCTGTACCTTTGACACTATCCTCTGTGATTACACAGTTCAATTTATATCCCGGAGGAGCATCTTGTAGGAATTCTGTGGTAACACATATCGTAAGTTCTCGTGTAGCTGAATTAAATGCACCTGAATTGGTGATTTTGGCTACAGGAGCAACTACTAAGTTTTCCAACATGGGCTTCTCAACTTCTGAAGGGTCAATCACTGAATTTCTATCTAGGGCAATTGTGGGATACGATCCTCCTACGTAAGCAGAGAATGGCCCATCATATTCAGATATTGTCATTGGATCTCCATTGTGAACGGCGATACCGATGAAATGCTTAGGGTAAGTCTTGCTCATTGAATCCAAATAAACCGCTCCTCTCGGGCAAAATTGACACCATGTACCGGTAGCTTCTTCTGTAACAGATCGTTTAAATGGAGCAGCTGTATAGCCTCTTGTGTTCAATCTGGCTGTATCGTTGGTCACATCATTGTCACTTTTTCCGTTTATATTGCTAATAAATGCTGTCACTTGCGCATCACCGTCAACTAGAATATAAGATTTTGGATGAGTGACAGCCAAAGTACCGAGCGTTGGTATATTAGATGTAAAAGAAGCTTTTTCAACTTGAAGTCCATTTTGGAAAGTTACATCAAATGATTTTACAGTGTCTAATCCAATATTTCTTACTAATAATGAGATATTCCCGGAATTTCCTGCGAGTCCATATTCCCTACCAGAAATTCTATTTGCATTCAAATCTAATTGCTTAAAAGTAGCTTCTGTATAACTATAACTCACATCATCTACGTAATAAAGCGAAGGACCGCCGTCATTAACAGGAAAAATATCCATTGCATAAAGGGAATTTGTAGGGTTTGCGAACGAACCAACTTCTAGGTCATCAATAAATACTTTCCAAACATTAAGAGTCAGGTCAATTTTTGCCGAAATCTTAAACCATGTATCGAGAGGAAATGATCCATCTCCAACTTGCAAATTTGTGGAATTTCCAATTGTTAATATGCCTGCATCGCTCAAATATGCGCTAAGTGCCCAAGTCGTTCCTATTGGAGTCACTGCTTGAAAGTTGAAATAAGCGCCATTTCCGGCAACAACATACATCCACATTTCAAAATTGAATGTACCTGCATTTTTTGCAGACGGGAAAAAAGGCAATACCAAATCAGTTGGCCCACCGGTTGTAAGATCTAATGCTTCAAATTTTGCAGATTTCTTTCCACTATGCGCGATGTCTTCAGAAATTTGAGCATCTTCTTCTGTACCCGGTTTGTTAGCCCAAGTAGTCCATTTATTGTTACTTTGAGCAACAAATGCACCTGTTGCATAAGCTTCAAAGTCATCTGAGAAAGTAGTATTTTGGCTATATAATGGTAGATAAGCCAAAATAACAAGGAATAAAAAAAGTAAATTTCTATTAATCATAATCTTTTGTTTGCCGCTAAATTAATAAATACTGATTTATAGTATTTAGAAAAATACTAAATATCCTTACATTATTAATTAAATAATATATAGATTGCTAATAATTAATTAATTATAAATAAATATTTTTTTGTTTAAATGGTGATTATTGTAATTTAATTTAACAATGTACGCACCAGGTGTCATATTTGCACAACTCACCTTTGAAATATTAACGCCTCCTTTCGGATAGTGAGTTACCAACAATTGTCCTGTGATGTCAAACAATCGGAATTCAAGTCCTTCAGGCCAAGCAAGTTTTGATCTGATAATTATATCTTCTCCAATTTGGAATACCTCTTCAGATCCAAAAGCATATTTACCTCCATTCGTGATACAATCAGGTGACTTATATTCAATAGCTTTACAGCATGTTGGATGATCATTTTCACAAATTTTTATCAATTCATAATCCTTTCCACTTTTCTTTACATGATTAATCACTACTGGTAAATCTTTCAATAGTCTGTAGGCAATTAAACCGTTTCTATCAAAAACATCAAAGCCTGAATTCGTAAATCCTTGGTACTTGAAATTAATTTTTAAATTATAATCATCCGGGCTATTACAATCTAATACTACTGCTTCGATATCATAAATTTTACACTCTACTGAATCTTTTTCACAACAAATCTTGCCAAATTCGATCACTAACTTACAATTTTCTTTCTTTTGATCAGTAATGACAAACTCATACTCTTTGTGACAATCTGCAACAATATTTTCCAATTTTATTGGTAATTTATTGTAACTAAAAGTGCCATATTGAACTCCATTCCCTCTAAGTGTAAAGGAATCTGAAGTGTTGGAATATTTAAAATTGAAAAACAAATCAACTTTTTGTAAATCATTACAATCTGACTTTTCAATTTTTAAATCAGACAATTTACATGCATTGTTTTCACAGCAAACTTTGCCGAGATTGTATTCCAGCCTGCAGTCTTCTTTATGGCAATCAATGATGACGAATTCATAGTTCGTAGTGCAATCCCCTGCGAGTGGCCCAATTTTCACAGGTAGCTGCGAGTATTTAAATTCTCCGTAATCATGACCATTTCCCCTGACGCGGAAACAGTCCCCCGATCCTTGATGGTTAAATTTGAAAAAGACAAAAAACTTTTGATCGTCGTTGCATGCTGTTTTTTCTACTTGGAGTTCGGATAATTTACAATCAGAGGATTCACAGCAAACTTTGCCGAGATTGTATTCCAGCCTGCAGTCTTCTTTATGGCAATCAATGATGACGAATTCATAGTTCGTAGTGCAATCCCCTGCGAGTGGCCCAATTTTTACAGGTAGCTGCGAGTATTTAAATTCTCCGTAATCATGACCATTTCCCCTGATGCGGAAACAGTCCCCCGGTCCTTGATGGTTAAATTTGAAAAAGACAAAAAACTTTTGATCGTCGTTGCATGCTGTTTTTTCTACTTGGAGTTCGGATAATTTACAATCAGAGGATTCACAGCAAACTTTGCCGAGATTGTATTCCAGCCTGCAGTCTTCTTTATGGCAATCAATGATGACGAATTCATAGTTCGTAGTGCAATCCCCTGCGAGTGGCCCAATTTTTACAGGTAGCTGCGAGTATTTAAATTCTCCATAATCATGTCCATTTCCCCTGATGCGGAAACAGTCCCCCGATCCTTGATGGTTAAATTTGAAAAAGACAAAAAACTTTTGATCGTCGTTGCATGCTGTTTTTTCTACTTGGAGTTCGGATAATTTACAATCAGAAGATTCACAGCAAACTTTGCCGAGATTGTATTCCAGCCTGCGTTTTTTATGGCATCATGAGGTGTGCGCCATTTTTTGGAGTCTGATGGTTATTTGAAAAGACAAAAACTTTTGATCGTCGTTGCATGCTGTTTTTTCTACTTGGAGTTCAGACAATTTACATGCATTGTTTTCACAGCAAACTTTGCCGAGATTGTATTCCAGCCTGCAGTCTTCTTTATGGCAATCAATGATGACGAATTCATAGTTCGTAGTGCAATCCCCTGCGAGTAGCCCAATTTTTACAGGCAGTTGAGAGTATTTAAATTCTCCATAATCATGTCCATTTCCCCTGATGCGGAAACAGTCCCCCGATCCTTGATGGTTAAATTTGAAAAAGACAAAAAACTTTTGATCGTCATTGCATGCTGTTTTTTCTACTTGGAGTTCGGATAATTTACAATCAGAGGATTCACAGCAAACTTTGCCGAGATTGTATTCCAGCCTGCAGTCTTCTTTATGGCAATCAATGATGACGAATTCATAGTTCGTAGTGCAATCCCCTGTGAGTGGCCCAATTTTCACAGGCAGTTGAGAGTATTTAAATTCTCCATAATCATGTCCATTTCCCCTGATGCGGAAACAGTCCCCCGATCCTTGATGGTTAAATTTGAAAAAGACAAAAAACTTTTGATCGTCATTGCATGCTGTTTTTTCTACTTGGAGGTCTTTGATCGAACATTCCAAAGAATCGCAACATACTTTTGCAAGTTCTCCAACAATTTTGCAATCCTGAAAGTGACAATCTTGGATGACAAACTCATAAGATGATTTGCAATCACCTTTAAAGGAATCAAGCGCGATAGGAAGCAAGGAATATTTAAATTCTCCATAATCATGTCCATTACCTTTTATGCGAAAGCAATCGCCCGGACCTTCATGTTTGAAATCCAGTTCTGCCTTGAAGTAATCATTAGAATCACATGCTAAGGGTTTGATTTTTAATTCAGATAATTTACAGTCAGACTGAGCCAGACCAAAAACGAACCAGCTAAAAAAAATAATAAATGGAATGATTGATTTCATGGCAATATTGCTTTTATTCTAAACTTCTGAATAATATTTGGTCTAAAGTTATTCATTTCTTCTTATTTTAAAGAGATAATATTCATTTAATGTAAATATACTCATAATCAATTGATTATGAATTATATAATACTTATATTTGTAAATAACACATAAACAGTATATTATAAATATTTTTAATTAATATAAAAAAAATAAAAAAAATGGCTTGGTTTTCTAATTGGTTTTATACTTTTGTGGTTGAATAGTTATGTTAAATGGCGTAACATATTATAACTACGTATAATAGGAAAGTAAGGACGAAGCAAACCATTACTTAATTTATTGTGTAGTTTGATTCTGGCTTTTAGCTTGAATGTTGTTTGCAAATTAGGGTAATTTATTCAAAATTATTATAACCAAACTCAGAATGAACTCATGAAAAAGTATCTACATGCTTTGATTTCAGGTGTTGTGATGTTTTTCTTATCTCTTGCAGCTTCAGCTCAGGATTGTGATTTTATCCCACCTTCTCCGATTAATTTTAATGACGTATGTGCCGCTCAGTTTGCACTAGCATGTCCGGAAACTACGATACCGGAATGCGGATGTATGCCTGATCCAAACACACCCCCTGCTTTGTATAGTAAGAAATTCGATCTCGTCTTCTCAACTTTCAGCGCTGGTGAGGTTCATTTGGATACCACCAAAATTATTTTTGGAGATTTGCCTTCTGCTGCCTGTTCTGACGTAACAATCAATTTATCTGCTATTGGAGATTTATCTTCAAAGCATGAAGTACTTATTTTGATAGATGAAAAGGGAAATGAAATTTGTAGAGTGGGAGAAACAGGACCAGATTGTTCATTGATCGCATCAAGTTGTACTATGTCTTTTTGTGAATTCAATTCTCAGATTTCAGGTGGATTGCACTGGTATATTAGACCTAATTCCTTAGTTGCCAGCTCTGGTTCATTTCCGGGTTGTTCTGAGAATTGGGTGAATGTGGAATTATCCATTCCACAGTCGAATATCAAAGCAGTGAATAATTTAGATATTCCTTGTGGAGAAAATATTTCTTTGCCTTATGGCAAACATAATATAACTTGGACATCTATCAACCGATACACATGTGAGGAAATGCAACTCATCCAAGAAATCTCAGTGAGTGATGATGTTCCACCTGTTTTTGTACCGTCTTGCCCTACAGGAACAATAACCTTGAACGCGGGTCCAGGTGAATGTGTTGTAACTTGGAATGCACCACCATTTACTGCAATGGACAATTGTCCTGCGGGACAATATTTTGGCAACATCAACCGTGTAGGCAATATATGCCGTACGAATGCAGCTTGGCAGATATCAGGAGGAGCTGGCGCATGGGGAGTGATGTTTGACTTGGTGAATACATCAGGTGGGCAATTGAATCTGCAGGAAGTGGGTTGGTTCTCATTTGCGAATGTGAACCACAATATTTATTATCGTACAGCGCCCGGCCCATATGCACCGGTACAAGCAACAGCGAGTGCATGGACATTGTGTGCTAGTAGAGTAGCAACCCATGCCGGATTTAGCGGACCAAAAGATACATTCAATTTAATCACCGGAACCGCCTATGATACCTTGAAAAGATGTGATCCGATCATCGTAGACAGTACCAAAATTGGTTGTTTGACGATGGCAGCAGGGGAGACAAGAGGAGTTTATATCCACGCGCCGGGACAAGCCAGTGCATACTTGTCCATATTCGGAGACTGTACGACGGGTATTTTTGGAGATGCAAACGTAAATACGCCGGTGAACGGAGCTACATATACAGGGGGCTTATTTACAGCACCGTTTGTGAACTCATCATTTGGATTTGGAAACACGAACTGGATCGGTCATATTGGGTATGCATTAGCAACGTCAAATCGAGTAAGAGTGATCCAAACCTGTGGAGCACCATATGGACCCGGATGCTATTTTCCGATAGGATGCACGACATTATGTTACGAAGCGAGAGATGCAGCAGGCAATCTGGCAACATGTACATTTGATGTATGCGTGAATGCATATGCAAATCCGAAGCGGAGCCTTTCGTGCAATGATGACGTACAGGTGAGCCTGGACGAGGAATGTTATGCAACGGTAGGAGCAGACGATGTATTAGAGGGAGGACCCTACAGTTGTTATGACGATTATATTGTAGAGATCAGGAATTGGAATACGGGACAGTTGATTGATAGACGACCGACAGTACCGGGAGTACAGGTAGGCGTTCAGGATATAGGACAAAATTATCAGGTGAAAGTAATCGATCCAGTAACGGGCAACAGTTGTTGGGGCCATATCAGGATTGAAGACAAACTTGCGCCTGTATTGACCTGTCCCGGGGATTTGACCTTGGATTGTACGGCGAGTACATTGCCGGCAAATACAGGCACGCCTACAGTAGAGGAGAATTGTGGTGGTTATACGTTGACTTACCAAGATAATGTGACACAAGGAAGTTGTGCCTTGGGCTATGATAAAATAATAGAGAGAAGATGGACTGCAATCGACGGTAGCGGCAACAAGTCAAGCTGTGTTCAAACGATTACAGTAAACTTAGGAGATTTAAACAATGTATTAGCACCGGCAAACTATGATGGATTGCCAGGTAATAGAGCGATGCTGGCCTGTGATGGGAAGATAGACAGGAACAAAGATGTGACCCCACACGAAGTAGCACCGGATACCTGTATCGACGGGTATCTGTTGGACAGCGTATACTGGAGGGCAAATCCGACGAGACCAAATATCTATTTGGGACCAGGCGGCACATTGGGAAGGAGAATACCAAGAGCATTAGGCTGGAATTGTATAGATGATGTAAATGATCCGAACTATGGCCACCCAAGCCCGGATCCTGTATATTATCCTGCACACAAGAACTGGGATGCATTGAATCCGAATTGTTATGGACCGGAAGTACACGTGATGTGGTATGGAACAGGAAGACCAGCTACGGCATGTCGCAATTTTGGAACGACGTATCAGGATGTAATCATCGACTTGGCAAAACCGGGTTGTGATGCAGGTCCAATAGGCTGTTACAAAGTGTTGAGACAATGGACAGTAATGGATTGGTGTACAGGCAAAGTAGGGGGCCACAATCAGGTGATCAAGGTAGCGGACGTAGAAGGACCGAAAGTATTGTATCCGGATTCAGCAGTAGTGACGATGGATGTATGGAGCTGTACAGGAACCTGGGAAGTACCACCGGCCTGGTTGTTGGATAACTGTAGCAATGAGCTTCATTACACAGTAGAAGTAGAAGATGGAGTTGTGAGTGGCAACGAAACAGATGGATATATCGTATCTGGCCTGCCAAGAGGAATCCAGAATGCGTATATCGTAGCAGAAGACTGTTGTGGAAATATCACGAAGAAGACAGTAAGATTGAATGTACTGGACAATGTGCCTCCGATACCTGTGTGTATCAGGAATACAGTAGTGAGCTTAGTAGGAGGAGGCAGTGCAGGAGAGAATATCACGAAGATATTTGCGACATCGTTTGATGAAGGCTCATTTGACAACTGTTCCCCCCATATATACGTGAAAGCGATCAGAATGGAAGAGTTGTTGGGCACAATCAACGGACGTCTGCCACCAACAGACAACAGGGTGTCATGCAATGGACTGAACGGAGACGATGATCCGGATCCAGTGTTTGCACCGGGCAATCAGGTATATTTTGATGATTTTGTAAAATTCTGTTGCGCGGATGTAGGGCAAAAAATCATGGTAGTGATGCGAGTATTTGACGTAGATCCAGGAGCGGGCCCAATCCATCCGAACAGAATGGGAAGAAGCGGACCGAATCTACAGTTTGTAGGGGACTTGTTTGGTCACTACAGCGATTGCATGGTAGAAGTAGAAGTACAAGACAAGGTATTGCCAACATTGATCCCACCACCGAATATTGTGGTGAGCTGCTGGTTCTGGTATGATTTTGAAAAATTGCGTGATCCATTGGATCCAACATTTGGACGAGTGGTAACGGACTTGAGTGCGAGAGCTAAAGTGAAAACAAATGATCTGGTATGTCAGAGATACTGTGTGCCAAATACATTGCACAACTATCCTGGCCCATCAGCAGGGGCAGTACCACCGAATTTACCTGCAGCAAACATAGCATGTAACTACTACAACAGCTTGTACAATCCGGCCCATCCGGACAACAAGTATGAGTTGGTATGGGGCTTTGATGGCTATGTGACAGGAGGCTGTAATGTATCGGTAACGGTGACACCAAACGATGACAACGTGAAGTGTGGACAAGGAGTCTTGACAAGGACGTTTACAGTAAGAACGTCAACGGGAGTAACCTTGAGCCGTCAGCAGACGATCTGGATAGTGGACTGTGATCCATTCTATGTGAATCCTGCAGACTACTGCGATCCAAACGACGACATCGAATGGCCAACCTGTATCAGCGCGAGCTTACCGGGAAGGGTAGAACTGGACGGATGTGGAGCTGACTTAAGCCCTGACAATCCAAGATTGGGCAGACCGAAAGTGATGAACAATGCAGACGACAACTGTGCATTGATCGCAATCGAATATGATGATGAAGTATTTACAATTGAGCCGGATGCGTGCTTGAAAGTGATCAGAACGTGGACAGTAATTGACTGGTGCCAGTACGATCCAAGCAGAAACATCCTTACAGGCCGATGGGAGTATCAGCAGGTGATCAAGGTAAGGGACAATGACGATCCTGTAGTGGACTGTTCAATGAGTGATTGTGAACCTGCAACTAAAGATCCGTTAACGGGTATATGTTGGGGCCATATCAACTTGACAGCTACCGCAACCGATCATTGTACACCTGAGGATTGGTTATTCTGGGAATATAAGATAGATTTATACAATGATGGAAAAGGAAGTCACAGTGGCTATGATTTGAAAGTGGGCTCATTGACGCACAAGCAGTTTGATAATGGAGAGACACCGCGGTTCAACCATAATCCATATGCAGACAATCAAGGGAATCCATTCAATGCCAGTGGCGTATATCCAATCGGAGTACACAGAATATCCTGGTATGTAGAAGATGGCTGCGGCAATATAGGAGTCTGTGAAAAACTGTTTGAGATCAAAGACTGCAAAGCACCGACACCATATTGTTTGTCAGGGATAGTGACCACGGTGATGCCAAGTACTGGCTGTATCACGATATGGGCGAAAGACTTCGACCATGGCAGCTACGACAACTGTACACCGCCAGCCAATCTGAAGATATATTTTGAAGGAGGCTCAGACAGTTTATTGATCTGCTGTTCAGATTTTGAAGCAAAACGAGTAAATGATGAATTGATCTTACCGGTGAAGATTTGTGTAGAAGATGAAGAGGGCAACAAGGATTGCTGCGAGACGACAATGATCGTACAAGATCCAAACAATGTTTGTCCTGATGATGGAACATTCAATGGTAAGGTGTATGGAGCCATCAAGACGAACAATGGATCTGAAACAAGTGATGCAGATGTTGAATTGATGAAGAACGGGCAATTGATGAAGGAGATGATGACATCGGTGGATGGAAAGTATACATTCAGCAAACTGATAGAAGGACAAGATTATGTGATCAAACCTGAGCGCAATGACAATTACTTGAACGGTGTGAGCACAGCGGATATCGTAAAGATTCAGAAGCACATCTTAGGACAAGAAGAGTTTAGGGATCCGGTTCAATTCATTGCAGCTGACGTCAATAAGTCCAAGACAATCACAGCAAGTGATATCAGCGAGATCAGAAAGCTGATCTTAGGAGTGACAAGCAAGTTTACTAAGACACCGAGCTGGTGGATCATACCATCAGATTATGTGTTTAGCGATCCTACTCAACCATTTGATTTTCCAACAAGTAAGGAAATTAAGAATCTGCAGTCTGAAAACAAAGTAGATTTCATGTCCATAAAAGTTGGAGATGTAAACCAGACAGCAAGAGCTCATTTTGGACAGAATATAGAAACAAGAACTGGAGCGAAATTGCGACTTGAAGTGAAAGAACAGGAATTCAAAGCGGGAGAGAGCTATGAAATTGAGGTGAGTAGCAGAGGATTTGAAAGTATAACAGGATTTCAGTATACAATCAGCTTTGATGCCAGTGCTATAGAAATTGTTTCAGTGGAGAGCGGATCATTGACAATAGAAGAGAAGAACTTCAACCTTGGAAGAAGGTCTGAAGGGATTGTGACCATGTCATGGGACAATTCAGGATCACAGACTGTTACACAAGGCGAAACCTTGTACAAATTGAGAGTTCAGGCAATGAAAGGTGGAAAACTCAGTAGACTGATGTCGATCACAGGAGATTTGACGAGCTCAGAAGCATATGACAAGGAAGGCAACCTGAAGGAAGTAGTTCTGGATGTAAGGAATTCAGACACTGTAGTGGAAAGTGGAGTATTCGAGTTGTATCAGAACAATCCGAATCCATTTAATAAGGAAACAGTGATCAGCTATCGATTACCGGAATCAGGACCAGTCAAGCTAACATTATATGACCTCACGGGCAAAGTGATTAGGTTTATGAACTCAATGGACAGAAGGGCATGAACCAAATGAAAGTCCAAAGAAGCGAAATATCAGGATCAGGAGTCATATATTATCAATTGGATGCTGCTCACAGTACTGCCACCAAAAGGATGATGATGAGCAATTGATTTTATAGATCAATTAAAAAATAGTTGAAAAGGCAGGACTTTAGTTCTGCCTTTTTTTATATAAAAATGTTTGTAACTATTTGGCAGATACATTGTTTTGTAAAATATTCTACGTTTGATATTTATTATCGCAAAAAAACTATTATATTTGATTTTTGTTTAATATATAAATTATTGTAACTTTGCGTTGAAACAGAGTCTTAAGTGACGAATGAAGAATGTAAACCTCATATTAACAATTGTTGGTAGTTGGCTGTATTGTATTTCTATAAGTGCGCAATGGTGTTGTATTGACTCCTCTCTTGCTATTATCGATGATGGTTCGACCACATTGCGATTACAGATTAATGGAGCGCTAAACAATGATTTATCTACTCCTCAACAAGGACTTTGCGGTGTAAGAGTGAAGTTTAATCATAAGTTTATTGGGGACCTTACAATGGATTTGGTTTCACCGTCAGGACAATCCATCAGGCTTGTAGGCCCTGTAGGTAATGCAGGAAGAACTGATTTTACACGGTGGAATGTTACATTTGTGCCTTGTAATCAAACCCCTATCCCTGATCCAGGATTTAAAGCCAAGTGGGACAATATACAAGGATGGGGAATATTAGGTACTTTTTATTCAGGAACTTATCACCCGAATAACGGCTGTCTTGAAGATTTTAATTTAGGACCTGTAAATGGAACTTGGTCTCTACAAATCTCTGATGGGGCAAGGTTTTATTCAGGATTTGTTGAAAGCTTTTGTTTGTTGTTTTGTGATGACAGAGGTATTGGCTGTTCCTCTTGTAGTCCAAACGGCGGTGTTTTTAGCCAATCTGATATTATTTTGTGTGAGCAAGACCCGGGATTAGATTTGAACCTCAATGTTCAATTTCCAAATTTTACTCCGGATCCAATAAATTATCAATACAAATTTGTTATCAGCCAAAATGATATAATTCTGGCATTGGTAGACAAAGTAGATTTAAGGAATTATCCTCCCGGAGACTATCAAATTTGCGGATTATCTTATTCAATCGCGAGCCTGCCAGAAATCCCCGATCCTGCCACAAGTCCCAAATTGAGCAATTTAAAACAAAATATAAATGAAGGGAAAAATGGTATTTGTGCCGAACTATCAAAAAATTGCATCAATGTTAGTATTGGGCGAACCATCTCTCCAACCAATATACAACAGTCTATTTGTCAAGGGGATACTTTTCTCTTTAATGGTAAATCTATAACACAAACTGGAAATTACCAGGAGATATTTAAATCACTAAAAGCTTGTGACTCAATCGTTAATCTTAGTCTTCAAGTAGTTTTTATTCATGCAGAAGTATCAAGCCCTGTCGATACCTTATCTTGCATTAAAAGCTCCATAGTCATAGATGCGTCCGGTTCATCAGTTAGCACAAACAGT